>CAZAVU010000054.1:0-26809 GCA_964488805.1 uncultured Odoribacter sp. | reverse complement strand
ATGCCCCGAACGGGCTGACTTCTTATGGAAAAGAACTTTCGTGTTTCGAAGTGGCTGGAGCCAACAAACGGTTCTACCCGGCCAAAGCGTTCATTACCGGGACCGGCATTACGCTGATGTCGCCTTCGGTTGGCGAACCCGTTGCTGTTCGCTACGCATTTAAAGATTTCATTGTCGGCGACTTGTTTAGTACCGATGGTTTGCCCGTTTCGTCGTTCCGTACCGACGATTGGGAAATTGAAAAGTAAGATCTAACCAATTACTGATTGGAAAGTCCCTGTTTGCTCAACAGGGACTTTTTTATATCTGTTCCTCAGCGAAAGCCATCGAAATGACAGAAAAAGTGAGTAAATTACCACAGCAAATCAGGAAAAACTTCTTGCATAAGTCAGTGCCCTATGAACAACCAGAACCAAAGTCAGGAAGAACTTATCAATGAGCTGAAGAAACTAAAACAGGAGCTTGACTCTTTAAAAGCAACACAGGAAAAAGAATCAGCAATTCGGGAACAAACTGAAAAAGACATTGCCGATTGGAGAAAAATCAAATTTGACCTGAACAAACGGCTAAAAGAACTGAAATGCCACAACAAGGTGTCCGAAATAATGAGCAATTCCGATCTTTCGACCGATGAGGTCTGTACGAAAATTGTGCATGTCATTCCCGAGAGCTGGCAATTTCCTGAAGCCGCTGTAGCTTCCATCCGCATCCACGATAAAGTTTACTTCTCTCCTGACTTCAAAACTTCAAAATATTCGATGCTTCAGGAAATAAAAGTTAACAAGGAGCCCATTGGACACATTGAAGTTTGCTACCTGGAAAATCGGTTACCTCATTTCGATCAGATCTTTCTGAAAGAAGAAACTAGTTTACTGTTTTCGGTGGCCGAACGGATTGGAAATTTTGTGGAGAAAAAGGAAAAAGAACAAGCGCTGAAATCTACAGAAAGAAAATACCGCGATCTGGTTGAAAACCTCAACGACACTATCTATGAAGTAAAAACTGACGGAACAATCCTTTATCTTAACCCGGTTGCAGAACGTGTGCTGGGATACTCCCTCGAAGAACTTCTGGGGAAAAGCCTGTTCGACCTGGTACTTGAGGAAGACCGGCCTTTATTGATTGAGCGGATCAGTTCTAAAAAAATTCCGGATTCGACGTACCATGAATACCGGTTCATAAGCAAAACCGGGGAAATCCGCTGGTTACGCAAATCGACTGCCGTAATTATTCAGGATGGAGAATTTATAAGCAAAATCGGAACATTGACCGATATTACAGAACAGAAGCTATCTGAAGAAAGAATACTAAAGGCCAACCGTTTATATGCAGTAATCAGCCAGATAAACCAAGCCATAGTACGAATCAAAAACAAAGAAGAGCTTCTGAAGGAAATATGCCGTATTGCTGTTGAATACGGCAAATTCAGGATGGCCTGGACAGGGATAATTGATGAAGAAGAACAAATCGTTAAACCGTTTGCATTCCAGGGATTTGAAGACGGATATTTATCCAAAATCAAATCAATCTCCATCAGCGATGTACCGGAAGGACGCGGCCCAACCGGCACAGCAATCAGGGATGGAAAATATTTCGTTTGTAATGACATTGAAACCGATCCTCGGATGCAGGTCTGGCGCAAAGAAGCTTTGAAACGGGGATATCGTTCGTCGATTGCCTTACCATTACGACAATCGGGGAAAGTTTTCGGGGCATTGAGCCTGTATGCTTCCCTGCCCTATTTTTTTACCGACGAAGAAATTAAACTACTCTGTGAGATAACCGATGACATTAATTTCGCGATCGAAGCCATAGACCTTGAATATGAACGAGATGAAACACTGAAAGCGCTTCTCGACAGCCAGAACAGCCTAAAGAAAGCACAGGAAATAGCCAAACTGGGAAGCTGGGTCGAGAAGAAAGACGGAAAAATGATCTGGTCGGATGAAATGTTCCGCATATTGGGAATTTCGCCTGAAAATTACAAACCGGATCCAGAGTTTCTGCAGAAATGTATAAAACCCGAGGACCAACAGGCTGTTCATAACTGGATGAATTCCCATCTTGCAGGAGATGCTCCCGATGACCTGGAATTCCGCATCATCCAGCCAGAAGGAAAAGAACGCGTTGTCATTTGTCGTGCAAAAATGGTCTATGACTCAGAATGCGCTCCTCTCTTATTTACTGGTACCCTTCAAGACATTACCGAACGTAAAAAAGCAGAACGAGCTCTGTACGAAAGCGAAGAACGAATTCGCCAGATAATCGAACAAACCCAGACCGTTATTTGGGAAATAGATGCTTCCGGGAAATTTACATACGTGAGTCCTTTGGCAAAAAACGTCTGGGGCTATTCTCCGGAAGAACTCATCGGGAAAGAATATTATCCCAATCTGCATCCCCGGGAAGATCGCGAACGACAGAAAAAAGTAATTGACGAAGCCTTCTCCCAAAAAGGAAGTCTCATCAACATGGAATGGAGGATACAGACACCTGACCAAAGAATCATTTGGGTAAACACCAATGCCGTTCCCATCCTTGATGAAGCAAACAACCTGATTGGCTTCCGCGGTTCCGATAATGACATTACTGCCCGAAAACTGGCTGAAGAAAAAATCAAACAGCAAAATGAACGTCTGAATGCCATCATCAATATAATCCCCGATCTAATCTTTGTCATTAATGAACAAGGTACTTTTACCGAATTTTACAGCTCAGCGCCCGGATCAATCTCAATTGACGAGAACCAGATTATAGGTAAAAACATCAGGGATAAATTTGATGAGCAGGGAACTAAAATACATTTAAAAAACATTCAGGAATGTATTCAACAGAACAAGTTAGTAACCTACGAATATTCAACGTTTCGCAATAATTCCAACTGGTTTTTTGAAGTCAGGCTGACTCCAATGAAAAACCGTCAGACGTTATGCTTTGTAAGAGATATCACCGAGAGTAAACAAAAAAACATTGAGTTACGACAGCTTTCACAGGCAGTTGAGCAAAGTCCTGTCGGAATAATAATTACCGATCGGAATGCCAATATGATATATGTCAACCGCGCATTTCTTCAGACTACCGGCTACAGTTACCCGGAAGTGCTAGGTAAAAACACCAGTATCCTCAAGTCAGGCCAAAATGCTCCTGAAACATACAGCGACCTTTGGCATACCATTACTTCAGGAAAAGAATGGCAAGGGGAATGGATCAATAAAAAGAAAAACGGGGAGCGCTACTGGGAGCATGTATCCATTTCACCAGTTCATGACGAATCCGGGGAAATTACGAATTACCTGGCCATTAAACAGGATATTTCCCAACGCAAACAGGCAGAACAGGAAATTCAGGAACTCAACGCCAATCTTGAGATCAAAATCAGGGAACGCACTGCACAACTTGCCGAAGCCAATACAAACCTGCTGGAAGAAATCGAAGAACGTAAAAAGATAGAAAACGCCTTACTGGTAAAATCCAAGGAACTGGAAAATTTCTTCAGCATCACACCTGATTTGCTCTGTATTGCAGACTCAAAAGGCAATTTCATCAGGGTTAACAAGGCTTGGGAAGACATTTTGGGATATTCCGCATCGGATTTGGAACACAAGTGCTTCCTTGATTTCATCCATGCTGATGATATTCAGACTTCACTCAACCTGCTGAGAACGTTAAACAACCGGCAGTCAATACACAACCTTACCACTCGGTATAAAACCAAAGACGGATCCTATCGCTTCATCGAATGGGACATTGTTAAGGATGGAAATTTATTTTATTCAGCAGCCCGCGACATTACCGAACGCAAGCGAGCCAACGACTTTGAAAAAGAGCTGTTGCAATTGTCGCCCAAACTAACCGGTGTAACGCTGGAAAAAATCGATTCGGCCCTAAACCTGGCACTACTGCGCATCGGACAAATCCTTCATGCCGACAGGGCCTATATCTTCGAATTAGACCAGAGTGAAAGGTATGTGAACAACACCTATGAATGGTGCAACAAAGAAATCGAACCACAAATCCAAAACATGCAAAACATTCCTGTTGAAGTGTACCCAACCTGGATGAAAATTCTTTTGACCGATGAAAATGTAATCATACCATCGGCTGAAGATCTGCCGGATACAATGAAACAGGAAAGGGAGCTATTGGAGCCACAAGGAATCAAATCCCTGATATTGATACCCATGCAGATCGAAAGCAAATTTATCGGTTTCGTGGGACTCGATTCTGTGGTTACCACCAGGGAATACTCAATAACTGAAATCAATATTTTAAAAGTATGGAGTAACATGTTGGCCAGCCTGATCAACAACCAGCGTTCGGAAAGCTTGCTGGAACAGGCCCGGCAGAATTTCGAAACCTTCTTTAATACCATCGATGATTTTGTGTTTGTTTTAAATCAGGATGGAAATATTATTCAGATTAACAACACAGTAAAAGACCGGCTTGGCTATTCCTTCGAAGAATTGGAAAATAAAACAATCCTAACCGTACATCCCCCTGAATATCAAAAAGAAGCCCAAACGATAGCAGATCGTACATTGTTAGGATCAAATGATAGCTTTGACATTCCTCTTTTGACCAAAACAGGGAAACACATCCCTGTTGAAACAAAGGTAAAAAGAGGTTTCTGGAATGGACAGCAGGTAATTTTTGGAGTGAGCAAAGACATTTCCCAAATCAAGCTCTCGGAACAAAAATTCGCATCCGCTTTCCAGGCCAGCTCGGTTATGATGGTCATTTCATTATTCGAAGATGGCCGGTTTATTGACGTAAACAACACATTTCTTGAATCATTGGGCTATTCCCGCGACGAAATTATCGGAAAGAAAGAAAAAGACTTTGAGATGTTCGTTGATCGGAACACCAGAACTTTCCTTGTGGAACAATTAAAGCAGAACAAGCCCGTACAAAAGCACGAAGTTCAAATACGGACAAGAACCGGAGAAATAAGATATGGGTTAATATCAGCCGATACCATTTATGTTGGACAAGACAGGTGCTTGTTGACCGTGAACCTCGATATCACCGAACGCAAGAAAATAGAAGATGAACTTCGAAAAGCCCAGGCTGAAGCCGATCAGGCCAACCTGGCCAAAAGTGAATTCCTCTCGCGTATGAGTCACGAATTGAGGACTCCCATGAATTCAATTCTGGGGTTTGCCCAGCTACTTCTGATGGGAGAACTCACCTCCTCTCAAAGCAAAAGCGTCAACCATATCCTAAAAAGCGGAAAGCATCTGCTCGACCTGATTAATGAAGCGCTGGATATATCGCGCATCGAAGCCGGCCGGTTATCGCTTTCCATTGAACCGGTCGAGTTATCCGGAGTGATTTCCGAAATGATTGGCATTGTTCTGCCACAAGCTAAAGAGCGACATCTTACCCTCGACTTTGTCAATTCGCCATCCAATCATCTCTTCATTAAATCCGACAGGCAACGTCTAAGACAAGTATTATTGAATTTATTGAACAACGCGATCAAGTACAACAAAGAAGGAGGTTCTGTGATAATCACGACAGACCCCAGGCCCCCGAAAGGCTCTGGAGTAAAACCACTCCGCATTTCCGTTTCCGATACAGGCTTAGGCATTCCTGCCAAGGATATCCCAAAACTCTTCAATCCTTTTGAACGCATTGGAGCTGAAAAAACGGGAACTGAAGGAACCGGACTCGGACTTTCTGTGGTTAAAAAGCTGATTGAGGCAATGGGAGGAACTCTGGGAGTTGAAAGCTTCCCCGACATTGGAAGTACTTTCTGGATTGAGTTACCTCTTTGCGAAAACCAGACAGATACAACCGACCAGGTATCCGAATTCTTTGAGCAAAAACTGAGGACAGAGAACAAAACAGGAACAATTTTATATATCGAAGACAATATTTCGAACATCGAACTCGTCGAACAGATATTAAGCAATCAATTCCCGGATATCCGGTTGATCACCAGTACTAATGGCAACCAGGCCATGAAGTTGGCCGAAGAACATTCGCCCGGCTTGATACTGCTCGACCTGAACCTGCCCGATATCCACGGACAAGATGTTCTTGAATATCTTCAGGCAAACGAACAAACAAAAACCATCCCTGTTGTGGTTATCAGTGCCGACACCATGCCGCAGCAAATGGAACGAATGCTACATGCCGGAGTCAGGGAATATCTGACCAAACCGCTTGTCATTCACGATTTCATGCAAATAATCGATCGTTTTTTCCCCGATCACAATGTTTAAAAGACCGAGATTAATAATAAAATCACCAAGCCATGATTGATTCAACCTTAAAACATTCAAACATTCTTATTGTAGATGATCAGGAAGCCAACACCGATGTTTTGACAGGCCTTCTGGAAATGCAGGGCTACCTGAACATTAAAACCTGCAACGATTCCCGCGAAGTGATGCCGTTGATCGAATCATTTAATCCCGATCTGATTTTACTCGACCTGATGATGCCCTATTTCTCCGGGTTTGAAGTGATGGACCAAATACGAAAAACGTTACCGGAACATACTTTTTTACCCATCCTGGTTTTAACCGCCGATGTTACCATCGACACTAAAAAACGGGCCCTTTCAGGCGGGGCAAGCGATTTTCTGTGCAAACCATTCGACTTGGTTGAAGTTGGCTTACGCATCCGCAACCTGCTCTGGTCAAGTTATCTCCAGCAACAACTACAGAATCAAAATCAACTGCTGGAAGAAAAAGTAAAGGAAAGAACTGCCGAACTCGAAAAACAGACCATTGAACTGATTGCCGCCAAAGAAAAAGCTGAAGCCAGTGACCGGCTAAAAACATCTTTTCTCAATAACGTTTCGCATGAAATACGCACACCCCTGAATGGAATTCTGGGATTCGGACAGATTTTGACTGATCCCGATCTCTCAGCCCATCAAAAAAAGAAATACGTGGAAATGCTGAATGAAAGCAGCGAAAGGCTCGTCCATACCGTTACCAACTTTTTGGATATTTCTCTTCTCAATTCCAATAATCAGGAAATAAACCTGAATGAAATAGATCCCGCAGCAATAATTAAAGACGCAGTTTCCAGATTCAGGAATGCATGTATCTCAAAAAAATTGATCCTCTCAGTACAGTTACCTCCGCTACCCAACGGATACAAAGTGCTGACCGACAAAGATCTTCTCGATAAAATATTCTTTCAGCTCATCGATAATGCTGTTAAATTCACCAATCACGGGGCAATCCGGGTTGGTTACGAAATTCATCATGATGAAGTCCATTTCTTTGTTAAAGACACCGGAATAGGAATCTCTGAAATAAGCAAAACCCTGATTTTTGAAAATTTTATTCAGGAAGATAACTCGATCACCCGGGGTTATGGCGGCAGTGGCCTGGGATTATCCATTGCCAAAGGATTCGTTGAGATACTGGGTGGGCGAATCTGGCTGGTAACTGAAAAAGACAAAGGATCAACGTTTTACTTTTCGCTTCCCAACAGCCAGCAGACAGTTCCAGGCCAAAGAACGGAACCAATTCAGAAAGCTGAAGAAGACAGCCGGAAATACACAATTCTGATAGCCGAGGACGACGACATCAATTTTTCGTACATCAGCATCGTTCTAAAGCATAAACTCAACGTGCTGATCCGGGCAAAAAACGGGATAGAAGCTGTCGAAATCTGCAAACAGCATCCTGAAATTGACCTGGTTCTGATGGATTTGAAAATGCCGGTGATGAATGGGTTCGAGGCCACCAAAGAAATCAAGTCGTTAAGAGACGATCTGCCGGTAATCGCCATCACGGCTTACTCCGGAAACGAAGGGAAACTTCGGGCCATACAGGCAGGATGCGACGATTTCATTTCCAAACCGCTAAAAAAAGATACGATGCTGGAAAAAATGAAAAACCTGAACATCAAGATTCACATTTGACCTCCGGGAAAGGAAATCCCGATACAATTTTGTCCCTTTTAATTTGTATCCGGTTCATTCTTCTTCCAAAATCTCCTGGACACGGCCAACTTCACCGGTTTCGAGCCGCACTTTGATCCCGTGCGGGTGAGTGGGTGAATTGGTCAGTAAATTTTTCACGATCCCTTCGGTTAATTCACCGGTTCGCTGGTGATGCTTCTGGACGATGTTCACCAGCATCCCAGGTTTCACGTCCGAACGTTTCCTTCCATCCATATATAAAGGTTTATTTCAGGCAAATGAACGAAAAATATCCAAAACATGTATTCACGCGAACAAAAAAGGGCTATCTAAACAGATAACCCCTTAATCATAAATTAATTAAACTTCTAATCCCGAGAAATTGAACCAATTCCTTCTATTTTCTTATAAATCTTTGGATCTCCGGCATACCTGATTTTTCCAACCCCATTGATGGTTGCATTAAAAACCTCGGTAACATAAACACTTCCCGTCCCCAATCCTTCAATAGTAAAATCGCATCTTTTGGTTTTCAAATCGATGGCGTCGATATGACCGGCTCCCGAAATCGAAGCATTCAGTTCATTCGCAACGCCATTGAGCTCCATCTTCACACCGCCCTCCCCAAGTACTTTCAACCGGTCGGCTTTCACCTTCATATCCACACTCGCCCCACCTTCAACATGAAGGTAAAAATCCTTCAATTCAATGTAACCAACCGTCTCCAGCCGCATACCTCCTTCAACCGTAAGGCTTTCCAGCTCTTTAAAAGTGATGTAAAGGATCAACTGATCAAAATCAAAATGCTTTTTTGTAATCTTCAGGCTTAACGATTGTTCGTTCGATTGGACATCAATGTATTTAAAATTATCTTCGTCGGTCTTAATCTTTAAGCCGGCCTGAGTTCCTTGTTGCAGAACAACTTTGTAGGTCCCTTCCAGATAAATCTTGGTAAACGGCTGCACATGATAAGTCCGTGTACTGCTATCTTCCCCCACCGGAAGAACAGGAAGAACAGGCCCTGCAAGAAGTTTGGAAACCAAAATCCCAAGCGCAAAAACCAGACTGGTGATACGAAGAAGATACATCTGTTTAGTTTTTAATTGTTTTCGAAACCAAAACTATAAAAACCAAAGACCAATGCTATTTTCTTTTCGACGAATGACAGATTTCTTTAGGTGAAAGAAAATTTACAGGCCGTGACTCACCTCCGGGAAAAGTTTATATACTAAATTTTAAGGTTGGCTCTCAATAAGTTTCTTCAAATACAGCAGGAGATAGAGGGAAATCAGCACCCCGATCAGCAACATCACCAGATCCATCATTTGGAAAGGTTTTTGAATAACCAGTTGGAAAGCCGTAGCCAGAAAAACCAGTACAAGCAACACTATCAGGGCAATCAACACTGAAATCTTTTGTTTTTTCTTGAGCAAATAGGTAAGCACAAACCAGACGATACCTGTGGTAATCCCTTGAAATGCCCGGTCGGAATGACCTTCGGCATAATTCATTATCCCGAAAGTAAGGGGAAGAAATGCGACAATGAACAGCACCCTGAAGATACTGGTGACAACCCTTTGATGATGATATGAACTTGTTATTTCTGGAAATAATGACAATCGGAAAGATCGGTCGGATTGATATTCGGGAGCCATCAGGTCCTGTTCTGAATGAATTAACTGACGTTCAATTGCAATCTTAACGGCAGCCGCAACTGCTTGTTCCTGATAGTCTTTGTGGTTCTTCAGAATTTCCTTGATTTGATCGTCTGAATATGCTGAATATCTTTCAATGTAACTCAAAGGGTCGTCCGTATCGGGCATGGTATTCTCCATTTCTTTTTTCTTACAAAAATAATTCTTTGATTTTATTATCAGCTAGGAAAATGAACATTTGCTAATATTCAATACTTTTATGACCGAATTCTAAAATTAATATTGATACATGTACAACTTTGAATATCAAAATCCGGTTAAAATCATCTTTGGAAAAGGTGAAATTGCAAAAGTGGCAATTAATATTCCTGAAGGCTCAAAAATATTGCTGACTTATGGAGGTGGCAGTATTTTCAAAAACGGTGTTTATGAACAGGTAAAAGCAACAATCAATAGTTTTGACGTGATTGAGTTTGGGGGCATCGAGCCCAACCCTCATTATGAAACGCTGATGAAAGCAGTTGAGATCGTAAAAAAAGAAAACATCACTTTTTTATTGTCTGTCGGGGGCGGTTCGGTTTTGGATGGGACCAAATTTATTGCGGCTGCGGCATGTTTCCAGCAAGGCGATCCCTGGCAAATCCTGTCGGTTAAAGCTCCCGTTGCCGAAGCAATTCCGATCGGTGCCGTTTTAACCCTTCCGGCTACAGGTTCCGAAATGAACGGAAACTCGGTTATTACCAAAGTTGAAACCACCGAAAAGCTGTCGTTCAATTCGCCCAAAGTCATGCCTGTTTTTTCAGTGCTCGACCCTGAAGTGATTTTTTCATTGCCCGATAAACAAGTGGCCAATGGAGTGGTCGACACCTTTGTCCATGTCATCGAGCAATACCTTACTTATCCTGTTAATTCACCAATTCAGGACCGCTTTGCCGAAGGAATTCTTCTGACATTAGTGGAAGAAGGTCCTAAAGTGTTGGCAAACCGCAATGATTACGAAGCTGCGGCCAACTTCATGTGGAGCGCCACCCTTGGATTGAATGGATTAATTGCCGTTGGAGTTCCACAGGATTGGGCCACACACATGATTGGCCACGAACTGACAGCTTACCATGGAATCGATCATGCACGCACATTGGCTATTGTTTTGCCGGGAATAATGCAGATCAAGCGTGAAGAAAAGAAGGGAAAGATCATCCAGATGGGTGAACGTGTCTGGAATATCAGGCAAGGAACAGACGATGAACGCATTGACCAGACGATCCTCAAAACTGTTGAATTCTTCGAATCGCTGGGAATTCCTACCCGTTTGCCTGACTACAACGTTCCAACAGATACGATCGACAAGATATGCACACGTTTCGAAAAAAGAGGCTACAAGTTAGGAGAAAACGCAAATATCGGCCCAAATGAAATTCGCATGATTCTCGAAAACAGGTTGTAAACTGACTCTTTTAAAGTGCAATGAAAAAAGGTCATTCATCAGTCAATCAAAAAGATTGGCAAACCGATGAATGACCTTTTCTTTAAAAGAGAATCAACTCCACGAATGACTGTGAAACCCCGGGAACAAACTACTGCAGCAACTCCTTAGCTGTTTCGAGCGAAGTGACCGAATAATTCTCACCACTTAACATCTGGGCAATTTCTTCAACCCGTTCCTGTTCAGTAAGTTTTTTAATGGAAGTAAAAGTCTGATCACCCTGATCGAATTTATAAACTTTATAATGATGGTTCCCTTTAGCCGCAATTTGAGGTAAATGAGTGATATTCAACACTTGTACCGTTTCCGACATCCGTTCAAGAATCAGTCCCATCTTTACAGCAACCTCGCCCGAAACCCCGGTGTCAATTTCATCAAAAATAATGGTTGGCAACGATCGGGCATCGGTAATTAAGGTTTTAATAGCCAGCATCAAACGCGACATCTCTCCACCTGACGCTATCTTTCCGATTTCCTGTAATTCCTGGCTTTTATTGGCCGAAAACATGAAACTCACTTCATCCAATCCCGATGATGAAAAATCAGACAATTGACCAAAATTTACCTGAAAAGCAGCATTCGGAATTCCGACATTGCGAAGAACCTCAATCACTCTTGATTCAACCGAAGGCGAGACCGTTTTACGCCGCTTGCTAATCGATGAAGCCTGCGCTTTTAAGTCCTGTTTTTGAACCTGAATTTCCTGTTTTAGCTGTTCGATCTCCTGTTCATACGAACTAACCAATTGAATCTTATCGTGAAAATCAGCCTGAATCTGCAACAATTCTGCGACTGTTTTCACCCGGTGTTTCTGTTGCAGCGAATAAATCAGATCAAGGCGCTGATTCACCTGTTCTATCCGTTCCGGGTTATCTTCGGTCCGGTCTTCAATCAACGAAGCCTCGGATGCAATGTCTTTCAATTCGAGATAAACTGAATCCAATCGTTCATAAATCTGTTCGGCCTCGGGGAAAACGGTTCGCAGTTTTCCAACACTATTGAGATTCTCTTTTAAGACGGCCAGAACAGAACGTTCATCATCACTGATTGTCTGGAACAATTGGCCAAAAGCTGACTTAATTTCCTCAGCGTGAGTCAGTTTTTCGAGCAGATGTTCAAGTTCCTCCTGTTCAGTTTCAAACAGTTTTGACTCAGCCAATTGTTTATACTGATATTCGAAATAATCCAGATCTTTCTTTGATTGTTCGGCCAATTCAAGCGTTTGTGTCAAACGATCCTGAAGCAAAAGGTATGATTTATAGGCCAACGAATAGTTTTTCAGCAGATGTTCATTCCCTGCAACCAGGTCAATCAGACGCAATTGGTAGTGTTTCTCATTCAGTTCCAGGTTCTGATGCTGCGAGTGAATATCGATCAGTTTCAACCCCAGATCATGCAAAACCTTAACGTTGACCGGAGTATCATTGATAAAAGCCCTGGATTTACCTTGCGGGGTTATCTCACGTCTTAAAATAGTGACATCTTCATAATCGAGCTCGTTTTCTTCAAAAAAATTCTGAAGCCCGTAAGCCCTTATCTCAAACACCCCTTCAGAAGTACATTTTTCTGATTTGTTCCTCAAAACTGATGAGTCGGCCCGCTGACCAATAATTAATCCAATTGCCCCCAGCAAAATTGATTTTCCAGCCCCGGTTTCGCCGGTCAGGATATTTAAATCTTTGCTGAAATCAATGTACAGCGAATCAATGAGGGCATAATTTTTTATCGAAAGTGACTTTAACACAGAATTTTAAAATTTGATTAACAAGATGAAACCAAAAGCATGGCTTTTATAATCACGGTCGATAAAGATAGTTGATTATTCAAAACTCAAAAGCTCTCCGCTTTCTGAATTTTTTCATATTTGGAACCGTTTGACGGATCGCATTCATTTAATATAGCCAAAACTCGGCTCTTCTCATCGGGGAATGATTTAGAGAAAACATTCACCAATTCATCCGATTTAGCATCAAAAAATACCTGGAGAATATACAGGGAAGGACGCGACCGAAATACTTTCTGGATGGATTTCAGCGATTCGGCAATGGCAGCCCGGCCTTCAGCCGACTTTTCCGACATCAGGTCGAGCCCTTGCCGGTGATACTGGTAAGTACAGTTCCTGAAACCGGAATACGATTTGTTCAATATATTTTCAACCAGCCAGTAGCGGTTCTTCTCGCTTTCATAAGCTTTCCAGCCTTTTTCACGGGCATTTTGCGAATTGTTTATAATTGCCTGGGCCTTCTGGTAAAACTCAGTGCCTCCCTCGGGTGAAAACGAGTCGTAATCCATTCCAAGTATCACATAAGCATAAAAAGCAAGAATGTTCGTCAGGTTGTCCTTGTTCGAAGTTTCATTAAATTCAAGCGTTTGGTATTCAACATACTTAGCCTGAAAGTCATTGTCTTTGATATTCAACAGGGTTGTTTCATACGAAGAGTTAAAAACCGGCCGACGAGCCTGAACCTGAATACTTCCCTTAAATTCATTGGATGAAATTTGTTCATCAAGTATAATGTAAAAACTACACTCAATACGTTCATCCATCTGGTATTTATGATCGGTCCATTTCCGGTTGTTCATAAACTCATACAAATCCGACTGCATGGTCTCGAATACCGTTTTGTTGGCGCCCTGTATTTTTGTCGACGAAATGCTGATATTGCAGCGTAATTCCTGGGCAATAAGCCGACATTGACAAATTACCACCAGAATAAGAAATGTCAAAATTTTCTTCATATCAGCCATTTTCTGAATTTATATGCGCATTAGGCCTGAAGTCCTTTTTGCTCAAGTTCCGAAATAATCCGGGAAACAATATCTGCGGCAACTTCAGTCTTTGATTTTAACTCAAAAACCACGGGATTATTGTCCTTCCCGATCATTGTTATTTTATTGGTATCGACACCGAACCCGGCCCCAGGGTCGTTCATCGAATTTAAAACAATGAAATCCAAATTCTTGCGTGTCAGTTTAGACCAGGCATTTGCAAGTTCGTCATTGGTTTCAAGGGCAAAACCGACCAGAATTTGTTTTTCTGATTTGAATTTTCCCAATGCTCCGGCAATATCGTTGGTAGGTTTCAGCCGAATGATTAAATCATCTTCTCCCCTTTTCAGCTTTTTGCCGGAGGTAGTTTCAGGAGTAAAATCGGCAACAGCAGCACACATGACAGCCCCATCAACGTCTGGAAAAATCCGAAGACATTGTTCATACATTTGGCCAGCCGACTCAACCCGGATGACCGTCACTCCAGCCTCTATACTTTTGATTTGTACCGGACCTGAAACAAGTGAAACCTTTGCTCCCTGAGCAGCAAGCTCGTTGGCAATAGCGTAGCCCATCTTGCCCGAAGAATAATTTCCGATGAAACGGACGGGATCAATTTTTTCGTAAGTGGGACCGGCTGTTACAAGGAAATGCCTATTCAGCAGTTTTTTTTTTTGATTGAAGAACGTTACAACTTCTTCGATGATTTTCTCAGGTTCTTCCATTCTCCCCTTTCCATGCAGGCCGCTGGCAAGAACCCCTTCTCCGGGTTCAATTATAATATTCCCGAACGAACGTAAAGTTTCCATATTGGCCAGGTTTGCCGGGTGCCTGAACATATCAAGGTCCATAGCCGGAGCAATCATCACCGGGCACTTAGCCGATAAATAAGTAGTAATAAGAAGATTATCACAAACTCCGTGAGCCATCTTTCCAATAGTAGCGGCAGTTATCGGGGCAATCAACATCAGATCGGCCCACTGCCCCATATCCACATGCGAATGCCACGTTCCGTCGTTTGCTGAAAAAAATTCGGAAGCTACCGGCTTTCCCGATAGCGCCGACATGGTAACCGGAGTAATAAACTCTTTTGCGGCAGGAGTCATCACTACCTGCACTTCTGCGCCTTCTTTAACAAGCCCCCTTAAAAGATAAGCTGCCTTGTAGGCAGCTATACTTCCGGTGACCCCGAGCACGATATGTTTTCCTGTTAGCCTCATAAAGGCTTGAATTACATTTCTTTGTTACGATTCTCCTTGGCAGGATTACGGTGATAAATCTGATTGTTTACAAATTCTTCATAAGCAATCAGCGTTGGTTTTGGAAGACGTTCGTAATACTTTGAAATCTCAATCTGTTCACGATTTTCGAACACTTCTTCCAGGTTATCCGAATAAGAAGCAAACTCCTGCAATTTCGAGCTAAGTTCTTCTTTCATCTCAGATGCAATCTGATTCGAACGTTTAGCCAGTATCATTACAGTTTCATAAACATTTCCTGTACGACTTTCCAATTCTCTTAAATCTCTTGAAATGGTAGTAGATTCAGCTTTAATTTTCTTGAAATCCATATTGTTTTAAATATTTGAATCCGGTTTATAATTCAATAACTTGGCTATTACAGCGTAATATTTTTCAACCTCTTTCCGGTATTTACTTTCCGGATACTCATCAACAAATGTAAAATATTCGTCCAAAGCAGCGCTCAAACGCTCGTGCTTTTTATCTTCAACACTATTGATGGCAAGCAGGTACTTTGCTTTCAACAGCATGTACATCAACTCTTCGCGATATTTGGTATCCGGAAAATCTTTAAGCGAAGAGGTTAATGCCACTACTGCCGCTTTATAATTGTCCAGATCAAAGTACAGTTTTCCACTCAAATATGATTTATATACCAGCTTATCACGCAATTCAATAATCAATCGGTTTGCTTCATCAACCCTCGATGATTTAGGATAAAGGTTGATAAACAACTGCAAGGCATCAATGGCATTTTGAGTAACCTGTTGATCAAGACGTGGGTTTGGAGAATCCAGATAGAAACAATAACCAACCATGAACTGCGATTCTTCAGCAAACTCACTTCTCGGAAATTCTTTAACCAGTGTTTTAAAATAATGTCCGGCCATCATATTATCCTTCAGCCCGAACTGGCTTTTGGCATAATAATAATATACTTTGTCGGCCCTGCTTGTCCCCCGAACAATATTAATTAACTCCTTCAAAAGCGTTGACGAACGCACAAATTCACCACTCTCGTAATATTCCAGTGCTTTTTTGTACTTAAATTCGTAATCCGTGCTCTTGACAATTTTATTAAAATCACCACACGAACTAAACAACAGTACAAAAACAAAAGCAATTGGGATGAAATTTCTCATTTTCATTAACATGGCGCAAAGATACATTTTTAATACGAATTTGAGGGGCGAAAAATAGAATGTTTTATCCAGAAAACAATTCAGTTTAGTATAAATTAACAAATTTGCAGACTTATTAAAAAAAATTACTTTTGCAGTGCTAATTTTAAAAACCAGATCAACGTGGATATTTTTGAAAAACTGAGAAGCAATATGGGAAGCCTGGGACAATACATGAAACAGGCTCATGGATACTTTGCTTTCCCAAAATTGGAAGGTGAAATTGGTACCCGAATGAAGTTCAGAGGGAAAGAAGTATTGGTGTGGAGTTTGAACAACTATATTGGACTAGCCAATCACCCGGAAGTCAGGGAAACTGACGCTCAGGCTGCCGCCGACTGGGGCATGGCTTTCCCAATGGGAGCCCGGATGATGTCGGGACAAACCAGCAAACATGAAGAGCTGGAGCATAACCTGGCTGAATTTGTCGGCAAGCAAGACGCGTTCCTGCTGAATTTTGGCTACCAGGGAATGGTATCAATCATCGATGCAATTTGCGGTCGCAATGATGTTATCGTATACGACTCTGAAGCACATGCCTGTATTCTGGACGGCGTTCGGTTACACATGGGAAAACGCTTCGTTTATGCACACAATAATATGGATAGCCTCCGCACTCAACTGGTTAGAGCTACTAAACTGGCTGAAAAACAAGGTGGTGGTATTCTGGTAATTACCGAAGGCGTATTCGGCATGTCAGGCGACATGGGTAAACTTGACGAAATTGCCAAGTTCAAAGACGAATTCCAATTCAGATTACTGGTTGACGATGCTCACGGCTTTGGAACTATGGGACCAACTGGTGCCGGAACTGCTGAACATTTCGGAGTTTCCGACAAAGTTGACCTTCAGTTCGGAACATTTGCAAAATCGATGGCCAGCATCGGAGCATTCATTGCCTGCGACGAAGATATCTGCAACTATTTGCGCTACAACATGCGTTCGCAAACCTTTGCCAAATCGTTGCCAATGCCTATTGTTATTGGCGCATTGAAACGCCTTGAACTTTTACGCACCCGGCCTGAGTTACGCGAAAAACTTTGGTTTATCGTGAATGCACTCCAAAACGGATTAAAAGAACAAGGCTTTGATCTGGGAGCTACCAATTCACCCGTAACACCGGTTTATTTCCAGGGTGGCGTGGGTGAAGCTACAAACGTTGTCATGGACCTTCGCGAAAACTTCAATGTATTCTGCTCGGTAGTAGCATACCCGGTAATTCCCAAAGGTCAGATCATGCTTCGTCTGATCCCTACAGCCATGCACACAATGGAAGATGTGGAATATACCATTAAAGCATTCTCTGAGGTTCGGAAGAAACTGGAAGAAGGGAAATACAATATTTCGCAGATCCCGTCGATTGTCTAAACAATCATAATCATACAGAAACCATCCCTTCGGGGGTGGTTTTTATTAACAATTAGTTTCTTAAAAACTTTTGCCTCCTTGGCTCAGTTGGTAGAGCAGCTCATTCGTAATGAGCAGGTCGCCGGTTCAAGTCCGGCAGGGGGCTCAAAGAAACACACCGGAAATAAAACCCAGTGTGTTTTTATTTTCTGATTGGCATTAGATTCAGCTATATTTCTGAACAAGTCCAAAAACCCCGGAAAACTAAAATACAAGCGCTGTCCATTCCCCAATCTGGCCTTGACTTTTCAAATCTTAGTTTCATATTTTCGTATATTCTCAGCTAAGTGTTTCCTGTAATTTAAGCTTAGATTTTTTTTTTCTAAAAAGGATTGTTACTAACATGAAAAAATTACTTTTGCAGCGTTTTTTGGGGGACCTATTAAAATTATCCAGATACTTAAAATATGGAAAGTGAATCATTAATTCTCTTTTTTATAATTGCACTAATCCTGGTTGGTGGAGCAATTATATTTTCTACACTTATTGCACCAAAGTCATTTAATCCCGCCAAGTCGGAACCCTATGAATGCGGTATTCCCTCCGAAGGTCCGGCCTGGATTCAGTTTAACGTGGGTTATTATCTTTTTGCAATTATCTATCTGATTTTCGATGTTGAAACAGTGTTCCTATTCCCATGGGGAGTTGCGATGCGTGCGATCGGAATGAGGGCTTTTGTCGAAATCATTATTTTCTTCTTCATACTTGGTCTTGGACTGGTGTATGCATGGAAAAAAGGAGCTTTGAAATGGGTGTAAAAATCAAATCAATGAAGTATGAAGAGTTTGAAGATAATGAATCTCTCGAACTCTTAAAAAAGTCAGGTGGCAATGTTTTCCTGACCAGTATAGACAACCTTATCAACTGGGGACGTTCGAACTCGGTATGGCCGCTTACCTTCGCAACAAGCTGTTGCGGTATCGAGATGATGGCTACCGGAGCTTCCCGGCACGACTTTTCCCGTTTTGGGATTGAAGTGTACCGTGCTTCGCCGCGTCAGGCCGACGTCATTGTAGTTGCCGGAACAATCGTCCACAAAATGGCCCCGGTACTGAAACGACTCTACGACCAGATGCCAAACCCAAAGTACGTGATTGCCATGGGTGCTTGCGCTATCTCGGGGGGACCGTTTTTCTACAACAGCTATTCGGTTGTCCGTGGCGTTGACCACATCATCCCGGTTGATGTTTACATCCCCGGATGCCCGCCCCGCCCCGAAGCTTTGCTTTACGGCGTGATGCAGCTTCAGAGGAAAATCAAGAGCCAATCATACATTAACCCTGAAGATCAGACTGACAACCTGTTATAATAATTGAATACTATGCTTAACAGACAAGAATTAACAGATATTATCAAGGGTTTTGTTCCTGAAGCCGAATTCCCCGAAGGAACCCAGCTATTAGAAGCAATTGTACCTGCCGATAAACTTTTTAAACTGGCCCAGCAACTGAAATCGAATGAAGAAACCGCTTTCGATTACCTGATCAGTCATACTGCTGTTGATTTCGTTTCCCACTTCACGGTGGTTTATCATTTGGAATCAATAAAATTCAGGCACTTGGTTGTACTGAAATCGGTTCTTTCCGATCGTGAAGATCCGAAAGTTGACAGCCTGACCGAAGTATACGCTGCATCCGAGTTTTTTGAACGCGAAGTTTTTGACATGTTTGGAATCAGGTATAACAACCACCCAAACCTGAAACGGTTCTTCCTGGAAGACGATTACGGCTTCCCGCTGCGCAAAGATTTCCGCGACGAAGTAAATATCATTGAACGTTAAAACTCAATTTATGAGTGAAGAAATAATTAAAGACGTGATTGTTGGAGAAAATGAGGATTACCTGATTAACCTGGGACCTCAGCACCCTTCAACCCACGGAGTATTGAGGCTGGAAGTATGCCTGCAAGGAGAAACAGTTAAATACCTGATTCCGCATATCGGATATATCCACCGCGGAATCGAAAAAATGTGCGAAGCCGATACCTACCAACAGATTATCCACCTGACCGACCGGATGGACTATTTGTCGGCTCACATGAATAACGAGGCTGTCTGCCTTTGTGTGGAAGATGCCTTGCAAATTGAAGTTCCCGAACGGGTCAAATACATCCGCACCATCTTGGATGAATTAAACAGGCTGGCTTCGCACCAATTGTGGTGGTCGGCTTTCGGGATGGACCTCGGAGCCCTGACAACCTTCTTCTATGGCCTACGCGACCGCGAATATATTCTCGACATTTTTGAAGAATCGTTCGGTTCCAGACTTCTGCACAGTTTCAATACACCCGGAGGATTAATGCACGATGTGCATCCCAATTTCCAGAAACGGATCAAAGAATTCATCACCTATTTCAGGAAAAAACTTCCTGAATACGACCAGTTACTTACCGGGAATGTGATTTTCCACCAGCGGTCGAAAGGCATTGGCTACATGAGCCGCGAAACGGCAATTTCTTACGGGGTGACCGGTCCTTCGGGACGAGGTTCGAACTTCTCCTGCGACATCCGCAAAATTGCGCCTTACGGAGCTTATGACAAGGTGCAGTTCAATGAAATACTGGCTACCGAAGGTGATTCGTTTGCCCGCTACCAAGTGAGAATGAAAGAAATGTGGGAGTCAATGAATATCATTGAACAACTGGTTGACAACATTCCGGAAGGTGATTTCACTGCTAAAATGAAGCCAATCATCAAACTTCCGGCAGGCGAATATTTCAGAAGGGTTGAAACGGCACGTGGTGAGCTGGCTGTGTATATTGTGAGCGATGGCAACAAATCGCCTTACCGCATTAAGTTCCGTACGCCCAACTTCAGCAACCTGTTTGTGATGAACGAAATTGCCAGCGGATATAAAATTGCCGACCTGATTGCCATCAGCGGTTCACTCGACCTTGTAATACCTGATATTGACCGATAAATGAATACAAATATGTCATCAAACATCTACGATTTTTCAACGCTGACCGGCGCTATTCATTCCTGGTTATCGGGTATGATGTCGTCAGGCTGGGTTGTTTTTACCGAAATGGTTATCATCGGACTGGCTTTTCTGTTGCTTTATGCTTTAATTGGCTTGTTTCTGGTATACGCCGAACGTAAAGTCTGTGCATTTATGCAGAACCGGGTTGGCCCGAACCGGGTTGGGAAATGGGGAATTATCCAAACCATTGCCGACCTTATTAAGTTGTTAATTAAAGAATTAATACCTATCCGCAAATCGGATCCGCTACTTTTCAACCTTGCACCCTTCATTGTTATCATCTCCTCGTTCCTGGCCATTGCAGCATTGCCTTTTGCCAAAGGGCTTCAGGCAATCGATTTCAATATCGGAGTATTCTATGTTATGGCCGTTTCTTCGATCAGCGTAGTCGGTATTTTGCTTGCCGGATGGTCGAGTAACAGCAAATATTCATTGATTGGCGCCATGCGAAGCGGAGCCCAGATTGTGAGTTACGAGCTTTCGGTAGGACTTTCGTTACTGGCAATTGTTGTTTTTAGCGGCACCATGCAGCTTTCCGAAATTGTTGAAAGCCAGGCCAACGGATGGTGGCTCTTTAAAGGACACATTCCGGCGTTCATCTCTTTCATTATATTTTTGATTGCAAGTACCGCCGAAATTAACCGTGGACCGTTCGACCTTGCTGAGGCTGAATCGGAATTGACCGCCGGGTTCCATACCGAATATTCGGGAATCAAATTTGCTTTCTTTTTCCTGGCCGAATACATGAACATGTTTATCGTGTCGGCTATAGCAGCAACCATATTTTTAGGAGGCTGGATGCCTTTGCATATCGGAAACTGGGAAGGATTTAACCAAATCATGGATTACATTCCTTCAGTGGTCTGGTTCTTCTCCAAAACCTTTTTCATCATCTTTGTAATCATGTGGTTTAAATGGACTTTCCCCCGTTTGCGGATCGACCAGTTGCTTACCCTGGAATGGAAATACCTCATGCCAATCAGTTTGGTCAACATTGTACTCATTGCCTTTTTAACCCTGATGGGCTGGCATTTTTAATCAAAATAGCTGAAAACGATGAATAGTATAACGAAATATTTTGCCGACCTGTTCAAGGGAATTTCCACGCTATGGGCCGGTATGCGCATAACCGGGAAGTATTTTGTAAGTCCCGGGGCCATTGTTACCCAACAATATCCGGAGAACCGCAAGACCTTGAAAATGACCGACCGGTTTAAAGGAGAAATTATCATGCCTCACGATGAAAATAACCAGCATGCCTGTACCGGTTGCGGAATCTGCGAGATGAACTGCCCGAACGGATCCATCGAAATCATCACCGATCGGGTGCCTAATGCAGATGGGAAAATGGAACGGGTGATCGACAAGCACATTTACCATCTGTCGATGTGTACTTTCTGCGGGCTGTGCGTAAAAACCTGTCCTTCACATGCACTGGATTTTGGACAAAAATTTGAACATGCTGTTTTCGACCGGAATAAACTCACCAAAGTTTTGAATCAGCCTGGTTCTTCACTTAGAAAGGAGGCTAAATAATATGAACGTATTAATGTTTTACCTGTTTTCAGGAATTATCCTGATATTCTCGCTCTTATCGATCACCTCTCGCCGGATCCTGAGATCTGCTGTTTACCTGTTGTTTGTGCTGGTAGCTACTTCGGGGTTGTATTTTATGCTCAGTTACCAGTTTATGGCAGCCGTTCAGTTAACCTTGTATGCAGGAGGTATCGTGGTACTGATCATTTTCAGTATCCTGCTTACCAGCCATATTTCGCACCGGTTTAAACATCCCGACCTCACCAAACTGCTGATGGGTATCGGGGCCGCAGTTGTTGGCAGTGGACTGGTCATTACCACTCTCCTTACCAATTCGTTCGAAAAAACTACGGCCAATGAATTGCCGGTAGACATGAGTGTTATCGGCACACAGCTTCTGAGCACCGATAAAAACGGGTACGTTTTGCCATTCGAACTGATCAGTATTTTATTGCTGGCAGCTATGATTGCCGCCATTGTTATTGCAAAAAAGGGAAATAATAAAAATTCAGAAATATGATTCAGGGAATTCCAATCCAACATTTTCTAATCGTAAGCACCATCATGTTTTCCATCGGTGTGTGTGGTTTTATCATCCGCCGCAACCTGATTACCATGCTGATGGCTGTTGAACTCATCCTGAATTCGGTAAATATCAATTTCGTCGTTTTCAACCGGTATTTATATCCCGATCAGCTTCAGGGACATTTCTTTTCTCTCTTTGTCATTGGCATTGCCGCTGCCGAAACGGCGGTTGCCATAGCCCTAATCATCAACATTTACCGGAGACTGCGGAACATCGATGTTGAAAATGTTAACGAAATGAGGTTTTAAAAGCAAAAATTAAAGATTTATAAAAATGACAGGATTTGCTTATACGATATTGATTCCATTGATTCCGCTGGTCATGTTTCTGGTGAACGGGCTATTGGGAATGAAATGGAAACCTATTGTTTCCGGAGTATTGGGAACAATCGGAATGGGAATTTCATTCATCCTTTCGCTAGTTACCGCCGGGAGCTATTTCTTTGGTGGCGCGCACGGTGCTGAAGGATTTCAAACCATCATCCCATTCGAAATGACCTGGCTGCGTTTTACTGAAAACCTGCATATCAATATGGGCGTATTACTCGACCCTATTTCGGTAATGATGCTGGTTGTAATTACCACCATTTCGTTCATGGTGCATGTATACAGTCTGGGCTATATGCACGGAGAAAAAGGATTTCAGCGTTTCTACGCCTTTCTGTCCCTTTTCACCTTCTCCATGCTCGGGTTGGTTATTGCCACCAATATTTTCCAGATGTACATTTTTTGGGAATTGGTAGGTGTCAGCTCGTTCCTTCTGATTGGATTCTATTATCAGAAACCATCGGCAGTAGCAGCATCCAAAAAAGCGTTTATCGTCACCCGTTTTGCCGATTTGGGTTTCCTGATCGGTATCCTGATTCTTTCGTTTGTAACCGGAACTTTTGACTTTGGGAAGCTTACCCAACCCGGAACCACGATTTTCGGAAGCGCTGCTTCAATGAGCTTCATGGGAATTTCGGCCATGACCTGGGCCATGACACTGATTTTCATCGGTGGCGCCGGTAAATCGGCCATGTTCCCGCTGCACATCTGGTTGCCCGACGCCATGGAAGGCCCGACTCCGGTATCAGCCCTGATTCACGCTGCCACCATGGTTGTGGCCGGTGTTTACCTGGTTGCCCGTATGTTCCCGGTAATTCACTTCCAGGCTCCCGATGCACAGGAAGTTGTTGCCTACGTGGGTGGGTTTACTTCTCTTTTTGCCGCAGTCATCGCAATCACACAATACGACATCAAACGGGTACTGGCATTCTCAACCTTGTCGCAACTGGGTTACATGATGCTTAGCCTTGGTGTCTCAGGATATGGCGGTGAAGAAGGTTTAGGATACATGGCTTCCATGTTCCACCTGTTTACCCACGCCATGTTCAAAGCGTTGCTTTTCCTTGGCGCCGGTTCGATTATTCACGCCGTTCACTCCAACTACATGTACGATATGGGCGGGCTGCGCAAATACCTGCCAATAACACACATTACATTCCTGATTGCCTGTTTGACCATCGCCGGAGTTCCGCCATTCTCGGGGTTCTTCAGTAAAGACGAAATTCTGGTGGCTGCACTGAATCACAACAAGCTTCTATTTGCTGTTGAGTTTATTGTTGCCGGTTTGACTGCTTTCTACATGTTCCGTTTATATTTTAACGTGTTCTGGGGAAAGGACCGTCATTATCATCATACCCCGCACGAATCGCCGCTGACCATGACTATCCCGCTGATGTTTTTAGCTTTTGCTTCAATCTTCGCCGGATTCCTTCCGTTCCACAATTTGGTTACATCCGACAAAATGGGATTTGAAACGGAAATGCACATGGCCGTAGCTGTTCCTTCAGTTCTTATCGGTTTGTTTGGCATTGCCATGGCCTGGGTTCTTTACCGAAAAGAAAGCGCTGTTCCCGGAAAACTTGCTGCCAAATTTGGCATCTTATATACCGCGGCTTACAACAAATTCTATTTCGACGAAATCTATCTTTTCGTAACCAAGAAGATCATCTTCAATTACATTTCTCGTCCGATTGCCTGGTTCGACCGCCACATTATCGACGGATTTATGGTTGGCATTGGTTTGGTAACCGAAAAGATTTCCTATCAGATTAAGTGCATGCAATCGGGACAATTGCAACATTATGCATTCATGTTTGTTGCCGGAACCCTTGCACTGGCGCTTTCGCTGATTTATTTTCTGATGTAATCCAGTTTAGAGTTTAACCGAAGAAGTAAAATCTATAAAACTATTCGAATGAATATTCTGACTTTATTAGTAATAATTCCAATCCTCACCATCATTGGGATTCTTTTCACCAAGGATAACAAGGGTGCACGATTGGTTTCCGCTGCTGGTATGGGTGTTCAGCTCATAACAACGGCTATCCTTTTATTTTCGTACCTCGGAGCCCGCAAGGCAGGTGTCACCGACGAGATGCTTTTCACCGCCGATTACACCTGGTTTAAAAGCTTAAACATTCATTATTTCATCGGAGTCGACGGTATAGCCGTGGCAATGCTCTGCCTGACCTCGATTGTGGTCTTTGCAGGTATCTTTGCATCGTGGGAAATGGAATACCTTTCACGCGAGTTCTTTGTTTCGCTGATCCTTCTGGCAACAGGAGTTTACGGATTCTTTATTTCGCTCGACCTGTTCACCATGTTCCTGTTCTACGAGTTGGCAGTAATCCCGATGTACCTTTTGATTGGAATCTGGGGTAGCGGTCCGAAAGAAGCTTCGGCCATGAAGCTGACCCTGATGCTGATGGGAGGTTCGGCTCTGTTGATGGTGGGTATCTTCGGAATTTATTACAATTCGGCTCCTGAGGGAGGACAATTGACATTCAATATTCTGGAAATTGCAAAAACAAAAATGCCCATTGAGGCACAACGTTTCTTCTTCCCTTTCACCTTTGTTGGTTTTGGCATCCTTGGAGCTTTGTTTCCCTTCCACACCTGGTCGCCTGATGGTCACGCCTCGGCACCAACTGCCGTTTCGATGCTTCACGCCGGGGTATTGATGAAACTGGGAGGTTACGGATGTTTCCGCGTCGCCATGTTCCTGATGCCTGAAGCTGCCAACGAAATGGCCTGGATTTTCATCATTCTTACAACGATCAGCGTCGTTTATGGTGCATTTGGTGCGATCTGGCAAAAAGACCTCAAGTTCATCAATGCCTATTCTTCAGTAAGCCATTGCGGACTGGTGATCTTTGCTCTCCTGATGATGAACCAGACCGCCATGGACGGAGCCATCCTGCAGATGATCTCTCACGGTTTGATGACAGCCCTTTTCTTTGCCCTGATTGGTATGATCTACGGACGTACTCACACCCGGAATGTGATGGAAATGGGAGGTTTGATGAAAGTGATTCCTTTCCTTGCCGTTGTTTATATGATCGCCGGTTTTGCTTCGCTGGGTCTTCCCGGATTGAGCGGATTCGTTGCTGAAATGACTGTTTTCGTTGGTGCATTCCAGCATCAGGACATGTTCCACCGTGTGGTTACCATTATCGTCTGTTCCTCCATTGTAATCACCGCTGTTTACATTCTGCGCGTGGTTGGTTTAATGTTGCTCGGACCGATTAAAGATCCGCATCACGAACATCTGGAAGATGCCAAATGGTATGAAAGACTCAGTACGATCACGCTTGTTCTGGCTGTTGCAGCTATCGGTATTGCACCATTGTGGTTATCTGACACTATCATTTCCAGCCTGAAACCAATAATCAGTAAACTGGCTCTGGCTTTACCGTTTTAATTCATTTTAGAAAAACAAATACCTAAAAATATGGATCTCGGACAATTTATGCTGATGCGACACGAAATGCTGTTGACTTTTGCAGCAATAGCAATTCTGATTGCAGAAGTTTCGACCAGCGCAAAGAACAAAGCACGGCTGATCCCGTTTTCAATTGGTCTTTTTGCCCTGGTAACTATTATCGGATTTATTCCCGGAGAAACCGGAACTCTTTTTGGCGGTTCATTCCAATCAAGCCAACTGACCATATTCATGAAAAATGTACTGAATATGGCCGTATTAATTATCTTTTTACAGGCTGAAGGCTGGCTTCGCAAAGAAGACAATGCAGAAAA
>CAZAVU010000053.1:0-27262 GCA_964488805.1 uncultured Odoribacter sp. | reverse complement strand
AACCCCGAAGGGTGTTCAATTCTAAACCGATTCTTATTTTTTGATAAGAACCGTAATTTACCACTGAAATAGCCATAAGAGCAAGAGCTCATACAAACCGAATATGAATAAATGGCTATTCCATGCGCAGCAGAGCTAGTATGAAAAACTGGCACTGATGCGAGAGTTGCAGAAATAAACTTTGAAAATTTATACACATGAAAATAAAAGAGATCGAATCTCTACCAAATATTTAATGTTCAATAAATTAACATGTATGATTAAACCAATATTAGTATCAATGTTAACATTTTGTCTGGCAACTTCTTACGGACAAAATAAAACCTTTTGGCTTGACGAGCTTGACGTGAATAAAGTGGAAACCGAATGGTCCACAACAAAATCTAAAAAAAGTATTGAGGGCCATACCCTAACCATTGCCGGACATAAGTTTGAGCGAGGCCTTGGAACTCATGCGCTCAGTAAATTCATGCTTAACCTTGGGAAAAACGCTGTTCGTTTTTCTGCTTCGGTGGGGCTTGACGATGAGTCGAAAGGAGGCAGCATCCAGTTTTATCTCATTGGCGACAAAAAGGTAATATGGGAAAGCGGTCTGATCAAAAGCGGCGATCAACCCAAACCGGTCAATGTCGATCTGAAAGGCATTGAAAAACTCGCGTTTCTGGTTACCGACGGGAACGATGGCAATTCGTATGACCACGCCGATTGGTGTGATGCAAAAATTGAATATTCGGGCATTGCTCCAACCTTTTACGGTGGAATTGAAAAAACGAAGAAATATATCCTGACACCCAAACCGGCAGAAACTCCCCGGATTAACGGGGCCAGAGTAACCGGGGCCAGTGCCGGAAAACCTTTCCTTTACACCATCGCAGCAACCGGTTCGAGGCCGATGACTTTTGCGGCCGAGAATCTTCCTCAAGGTTTAACCCTCGATGCCACTACGGGAATCATTTCAGGAAAAGCAGCTAACGATGGTCAATACGAGGTGAAGATTACGGCCAAAAATGCCAAAGGCACAGCCTCACGGAATTTACGGATTGTGATCGGAAATGATAAACTCTGCCTCACTCCGCCCATGGGCTGGAACAGTTGGAACTGCTGGGGCTTGTCGGTCAGTGAGGAAAAAGTGAAAGCCTCGGCCGATGCAATGGTTGCCAGCGGATTGATCAATCACGGCTGGACGTACATGAACATCGATGATGGATGGGAAGCGCCCCAACGCGCTGAAAACGGGGAGATTGTCAGTAACGAAAAATTCCCGGATATGAAACGCCTTTGCGATTACGTTCATTCGAAAGGATTGAAAATTGGAATTTACAGTTCGCCCGGAGAACGTACCTGCGGCGGATACCTGGGAAGTTTCGCACACGAAGATCAGGATGCGGCTACCTATGCCAAATGGGGAATCGACTACCTGAAATACGACTGGTGTTCGTATGGCGATAAGGTCAACCATTCCAATCCTGAACTCGATGAATTCAAAAAACCGTATGCCCTTATGAAATCCGCATTGAAGAGACAACCGCGCGATATCGTTCATAGTCTTTGCCAATATGGCATGGGCGAGGTTTGGAAATGGGGCGGTGAAATGGGACAACTTTGGCGGACCACCGGCGATATTACCGATACCTGGGAAAGCTTGTATTCCATAGGTTTTGCTCAGTACCACAATACCTCGTATGCCAAACCCGGAAACTGGAACGACCCCGATATGCTGGTCGTTGGAAAAGTGGGATGGGGGCCGAGTTTACACGATTCGCGCCTGACTGCCGACGAACAATACACGCATATCTCGTTGTGGAGTTTACTTTCGGCTCCGTTGCTTATTGGCGCCGACATGAGCCAGATGGACGACTTTGCCATCAACCTGCTGACTAATGACGAAGTGATTGATATTGACCAGGATCCGCTGGGTAAACAAGCCCGTCGCATCAGCCAAAACAAGGAACAGGAAATATGGGTGAAAGACCTGGAAGATGGCTCAAAGGCTGTAGGTTTGTTCTACATCAGCGGAAGCAAAAAACCTGCAGATTATTTTAAATGGGATTCTAAACCAGAGAAAAATACCTGCAAAATCAGCATCTCGTGGGCTGATCTGGGAATAAGCGGCAAACAGAACGTGCGCGATTTGTGGAGACAAAAAGACCTGGGCGTGTTTACCGATAAATTCGAGGTGGAAGTACCATTCCATGGAGTGGCACTGGTGAAAATTTCGAAAGCAAAATAGAGAATAGCCCTTCGCTGGCGCGGATGTGCAATCCGCGTCAGCGAAGAATATCCGATGGGTGTGACGGTTGCCGATAATAAAATGAAGGAATTCTGATTGTTGTCAAAGGTCAATTTCGTTTTACGGCTTTACATTTTACCGACCAGGAACTCCGGGCAGCATATTTAAAAAACTTAAACAATCTTGAAAACCTAATGAAAAAAATTAAACTCATTATTCTGCTAACCTATGTCTTTTTATCCATTCAATTGTCGCAGGCGAAATGCCAGAACAAAGTTCCTGAAAAACTTCATGGATTTTGGCATTTTGAAGTAAACTCACCCGGAGATTGGGATGGTTCTTTAATTGGCGCTGATTTTGTTGAATTTTTTTACCAGTTATTTTCAATTGAAACGGTGGAAGAACTGGGCCCCGATAAGTATCGTTTGAAGCTGCGCCATGAGAATGGAAATACGATTGAACTGATGATTTCGGATCTAAAGGATAAACAGGCTAAATTTCAATTTCCAGAATGGGATCAACCCAAAATTTGTCAACAGCTCGATAATCCTACTGATACAGAGATTCTGCCGTTTGATAAGCTTCCCGGGTTGCTTTACAAAGAATGGACCAGCGATGGGAAAGGAACGGTGTATTGCAAATTTCACGATAAAAATCAGCTCTTTTACCAAGGCAAGGAATGGGAAATAATGTGGGCCGGCTATTACCTGAAAAAGGAATACCGGATGCTGATCAGAAACGGGAATTCGTACAAGATGCTTTACCTGAATAACCATTCCAATCAATCGTTGCGCCTGGTCTGTAACCTGGATGCTGTGGTACTTTCACCTCTTGCACCGGATAAGGATATTTATAAAATATTGGGGAATTATGTCGAAAAGAGTTCCAATGCCTGGAAGTTGGGATTCTTCGAAAATTTCGCAATCGTCAATGGTGAATTTTGGAACTACAAGTCGATCGATCCTGAAAAATCAAATACGAATGTACTTCTTGAAAAAGGTACAAAGCGTGCAAAAATATCAATCCGTTTTAAATCCGGAGATCAATATGAAATTGCATTAAATGATAAGCGCCCAACTACCTGTTTTAAGTGTACGAAGAATATTCCTGCTTATCAAACTCCTGATACGATTTCATTCAAGGATACCCATTTTCAAAAATCCGATACCGTAACCATAAAAGGATATCTGAGGAATAATCCGTTCAATAAACCATTCAGCGTAGCTTTAAATGATCCCATAAAATTTGAAGAATGTGAATTTTACGGTGACGTGGATTCATTGGGGCGTTTTACAATCAGGTTCCCGCTGGTCAATACCACTCAAATCTATCTGGACTGGGGCCGAATGACCAAAATAGATGTGGCGGAACCTGGAGAAACTTATTTCTTGTTTTATGATTTTTCAACAGGACAGCACCTTATTGCCGGGGATAACGAACGCATTCATAACGAACTGTCAAATTATGATCTTTATGGGCCCTTATGGTTAAACAGTCAGGAGAATTATGAGAAAAGAATGAAAATGGCTCCGATGGAATATCTGGAAGCTGAAAAAACAGATCTCTTAAGTTTAAATAAATCGCTCAGTGAGTTTGTTGCTGAAAATCCGAATATTTCAGAGCGGTTTAAATATCTGGCCAATAATTTCAACCGGTTTGAGGTGGCTCGCAACCTAATGCAACGCAGATTTTATCTCAATCGCGCTGAAGCGGAGCGTTTTCCTAAAGGATTTATGAAATACGTTTCCGACACGCTGTACCAAAACCGGCCGGTAAAACCTGTAACTTTGGTTCGTGATTATCTTTCTTTTATGCGCGATTATATTGGGTATGCCGGCGATTCGACCGGAATGAAGAGTATCTCCGTTTCAACTAATGAAGCATTTCAGTTCATGGTAAAGAACGGAAAGCTAAAACTAACCGAAAAGGAAATTGAGCTAATCAAGAAATTTCAGGAAGTAGATAAAATCTCAATGAAATTATATTTGAATAAAGCAGATTCTGCTGAGCAATCCGAAACGATGAAGCCCTACAAGGAAATTATTGAAAAACAGAATGAACTTTATAACCTTGACGTTGTCAAAAAATTCCTTCAGGATGAATGGCCTGCAATTGCATCAGATCTAATAGATGTAAAAAGTGTTGGTGCAGACCTTGCTGAAATAGATTCATTAATTTCGGATCCGGAATTAAGGGATATTTTTGAAGTAAATAAATTCTACTGGTTATTGGACTGGCAGAGAAAACCATTAAATTCTTATGTCTATCAACTTTTTAAGGAAAGAATTTCCAATCCGGGCCTGGCTGAGCCAATTGAGAAACTTCAGAGGTATTATTCAGAGTTAGGTCAACAAGACATTTTCTATGCTGAGAGTTTGAAGAAAACCGATCATCTGAAGGAGTCGAAAGATGCCGATGCTCTTTTTGCCCAGTTAACCGCTCCCTACAAAGGGAAGGTTATCTACATCGACTTCTGGGGAACCTGGTGTGGACCATGCAAGGAACAGATGCGATATGTCGGGGATGTAAAGGCAGAAATGAAAGGCAAAGATGTGATTTTTATGTATTTTGCCAACAGATCTCCTGAGGAATCCTGGAAAAATGTGATTAAGGAGTACCACCTTACCGGGGAAAATGTGGTGCATTACCGCCTGACCGATGAGCAACAAGCTATGATTGAGCGTCGCCTGTCAATCAGGGCTTTCCCGACTTTTATCCTGATGGATAAAGAAGGGAAGATTGTAAATATGAAGGCTTCGAGGCCAGAGCAAAAACATATGTTGATAGAGGAAATAAACAAACTATTGTAAATTATGAACCCATTTTGGCCAGTTGTGGTTCCGATCCGGATATTCCCTTCAAACCGGCAAGTTTGTCGTTTAATATCCGACCATATCAACCTGTATGTGGGGTGGCTTCCTTATTTTCCGGGAAGAAAATTCAGGTTCAGTAATTATTCAATCCAATTCTAAAGATAAATACGTGAAACGCGCAATAACAATAATTCTACTATTCGTTTTGTTCTGGAGTTGTAAAAACGACGATCCGATAACCGGGAACTCTGATGTCTCAATCTTAAAATCGTTTGGTTTTCAGACCGGGTACAATAATCCCCAACTGGCAGCAACCGTGGATGGAACGATTAACAGCGATCGGACGGTTACCCTTCAGCTACCGGCTGAAACTGATTTGACCAAACTGGTGGCTACCTTCACTTTCGAAGGAAAGGAAGTGATTGTTAACGGAGTTCCGCAATCAAGCGGTGTATCGCAACAAAACTTCAGCGCTCCGGTGACTTACACGGTAGTTGCCGGGGATGGGTCAAAATCAAGTTACGTGGTCACTGTAAACAGGAAACCGAATTCGGGGAACAAAATCAAATCGTTCGTACTCAAAATGGCCCGAAACAAAGGCCTGCCCGGAGATGTTGTTTTCGATGTTGATGAACAAAAAGGAGAGATTACCGGAACACTTCTCTACTGGATTGATTCGGAAACGCCATCCAAATTGGTAGCTTCGTTTGAAACGGATGCCGCTTCGGTTGCCGTAAATGGAGTCAGCCAGATCAATGAGGTCACTGTTAATGATTTCAGGGAGAAGGTCATCTATAAAGCCAAATCGGAGAATACCACTGAGAAAAGTTATACCGTCAGGATGATTTGTCCCCAGGTTAACGCTTCGCTTCCGGTATTGCGGATTAACAGCGATGCTCCGGTGGTAAGCGGTGAACAGTACGTCAAGGCAAACCTTCAGATTCTTGGAAACGGGATTACCGAAGGCCTTTGGAACAGTTACCTTGATGGAAAAAAGATTGAAATCAGGCTTCGGGGAAATTCCACGGAGGCGTTGCCAAAAAAACCTTATCGGATAAAGTTTCCGGAGAAATACAGTCCGTTGGGGCTCAATCATGCCAAGGAGAAAAGTTGGGTTTTGCTGGCCAATGATGCCGACAAGACACTGCTCCGAAATGCAGTTGCTTTTAAAGCCGGCCGTATCTTGAATGACAACCCTGCCAAAAAACGTTTTGTTCCGGCGACCCTTTTTGTCGATCTTTATATGAATGGGCAATATCAGGGGAATTATCATTTTACCGATCAGGTTGAAGTTGGATCGGGCCGGGTGGATATTGAATCGCTGAAAGCCTCCGACGGGGATAACCCTCTAAAAATCACCGGCGGATATCTTCTTGAAATCGACGGGTTTGGAGAGTCGGAACCTTTGTTTTTCAAAACGCTCCATAAAAACCTGACTGTAACGGTAAAATACCCGGAAGATGACAATTACGATGTTTCACAGTTCAATTACATCAAAGATTATTTTGGAAATCAGGCTGAGGCAGCTCTTTTTGCACCTGATTTTAGTAATCCCACAACCGGTTGGCGGCGCTTTTTCGATGAAACAACATTGGTCGACTACTATATTATCAGCGAATTGACCGGAAACCCGGATTCCTGGTGGAGCACTTATGTATTCAAGCACCGTAATGATCCTCTCCTGTATTTTGGACCGATATGGGACTTTGATATTGCGTTCAACAACGACCAACGGTTGGGTGATGCCACCTATAAGCTAATGGCTTACAATGCCTTTGATCCCAAAGTGTGGATTCAGCAATTCCTGAATGACGATGGTTTTAAAAAAGCGGTTAAGCAACGCTGGAACGCGAAAAGAAGTGAGCTAAAAACATTGGTCGACTATGTGGACCAGATGGTGTCACAGATCAATCTTTCGCAGGAAGCCAATTTCAAGAGGTGGAATATTCAAATACAGAGCCTTGGGCATGGTGGAACTCCACCTCAGAATTACGCCCAGGGTATATCTACACTGAAAAAGTATTTAAATGCAAGGTACGATTATATCAACACTACATTTAATGGTTGGTAAAAAGTAGGAATCGTCTGCCCAGGTAAAAGAAATTGCAGTGCCCGGCAATTTATGCAGGCACTATTCTTTTCATAAATCGTATTTTTACACAAAAAAACGGGCATTGTATGCGATAATCGACATAGAAACTACAGGACAGGCTTCAACTTCGGGAAAGATTACTGAGATTGCCATTTTCATACACAACGGTTTCGAAATCACCGATTCGTTTACCAGTCTGATCAATCCCGAATGTTACATCCCCGGGTTTATTTCACGTCTCACCGGGATTGACAATGAAATGGTGCAGGCCGCCCCGAAATTTTATGAGGTTGCACGCAAAATTGTGGAAATGACCCAGGACATGGTTTTCGTTGCACACAACGTGAGTTTCGATTACCGGTTTGTTCAGGAGGAATTTAAGCAGTTGGGCTACGATTATCAGCGGAAAACGATGTGTACCGTCCGTTTGAGCCGGAAGTTCCTGCCAGGGTACCGGTCGTATTCGCTTGGAAATCTTTGTCAGGAGTTGGGGATTCAGATCAATGGCCGGCACCGTGCAGCCGGTGATGCACTTGCAACCGTAAAACTTTTTGAGATCATACTTGCCCGGAAAGCCTTGAAAGATAACCGGCAGACACCCGGTCAACTGAGGTTGTTTTAGACTGCCGGGAGTCAACTAATGGGAGAGGGATTATGAAATAAAAAAACCGCACGGTCAGTGCGGTTTTTTGTCTTATGCTTCAGCTTCTTTTTCTTCAGTTTTTTCTTCTTCCTCAACCAATAGATTCTGTTCGGTGAGTAACTGGTACCACTGAATGATCTTTTTCATGTCGGAAGTGTAAACCCGGTCTTTATCGTATTCGGGCATAACTTCTGCAAAAAAAGCTTTGATTTCGTTTGCCGATGCTTTGGGCGAGATTTCTTTTCCACTCTCCTGAAACCGTTTGAACAATTCGGTTAGCTGAATTTCTCCGGTTTCAGTAAAAACGGAAATATCCGACAACGCGCTGATTTTGGAAGTTGAATACGCCGGAATACGCTTTCCGGTTAGCAGGGATTCAACAATGATGCTGTTTTTTGCTTCGGCCACCAATTTAAATAAACCAGGTTGACCACTGATTGCTAATATTCCTTTTAACATACGTTTCTTAATTTTTTCAGTGCGCGAAGATAATACTTTCCCCGAAGTAAAAAAACTACCCGATCAAACGGCAATTTGTTTTCAGAACGTAATCCGGTGATTGATACCAATGCAGATCCATCTTCCGGGCTGTTCGACAGTGCCCATATCGTAGTATTTTTTGTTGAGAAGATTGGCCCCGGTAGCATAAATTTCGGTTGACGGGGTTTTCCACATAAGTCGTGCATTAACCAGCCAAAACGGTTGGTACGACTCGGTTTTTGTCCGCATCCCGTTCCGGTCCTGATACGAGATTCTCCAGGAGGCTTTCAGCTTACCATATATTTTGTGGTCTATCTCGAGGTCGAATTTGTGTTTCAGGTTGTCGAGCACATAATAGGACAAAAGCTTGCTTTCCGTTTTGCTTTGTTCGTTGAACGCATAATTGATTCCCACCTTGGTGATGAAAAGATCGTTGTTCCAGATTTTCCCAGGGAAGAAGTCCCCGTTAAGTTCAAAACCTGAAGAGTTGATCCTGGTCAGGTTTTGAGCCTGCCACTTGGCGGCTTCATTTTCACGCACCCAGTCGATCAGGTTTTTACCCCGGCGGTGATATATTCCCGCATGGCTTGAGAATCCGGGGAACCCTATTTTTAGGCCTCCTTCGTAAGTAATTGATTTCTCTGGTTTCAGGTTGGGATTCCCAATGTTTGTTGGCCCGGAGTAAAACAGGTCGGTGAAGGTCGGCATCCGCAGGCTCGAATTGGCCGATCCGTATATTTTCAGGTGGTCGGTCAGGGCGTATGAAGCATCTATTCCCGGGTAAATGTTCCACCCAAAGCCCAGATCCGAAATCCAGTTGGTCATGGCCCCGGCCGAGACACTAACCTTCCGGAGATAAACCGAATGTTCGGCAAAATAGGAAATGGTCGTTCGCGAATAGGATTTCGTGAAAAATTGGCCGGATTCTCCGGGAACTTTAATCGGAGTGGTTAAGGTTTCGCCCAACACATTGCTCCAGATGTTTTCGGTCCTGATTTCGGCGCCAAAAGCTGTTTTGCCCAGTTGCGAAGCAAACCAGGCATTCAGGTTACTGCCAAAAACGTCGGTTAGGTGGTAATTGTGCCCTTTGTACCACGAGGCCGGGTTATCGCGAAAAAGCTCGAATCGGTCCTGATGGCGCCGCCAGTAGATGGAAGGAGTCAAGTGAATTTTCTTGCCTGTTTCGAATTTCAAGGAAGCAAATGTAGTTTTGGTTTCTTCAAACTGATTTGGGTAAGTGGCGCTATAAAAGCTGTTTGCCCCAAAGGCTTTGTTTGTTCGTCCAATCTGGAAGTTCAGGCTTCCAGGCTTGGTATTCAGTTTGTTCTGGTAGAAAGCGTTCCAGGTTTTAAAATCGGTATTGTCGATGTAACCGTCAGACGAAATGCGGTTAAAGGCAGCAAACTGGTTTATATTTCCAGTTTTCAGGTTTCCTGCTGCATTAAGATCAGCTAACTGGTGCTGTCCTCCCAATACATCGATTTTTAAGCCCGACTGGTCATCCGAAGAAGTAATGATGTTGATGGCTCCTGAAAAAGCATTGGGGCCAAATATCCTGGCTGCCGAACCTTCAAGAATCTCAATGCGCTGGATGTTTTTTAAACTGACCGGAAGGTCGAGGGCATAATGGCCGGTTTGAGGATCGGAGATGTTGATGCCGTTGAGTAGGATGAGGGTTTGGTCGAATGAACCACCTCTGACCGAAATATCGGCCTGAACTCCGTGAACCCCTCGCTGGCGGACATCCACGCCAAGCGCATATTCAAGCAGTTCCTGGATACTTTGGACGGGGGCCGCCTCAATTTCTTCTCTGTTGATTACGGATACAATCCGCGCTACCTGCGAGAAAACAACAGGCGCTCTTTGGGCTTCGACCTCGATTTCATCGAGATTGTACTCCTTGCTCACTTGGGTGGTGTCGGTCTGGGCTAAAGCAAAATCCGGTTCAATTGCAATGGTATAAACAGCCAGAAGTACTCCGATGCGTACCTGGTGGTTTATTGCAGCGAATAGTGAATACGCTTTACCTCCCCAACGTTTAAAAGTGAACAAATCAGCCCGGTTTGTGGATCTGTAAATTTTGTTCATTTGTTAAATAAATAATTTGAGGCTGCTAAAGTACGACTTATTTTGGAAACAGGCATTCATTCGCAAATTGGCAATCGGGTGGGATACCTGATTTTTAATGTACGGAATTTATGCGACAATTCCGATTGATAAATGTCTGTAAATACTTGTTTAATAACATGTTGAAAACGAAAAACTAACTTATGTAAACCCTCGTATAAGCCATCATTAAGAGTCCCTGTGAACGATATAAATATTCTTTATCAGCGATCAATAATATTGAAGAATAAAAGACATTTTAATCTTTTAATTGCCGATGCCTATAACTATATTTGTATCACCATTAACAATTAAAAAACGAACGCCATGACACAGCTTCAATTTAACACAGCACTTCTGGGATTGCAAGACAAGTTGTTATACTATGCTTTAAGTCTGACTTCGGATCATGAAAAAGCGCAGGACTTGCTTCAGGAAACTTTTTTAAAAGCCCTTACATACAGAGAAAAATTCACTCAGAACACCAATTTCAAAGCGTGGATTTATACGATCATGAAAAATACATTCATCAATAACTATCGTCGGAATGTAAAGTCAAAAAATACTTTTGACGGAGCGAATAATGATTTTCATCTGAAGTTTTCGAAAGACAAAACATATCCTTCGCCCGAGTCAATTTACAGTTCGAAAGAGATCGTTAAATGCATCAATGCTCTTGAAAATGAATATAAAGTGCCGTTTAATATGTTCCTCGACGGATACAAGTATAAAGAAATTGCCGAGCATCTGAATTTACCTCTGGGTACGGTCAAGAGCCGGATCTTTTTCACCAGGAAGAAACTCGAAAAGACATTGAAGGATTATGCTTCGTAAAGGGGAATATGGGTAGTTGGTTTTTAGGGGAAAAATGATCCGCTTTGGCGGATCATTTTTTTTTTGTCGTGTGAAGATCATCCCGAAAACTGAGTCCTTTGTGTTTTTGTCTTTTCGCGGTGATGAAATTATGGGTTATCTTTGAAAGAAAAAACAAGTATTATGAGGAAAAGAATTGCAGTTCATTTGGCTGACGGTTTCGAAGAGATTGAAGCCGTTAGCATTATCGATGTTTTGCGAAGAGCCGATCTTGAAGTGCTGGTCGTGTCGGTTACCGGAAAGCTTGTGGTTTGCGGGGTACATCAGCTTAAAATAACGGCCGATACCCTTTTCGAACAGGTGAATTACGATGAGGTATACATGATTGTGTTGCCCGGTGGAATGCCTGGAGCTTCGAACCTGAATGCCCACGCAGGACTGAAAGCCTGCATCAAACAATTCGATGAAGCCAGTCGTCCGCTTGCCGCTATCTGTGCTGCTCCACTGGTGTATGGCAGCCTGGGAATCCTGGAAGGGAAGAAGGCTGTTTGTTATCCTGGGTTCGAAAACTATCTGAAAGGTGCGGAGATATTGACCAAGCCCGTAGTCGAGTCAGGAAATGTAATTACCGGGAGAGGTCCAGGTTCTGCACTTGAATTTGCCCTGAAAATTGTTGAAAAGGCCGTGTCGGCTGAAAAGGCGGAAACGCTTGCCAGCCAAATGCTGATCAAATAGAAAGCCTACAGCCAAAGCCGTTGCTTCAGACAATGGCTTTGGCCGGAACTGTAAAGGCAAATGAACTTCCCTGGCCAATAACGCTTTCGGCTCTGATTGTCCCTCCATTTTTATCGACAAATTCTTTACATAAAATCAGCCCAATTCCGGAGCCCTCTTCATTGTTGGTGCCCTTTCGTTTTACTTTGGAATCGATCCGAAATAGATTCTGAACATCTTCTTCGGAAATGCCAACGCCAGAGTCGGTTACGCTGATCTTCACTTCGTTACCCGTTTGTTCTGCCTTTATTTCAATCGATCCATTTTCAGGGGTAAATTTTATCCCGTTGTTAATCAGGTTTCTCAATACAGTTTCAATCATTTGCGGGTCGGCAAAAACTTTCAGGTCGCAGTGGAAATCTGTTTTCAGGCCAATGTTTTTTTGTTGCGCCAGAGGGTGCAGCACACTCATCGAATTTTCAAGGATCTGTCCAAATCCGATTTCAATAGGCGTATATTTTAAGTTGCCTGTTTGCGTTTTCGACCATTCAAGAAGATTCTGTAAAAGCCTGAAAATATTGTTAGTCGATTGATGAATGTCTGATGCAAACATTTGTCGTTCCTTGTCGGAAAACCGGTCATAGTCGTGGCTAAGCAAATAGGAATACCCCATAACCGTATGAAACGGATTTTTCAGGTCGTGAGATATGATGGAGAAAAATTTGTTTTTCGAGGCATTCAACATCCGGAGTTCATGCTCACTTTTTTCGATTTGCCGGTTTTTTTCTTCAAGTAACTGCTTCGATTTTTTCTCATCAAAGTATTTAATCAGTACGTATGATACAAAAAACAACAATATAACAGCAGTAAGAAAACCTAATTGCTTGAGGCGCCTGTTTTTGTGCAACTCCAGGTTGGTCAATTCCTGTTTGGCCTTAAGCCGGAGTATTTCATTTTCTTTTTTCTCGGTTTCGTATTGTTTTTCAAGGGTTCGTATTTGGAAAAACCGCTGTTGTGAAACGACACTGTCATTGTATTGTGAATAAAGTATTCGGTTTTCCAAAGCTTGCTTGTAGTCACCTATTTTCTGACAGGCCTCGGAGAAGCTGAGGTAAATCAACTTCTTCAGGAAGAGGTTGCTTTTATATTGATTCGCTAGTGCTATGCTTTGTTTATATTCAGAGATCGCCTCCCTGTACTTCCCCTGGCTACCATATACCCTTGCTATCCCAAACCTAATATTTGGTTCATAATGCAGAAGTCCCAGTTTCTGAAATTGTTTCCATGCCTTGTTGAAGTAATTGAGCGAGGTATTAAGACTATCGGGATAACTGATTAAAAGCCAAGCCATATTGGTCAATGAAATAGCATTTTGTTTACTGCTCTTGATTTTTTTTGAAAAGTAAAGGGCCTTGTTGTAATTGACAAACGAAGAATCCAGCCTCTTTATGCGTTGGTAGGTCGTGCCAAGATAATCGTGGTCCATAGCCAAACCAAGTGTGTCCCGAATGGATTGATGAATACTCAGCGCTTGTCTGAAATAACGGATCGCTTCTTTTCTGTTTACCATTTCGTCATGAACTAGGCCAATGTTTCCATACAATTCAGCTGTGTAACCCAAATCATTTTTTGCGAGTTTCAATCCTTCAAGATAGCTGGAAATGGCCTCTTTGTTTTTTGACATATTGTAATTTGAAATTCCAATAGCCTTGTAACACAATTTCATGCCGGAAGTGTCGTTTTGCTGACGATACAACTCCAGCGCTTTTTGATAATAAAGTATAGCTTCGGCAAAGCTTCGCGCAGTATAGTAGATTTTTGCTGAAAGATAAAACGATTTTGCTTCTTTGGCGGGTAAGTTATTTTTGATGGCCAGTTGCATGGCTTTCCTGTTATAGGCATTGCTTTGGGTTGTGTCTTTGATGGTTTCTTCCGAAAGCTTTAAATATACATCTGTTTTTTGCAAATCGTCAGCATGGTCGATTACACGCAACAAACTATCCACTTTGGGCTGGGCAGTAATAATCAGGCAAAAAATCAGCGCCGATATCAACAATAATAATCTTTTCATCGGTTACTTATAAATACAGAACGGGTAAAGTGATAAATCAGCATAAAGCTACTATTTTAGTTGTTTTAAACAACTCCGGATGACATTCTGAATATGGCAAAACATCAGGAAATTTCTCAGCGAAAAGCTATACCACCAGAATATTTTCAGCCTGAATTATGGGCTCGCCTTTGTAGCGCAGCATCAGGTTGGCCAGCGCCAGCGTGTCTTTTTCGCAGTACCGGATAATCCGGTCGAGGTCCCCGTCCTGATAGTAAACTTTGGCGACCTGGCTTCCGTCAATGTCGTCCTTGGGGGTTGGAATGTTAAATACGGCGCACAGCAAGTCAAGCGAAGTGTAGTTTTTATAGTCTCCAAATTTCCACATTTGCAGGGTGTCGAGCAGGCGGTCTTTTATTTCCCAGGGTTTTGCTCCTGAGATGTCGAGAATTTTGGGAATCCGCAGACCATTGATCAAGGTGCGGCGGGCGATGTACGGATAATCGAATTCCTGTCCGTTATGGGCACAGAGTTTTTTGCCGGGATTGGCCGTGAATTTTTCGAGCATATCGTTGAAGGCCGACAGCAGCTTTTTCTCATCCTGATCGTGAAATGATTTTACACGGTAGAACCGTTCACCGTTTTTCTGGATTATGACACCTGCCGAGATGCAGATGATTTTCCCAAATTCGGCATATATGCCGGCTCTTTCATAAACGTCGGCTGCCTGTTGGTTTTCGTCCCTGAAATAAACAGACTTTTTATCCCACAGGTGCTGAAATTGTTCAGATAACTGGTTGAAATCATCTGTTTGGGGCACTGTTTCGATGTCGATAAACAGAATATCTTCGCTGGAAAGTGATTCAAACATTTATTTGATGTTTTGGAGTATGTAATTGGTCAAAATATTGATAGCCACCATATTATTTCCGCCTTCAGGAACAATGATGTCAGCAAACTGCCTGGTCGGTTCGATAAACTGGATGTGACTAGGCCTGACGGTATTGGCGTAACGGTCGAGCACCATCTGAATACTCCGCCCCCGTTCGACGATATCGCGCTGGATGACTCTCGATAAACGCACATCGGAGTCGCAATCCACATATACCTTGATGGCCATTTGTTCGCGCAGGATTGCCGGAGAGAGGACCAGGATTCCTTCGACAATGATGACCGGACGGGGTTGAATTTCACGGGTTTCTTCCGACCGGGTGCAGGTGTGGTACGAGTAGATGGGCTCCCGAACTGTCAATCCGGCTTTTAGCTGAAGAATATGTTCGACCAGAAGGTCGAATTCGATCGATGCCGGGTGGTCATAATTGATCTTTTGCCGCTCTTCCGGCGTCAGATGGCTGTTGTCTTTGTAATACGAATCCTGAGAAATCACGGCGACTTCGCCGGGAGGGAGCTTCTCGATGATCTTCCTGACAACGGTTGTTTTCCCGGAACCGGTACCTCCGGCAATTCCAATGACTAGCATAGGTAATGTTTTTCATCAAAGATAATGAAGACTGCGGCTTTTCAATAAGTAAAAACTGACATTGTGTTTCGGAGGGCAGAAAATGCTAACTTCGCCTGTGAAAAAATTAAAAAATTGTTGTTATGATTAACCATGTTGTATTATTCAAGCTTAAAAAATACGACTCCGATAGTGAAAAACAGGATATAATCGGTTCGATCGAGGATGCTTTACTTTCTCTTTCCGGTAAAATTCCTGAATTAAAACACATTGAGGTTGGCGTTAATTACGAGTTGGAAGCAAAATCATACGATATTTGCCTCATTACACACTTCGAAGATACCGATCAGCTTGATGTTTACCGCGTTCACCCTGAACATGTGAAAGTGACTGAACTTATTGGACAACATGCAATTTCCCGGGCTGCTGTTGACTTTGAATTTTAGTCGTCCCGGCTTGCATATAAACTGAATTTTTAAATTTAATTATTCCTTAACGCATGGAAGGATTGTATCCACTGAAGTTTATGCCCATTTACAAGGACAAAATCTGGGGCGGAAATAAAATAAAATCGGTATTGAACAAAGATTTCGGCGCTTTGCCCAATTGTGGCGAGAGCTGGGAACTTTCAGGAGTTGATGGTAACGTTTCGGTAGTTTCGAACGGCTACCTTGCCGGAAACAGTCTGGATGAACTGATTGAGGTTTACATGGGCGATCTGGTTGGCGATAAAGTGTATGAAGCATTTGGTGTCGAATTCCCGCTTCTGATTAAGTTTATCGATGCCAACGACGATCTGTCGATCCAGGTTCATCCCGATGATCAAATGTCGAAAGCCCGTCACAATGCCTATGGAAAAACCGAGATGTGGTATGTGCTGCAGGCCGATCAGGGCTCGAAACTTCAGTCGGGCTTCAAAAAGCAGGTTAACCAGGAAGAATACCTCGAAAAACTTGAAAAGGTTGAATTGACTGATATCCTGAATTTTGAGGAAGTTTCTGCCGGCGATGTCTTTTATATTCCTGCCGGACGGGTCCATGCAATCGGGAAAGGAATTCTTTTGGCTGAGATTCAGCAGACATCGGATGTGACCTACCGGATTTTCGATTACAATCGCTGCGACGATAAGGGCAATCTGCGTGAATTACATACCGAACTGGCTTTGGACGCCATCGATTATACGCTTTACCCCGAATACAAAACCAAATACGAACCTAAAGTAAACGAATCGGTTGAGTTGGTTAAGTGCAAGTATTTCACTACGAATGTGTTGGAGTTGAATGCGGCTGTTGAAAAAGACTACTGCAAGCTAGATTCTTTTGTAATCTATATTTGTGTGGAAGGAAATTTAACCGTTGAAACTGAGTTGGGTACGGAACAGGTAGCCAAGGGCGAAACAATTCTGTTGCCGGCATCTGTCGAGAGTGTGAAATTAAAACCAGAATCGACCCTTGTAAAGTTGCTCGAAGTTTACATTGACTGATCAACATTAACCTTCAGTAGTACATTCGATGATTAAACAGGCCCGATTTTTAACCAGTAATACCGATGTGCAGAAATGCCCCTCGCCCGATAAGCCCGAATATGCTTTTATCGGGCGGTCGAATGTGGGCAAGTCATCGCTCATCAATATGCTTGTTGGGCAGAATAGTCTGGCCAAAGTTTCGGCATTGCCTGGGAAAACCCAGTTAATCAATCATTTCATTGTTGATGATAGTTGGTATCTGGTTGATTTGCCCGGTTACGGATATGCCAAAATTTCGCTTTCAGTCAAGGAAAAATTTCAGAAATTAATAAGCAAGTACATTCTTCACCGCGAGAACCTGTATTGTTTGTTTGTTTTGATTGATATTCGACACACTCCACAGAAGATTGATGTTGATTTCATTACCTGGCTTGGCGAGAATCAGATTCCGTTTGCCATAATTTTTACGAAAGCCGATAAAATCGGTAAGGTTACCGCAGCTAAGAATGTGGAAGCTTATTGTCAGGAATTGAAAATGTTATGGGAAGAGTTGCCTCCGATGATTGTTAGTTCGTCGCTCGAAGGAACGGGCCGGGAAGAGATAATTTCTTTCATACAAAATGTAAATAAAAATAGTTAGTTCGTTTGATTACTGGTATTTATGTGATTTGTGCCGTTGTATTTCAGGCGAGGGTGAGTTAACTTAGGCTGTATTTTAAAGAGATATGCGTAAGTTTTTTTTACCTTTGCCCGCAATTCCAGAAACACAACTTTAAAAAGGAAGACATGTCAAAAAACGCTCCTCTTAAGATTTTTTCGTGTACAAAAAGTGTGGATTTAACCCAGCGAATTTGTGACAGTTTGGGTGTCGAAATGGGGAAATCCTCTTGTCCGGTATTTTCGGATGGAGAATTTGAACCTTGTTATGAAGAGACCATTCGTGGTTCGCACGTATTTATCATCCAGTCGACCCCCCCGCCAGCCGATAACCTGCTGGAATTGTTGCTGATGATTGATGCAGCTAAACGTGCCTCGGCTTACAAAACCATTGCGGTAATTCCTTACTTTGGCTATGCACGTCAGGATCGGAAAGATAAACCAAGAGTATCGATTGGCGCCAAATTGATGGCTGATTTGCTTTCGGCTGCCGGCGCTGACCGTATCATTACCATGGATCTCCATGCTGATCAGATTCAGGGTTTCTTTAATGTACCGGTCGACCATTTATATGCATCATCGCTGTTTATCCCGTTCATCAGTAAAATGGGACTCGAAAACCTGGTTATTGCTTCGCCTGATGTGGGCGGAACCAAACGGGCTAACACGTATGCCAAAATGCTCGGGACCGATATGGTTATTTGCCATAAATCCAGAGCAAAAGCCAACGTGATTGATAGCATGACCTTAATCGGCGAAGTAAAAGGCAAGGATGTCATTTTGGTGGACGATATGATCGATACCGCTGGAACCATCGCAAAAGCTGCTGATTTGATGATGGAAAAAGGAGCTAACAGTGTTCGCGCCTTTGCTGCTCACGGACTTCTTTCGGGCCTGGCTTACGAGAATATTGAAAACTCGGCCCTGACCGAGGTTTATTTCACCGATTCAATCCCGGGAAAGAAGGAATCGCCAAAAATTAAATACATCCCGATTGCCAAAGCAATGGGCGAAGCTATCGAAAGAGTTTATAAAAATCAATCAATTAGTTCGTTGTATTACGGTTAATTGTATATATTTGCACCGCTTTTTCCTGGAGCACATGTTATGCATGCTGTTTGCCCTTTCATCGAAAAGGGAGGACTGAGTACCATAATTCAAACATTTAAAAAAGAAAAATGAAATCAATTTCGATTAAAGGAACAAAAAGAGAAGTTGTTGGTAAAAAAGAAGCCAAAAGACTTCGTTCAGAAGGATTCGTACCGGGAGTACTTTATGGAGGCGAAGAAGCAATCCATTTTTATACTTTGGAGAAAGACTTCAAACCGCTGATTTACACTCCAAGCGTACATTTGGTTGATTTGGATATCGACGGAACTGTTTATCAGTCAATTGTGCAGGATACACAATTCCATCCGGTTGAAGAACAGTTGCTGCACATCGACTTCCTGAAAACTTCTGAAACAAAGAAAGTAAAAGTTGAAATCCCGGTTAAAGTTGAAGGTTTTGCCAAGGGTATGCGTAAAGGGGGTAAATTGAAACTCAACCTGAGAACTCTGAAAGTAAAAGCATTGGTTAAAGATCTTCCTGATTTTATCTCGATTAATATTGATGATCTGGATTTGGGTCAAAGTATTAAAGTGGGTGCTCTTCAGAGAGATAATATCGAATTCCTTAATGCAAAAGCAGTGCCGATTGCAACCATCATGGTAACAAGAGCTGCAAGAGCTGCAAAAGGTAAAGGTTAATCAATTTAAAAGTTAATTGCCTTGAAATACCTGATAGCAGGATTAGGAAATCCGGGTAAAGAATATGAAAATACCCGGCATAATATAGGATTTAAAATATTGGACGCTCTCGCTGAGGCGTCCAATGTTGTTTTTAGCGACGGTCGTTATGGCTGGGTGAGCGAATTTAAGTTCAAAGGAAGGACTTTTGTTTTGCTGAAACCAATTACTTTCATGAACCTGAGCGGGAAGGCTGTAAATTACTGGATGCAACAGGAAAACATCAGTATTGAGAACTTGTTGGTTATTGTTGACGATCTGGCCTTACCTCTTGGCACATTACGGCTACGGGCCAAAGGAAGCGATGCCGGCCACAATGGCCTGAAAAACATAGCCCAACTGATTGGAAGCCAAAATTATGCCCGTCTTCGGTTCGGAATCGGTGACAATTTCAGGCAGGGTCAACAAATTGATTATGTTCTGGGTGAATGGGACAAACAGGAGAAACTTGAACTTCCGGCCCTTATAGACACCTCTGTTGAGATCATCAAAAGCTTCGGGACGATTGGGATCAATCAGACCATGACCTTTTTCAACAAAAAGAAAGAATAGAAACATCAATGGCTGAAGGTGTTCGTATCGATAAATGGCTTTGGGCAGTTCGCCTTTTCAAGACACGTAGCCTGGCTGCCGATGAATGCAGGAAAGGCAAAGTCTTGATTAATGGTATCAGTGTCAAACCTTCGCGCGAGATAAAAGAGGGGGAAACCATTCAATTGAAACGTCCGCCAATTACCCGAAGTTATAAAGTAGTTGCCCTGACCGAAAACCGTCTGGCAGCCAAGCTGGTTCTCGAATTTATGGTGGAAACGACACCGGCTTCGGAACTCGAAATTTTGGAAGCACAAAAGAACATGAGCTTCTTTACCCGCGAACGGGGGAGCGGTCGGCCTACCAAGAAGGAACGCCGCGATCTGGACGAATTCTTTAACTCTTAGCTCAGTGAGATCGGGCTTATGTTTTTGCATTTTCACTTTAAACTTTTGTCTTGATGATCATTGCTCAGGAAAAACGTAAAACCAATGTTGCTGAATATGTTTTGTACATGTGGCAGGTTGAAGACTTGCTTCGAGCCTGCTCTCTGGATGCTGATAAAATTGAACAGCAGTTGGTCCGGCGGTTCACTGCTGATGAAAATACGCTTAAACAGATAGCTTCGTGGTATAATAACTTGGCTGCGGCCATGAAACATGAACACATTCAGGAGAAAGGTCACCTGCAGGCTATTGTCAATCAGGTCAATGATTTAAATGAGTTTCACCTGAAGATGCTCGAAGTTCAGAACGATCCGGAATACGTCAGACTGTATTTGCAAAACCGGGATGCGATTCTCGATTTTGAGCAACGGTTGGGAATGACACACGGGAATGAGGTTGAAGTTTGCCTGAATGCCTTGTATGGCGTGGCGCTCCTGAAAATTAAGAAAGCTGAAATTACCGCACAAACACAAAAAACGGCCGAAGGATTTGCCCGATTGATCGGACATCTTTCTGCCCGGTATATTCAGTTCGAAAACGACGATTTCGAATTCTGAAACCCAATCTTTCCGGGGAATAACTATTGAACGTATTCTTTTGCCGGATCAGTATCGTTCAAAAACTTCTGAAAATCAGTATTATTTGATGCTCTTTTTGTAGTCCTGTATCAATCCGTCGCATAGCCAGTTTGCAATTGCCTGCCGGTTGTCGGGAATGATAAAACGTTGCTGATCGCGGGAATGGTTGATATTTCCCAGTTCAATAAAAACTGATGGTGGGAGCGAGTTTTTGATGACATATAGATTGCGTTCGGAAACCGATCCGTTATAACCCCGATTGGGCTGATACCTGGCATATTTCTGGTCAATGGTTCGCAAAAGAGTATTGGCCAGTCGTTTACCAGAGTTGCTCCCCTTGTCGTAGTAAAAGAAAACATCAATATTTTTTTCTTTTTGTCTGGAATCGACGTGAATTACCACCAGCCGTTGAAATTTCCCTTTGTTTTGGGCATGCAAATCGTTTACTGCGTTGGTGTTTTGCTGGAGCCGGGCAAGCTGATTGAGCGGAATTTCGCTGTTGGGATAACATACTTCATCTTTATCGGGAGTGAGGTATTCTTCATCCCGAATGCCGTCGTCGGGATCGCGAATAATCATATAGACTGTTGCGCCATGTTCGGCCAGATTTCGTGCCAGCCGAAGGGTTACATCATAGGCGTACTCGTCTTCACAAAGGCTGTGTCCATTCAGCGAACCCATTGCCCCGGGGTCTGGACCTCCATGTCCACTCATCAGGAAATATATGGCTCCTGAAAGCTCTGTATTTTTTAAGGTAACTTCCCGGTATTTGGGGCCAAAAATTTCAAAAATCTCCTTTACAGGTTCTTTTATGACTTTTTTTTCTGTAGTTGGCTGATTTTTAGACGAATTGGCTGATTTGCCTTTTTTTGCCGGCAGCCGGTATTCGTGTCCTGCTATCAACGAATTATCCTTGCCCAGCTCATCTTTGTTCAATTCAATGAATTGTTTCATGTACTTTGAAGGCGCATATCCATTCTGTTTCAGTACCGAGTAGATGCCGTCGCCCTTTTGAGCTTTAATGGTTTGATATTCCTGGGCTGATAACTTTAATCCCCAAAGAATCAGGATCGTTACAACAGTGATTCTGTATATGTTATGGTAGTTAATTTTTGAAAATACGAATGGACCCATCTGTTTCTGTATGTTTTGATGCAAATAAAATTTTACGTCTATTTTGTTTTATCTTTATGCCTGATGTAGCATTAAAACGATATGAATTTCAGATTTAAATATACTTCAATGCGTCGTTTGTTCTTCGGCCTTTCTGTTATTTTATTCTTATTTTCCTGCTCGCATCGGTTGACGGTAACACAGATCAATGCCACAAATTGTTGGGTTGACTTCAAAAATAGTACCATCGATTCGGGTGCACTGTCAATGGTAATACCTTTCAGAGATAGCATTGCAAAGGATATGTCTAAGTTAGTGGCAGTTAGTGCAGCTCCTCTTATTAAAGATAAACCGGAAAGTAAACTGACAAACCTGGTGGCCGATGTTCTTCTGGAATACGGGACCCACTACTGCGATAAACAAAAACTGGCGGTCAGGCCTGTTGCTGCGTATGTAAACTATGGAGGTTTAAGGGCGTCACTTCCTCAGGGTGAAATAACGGTAGGTCGGATTTTCGAATTGATGCCTTTCGAAAATGAGATGGTTCTGCTCAAGGTTTCAGGCGAATCGATAGAAAAAATGGCCGAACGTATTGCTGCCAGAGGAGGAGAGGGCATTGCCGGGTTGCGTATAGGGATAAAGAATGAGAAACTGGGAACCCTGAAAATTGCGGGAAAGAATGTTGACCCTAATGTGGGATATTGGCTGGTTACCAATGATTACATTGCCAATGGGGGCGATCAGATGAGTATGCTGGCTAATTCGATGGAACGAATCAACACCCGGATGAAAATCAGGGATATTTTGATCCAGGCTTTGGGCGAACAATATAAACGTGGAGGAATCATTGATGTAAAAGAGGACGGGAGGATTTTTCATGAGCAATAGAAGGACTTTCTTAAAACAATCGTTGCTTGGCGGAGGCGCCTTGTCGCTAGGCCTTATTCCTCAGGATTTATTTGCTTCCGGTGAACTGGTGAAACTGACCGTGATGCACACCAATGATATGCACTGCCACATTGATCCATTTCCTGAAACTCACGCCGAATATCCGGGGAAAGGAGGATTGATCAGGATTGCTTCCATGGTGAATCAGAGCCGTAAGGAAAATCCGAACTTTTTGCTGCTCGATGCAGGCGATATGTTTCAGGGAACTCCCTATTTTAATTATTTCAAGGGCGATTTGATTATTAAATTGATGAGCCAGATGGGATATGATGCCGGAACCATTGGAAATCATGAATTCGACAATGGCCCGGGCGATATATTGTCGGCAGTTCGTCTGGCTTCCTTCCCATTGGTGTCAAGTAACTATGATTTTTCGGATACTGTTTTATCCGGACATGTCAAAACTCATCACATCCTGAAACGAGGTGGCCTGAAGATCGGGATTTACGGGTTGGGGGTCGAATTGTATGGTCTGGTAGGGAAGCAGAATTACGGTAACACCCGCTATCTCGACCCGTTAAAAGTGGCCCTGGAGATGGAACGGTTGTTAAAAAAAGGCCATGGCTGTGATTTGGTTATCTGTTTATCGCATCTGGGATTTTCATACGAACACGAAAAAATAAGTGACATGACCCTGGCTCCACTGACCAGATACACCAACCTGTTTGTTGGCGGTCACACCCATACCTTCCTGGATAAACCATCGGTTTTGAAGAATGCCGATGGAAAACCGGTTCTGGTAAACCAGGCTGGTTGGGCTGCCCTGGAAGTTGGAAAAGTTGAATTTATCTTCGACCGATCTGGGAAAACCGGGGATCCGACGCCGGTAATCAACTGCGTCTAAATATTTTCAAAGCTTTGTAAAGGAGTGAATTCAGTCAACTTGCTGCTGATGAAAAGGCAACATCTACTTTTTTGTTCAATGTTTACCGGATTGTTGCTGAGCATTCCATGGATGGTGCCCTGTCAGGGAGTGAGTTTGCTTTTTGCATTTGTTCCATTGATGCTGGCTGAAGATCGGTTTCTTCGAAAGAATGGGTATCAACAGATTCAATGGATCTTCATACTTTCTTTTCCTGCATTTTTACTATGGAATTTGCTTTCAACCTGGTGGGTAGGTCATGTTTCCATACCGGGAATGTTGCTTATTGTGACTTTAAATGCCTTGCTCATGAATGGCGTTTGGTGGCTGCGTCATTTGGTACGCCGGAAGCTTGGAGCTTTACCGGCTTATTTTTCGTTGCCCGTATTTTGGTTGAGCTTTGAATTCTTGCATCATAACTGGGATGTTCAATGGCCCTGGCTAACTCTGGGAAACGGGTTCGCCAATTCGGTGAAAGTTATTCAGTGGTACGAATTTACAGGCGTCTTGGGTGGTTCGTTATGGATACTGATATCCAATATTCTGATATTTCTTTTTATCAAAAGTTTATCTGAGAAAAATGTACGGAAATCGATTGGGAGGGCCATTGGTATTGTTGGGATGGTTTTTATACCGGTCTGTTGGTCAGTCATTCGCTATAATAGCTATGAGGAAAAGGGAGTTCTTCAGAATGTCGTGATATTGCAGCCCAATATTGATCCCTATACTGAAAAATTTTCCAGCGTGAGTCCGCAAAAGCAGGTTCAACAGTTAGTCCAGTTAGCAAATTTGGAAGTAACTGATTCAACAGATTTGATTGTTGCTCCGGAAACTTCATTGCCGGAAATGTGGGAAGATTCAATGCAGCTTGAAAGCAGGGCATTGCAAAAATTATCCGGAATATTTAACAGGTTTCCTACGGTTCGATTTATCGGTGGCGCCATCACTCAAAAGCGGCTTCCGAAAGGAGTTGTCGGATCAGCAACCACGAGACAATCAGCCGATGGTCGTTATTACTACGATATTTTCAACTCGGCACTGATGGTCCAAAAGACGGAGAATACCCAAATAAATCACAAAACCATTTTGGTGAGTGGTGTTGAGAAGATGCCCTTTCAGAGATATTTGTTTTTTATCGACCGCTTTATACTTCGATTGGGCGGAATGAGTGGCAGTTTAACTGCCGGTAACGAATCTGAATTATTTCTGGTGAATGATTCGGTTAAGATCGGGTCGTTGATTTGTTTTGAATCTTCATTCGGAGAGCATACCGGGCACTTGGTAAAAAGAGGGGCCAGTATGTTGGTCGTACTCACAAATGATGGTTGGTGGAGAAATGCTCCGGGAACATGGCAGCATTTTGCCTATTCAAGACTTCGGGCAGTGGAAACTCGCCGGAGTATAGCCAGAAGTGCCAATACCGGCATTTCTGGTTTTATTAATCAGCGTGGTGATGTTTTGAAAAAGTCGGCCTTGAATAGGACTGAGGCACTTCGAAATTCGATGTCGTCGAATAATACAATTACTTTCTATACCAATTACGGTGATTACCTGGGGCGGGGAGCCCTGCTTTTATCTGGATTAATTGTCCTGTATTTTATTATGCTCGTGTATTTTATCCAGCCTGATAAAATTAAATGAATGACCAGATCATTTCTGGCGTCGATCGGTCTATAAACAACTATAGCCCGATAAAAACCGGGCTTATGCTGATGAAATATATTTTATAACTAACTTTCTAAAACCAGACTGGGTTTCGGAAATACTTGAAATGAACATGAACAAGGATAATAAAGGACCAAGTATTAAGCGATTACCGATCTGTAACGAACAACAATAAAATTTAAGAACAATTGATAATTTAAGAACTAAGATTAATCATTAAGAACATTGAACATTGATAATTAGAGAACTAGTATTAATCATTAATATAACGAGAACTTATTTGCTTATTTATGAACTATTTAATGGTTTATTCTTCTGTTTTTTTCATTTTTCTGAGGATTGCTTGTGCCTTTTGTTTATAAAATCCTTCAGAACTTGATATTTTTTTGAATTGTTTGTAGGCTTTTTTGTCTTCATTGGTTTGCAGGTAACACAACCCGATATACCATTCTGCCTGCTCGAAGAATAAGTTATCCTTATCTACAACAACCGTTTCATATTCCTTGATGGCATTTTTGTACTTCCCTGTTTCCTGGAATGAAACCCCAGCATAAAAATGCCCCACTATGTTGTTCTGATCGTTTGAGATGACTTCCTGAAACAGCTTTAATGCATCTTCATATTCTTGATTGTCAAACTTTTGTAGTGCAGATGCAAGTTTTTGGTTGGTTGTTACACTGGCAGAACGAACAATTCCTGTTGTTTGATAGGTGTTGTAAAAATCATGATACAATCCATCTGAAGCCTGTCGGTTCAAAAGCCCGGTGATACCTAAAAGGAGGATTAATGATGCTGCAACGGTCGAGAGTACTACCTTTTTGGCCTTGAATTTCGTGCTGAATGAACGTTCTGTCAGATTTTCAGAAGCGATATTGCCTCCGATAAGCTGAAGATTTTCCCTCAGTTTCATGATCTCTTTTTCATTTATGGCTTGATCGATATCCCGGATAAGGTCAATCTCTGTTGCTAAGTTTTGATTAGCAGATAATTCGGCTTCAAATGCTGCCATTTCCTCTTCCGTGAGCTCGTGGTTTAAATAACCTTCAATTTCTTCAACTCTGACCTTTGTGCTAAAACCTGATTTTTGAATTTCTTTTAATGAATTTCTCAGGTTCATTATATCCTGCTCAGCCAAAGCGGTATTAGTTTCTTTGATCAGATCAACATCTTTTACAAGAATAGGATTTACTGATAATTCTTGCTCAAACTGCGATAATATATCTGCATCTAACTGATTTTCAATGTATCGGTCGATTTCTTCGATCGAGTATTGATGAGCAGGCATTGCTTTTGCAATTTGTTTTAAATTTGCCCGGAGATCCCATATATCATGCTCATCCAAAGCATTTTGCACCTCGTTAAAGATCTCTTTTTCATAAGGCGAGAAGGAATCCTCTTCACTTGTTTCAGAATCAATGAATTGCTCTTTGTAGAATTGGTGAATCGTTTCTTTCGCACTGATTTTGTGTTGATAGAGATGGATTTTGGGAAGCGAATGCTTGAAATTAAGGATATTCTCCAATTCAATCTGATAATCAAGATTCTGGCAGGAACAGAATTCTTCTGCTAAACCAAAGCTATACGAACTTTCATCAGATTGATGAATAATATGATTTAATTTTTCCCGGAGATCAAAAATATCTTTTTCGCTAAGAGCTTTTTCCACTTCCAGGTGGAGAGCCAGCTCGTTGGCCAAGTCTAAATTTTGCTCTAGTTGAATCTGAAATTCAGCCAACTCGGGACCTGATAATTCTGCGTTCAGGTACTGGTCAACTTCTTCGAAATATTTTGAATCTCGTAACATAATGTT
>CAZAVU010000052.1:26405-27474 GCA_964488805.1 uncultured Odoribacter sp. | reverse complement strand
GGATGTTCAGGTCATGTTTCCGATGAAATTCGGCAACCACATGAGCTTTCGACGTGGTAACAAAAACCCCTTTAATGTCAGGATTTTTGATGTAAAATTTGGTCAGCTCCTGCGAAATGACAGATTCATCCGTGGAATTGATAATTAACGTGTTGATGGGGTGTTGTTCCAGGGTTTGGCTGGTTGCGAAATAGTCGCAAAAGCCCTTTTCAATCTGGGTCAGTGTGGCCGAGTTTTCCATTCCTTTGACAATGTTCAGGATTAAAACCGGATCTCCGGGCTGAAGCGTTGAACTGAGAAGCTTTCCGGCTACAAAGCCGCTTCGTTCGGCATCGGGACCAATGTAACTGATGTTTTTCCGATTGGGAATGGTCGCGTCAATAAATACGTATGGGATATTGGCTTCTTCCAGTTTCTGAATAAACAAGATGCTTTCCTTGATGAACAGGGGCGCCAGGATCACGCCGTCGGGTTCGAGTTCGATGATGTTGTTTGCCGCTTCAACAAACGACGATTCGTCAAAAAGACTGTAATAAAAAGTATCGAGGAAAAACCCGAAATCCTTCAGGTTGTCGGCTGCCAGTTCCGCTCCCAGTTTGGGCAAATGCCAGTATTCGTTCTCCGGGAAACTTTGCGGGAAAAGGCTGCAAACGGTGAACTGGTTTTTCATGGCCAGGGCGCGGGCCAGCAGGTTGGGGTTGAAGTCAAGTTCCCTGACGGCGTCTTCAACTTTTTTCCTTTTGTCATCCGACACTTTTCCCCGGTTGTGAATGACCCGGTCGACGGTTCCGGCCGATACTTTGGCGTGGCGGGCAATGTCCTGTATGGTTATCCTTTTTGCGCTCATGACTGACTGTTCGTTTTATGACTCAGATCATGCAAATATAAATAAATGATTATCAATTATTATCTAAATCTGTGTGCGCACACACAAATTTCAGGGAACGGGTTTCCTCTATTTTTTCAAATCGTTGTATTACAATGATTAAGTAGATTAATGGTTGTATTCATTGTGTTTAAAAACAGTGTTTATGTGCGCGCACACAGATGTTGTATTCCAACATCATAC
>CAZAVU010000052.1:5549-26305 GCA_964488805.1 uncultured Odoribacter sp. | reverse complement strand
GCTTTGCGGAAAACATCGTGATCCTCAAAAGCGGTGATGTAGCTGACCAAACGATCGCGTTTGCTGTTTTTTGCTCCCACCAGTGCACTTTCGTCGAACTCCATTTCGAGCCCCATGTCGGTTCCTTTGGCAAAGGCACATGCAGCATCCAACCGTTCATAGCTGATTGTCTTATTGAAAAAATGATTGGGCTGAATGTAAGCGAAATCGAATTTGTCGGTTTTCCAGTTGTCGAATCCCACAGCACGCCAGTAGGGAATCCAGAACAGGCGCAGGTTTTTCGAACGGATGTAATCGCCCACCTGAGGAAGAATATCGGCATAAGGCCCGTCGTTTTCAGGAACCCAGTAAAAACCCTGCAGGTCGAGGTGCTGGTAACCTTCTTTTTGGAAGCGGTCGAGGAAACGGTCGATGTACCATTTGCAGGCTTCGATGCAATCTTCATTTTTGGAAAAATCCATCGGACGATCAAGGTCTCCCCAGTCTTTTTGCCCTTTTACCGGCGCCGGAATCCCGACAATCAGCTTATGCCGGAACGAAGGTTTGCCCATTTGTTTGATCTGCTCATCGATGCACTGGTCGAGCGCCGAAAAAGCTTTGTCCTTCTCGAACTGGCGTTCCATCAGCCATTCCCATTCGGTGCGCCGGGCTGCTTCTTTTTCATACCCGGGAGCATAATTGCGGCCTTTGCCGTCTTTGAATTCGAGAAACAGGAACCCATCGAACAACCAGTCTTTTTTGCCCTTCTGATTCTGGTGAACTACATAAGGGGCAAACTGGTCTTTGGTCCATTCCATGTTGCGGTGCGCACCGCCCTGATAGATCAGTACCAAATCGGCAATGTTGGTTTTGGCGTACTGTGGCTTTGTGCCTTTGTTGGCGGCCAGCCCCAACATGCCCGATGCAATAATTGTTGTTAGTATTAATATGCTGATAGTAAGTTGTTTCATTGTTGATATTTTTGATTTTTACTTGAATTGAAAGGTACCCTTGGTCACTTTTTCCCCACTTTTCAGATCAAAGGGAAACTCTTTGCTGATTCCGTTTACAGAAACACGGACAAGGTATTTCCCGTGAAATCCGCGAAAAAGAACATTCCCGTCAGAACCTGTTTTGAACGTTGCATTTGTCTTCCATTCCTGGTTAATCAGTTTGTCGAGTGCCTGGTAAGCGGATTTAGGGTTCATTTCTTCATCGATCAGGCCACCCATTGCCTTGTTTTCTTCTTCGAAAGCGGTTCCATCGCCCAGGTTCCACCAGGTAATGCCGGCCATGTTGGGCGTGCTGAACCACAAACGATAGAGGTTTTCTACAATTTTGCCCTGAAGGGCGGCTCCGTTTTCACCTTTCCCGGGAATGGTTATTTCGGTTATATACAACGGTAAGCCTGACTGACTTAACTTATCGTAAACGTTGAATAATTCTTTCGGGGAATATAATTTCCCCTCAAGCATCGACTTTAGTCCGTAAATATGGAACTGTATTCCCATGCCGTCAACCCTGATTTGTTGCTTCATCAACCGGTAGAACAATGCTTTGTACTCATCGAAATTTTTGTGGACTTCCTCAGTGCCGTCGTTGTAAAGCATTTTTACGTTTTTGGGGAACAGGCATTCAGCCTCGCGGAAGCACCATTCCAGGTAATCGTCAGGAACGTTGTGCCACTGGCCGGGATTCTTCAGGCGTGGGATTTCCTCATTGGCAACATCCCAGATCGGGAAAGTATCGCCGTAGCGTTTGGCAATTCCGGCAATATGTTTATGAGCCTGGCGAAGGAATACTTCAGGGTTGTTCCGCTCGGTCCAACCGGGCATGAACATGTTTTTGGCATACATCAGGGCATGTCCCTTGGGGGCAATGTTGTGTTGCTTGCACCACTTCACCAGTTGATCGGGAGGCGGACGGCGCCAAACGCGCGATGAGCCTTCTTTGAAATTTAGTTTTCCTTCTTCCGGTTCGAGATTTCCCCAGTAAAACGGAACGGTTGCCGAATTGAACAGGTTCGCAAAAGCAGTTTCGTATTTTTGGTTGAGCTCTGGCGTTTGAAGTTGTCCCAGAGCAAACAGGTTGCAACCAAACAAAAATTCGTGCGATTGTTGTTTTATGGTAACCTCAGCGTTGGGCACAGGTTTTCCGTCTTTACCAACAATTACGATTATCGCGTTGCCTTTCCGGTATCTTTCAATGTTATTTTCAATGTGTTCTTTTACTTCCGGATCGTTCCACAACTGGTCATAACCCGATTCCTGTGCTGCTGTTCTTCCGGCAAAAAGCAGTAACAGACCTATTATCAGTTTGTTTCTCATGGTTGGTTATACTTGGGTTTAGGGATACAGGGCTGTCTCAAAAGTGAAAAAACGAGTGCCGTGTCAACGAACTTTTGTCGCAACGTCATGCCGAACTTGTTTCGGCATCTCTTCGCCGATGAGATCCTGAAACAAGTTCAGGATGACTTACCTAATGAATTTTGAAACGGCATTGTTATCTACAGAATAAAAAATACCCGGCAGAACAGAGTAAAACTTTTGATCGCCGGGTATTTGTTTATCGGGGGAAAAACGGGTTTAGAACCAGAATTTCAGTTCGACAGTTGCATCCATTTGTTTGCCGGATGCAGTGTAAGTGTAGTACAATGTATAAGTACCCTGATTACATTGAAAATCTTCATTGAAGCTGCCGGTGTAAGTGCTGGTTTTTCCGGCAGTGTTTGCAATGTTGAAAGCTTCTGATCCGGGAGCGCCGGTAATCTGCACCTGTCCGTTCTGGACGCTCAGCAACAGGTTCATGTTGGCAGCAGCGCCTTTTACCTTGATGGTATTGGCATCAACCGAAGTTGAAGTGATCACTTCATCAATCTTAGCTTTATCAGTATCAGTGGTTCCCGACAAAACAGTCTGTCCGTAAGCTTTGTATTTGGCTTCGTACACGTTGCGGAAACGGGTAAACTGCAAAATAGCCGTTTTTTGGGTTTCGCTCACCGTTACATCCTGGTCTACGCTTTGAATGCTGATGGGCAGAATATACTTCTTGTCGGTGAAATTCACGTCGATACCCTTCAGGCTAATCTGGTAGAAAGCTCTTTCGTTTTCAATTTTTACCGATGATTCGGGAAGGGAGTAATACGACGACGGAAGTATTTCATAACCGTCATTCTGAGCAATAAAGGTTGCTCCCGCGGCTTCATCCAGGCCAAGAGTGACGGTCACATTTTTAGTAGGCTGGTTTATCCCGGCGTGGTAAACGCCAAGCTTGAACGCCGACTCGCCCAGTAAAGCGGTTTGAGCTGAAGGTCCCGACAGTGGCAGATAAATTGTACTGTCATAATCAACCGTTTCGATGCCTTTTTCGCACGACGAAAAGAACAGCAGCGATACAAAAGCTATTAAATATAGAAAATGAAATTTTTTCATGTTTACTGATTTAAATGTTCGACATTGGATTACCACCATGGATTTTGAACCAGTCCTTTTCCTTTTTCAATTTCGGCCTGAGGAATGGGGAACAGGTACATTTTCTTATCGAACACGCGGGTTTCGAAAGCTGTACGAGTGTAGAATCCGGTGTAAGCAAAGCTATTGGTAGTGGTTGCACCGCCATTGATATTCATCCCCCAGAAACGGCCACCATCTCCGTATTTGCGGAAAACGTCATTGTCATCACCGGTGTCGGGAGTGTGGGCCAGCCATCTGCGACGGGTAGTGAAGTAACGGTCGGTTTCGAAGCAAAGTTCAATCTGACGTTCCCTCAGGATATATTCGCGTTGCTGATCTTTATTTCCTTTTATTCCGGGATAAACATCGAAGATTCCGGGGATACCGGCGCGTTCGCGGATCATGTTCCAGTATTTGGCAATGTCGGCGTTGCCCGGGTCGTATTCGTTCAATGCTTCGATGTAGTTGAGCAGAATTTTGGCGTAACGGATAAAGATTTCGCAGTGAGGTGTCGAGTAAACACGGTCCCTCATGTTGGCCTGCGGGTCAACGTTCTTCAAGGCCAGGTAACCGGTACGTGGGTAGAAGGTATAGGAACCCGATGAACGCGAAACGCCGCCGTAGTACAATTCAACACGTCCGTAACCGTCTTGTTGGGTTTTAGATGAATAATAGTTACGTTTTACAACATCGTCGGTAAGCTGGGGAATAACCCGTTTGTTGTACAGGATGCTGGCATAAAAACGAGGTTCGCGGTTGGCATACATGTTCCAGTCGCCTGGCCGGTGACCCCATGCATCGCCGCTACGGATAGCAGCAATCATCTTCACACGGTCAGTAGTAAGGTTCAGGTTTTGTGGGTTCCAGTTATCGTCGCCATCAGTTGCAAAGCCGGTTTCAACATAACCCGATTGCGGGTCGTCGATGGTCCGTCCGTTTTTCATGTAGAAGGCATCAACCACACGTTGAGTAGGGCCAACACCGCCCAGGTTGTTTGGACCCGGAGAGGCATGAACTGCCCAACCGTTTTGTCCTGCAAGGGCCTGGGATCTTCCAAAGATAATTTCGCAGTTCCAGTTCTTGATAATAACGTCGCGAACCGATTTGTAAGGATTGAAAACCGTTCCGTCGCCGTTTTCATTGTTTTTATACAGTTTGACGCCGGCTGACGGGGCCAGGTTGATTACTTCCAATGCGGCGGCTGCAGCTTTTTTCCATTTGTTTTCATCGTAGGTGGTATTGGCCAGGGGCGTTCCATCCGCATTTTTGAAACTTGCATATTCAGCATTTCCGTTCCATTGCGGACTGGCTGCCAGCAACAGGGCTTCAGCCTTAATAGATTTACAAGCCAGTTTGGTCGGTTTTCCAAGCCATACTTTATTATCGCTCCATGATAATGGAAGATCTGCGGCAGCTTCGTCCATCAACTGGCTGATATAATCGACACATTCGTCAAGCGGGGCGCGTGAATAGGTGTTCCAGTCTTCGTTAACTTCGGTGGCATTTTTAATCAGCACAGCCGGACCATATTGACGGATGATATACCAGTAATAGAAACCACGAAGGAATTTTACTTCGGCTTTATACTGTTTTTTCAGGTCGTCACTCAATTCTGGACATTTATCAACATTATTTTCGAAAACGAAAGAAGCCCGGATTGCCTTATAAAAGCTGCCCCATTTCACGTAGAAATTGGTTGTAGGGTTCCAGTTGCCCAGGTTGATGTTATAGGTTGCATATACGTTCCAGGTCAGGTCGATTTCATCGGAGCACCCCAGCCAGGGGTCATCCTGCTGTAAAGCGGCAGCCGGAATCTGCGAATAAACGTTGTAAAGATAAGCTTCCGTTTCAACCCGGGAGGCCCAGATCATTGCATCGGTTTTCATGTCGTCGGGCTGTTTGTCCAGGTAATCGCAACCTGTAAAAAGCGCCGAAGAGAATAAGAACAAGCCAATATATAATAGTTTGTTTTTCATGTTTTTAAGATTTAAAAGTTAGCCCTGATACCAAAATTCATCTTGCGTTGCAGAGGATATTTTGACCCATCATTGTCACCAGATTCGGGATCCCACATTTTCCATTTCGAGAATATTGCAGCGTTGTTGACATGAACATACAGACGCAATCCTTTGATGTGGAATTTTTCCAGCATAGTTTTATTTAAAGTTTTCCCGAGTTCAACATCAGCCAGACGGAGGAAACTTCCATCATAGATGGTTTTGGTCGAAGCCTGCCAGTTGTTTGACGATGTTCCGTTGTACAAACGAGGATACTGGGCGTCCTGACGTGGGTTATCCACGGTCCAGCGGTCGAGGGCTTCTTCGAAAAGGTTGCCTTTACCAACGCCCTGGTTAAACGGAATGTATGCTCCGCCCAATGCGTAGGAAACACGGCCTTGTCCGCGGAAGAACAAACCCAGGTCAAACCCTTTGTAATCGAACTGAACGCCAAAGCCGTAAACTAATTCCGGGACACTTGAATAGCCAATCGGAACCTGGTCGTCAACAGTGATGACTCCATCTCCGTTGATGTCTTTGTATTTCACGTCGCCCGGACGATATTCCCCGAATTTCTGGATCGGGCTGTTTTTAATGTCATTGTCGTTTTCGAAGTATCCCTGGGCCACCAACCCGAATTGCTGACCATATTTCTGGCCTGTTAGCATCCGGTATGCATACTGTTTCTGAGGTTCATCGTATTCAAGGATCTTGTTGCGGCAGTAAGTCATGTTTCCATACAATTTAACACCAAAGTCCTGAAACCGTTTTGAGAATTCGACAGTGCCGTCAAAACCGCGGTTGATCATTTCACCCATATTGGCGAAAGGAGCAGAACTCATACCTGAAAAGTCGGGCAACGACTTGCGCTGCACCAGAATGTCGGTACGGCGTGTGTGGAAATAGTCAACATCAAGCGAAAGGGCATTGTTGAACATTCTCAATTCAATCCCGAGATTCTTTTGGAATCCTTTTTCCCAGGTCAGGTTGGTTACTCCAATCCGGTTTTCGCCGGTTCCTCCAAAAGAGGTTCCGTTTTCGCCAAAGATATAGCCACCCAGGCCGCTGCCATATACCGACAGGTATCCGTAACGTTCGTTATTGGGCAATGCTTCAGCACCTACCAAACCTGCCGTTGCTTTAATTTTCAGAAGGTTGATCTTGTTCTTCATAGGTTCCCAGAACGGTTCGCTTGAAATCAGCCAGCCGACAGCACCTGCCGGGAAGAACCCAAAACGTTGTCCTTCCGGAAAGTTTTCTGATCCGTTGTAACCCATGTTGAATTCAGCCATGTAACGGTCGTTGTAGGCATAAGTGGCACGGAAAGAAATACCTTGTTTCCGGTAAGGCAACGAAAGGATAGCAGAAGATGCTGCCCCATTGATATAGTCGCGCTGGTGGTACATCAGTAACGATCCTACCCGGTGAATTCCCTGGAAAACATGATCGTAGGTCAACTGGAATTTCATCTCTTTGGCCCGGTTCGACGACAAGGTGTTGCTATATCCCAGGAATGTTGTTCCTTTATCGACTTCTTTTACAATTAATTCGCCGGTAGTTGCGTCGCGGCCTTGCACCCCGTAAGTTGAAGAGTTTTTGCGCCGTTGCATTGATGTCGAGTTAAAAGCATCGAATGAATAGGATGCCTGCAGTTGCAAACCATCAATTATCTTTTTTAAATCCTGGGTAATGGTTACCTGGCTCATGATCTGGTTTTGGTAGTTGGTATCGAAACCTGTTCCCTGCAAACGTTCGGCAGGGTTCTTTTCACCCACCTGGGTTGGGGCGCCCCAGCCATAAACATAGTTTCCAGCGATGTCTTTCCCGATCGGAACGCGAACGGGGCAGGAAAGCGGTGTTGACATGTTGGCCCAGTAAAACAAAAATTCAGCAGGAGTGTAATAATTGCTGTACCAGGTTTCAAATCCCAAACCCGGAGTGTGAAGGTCAGTCAAATGGCCTCCAATTTCGAGGTACATCTTCAACGATTTATTCAGGGTCACATCAACATTCGAACGGAAATTGTAACGTTTCAGGTCAATGTTTGAGTCGTAGGCATTTTCAGAGCTGTTTCTCAGGTTACCGGTTTCGTCGAGGTAACCGAATGAAACGAAATAGCGGGCTACCTCGCCTCCGCCCCTCACATTGATGGTCGTCTGAGCATTGCTCCCGTATTTTTTAAATATTTCGTTGAACCAGTTTACATTCGGATAAAGGTAAGGGTCGGTACCCAAGCGGGTATTTTCGATGTATTCCTGTGAATAGTTTTCGCGGCCTAACGCTTCGTTGTACATTTGGGCGTAGCTGGGGCCATCCAGGTATTTGGGCAGACGGGGAAGATCTGACATCCCGTATTCCATTTTCAGTTCTACCGATGGTTTTTGGGCTATACCTTTGCGGGTAGTTACAATTACAACACCGTTTGCAGCGCGCACCCCGTAAACTGCTGTTGCCGAGGCGTCTTTCAAAATGGAGATCGATTCAATTTCTTCAACCGAAAGGTTCGACATGCTTCGTTCCACTCCATCGACCAAAATCAGCGGAGATTGGTTTGAACCAAAGGTGGAGATACCACGGATCCAGAAACTGGCATCGTCACTTCCGGGTTCACCGCTGCGCTGTACCACAACGGCGCCGGCCATACGTCCCGCTAAAGCGTTAGTCAGCGAACGGGTCGGGATGCGAAGGTCGTTAACCGCAATGGTTGAAATAGATCCAACCACACTGGCCTTACGCTGTTTCCCCATACCTACAACCACAGTTTCATCAAGAGTGGTTACATCTTCCTGAAGAATAATGTCGATAGCAGTCTTCGAACCCACTTTAACTTCCTGATCTTTGTACCCAATGAATGAGAATTTCAGGATGTCGCCTTCTTTGGCATCCAGGATATAGTAGCCGGAAGCATCGGTTATGTTACCGATTGAAGTTCCTTTGATATTGACACTGGCACCGGGCAGCGGAGCCCCTTTCTGATCAATAACTTTACCTTTAATGGTCTTTTTACCATTCTGGGTTGCCGGTTCGAACATCCGTTCAAACGAAGCATCTTTTTTCTCCAGTTGCCGTTCTGATTTACCAATGATAATCTGGCGGTCTTTTACTGTATACACATTTTCGGTTCCCGAAAACAACTGATTTAAGACATCTTCTACTGCTCTGTTGTCGGCAGTCACGTTCACTTTCCGGTTTAAATCCAACTGCTGATCCTGGTAGAAGACAATAAACTCACTCTGATCTTCTATGGCTTTCAGTACATCTTTAACAGTGACATTCGAAAAATGAAATGAAAACTTAACATTTTGGGAGTAACTGTTTGCACTAAAAACCAGACTTGAGCTCAAAAGAATTAGAAGCAATGTTACACGCATAACTAATAAGATTTTGTGGAGACACTGCACAATGTCCCCCTCTTTCGATTTTTTTTTCATAGATTTGAATGATTTTGTTTGAAAATGACCTTTTGGTCAGTTAACACTCTCGAAATCGAAGCCGGGGTCTGTTTGGTCGCACATCCCGGTTTCTTTTTGCAACAAATTTTGGTTCAGGTTACTGTCAATATATCATAGGCGTTTTATTTTATTAAGATAACTCCTTCTGTTTCTGAAATTTTAACTGAGGAGGCAAACGAAATATTCTCAAGCACATCCCTGATGTTGTCTTTTAAATCAAGTTTCCCTGAGAATGTATTTTTTTCAAGTCCCTCGTCAACTATAATGTGTTGGTTGTAATACCGTTCCAGTTTTTTGAAGACTTCGGTGGTTGGCTCGTTTTCAAAAATCAGGTAGCCGTTGACCCACGAAGCATAAAGCTGAACATCGACCTTGTCTTTAACCATGCTGTCGTCGTCCTTGTTGTAAACGATCCGTTCTCCCGGTTCAAGTTCAATGGTCTTGGCAAACAACTTGTTTTTACTGGCCACGACTTTCCCCTTCACCAAAACCGTTTGGACAGTCTTATCGTCGGAGTAAGACGAAACATTGAATTGCGTTCCCAGAACTCGTATCTTAAAATCACGGGTTACTACAAAGAATGGCTTATGGGCATCGGGTGTGACATCGAAGAAGGCTTCGCCTGACAAATATACTTCACGCGACTTGGAGCTAAATTCCGAAGGGTACGACAACTGGCTTCCCGAGTTCAACCAGATGTGAGTTCCGTCGGCCAGTGTAATTTCCGATCGTTTCCCATAGGGAATGATCACCTGGTTCATGGGAGCATCTTCCTTCACTTCCTGCGTATTTTTCAGCTCAATGGTATCGTTGTTAATGGTAAGTTCTCCTGAAGCGGTTTGCTTGATGATTGTTTTTTCAGTTTCGAATTCTTTGGTCGATCCGTTGGCCAAAATCACTTTACCCTTCAGTTTGTCGATATTGCTTGCTTCAATCGGAAACGGTTTGTTCACCCTGACCGACATCCAGATCAAAGTTCCGGCTGCTATTACTAATGCTATTCCGGCAGCATACCTCATCCATCGGTAACTGCCGGCAATCCTGGGGGAAAGCTGATCCTCGATATTTCGGAAGATGGTATTCAGGTTTGATTCGGAGACTTCCGATTCAATTGGTTTTAACGATCTGACTATCAGTGCAGCATCCCTGATTTGTTCCCCTTTTTCAGGATGATCTTTCAGAAATGACTGCCAAAAAAGATCGCTTTCCTTATCCGGAAGTAAAACCCAGCAAACAAATTCCTTGTCCAGAATGAAATCCTCGGTCGTAAAATCAGCGTACGTTTTTATTTCCATGTAATTTTTTAATGTTTACACCCAGATAAAGGCATAAACTTTAAAAACATCATCACTTTTATTAAAATTTTTTTTTAAAAATGAATCCGGACAATGTTAAACCGCTGCAAGAACCACGGGGGCAGGGAAGAAAAATTTATTTGTGTTACCGTAGATTACTTCGTAATTGGCTCATCAGGAATAAAATGACCGATTTGCTATGGGTTTCGGTCAGGGATTCGCGCAACGATTTGATGGTCCGGTAAATCAGGTTCCGGCACGATTCGATGCTCATGTCCATGATTTCCGAAATTTCTTCGTAATCCAAACCTTCAGTGAATTTCAGATAGAGAGCTTCTTTTTGCCTCGAAGTCAACTGATTAATAGCCAGTTGTAATGACTTGACTTTTTGTCTGGCGTTTTCTTCAAGAATGATGTCGTGTTCTATCGAGTATGTTATTTCGAAGGGGTATTCCAGATCATTGTCTTTCAGGTTATACCGTTTTTCTTTCAGAAGTTGCCGTTGCAACCTCCGTTTAAACGACTTAAACAGATAAAACTGGATGTTATTGGTGTCGCCAAGACTTTTCCGGTTCCTGACCAGATCGGAAAACAAATCCTGAATGGAATCTTCGATCGTTGAAGAGTTGGCCGTCAGTTTCAGCCCATACAAATAAAGCCGCCTTGAATTTTGGGAAAAAATCATTGAAAGTGCCTCATTGTCACCACTTTTAAAGTTCGCCCATATTTCGCTGTCTGTCGGCATCAATTGTTTCATCAAGCCTGATTGAGGATTTTTGCTGATCACCACAATATTACAAATTAATTCTAAATAGCGGTTATCTTGTCAGGGCCTCAAAACCACTTTAAAAAAGAAAATGAATTAGGCATTTATTTAATACAAGTTGCATTTCATAAACCCAGAGGGTTTGTATGTTTATAGAAAATATTCGAAGCGAACACATACGACTCCAACGGAGTCGAACCAATACCCACCTCTATTTTTCTATAAGCATCCAATGCCTCTGGCATCGGATCGTATTTAACCTGAGTTCGACATAAATCAATCAGATGACAATTGAAAAACAGCAAGTTAATAAGGTTACCTAGACTTATGCACATAATTTCCACTAAGGTTTGGGTTTTAAAATAAGGTTTTTAAAACCTTATCATACACTCTTAAACCTCAGTAGAGATTCATTTCCCCAAGACGACAACCTTATTGCCTTATTTACACGATATTATCATGTAACTTATATCGAATTCAGTTATTTGCTAAATGCCTGATTAAAAAAAGAAAATTTCTTTTTGAGCAACTCAGTCTGAAAGTATTTCAATTGATCCGACAAACCATTTGATGTATATTTTAGTATAATGGCGGCAGAAACAGGCCTGTTGAATTTTGTTTATGCGAAAACTGCTATTGCTGGCATCCTTACTTTTTCTCCTGGGTTCAAAATCGCTGGCCCAGGCGCGCTGGACTTTCAGCCTGCTGGGTGGGGAGGTGATTAATGTACCGGTACCGCTAAACATCAGGCAGCAGGGGTATCCAGATATTCGTCTGACTGCGGATTACCGGACCGAGGCTTTCACTCTTCCGGTTTACTGGGACTGGCGCCTGAGTCGGTGGCAGGATGCCCGCTCCTGGGAATTGGAGGTTATTCACCATAAACTCTATTTAAACAACACGACTGCCGACGTTCAGAAATTCAACATCTCACATGGATTCAACCTGATAACTTTTAACCGGGGGTTCGAACTGAAGAAGTTTCAATACCGGATAGGTGCAGGCTTTGTTTTAAGCCATCCTGAATCCAATATCCGGGGAAAAGAATTTGGAAATTCCACCAACGATTGGGATATGGGCTATTTTGTTACCGGGCCTGTAATGAGTATGGCAATCGGGAAACCCTATCGGTTAAGCAACCGGTTTTTCGTTGCAGTTGAAGCCAAAACCACCATGGCCTATTCGTCGGTTAAAGTGGCACAGGGAACCGCCGATGTTTACAACCTGGCCTTTCACCTGAACATTGGTTTGGGGGTTAATCTGACAAAACCGGACATGATTAAATAGATGAAGGAGGAAAATAATCAGCCCCTGTTTTACTGGAAAGTTAATCTCTAAATATAGAACGGGGGAAGATGGCTAAAAGCTTTCCTCCCCCGTTCACTTACCGAATAAATGAGGTGTCTCAGATATTCAAATCTTGAATATTTGAACCCCGCCTCACATAGACAAAATACAAATTAAAAGAGGGTGTTTCGGACTCTTAAGTTCTCCCTCGTCCAGATGATACAACTTGAGTACTACCATAGTTTTTTACATCTGTCCCTTTCCATTGACGATGCTAAGCATTTCGGCATAACCTTTGAAACCGCCCAAATTTTCAAGAAGCGCATCACCTTCAAACCCACCTAAAGATCTGATTCTGGTCCAATCCCGATATGCACCGTCCTTATCTCCAAGTTCATACCGGCACATTCCTCTTACCATTAAAAGACATTTATCATTCGGCAGGTAGCAAATTGCTTTGTTGTAATTTTTCAAAGCGGCTTTACTGTTTTCTTTCTCATACAACTGTACGTTCCCTTTGTTGTAGAACTTTATGGCTTCAGTCAAAAAGTCAAGTTCATCGTTTTCGCCCATCTGAACAAAAAAAGCAATTGAAACTTCTTTCGTTGAGGCAACCGGCAACCCATTCACATTCGTACCCGGTTTCCACATTTTATTGGTAGTTTTCAGAACCCGGATGAGCTCATCGTCAATTTGCGGCGAAATACTGTTAATGACTTTAAAATTAGATACTTCACCCTTTGAAGAAACGACAAACTGGACAATCTCAGTTCCTTCGAGGCACCGTGCTTTGCATGCTTCAGGATACTGAACGTTCTTTTGCAGATATTGATTCAAGGAATTTAGAGTTGCTTCCTTTTCAAATGCATGAGATTCAATAACCCCTGTAAATATTGGCGGATTTGTTGACGGACCTGGTGCAATCACAGTTACTTCATGTAACGGTGTACCTTCTTTCTCTATCCGCGACTTCTTCTTCTGTCCCAGTGCAACGACTGAGAACATCATACAAAGAAGGAGAATAACGGCTTTTTTCATGGCTTTCATGTTTTTAATGTATAACTCATATTTTCCCCGCGAAATTTATCAATCAGACACCTCCTTTCTTTAACAAGATATTTCCCCGCCTTGAATCTTAATCAAGGACCGGCAAAAATTTCATTTCAAAGTTCGGGGAAAAAGCAGAGTGATACTTAGAAGCTATTATCCTGATATAAACCAAATATTCCAGTTCCTTGAAATTATTTTTCAAGGATTGAATTTATTCTTCAAAAGCAGTTTTTTGCTCAAAAGAGATTGGAATTGAATGAATTTGCAAATCGGATCGAACTACAACATTTTCTGTTTTTTCAACCAGATGCCAACCCGTTCTTGTTCGGCTTTGTGTTTGATATACAATTTGTTAACAATGGATTGAAATCTGGCTTCCATGCGGATATTGGCAAACAGCGGATCATGTTTAAGGAAACTAATCCACCACAACCCCAAAGAATGCCGCTTGCTGAATTCATCTAAATAGGAGTATGCCTTTGACTTGTCGCCAAGAAATGCATAAACGGCGGCCAGGTCATAGTATGCTGCCCCATTCCTAGCGATGAATCTGCCTAGTTTTATGCTTTCCAAATCATATTTGATTTGCTGATTAAAATAGTATTTTGCTTCGTCAAGCTTGCCTTCTTTCCAAAAAGCATAACCGATGCGATGCGAATATATAAGCGGGATATTCCCTGATTTCTCCAGATTTTTTACATATTCTTTGGCGTATTCGAACGATTCTTCGTCATGGCCTACAAAAGCACAATACAAAGGCAAATCAAACACAAAATTAGGATCTGTCTGATAGGCCTTCCTGGCAAAGTCCAATGCCTTTTCAAAATTCTCCTGGCAAGCTTCCAGCAATGTCAGGTTACTGTAATACCTGCCGGTGTCCTCATTTAATGAAAGAGCTTCCTGATAATACTTTCGGGCCGCATCAATAAATCCGGCATCAAGATATACCCTTCCAAGAAGCGATAATATGTCAGGCAAATTCTTCTCCCGGGCGCGGATTTTGGCTTCCTGAAAATTACGAATGGCCTCCACATAATCATTCAATATCCATTGATTAATCCTTGCCTTGTATTCAAATGCTTTACAGTTGTTCGGATCAAATTTGATCGCTTTGTCGTATTCCCGGAGAGCTTGTTCCTGATCGCCGTTCAAATAGTAGCAATTTCCCCGGATTAAATAGGCTTCGGCTAATTTGTTGTCGTAGGAGAGCGCAATATTTGCAAAGATTAAGACAGAGTCCATGAAATGTTTCGACAAATATGTTTCCCAGAAGTTTTTATACCGGTAAACCCAGGCTAATCCCACATAGGCTTGCGCAAACTTTTCATCCAGATGCAAGGCTTTACGGTAGGAATTTGCCGCTTTTTCCAACGCTTTTCTATTTCTGTTATCCGTTTCAAATTTTTCAAATTCAATCATGCCTCTTTGATAATAGTCGTATTTGGTCAGGTCAACCGTTGGAGATCTCTTTATCGATTGAATTTCTTTAGGCGTTATTTGAGCTTGTAATTTGTCGGCAATTACTATGGCTGCCTGGCTTTGAACCCGATAAGGATCTTCTTTTTGCAAGTCATACTCATCGGACCATACCAGTTTTTCGTCTTTGGTTCTTATCAATTTTAGAATCAGGCTTCTTGTAGTGCTATCCAGAAAAAAACTTCCTTCGAGCAGATAGTCCACGTTCAATTCCCGCCCTATCTTTTTTACAGTCTTGAGGTTTGCCCGGTATTGCTCAACTGACGTTCGGGGGACAACTCGGATATCTTCAACCTTCGATAAATGAAAATGGATAGCATCCATCATTGCATCAGCAAGATATTGCTTCTCCTTTTCTTCACTAAGGTATTTAAACGGAAGCAGTGCAATCGACTTTGAATCAGAGATGTTGGCGATCAAAAAAACAGACAATAAAACAATAATGACAGTAAAACCGATTAATAGTATTCTCTTACGTTTGAATTTTTTGCGGTGAAGTTCCTCTGGCGGTTCTTCCTGACCGCTTTCTTCTGCCCTGTTCTTTAGTTCTCCGGGCGCAAACCCAAAGTATTCGTGAAAGCATTTGTTAAAATAGGTGGGACTGCCAAAACCAACGCGATAAGAAATTTCGGAAACAGTCAGGTTTTCAGACAGCAGCAACTCTTTGGCTTTTTTCAACCTGACTTCACGAATGAACTGACTGATTGTTTGATTTAAGCTAGCTTTTAATTTCCGGTGCAGATTTGAATGGCTCATACCTATTCCCCGGATAAGATCCTCGACCCCAAATTTTTCATTTTCCAAATTTGCTTCTACAAGATCTCTAAGCTTTTCAAGGAAGTCCTTATTCATGAAAAAATGGATTCAATTCTTCACTCTTCCGGACTTGTATGGGCAGCTAAACTTACGACATTAACTCCCGAAAAGATTCATCCTTTTTGTGACGCCCCGGTGCGAAATCCATGCCTGATGATCTTTCTTTCCTTGATCAAAAGGCATTTTCGTCAGGTCTGAAGAAAATATTACTACCTTAATATTTTTACCTTTACAGAAATATCCTGGTATTACATGAAAATAATTTTATCATGCAAATCATTGAAAAATAACATGATATATAAATTCGAAACGGAGAGTAAAGCATGATCGTCAACGAAATTCAATCGAAAACCATTCTCTCGGCCTCAAAGATTTACAACTATGTGATAAATCCCTATGTCGGATGCCAGCACGCCTGTCAATACTGCTATGCCCGTTTTATTAAAAAGTTCACCCGGCATACTGAACCTTGGGGAGATTTTGTCGATGTGAAAATCAATGCACCTGATTTACTGAGAACTGAAGTAAAGAAGAAAAAATGTGCGACCGTATGGATCAGCGGTTTATGCGATCCATACCAACCTTTGGAAACAAAGTACGAATTAACCCGAAAGTGCCTTGAAATACTGGTTGATAACGACTGGCCGGTCGTCATTCAAACACGTTCTTCCCTGGTTCTCCGCGATCTGGATATTCTTAAAAGAGCCAAAAATATGGAAGTGGGACTTTCTATCACCACGGCTGATGATGAGATTCGAAAGTTATTTGAACCCCTTGCACCGCCGATCAAAGAACGAATTGATACACTTGCTCAATTGCACCAGGCCGGCATCAAAACATACGCTATGATTGCCCCAATCCTGCCCGGGACGGAAAACCTGGCCGATGCCCTGAAAGGAAAAGTTGACTATGTCCTGGTCGACCGCATGAACTATCACTATGCCGACTGGATTTTCAGGAAATATCATCTGGAGGATAAACTGTCGGATGATTTCTTTCAGGAGACAGGCCGCAAACTTGCACAGGACTTCCAGCTTTCAGGCATCCCTTGCCATTTAGCTTACTGACACAATCCCTGAAAATCACTTTGCCAATGAGTCCACTGCTGGTAGCAAAGTGATTCCAGGATACATAAAGACTCACGGCTTACACCAATCCGTTTCGTTTCAGCAGGGCCGTCACGCTTGGCTCCTGTCCGCGGAAAGCCTTGTAAAGGTTCATCGGATGTTCGCTTCCGCCTTTTTCCAGAATATTCTGACGGAACGAATCGGCCGTCGCCCGGTCGAAAATTCCTTTTTCCTGAAAGACTGAAAAAGCATCGGCATCCAGCACTTCGGCCCATTTGTAACTGTAGTAGCCGGCATCGTATCCGCCTGAGAAAATGTGCGAGAACGAAGTGCTTTGCAGGCTTCCTTCCACCGGTTCAAACAGTTCGGTCGGGGCAATGGCATTCATCTCAAACGGTTTTAAATCTCCGGAAACAGGCTGTTCGCGATGGTAATAGGCCATGTCGAGCATGCCGAAACTGAGCTGGCGTTCCATCTGGTAGGCGGCCTGAAAATTCTGTGCTTTGCGTATTTTCTCGATCAGTTCAGCAGGCATCTTCTCGCCGGTCTGGTAATGAACGGCAAACGTATCGAGCCACTCTTTTTCGTAGGCCCAGTTTTCGTGAATCTGCGACGGAAGTTCCACAAAATCCCAGTAAACATTGGTTCCCGAAGTTCCGGGGAACTGGCACTGCGACAACATGCCGTGCAGCCCGTGACCGAACTCGTGCAGGAAAGTGGTCACCTCGTCGAACGTGAGCAGCGACGGCGTGGTTTCGGTCGATTTGCTGAAATTGGTTACCAGCGAAACATGCGGGCGAATTTGATTCCCATTGACGTTCGACTGCGAACGGTAATCGGTCATCCAGGCCCCGGAACGCTTGCTTTCGCGCGGGAAAAAGTCGAGATACAACACGGCGACGAACCGGTTTTGTCCGTCGAAAACTTCGTAAGCCGAAACTTCAGGATCATAAACTTCAATGTCTTTGTTCTCCTGAAGCCGCAATCCGTAAAGCCTTTGCGCCAGCCCGAACACGCCTTCAATTACCTTTTCCAACTGAAGGTAAGGCTTCACTTCCTCGTCGGTGAAATTGTATTTTTCGGCTTTCAGTTTTTCGGAATAATAAGCCCAGTCCCAGCGCTGAACAGGTCCTTCCAGCCCGGCTTTGGCTGCATATTCCTGAACTTCGGCAAATTCCTTGTCGGCATAAGGTTTGGACGATTGGTGCAAATCGGTCAGAAAATGCTCTACTTTTTCAGGCGTTTCGGCCATCCGTTCCTGAAGTTTGTATTCGGCGTGAGTGCGGAATCCAAGCAATCTGGCTTTTTCGAGCCGCAACTCCACAATTCGTTTGATGATATCGTTATTGTCGTTTTCGTTGCCGTGATTTGCCCGCGAGCTCGAAGCGCGGAACAGTTGTTCGCGTAAAGCCCGGTTGTCGGCGTATTTCATGAACGGCACGTAACTTGGGTATTGCAAGTTGAACAGCCAGCCTTCCTTATTCTTGGTTTTTGCAGCCTGTGCAGCCATTTCAACAATCGACTCCGGAAGTCCGCTCAGATCTTCCTCGTCCGTAATCAGCAATTCGAAGGCATTGGTTTCGGCCAGTACGTTCTGCTGGAATTTCAGGCCGAGTTGCGACAATTCCTTGGTGATCTCTCGGTATTTGGCTTTGTCATCTTCGTTCAGGTTGGCGCCGCTGCGGACAAACCTTCGGTAGGTCTTTTCGAGCAGAGTTGTTTCTTCCGTGTTCAGGGGCAGATTTGCTCGCTGGTCGAAAACTGTTTTAATCCGGGTAAAAAGCTTTTCGTTCAGTGTAATGTCATTGCTGAAGTCCGACAGTTTGGGGGCCACTTCCTGGGCAATGTCTTCCATCTCGTCGCAGGTTCTGGCCGAATTCAGGTTGAAAAAAATACTCTGAATGCGGTTCAGCCGGTCGCCAGCCAGGTCGAGCGCCACGATGGTGTTTTCGAAACCGGGAGCAGCCGGGCTATCAATAATCTCCTGAACTTCCTGTTTTGCTTCTGCAATTGCTGCATCAATTGCCGGAAGGTAATGTTCAATTTTGATTGCACCGAATGGAGCCGTTTGATAAATTCCGGTGAACGGTTGCAGTAATGGGTTGGCTGAAAGTATATTTTCTTTTGTCATGTTCTGGCTGTTTTTATTCCTTCGACTTGAATCCTATTCTTTGACGTTTTTTTTGTTCCAATTCCTGTTGTTTGGCTTGTTCAAACTGTTTCAGATATTCGAAAATGAGCATGATTTTGTCGTCATGATCCGCTAATTTCGTTTCGAACTGTTCAAACTTTAATAACAAATCTTTATGAGTTGCAAGCATGTTGCGTATTTTGGTATAAACACGCATAATCTGGATGTTTACCTTTATTGCTAAATCGCTGTAGAGTACGCTTGATAGCATTAAAACACCATGTTCTGTAAATGCATAAGGCAATTTACGGCGACCGCCCCAACTTGATGTCGCAATTTGCGATTTCAAGTTTTCAAATTCAGGTTCTGTTAACTGGAACATAAAATCTTCAGGAAAGCGGTCAATATTACGTTTAACCTGCTCGTTTAATCGTCTGGTTTCAACTCCGTAAAGTTCTGCAAGGTCACTGTCTAACATCACCTTTTCGCCACGGATCTGGTATATTTTATTGATGACCGTTTCATCGGGGATAACCGAAAGCTGATTATTCGTACTCATACTTTATTTTTATGTTTGTAAAAGTATCACATTCTGAGATACTTTTAAGAAACTTCCCCAACAAACACCTGTCACCCAACAATAACCTCATTCGTTTCTCTTGTGTTTTATCTGGATTACTGCCACTGACCACTGCCTACTTCTTTTTCTTCTTCTCCACTGACCAGCCGAACTTGCCAATCGGGTCGCCAACTTTGAAATAATGTCCGTGCGAATAAACAATCGGGTTTGACTTCTTCAGGCTGAATGCACCGGTTTCGGGATCGATGTAGCGATCGTCGGCAATCACATTCACCACCTCGGAAATGAACATGTGGTGCGTGCCCAGTTCAACAATCTGTTTCACTTTGCATTCGATGCTGATAGGCGCTTCGGCCAGAATGGGCGCTTTCACGATGGTTGCCGGAGCCGGTGTCAGTTTCATTTCTTTCCACTTATTCACTTTCGCTCCTGATTTCACGCCGCACCAGTCGGTTGCCCGTGCCAGTTCTTCGGTGGTCAGGTTGATCACATATTCGCCGGTACGCTTGATAATTTCGTACGAATGACGCGACGGACGAACGGAAATGTAGCACATGGGCGGGTCGCTGTTGATAGTGCCGGTCCATGCAATAGTCAGCAGGTTATATTCCTCGGGAGTTTCGCCGCAGGTTACCAATACCGCCGGAAGCGGGTAAATCATGGTTCCGGGTTTCCAATTGATTTTTGCCATAAGTATTAATTAAAAAGCCTCCCCTAGCCCCTCCGAGGGAGGGAAATTCAAGGAAGCTCAAAGTTAATAATGTTTTATAGATTGCGACGTCCTCCCCTCTCCTCGGGAGAGGGGGCAGGGGGAGAGGCTAAGTTATTTCCAGCCGCCGCCCAGTGCGCGGTAAAGTGTAACCACGGCATTGAGTTGCTGCAATTGGTCGTTTACCTTATTTAGCTGTGCCGACAATAAGCTGGTTTCGGCATTTAAAACTTCGGTGTAAGTTGCTGTTCCGTAAGTGAGCAATTCTTTGGTGTAGTCAACCGATTTGGTCAGGGCATCGAGTTGCTGTTTGCGCAACTCAATTTTCCGGACCGACGATTCGTATGATCCCAATGTGTTGTACACTTCCTGACCCGCTTTCAGCAACGTATTCCTGAAGTTTAGCAATGCCTCTTCCTGTTGCGCTTTGGCCACTTTCAGCCGGGTAATGTTGGCCCGTTTGCTGAAAATCGGCTGAGCCAATCCGCCGACCACATTGGCCGCAAACGAGATAGGATCGAGCAACTCGCTGAGATCGGAAGCAGCCAAACCGGTTGAAGCCGTTAATGTCAGTGCTGGATAGAAATATGCACGGGCGCTGTTGGTTGTTTCAAACGCATTTATCACCGCAAATTCAGCCTGCATTACATCCGGACGGTTATCAAGCAATTGCGCCGGAACGCCTGTTTTCAGGACTGA
>CAZAVU010000052.1:0-5449 GCA_964488805.1 uncultured Odoribacter sp. | reverse complement strand
TTTCGTCTGTACCGCTTTTTTACCGGCCTCACTGGTCAGAAAACTGGCATAAGCTGCCCGTTTTGAACTGCGCAGTTTGCCCCAGATATCGACTTCCCAGCTTGCGTCAGCCGAAAGCTGGTACGTGTTTACTTCGCGGGGACCGTCAGGATAAATTGATTCCGGATTTCGGGTATATACTCCTTTGCCATTTGCCGAAAGGCTTGGCAATAAAGCGGCCCGGCTTTGTTTAAAATAAGCCTCGGCTTCCTCTGCTTTTTTAATGGCTACCAGCAGATCGGGGTTGTTGTCCAATCCCTCCTGAATGAGTTTTTGCAGATAGCTTTCGGTGAACAACTGTCGCCAGGGCTGACTAGCCATAGTTACGGTGTCGGTGGTAGCCGTCTTCCCGAACAGCCCGTCGGTTGAAACCGCTCCTCGCTGGTAGTGTCTCGATGTGCTGCAAGAAGCCAGAATTGCGGCCAGTCCGGCAATCAGGACGATATTTTTGATTGAATTTGTTCTCATAATTGTCGTGTTTCTGTTTGCGTTATCCTTCATATTCCTCTGCTTCTCCTTCCAGAGAATTCATATCCGAGATGGTCTGTTTTTCAGGCTTTTTTACTTTTTCCTGAAGCGTCTGAAAAATGACATACATCACCGGGATTACCAGGATACCGATCACTGTTCCGATGAGCATACCACCCACAGCGCCAACCCCGATCGAACGGTTGCCGTTGGCTCCAACACCACCGCCGACAACCAGCGGTAACAACCCGAAGATGAAGGCAAACGAAGTCATCAGGATCGGACGCAAACGGGCTGTTGCCCCTTCGATGGCCGACTGAACGATGCTCATGCCCCGATGACGGCGCTGCAAGGCAAACTCAACAATCAGGATCGCATTTTTAGCCAGCAACCCGATGAGCATGATCAGCGAAATCTGCAGATAAATGTTATTTTCGACACCCATGATCCGGGCAAAGATGAACGAACCTGCAATACCGATAGGCAGTGAAAACAGGATCGAAAGCGGCAAAATGTAGCTCTCGTATTGCGCTGCCAGAAGAAAATACACGAAGATCACGCTCAGGGCAAAAATCAGGATCGACTGGTTCCCCGAGGCAATTTCTTCGCGGGTCAGACCCGAAAATTCGTAGGCATAACCCTGTGGCAGTGTTTGCGCAGCCACTTCCTGAACGGCCTTGATGGCATCGCCTGTGCTGTACCCGAAATTTGGGGCGCCGGTCACCGAGATGGCTGTGTACATGTTGAAACGCGAAATATTTTCAGGACCGAAAACCCTTTTCATCGTGATGAACTCGGTAATCGGCGCCATTTCGCCGCTGGAAGTCCGCACGAAAATCCCGTTCATATCTTCAGGGTTTCCGCGATATTTGGGCTCGGCCTGAACCATCACCCGGTATTGTTTCCCGAAGCGGTTGAAATCGGAAGCATAATATCCTCCGACATAACCCTGCATGGCGGTTAATACCGTGCTGGTGCTGATGCCGGATTGTTTGCAGCGGGCCACATTCACGTCAACCTGGTATTGCGGGAAGTTGGTGTTGAACGAGGTCATGGCATACTGAATCTCGGGACGCTGGGTCAATGCACCCAGGAACTGGCGGGCGTTTTGTTCGAACTGCTTGATGTCGCCACCGGTTTTGTCTTCCAGTTTCAGGTCGAAGCCGTTCGAAATACTGAACCCCGGAACCATTGGCGGAGAGAAGAATACGATTCGGGCATCGCGGATGCCTGAAGTGGCGGCATACAACCGGGCAATGACACTGTTCTGGTCCTGTCCCTTTTCTTTTCGTTCCTGAAATGGTTTAAGGCTGCAGATCAGCATTCCATACGAACTGCCGCTGCCGCTGATGATCGAGCTGCCGATAATCATGGTGCGTCCGTCCATTTCAGGAACACTGGCCAGAAGACTGTCCACCTGAAACATGACTTGCTTGGTGCGTTCCAGCGAGGTGGCCGGGGCCATGCTCACATCAACGAAAAGTTTGCCGGTATCTTCGGCAGGCACAAAGCCCGTCGGGGTCGTTTTCATCAGTAAAACCAAAACCCCGGAAAAGACCACAATCAAGCCGACGGCCAGCCATTTGCGCATCACAAAGAAATTGGCTGTCTTTTGATATCGCCGGGTTATATTTTCGAAAGCCGCATTAAACGAATCGGAGAAGCGTTGCTTGAAACCTGCGTTATGCTCCGGGCTTCCGCTGTGCGGTTTCAGGAAAAGGGCACAAAGCGCCGGGCTCAATGTCAGCGCGTTGACTGCCGAGATGACAATGGCCACAGCCAGGGTAATCCCGAATTGTTTATAGAAGACCCCAGTGGTTCCGGTAATAAAGGTTACGGGTATGAACACTGCCGACATCACCAGGGTGATGGAGATAATAGCTGCCGAAATCTCGTTCATGGCCGAAACGGCAGCTTCGCGTGCATTTTTCGCCCCCTGGTCGAGCTTGGCATGAACGGCCTCAACCACCACAATGGCATCGTCGACCACAATACCGATGGCCAGCACCAGTGCAAACAAGGTGAGCAGGTTGATGGTAAAGCCAAAGACATTCAGGAAGAAGAAGGTACCGATAATGGCTACCGGCACCGAAATGGCCGGGATAAGCGTTGCCCTGAAATTTTGCAGGAAAAGGAACACGACGAAGAATACCAGGATAAAGGCTTCGAGTAAGGTGTGGAGAACTTTCGAGATCGAACTGTCGAGGAAGTCATTGGCATTAACGGTAATTTTGTATTTGACGCCTGACGGAAACGTTTGGGCTGCTTCTTCAAGCACTTTTTGAGCTTCGATGATTACATCGCGGGCATTCGAGCCGGGCGACTGGAAAACAGCCACCGTGATGCCGGGCCTGTTCATGGCCATGGTCGATACGGAATAATTCAATGCTCCCAGTTCGATCCGGGCAACGTCTTTCAGCCGCAGGATATTTCCGTCTTTATCAGCCCGCACCACAATATTTTCGAACTCGGCGGGCTGGCTAAGTTTTCCTTTGTATTTGAGCACGTACTCGAACGATTGTTCGTTGCGTTCGCCCAAACGACCGGGAGCTGCTTCCAGGCTCTGTTCATTCAGGGCGGTAATGACGTCGGAAGGCATCAGGCCATAAGCCGACATGACATCCGGTTTCAGCCAGATACGCATCGAATAGTCCTTCGCCCCAAAAACAGAAGCCTCGCCCACACCGTTCACCCGTTGAATCTGGGGAAGCAGGTTGATCTTGCAATAGTTCTGAAGGAAGGTTTCGTCGAATTCATCAACTTCGCTGTAAATCGAGAACACCAGCAACATGCTGGTCTGACGTTTGGCAACAGTCACCCCGGCGCGGGTCACTTCTGTCGGAAGTATGCTGTTGGCGCGCGACACCCGGTTCTGCACGTTCACCGCAGCCATATCGGGGTTGGTGCCCTGTTTAAAATAAACTTCAATAGAGGCCGAACCGTTGTTACTGGCCGAGGAGGTCATGTAACTCATGTTTTCCACCCCGTTTATTTGTTCTTCGAGCGGGATAACAACACTTTTCAGAACGGTTTCGGCATTGGCCCCGGTGTAAGTGGCCGATACACGGATGGTTGGCGGTGCAATATTGGGATATTGCTCAATGGGCAGACTTATCAGCCCAAGAATACCCAGAATGACGATAATGATGGAGATAACCGATGAAAGGATCGGTCGTTCTATAAATTTTCTGAACATGATTTTCCGGTTTTAGTTTTTACCCTGGTTGGCTGCTGGCATGTTTTCAGAAAGGCTTCCGGCATCAACCAGTTTGGGTTTTATTTCGGTGTCGTTGCGCAGCGAAGCAACTCCTTCGAGCACAATCTTATCTCCGGCATTCAGCCCGCTGGTCACGACATACGAGCCTTTCAGGTTTCCGGCGATCACCGAAATTTCGGTATTGTGGACTTTATTGTCGGGACCGACTACATACACAAAGTATTTGCCCTGCAATTCGTAAGTGGCTTTCTGCGGAATCATCAGGGCCGAATTGATAAACTGCGGAATGCGGACCATCCCGCTGCCGCCGCTGCGCAGCAATCCTTCGTCATTGGTGAAGGTAGCCCGCACATTTATTGCCCCGGTTTGCTGGTCGATCAAACCACTGGCTGTTTCGATGCGGCCGGAGTGTCTGTACTCTGAGTTGTCGGCCAGAATGAGCGATACATCAGGCAGTTTGGCAAATTTTTCCTGAAGGTTTTTCCCTTCCAAACCTTTGGTCATGGTCAGAAATTCCTTTTCGTTGAACGAGAAATAAGCATACATTTTGGCGGTGTTCGAAACGGTGGTCAGTGGCTCAGCCGAGGTACTGCTGACCAGGCTTCCCACGCGGTAAGGAAATGTTCCGATGGTTCCTTCGGCAGGGCTGGTAATAACAGTGTACTGAAGGTTGGCTTTGGCATTTTCGAGGTTGGCTTTGGCCTGAGCCAGTTGAGCTTCTTTGGCATTCAGGGTCGACTCAACCGATTCGAGCTCAAACTTGCTGATGATGTTTTTTTCAACCAGGGGTTTGGTTTTTTCCAGGTTGATGCGGGCCGAATTCACATCGGCTTCGGCTACTTTCACCGAAGCTTCGGATGAACGCACCGAAGCCTGAAGATCGTTGGCATTCAGGCGGAAAATCACCTGCCCTTTTTTTACCAAAGCGCCCTCGTCAACCATGATTTTTTCGATGTAACCGGCAATCTTTGAACGGATTTCCACGGTTTGCTGTCCTTCCAGTTTGGTCGGGTAATCTTTAAAAAGCGTGGTTGGTTGTTGAGTTACAGCAACGACCGGATATTCCTTTACCTGTCCGGCCATTCCGGCCTGTCCTGCAACCTGAGGCTTATGGCCGCACGAAGCAAGAGCCAAAGCCATCAAAATAAAACTGAAGTTTCTGATTTGTTTAATTGTTTTCATTCTTATCGTTTTGATTTTTAATTAAATGCACAACATTTGGAGCTTTCTTCTCCGTATCCTCCGTTTTCATTGATTTTATTCATGACCTTCCTGAAAATTTCAACCTCCCCCGCTTCGATTCCGAAAAGAAGCTTTTCGGTCACTTCTTTGGCGGTCACTCTCATCTGTTTGAGTTTTTCAGTTCCGGCATCTGTCAGCACCAGATTTCTTTTGCGCTTGTCTTCTTCGTGGGTAAGTCTTTCCACCAATTTCTTTTCAATTAATCCATCGATCTGGCGAACGATAATTGATTTGTCCTTCTGCAAATGATTGGCTAAATCCTGCTGGATGATATCACAATTCAAGCTGAGCAGGTGCAGAATGACAAACTGCTCGAATGTCAGTCCAACCTGCTGTTTCTTGAACTCAGCAATCATCTGATTTTTAAAAACCCTTTGCGTTTTAGCAAGTAAATAACCAATCGGTTTAATTTCTTCCATCTGACTTTTTTGATTAGCACAAAGTATCGTACAATAGTTGACTTATGCAACCATTATGTGTTAA
>CAZAVU010000051.1:19357-27785 GCA_964488805.1 uncultured Odoribacter sp. | reverse complement strand
ATGAAAAGATATTTAAGACTAACCGCAACAATCGCATTTTTATTTTTTATAGTAAATACTGTCAGCGCGCAGTATCCAACCATCCCCGACGATGTACAAAAGGCTGCCGATAAATTAATGGAAGATGCCATGCGCCATTCTGAAATGGCCTGGAATAAAGCCTATCCAATTATTCAGGAAGAAGCCAGACATGGCCGTCCTTATATTCCGTGGGCAGCCCGGCCGGTTGATTTGCCGCAGGCTGAAATCCCTGCATTCCCTGGAGCAATGGGTGGCGGTGCTTTTTCAATCGGTGGTCGCGGTGGAAAAGTAATTTCGGTGACCAGTCTGGAAGACGATGGTCCCGGCACTTTGCGCGAAGCTTGTGAAACCGGTGGCGCCCGAATTATTGTCTTTAAAGTTTCAGGGATTATCCGCCTGAAGTCGCCATTGATTGTTCGCGCTCCTTATTTGACCATTGCCGGACAAACGGCTCCTGGTGACGGTATTTGCGTGGCCGGCGAAAGTTTTTGGATCAACACGCACGATGTAATTATCAGGCACATGCGTTTTCGCAGGGGGCAGACCTGGGTCGGCCGCCGCGATGATTCCATTGGCGGAAACCCGGTCGGCAACATCATGATCGACCATGTATCGGCAAGTTGGGGCTTGGACGAAAATATGTCGATGTACCGCCACATGTACAATGATAGTACCGGCAAGGCAGTTGAAGATAAATTGCCAACCGTAAATATAACCATTCAGAATTCCATTTTCTCGGAAGCGCTCGATACCTGGAACCATGCTTTTGGAAGCACACTGGGAGGCGAAAACTGTACTTTTATCAGGAATTTGTGGGCCGATAACGCTGGCCGCAACCCTTCCATTGGCTGGAACGGAATATTCAACTTTGCGAACAATGTGGTGTTCAACTGGGTTCACCGTTCAACTGATGGTGGCGACTATACAGCTATGTATAACATCATAAACAACTATTACAAACCTGGTCCAATGACTCCCAAAGATACTCCGATCGGGCACCGGATTTTGAAACCGGAATCAGGCAGAAGTAAATTACCCTATAAAGTTTATGGCCGTGCTTATGTGAATGGCAACATTGTGGAAGGTAATGATCGCGTAACCAAAGATAACTGGGATGGTGGCGTTCAGATAGAAGAACTACCCAATGCCGGTGAGTACAAGGATGCCATGAAATGGAACAAACCACTTCCAATGCCTTCGTTCCCTATTATGACGGCACAGGAATCGTTTCCGTATGTATTGGCCAATGCCGGTGCAACATTGCCCAAACGCGATGCCGTTGATTTACGTGTGACTGAGCAGGTACGCACCGGCGTTATTAAATATCCTGATAATGTTAGTGTTGACAATGTGCCGCAGTTCAAATATCGCCGTTTACCCAAAGATTCATACAAACAAGGTATCATTACCGACATTGCCCAGGTTGGCGGCTACCCTGAATATAAAAGTATTGCTCCTGCAAAGGACTCAGATAACGATGGAATGCCCGATGAATGGGAAATCAAATATAAACTGAACCCGAATGACCCAAAGGATGCAGCGCTCGACTGCAATGGTGACGGTTATACCAACATCGAAAAATACATCTACAACATCGATCCGAAGAAAAAGGTCAACTGGAAAGATCCGAAGAACAATTACGACACGTTGGCGAAGAAAAAATAGATTGATTATTTGAAAGTTCAACGAAATGAAAAAATATCTGCTCATAAGCTGTTTGGCTGTAATTTCTGTTTTCGCTTTTTATCGGGCAAACGGTCAATATCCGAATGTGCCCAAAGAAATTAAAGCGGCAACTGATTCGATGCTTGCTAAAGCCATGCAACACTCGAAAGCAGCCTGGAACAAAGCTTATCCAATAGTTCAGGAAGAAGCAAAACATGGACGCCCATATATTCCGTGGGCCGGTCGACCGGTTGATTTGCCACAGGCCGAAATTCCAGCATTCCCGGGGGCAATGGGTGGTGGCGCATTTTCGTTCGGTGGCCGTGGAGGTAAAGTATTGGTGGTTACCAGCCTGGCCGATGATGGCCAGGGTACCTTGCGCGAAGCCTGTGAAACAGGGGGCGCTCGCATTGTGGTGTTCAATGTTGCAGGGATAATTCGTTTGAAAACCCCGATTTTTGTCCGTGCGCCGTACCTTACCATCGCCGGGCAAACGGCTCCGGGCGACGGTATTTGCGTGGCTGGCGAGAGTTTTGAGATCAATACCCACGATGTGGTTATCCGCCACATGCGTTTTCGTCGTGGCGAAACCAATGTTGGGCGTCGCGAAGATGCTATCGGCGGAAATCCTGTTGGCAATATTATGATCGACCATGTATCGGCTAGCTGGGGGCTGGACGAAAACATGTCGATGTATAAACACATGTACAACGACAGTACCGGGAAACCTGCCGAGGAACGTTTGCCTACGGTGAATATCACCATTCAGAATTCCATTTTCTCAGAAGCACTTGATACCTGGAATCATGCTTTTGGCAGCACCATCGGTGGTGAAAATTGCACTTTTATGCGTAATCTCTGGGCCGATAATGCGGCACGAAATCCATCGACAGGAGCCTTTGGGGTTTTTAATTTTGTGAACAACGTGGTATTCAACTGGGCCCACCGTTCTTCCGATGGAGGTGATTATACCGCCATGTTCAACTTTATCAATAATTATTACAAACCAGGGCCTGCAACGTCGAAAGATGAACCGATCGGGCACCGTATCCTGAAACCCGAGTCGGGAAGAAGTAGATTGCCGTATAAAGTGTATGGCCGTGTTTATGCGACTGGAAACATAATGGAAGGCAACGACCGCGTCACCAAAGACAACTGGGATGGCGGGATACAGGTTGAAGACCAACCCGATGCCGGAGAATACAAAGAGGCTATGAAATGGGACAAGCCGTTCCCGATGCCTTCGTTTCCTATTATGACGGCACCGGAAGCATTCGGTTTTGTGCTTGAAAATGCCGGGGCAACATTGCCAAAACGCGATGCCGTTGATTTACGTGTGACTGAGCAGGTGCGGACTGGTGTTATCAAATATCCTGAGAATGTGAATCTCGACAATGTGCCGCAGTTCAAATACCGCCGCTTGCCCAAAGATTCATACAAACAAGGTATCATTACCGATATCTCACAGGTTGGCGGTTATCCTGAATACAAAAGCGGAACTCCATTAAAAGATACAGACAAAGACGGAATGCCTAATGAATGGGAAATCAAATATAAACTGAACCCAAACGATCAGAAAGATGCTGTGCTGGATTGCAATGGCGATGGCTACACCAATATTGAAAAATACATTAACGGGATTGATCCAACCAAAAAAGTGGATTGGAAAGATCCGAAGAATAATTACGATACGCTTGCAAAGAAAAAAGGTGGTTTAGATTAGGTTTAGGTTTGTATTGATCTGGCTGACTGCAAGGGCAGGGTCGGATTAAAAATCTGTTGTCGGTAACCAGCGTTTGCTGCTGGTTGCTGACAACTTGATCGTTTAAATTAAAAACAATTTTTATGAGAATATTTAGTCGTTTATTTCTGGCATTTTTGTTCCTGTCAACGCTTTCTGTCGCGCAAACCAAGGAAGAACAGGATGCTGCATACGCCAAAACAATAACCCAGCGCGCCGAAAAAATTGTAGCATCGCTCGTGATTCCTGATCAGCAGGCAGCTGCTAAAGTTAGCGATATCATCGTTCTGCAATACCGCAGCCTGAACGATATACATACGACAAAGGATGAAAAGATCAAGCAGGCAAAAGCACAAAAAGAAGCCAATAAATCATTGGCCGAAGAGCAGATGAAAAATGCAGAGAATGAAGCCAATGCCCGTTTGTACACGCTGCATTTCGATTTTATTGCCAAACTGATGATGTTCCTGACCCCGGATCAAATTGAGAAGGTAAAAGACGGACTGACTTACGGTGTGGTGCCGATCACCTACAAAGGCTATTGCGACATGGTTTTAGGGTTGACCGACGAGCAAAAACTCCAGATAAAGGTTTGGCTCATCGAAGCCCGCGAACATGCCATGGATGCTGGAACTTCCGACGAAAAGCACAAATGTTTTGGCAAGTATAAAGGCCGGATCAACAATTATCTTTCGGCAGCCGGTTACGACATGAAAAAGGAAGGCGAAGATTGGCAGAAACGAATTAAAGACGCCCAAAAGAAAGCAGAATAAAAGCTAAATTTGTGTGAAGCTCTGAAAATTAAACCAACAAAATGAACCAACCAAAAAGAAACAGTCCTGGATGTTTTTTTCTGAAAAGAGGCGCGATGGTCTTTGGACTGGTCCTCTTGAGTTGCCTTGTCATTCATGCAGAATCACCTAAAAAGCCTCCCATTTCGCTCAATAACGAAAATCATCTGGTTTATACTTTCGATTCCAACGGTAATCGCGTTCCCGATTTCTCCTATTGTGGATATAAAGCTTCGGAAACAGTTATTCCAGAAGTTCCGGTAAAAGTATTTGTTCCTATGACGAGCGGCGATGCAACCGAAACCATTCAAAATGCCATCGATTACGTGTCGTCATTGCCGGCCGATATCAATGGGTTTAAAGGCACGGTTTTATTTCAGAAAGGAACTTATAAACTGAATGGGCGACTGATAATCAAATCCTCCGGAGTTGTTTTACGCGGTAGTGGTATGCAGCCCGACGGTACGGTGCTGATGGCTGCCGGGAAAGATCGGGAAACTCTCATTCGGGTAGTTGGCGGAGCGGTAAATTCAGTGTCTGAACCGCGCAAAATCCTGCAAAAATATGTGCCGGTGAATGCCCGAAAAATGACCGTTGAAAATGCTTCGTCTTTTTTGAAAGGGCAATCCGTTTTTATTCGGCGACCTTCAACTCAGGGATGGATTGATTTATTGCAAATGAAATCGTTTGGTGGTGAAACCGAATGGCTGGGCTGGAAACCCGGCGAACGCGACATTGTCTGGGACCGTGTAATTGTGGATGTCAAAGGTGATACATTGGTTTTTGACGCGCCGGTTACAACTGCTTTGGACGAAAATTTTGGCGGGGCAACTGTTGCTGCTTACCAATGGCCTGGGCGGATTACGCAGATTGGCATTGAAAACCTTTCGATTGTTTCTGAATTTGACGCCCGGAACAAAAAAGACGAAGATCATTGCTGGATGGGTATCACATTTGAAAATTCCCGCGATGCCTGGGTCCGTCAGGTTTCCTTCCGCCATCTGGCAGGCTCGGCGGTTGCCGTTTACGAGAATGCTTCGCGGATAACGGTTGAAAATTGCATCTCGCAGGAACCCGTTTCCGAAATTGGGGGGATGCGCCGGAATACCTTTTTTACATCAGGACAGCAAACCCTTTTCCACAATATTTATGCTGAGTTTGGGTACCATGATTTTGGTACGGGTTTTTGTGCCGCAGGTCCCAATGCTTTTGTCCATTGCGAATCGCACCTGCCGTATAGTTTCAGCGGAGGACTGGATAGCTGGGCTTCCGGAGTGTTATTCGATATCGTGAATATTGACGGAAATGCGCTCAGCTTTAAAAATCGCGAGCAGGATGGATATGGCGCCGGGTGGACGGCTGCGAACTCGGTTTTTTGGGAGTGTTCAGCTTCTCGCATGGAATGTTACAGCCCGCCTGGTGCGCAGAACTATGCTTTCGGGGCATGGGCCCAGTTTGCCGGAAACGGAATCTGGGAAAGCACTAACGAGCATGTCAAACCCCGCAGCTTATTTTATGCCCAGTTGGCCGAACGCATCGGGAAAGAAAACACACCTGCCAATCCTGTAATTGAGATTACCACCAATGCGACCAGCGCTCCGACGGTTGAACTTGCCGCGGAGTTGACTGCCATTGCCCGGAATCCAGTTTTGACGATGACTGATTGGATAAATCAGGCTTGCGTCAGAAATCCAATAAAAACAGAGTCCGAAAGTGCTCCTTCGATCGATCAGATAAAGCTGAAACCAAAAACTCGGCAAACACAAAAAGCTCCGGAAATGACTGTCAAAAATGGCTGGTTGGTTCGAGGAACCCGGATTTTGACCGGCAACCGGCATCCGGTACCGTGGTGGAGAGGCAATCTGAGACCAAAAGAAATTGCCCAGGCCAAACCGGCCATTACCCGCAATGTTCCTGGCCGGCAGGGACGGGGATACACGGATGATCTGGATGAGGTTGTGGATTGGATGAAAAACGGAAATTATATCGGCATTGAACACAATTATGGTCTGTGGTATGATCGCCGTCGAGACGATCACGAGCGTACACGCCGGATCGATGGCGATGTGTGGCCCCCGTTTTATGAACTTCCGTTTGCACGCAGCGGTGAAGAAACTGCCTGGGACGGCCTTAGTAAATATGATTTAACGAAATACAATACCTGGTATTGGAACCGCCTGAAACAATTCGCCGATCTGGCTGATGAAAACGGATTGGTATTGGTTCATCAAAATTATTTTCAGCACAATATCATCGAAGCTGGCGCCCATTGGGTCGATTTCCCGTGGAGAACAGCCAATAACATTAACGGAACCGGATTCTTTGAACCTCCGTTTTTTGCCGGCGATAAACGCATTTATAATGCAGAACGTTTTTACGATCTGTCCGATCCGGTCAGAAAGGAATTACATCGGAAATATATCCGGCAGTGCCTCGATAATTTCGAAGACAACAATGGCGTGATTCAGACCATCGGCTTCGAATTTACAGGTCCGCTTCATTTTGTGCGTTTTTGGATCGATGTAATTCAGGAATGGGAGACGGAAACTGGCCGAACCCCGGTTATTGCTCTCAGTACAACCAAAGATGTTCAGGATTCTATTCTGGCTGATCCGGTTCGCTCAAAAGTGATTGATCTGATTGATATACGTTATTGGACCAGTCGTGCTGATGAAAGTCTTTTTGCCCCTGAAGGTGGTAAAAGTCTGGCACCCCGCCAGCAGGGCCGTATTTCGAAAGTGGTAAAACTTTCGTTCGATCAGGTGTACAACGATGTGTTGACCTACCGGACAAAATATCCGGAGAAAGCGGTTTGTTATTCGTACGATTTGTCTCCGGCTTATGGCTGGCCTGTTTTTATGGCCGGTGGTTCGTTGGCTGCATTGCCTAAAATTCAGGCCGAAGGTTTTCTTGAAAGCGCTTCCGAAATGTCTGTAGCTGGTCGGTTTAAGCTTCAACATAAAGATGGCGGCTGTATTCTTTATTTCAGGAAAGGATCGGTGCGCGAAATCGACCTGAAAAACGGGAAAGGCAAATTCCGCATGGTTCAGATTAATCCGGCTGATGGAAAAGTTCTGGGGAAAACGACAACGATTGAGGCTGGGAAATTCATTCAGTTGGGCAATGCCCCTGATGACGTCGTAGTCTGGCTGAAACGAATCTGATATTAAAACAGGTCGTTAAGCAAGGGTTGACGCAGCTTTTTGTGTATTAACGGTGATAGTAAAATTTAAAACAAAAAAAACAAACAAATGAAGAAATTACAAATACCAGCAATTTTATTGGCTTTGGTTTTTGCATTTGGAGCTTGTACCCCGAAAGCTAAAAAAGAAGAAAAGAAGGGTCTGCCGGCTCTTAAAGTTTCCGAAAATCATCGTTATCTGGTGGATGAAAAAGGCAATCCGTTTTTCTGGCTCGGAGACACCGGCTGGTTGCTTTTTTCAAAACTAAACCGTGAAGACGCTGAGAAGTACCTTGCCGACCGCGCCGCCAAAGGATACAATGTCATTCAGATTATGATGCTGCACACGCTTGGCGCTAAAAATGCTTATGGCGATTCGGCTTTGATTAAACAGAATCTGGCCCATCCGGTTATTACGGAAGGCAGCGATTTTGCCGACTCTACCCAGTACGATTTCTGGGATCACATGGATTTTGTGATTGACAAAGCTGCCGAAAAAGGCATGTATGTTGGGCTGGTCCCGGTCTGGGGATCAAACGTGGTAAGCGGTCACGTGAAAAATGACGATGCTGCCATTTATGCTGCATGGATTGCCAAACGCTACAAAGACCGCACAAACATCATCTGGATGAACGGTGGTGATATTCTGGGTTGTGATTCCATCCGGATTTGGAAAACCATTGGATCAACCATTAAAGCCAATGACCCTAATCATCTGGAAACTTTCCATCCGCGCGGCAGGATGACATCTTCCGAATGGTTCCATAACGAAAATTGGCTCGACTTCAATATGTTCCAGTCGGGACACCGTCGCTACGATCAGGATGACAGCAAATGGTGCTTTGGCGAAGACAACTGGAAATATGTGGAGATGGATCTGGCTAAAACACCAGCCAAACCAACCATTGATGGCGAACCCTCTTATGAAGGCATTCCCCAGGGATTGCACGATACTTTGCAGCCATTCTGGAAAGCTGAAGATGTGCGCCGTTATGCTTACTGGTCGGTATTTGCCGGAGGTTTCGGTTT
>CAZAVU010000051.1:0-19257 GCA_964488805.1 uncultured Odoribacter sp. | reverse complement strand
TTCAGCACCTTCCGCGAACCGGCTACTGCCGGGCTATACCTGGCATCTAGTTCGGATGGCTATCATTGGGACGATTTGGGCGGACCATACCTGAAACCGGAAGTTGGTCAGCAAAAAGTAATGCGCGATCCGTCGGTGGCTCAGGGAGCGGACGGAACTTTTCATCTGGTGTGGACCTCGTCATGGAAAGGTGATCTGGGCTTTGGCTATGCCAGTACCAAAGATTTCATTCATTGGTCGCCCGAGAAGTTTATACCGGTAATGGCCTACGATACTTCAACCGTGAATGTATGGGCTCCTGAACTTTTCTATGATGATGAAAACAAAGACTTTATCATTGTCTGGGCGTCAACCATTCCGTTTAAGTTCGAAAAAGGAGAGGAAGAAGAGCGAAATAACCATCGTTTGTATTACACCACAACCAAAGATTTCAAAACATTCTCGAAAACAAAACTTTTTTTCGATCCGGGCTTCAGTGTGATTGATGCCATGATCGTAAAGAAAGGTAAGAAAGATTACGTTCTGGTACATAAAGACAATACCCGTCCGATGCGGAACATCATGGTGTCTTTTGGAACATCGCCGTTAGGCCCGTGGAGCAAGAGTTCGGAGCCTTTTACCCCATTTAAAAGTGAAGGACCGACGGTTGCCCAGGTTGGCAAAAATTACCTGATTTACTACGATTGGTACGGTAATGCGAAATATGGTGCAGCCAAGACGACTGATTTTAAGAAGTTTGAAGATGTTACTTCAAAAATCCTGTTGCCCCAGGGGCATAAGCACGGAACCATTTTTATGGTCGATAAGAAGATTGTAGCAAATTTGAAAAGATTTAAGAATAAAGATTGACGATTAACAAATACTGATTGAATCATCCATCTTCAATAGTTAATTGTTATTTGTTCATCAAGCAAAATGGGAAAATGAAGAATTTAAAACTTGTCGTGATAAGCCTAATAGGCCTGCTGGCTGGAACCCTTTCTGCCCAGGAACAGGTGCATTATACCGGAAAGACATTGAATAATCCCGACTATCATCATGGTCAGTTAAGTCCCGCTATGGGAGTGCACAACATTCAGGTGGTGCGGGCTAACCGCGAGTTCCCCGAACTGGCCGACGGCTATGGCTGGACCTACAATCATGCGCCGATGCTGGTTTTCTGGAACGACAAATTTTATCTGGAATACCTGAGCGATTCGGTTGGCGAACATGTGCCTCCCGGACACACGTTGCTGGTCACTTCTCCTGACGGTGAAAACTGGGGGAAGCCGGTGGTGATTTTCCCAAAATATAAAGTGCCTGACGGTACTACTCAGCCGGGAGAAACCGCCGTTGCCAAAGATCTGTATGCCGTAATGCACCAGCGAATGGGCTTTTATGTTTCCGGTGATAAACGGTTGCTTGCTTTTGGCTACTACGGAATTTGCCTCAATCCACACGATGGCCCGAATGATGGGAATGGCATCGGCCGGGTGGTACGAGAGATTTATAAAGACGGATCGTTTGGCCCGATATATTTTATTCGTTACAATCACGGCTGGTCGGAGAAAAATACCGATTATCCTTTTTACACCAAAAGTAAGGACAAAGGATTCGTGAAAATCTGTAATCAGGTGTTGGCTGATCCTTTGCAAACCCAACAATGGAACGAAGAGGCCGACCGTGACGATCCAATAAGCAACCTCGACGAGAATTGCAAGGCGCTGAGTTATTACCACCTTCCCAATGGATACGTCGTCGGGTTGTGGAAACATGCGCTGACAGCCATCAGTACCGACGAAGGTAAAACCTGGTCGAAACCCCAGCGTGCTCCTGGCTTTGTAAACAGCAATGCCAAAATCTGGGGACAACGCACTTCCGACAGGAAATACGCCACCGTTTATAACCCGTCCGATTTCCGCTGGCCTTTGGCTATCTCAGTAAGCGATGATGGACTGGATTATAAAAACCTGTTGCTGGTGAATGGTGAAATACCAACCATGCGCTACGGTGGAAGCTATAAATCGTATGGTCCTCAATATGTTTGTGGAATTCAGGAGCGAAATGGTCAGCCGACCGATGGCAAATTGTGGGTGACATACAGCGAAAACAAGGAAGATATCTGGGTCTCGTCGATTCCGGTACCGGTAAAGTCTGTTGCTGAAACTCAGGTGAACGACGATTTCTCAGTTTTACCTGACAACAAAGAATTGGAAAACTGGAACACCTATAGTCCGGTTTGGGCGCGGGTTGGTGTTAGTAACCGCAGTGGACAAAAATGCCTTCAAATACAGGATAAGGATGAGTTTGATTATGCCATAGCAACCCGATTGTTCCCGCCTTCTGAAAAAATAAATGTTGAATTTACGGTTGAACCGGGACAAAGCAATTGTGGAACTTTATACGTTGAACTTCAAAATGAAAAAAATGCAGCCGCCTTGCGATTGGTTTTCGATGCCGACGGGGGATTGAAAACCAAGGCCGGTTACCGGATGCGTAATCTGATAAAATACGAAGCAAACCAAAAATATACAGTGCGGATTGAAGCTCAAAGTTTGAATCGTTCTTTCGAGGTTTTTGTGAACGATAAAAGCGTTGGTAACGGGCTGTTTTTCGTCCCGGTTGCCAGTTTGCAGCAATTGGTTTTCAGGACCGGCGAAGTGCGCCGTTATCCGAATGTGGATACTCCCACCGATCAGGATTTCGATGTAAAACAGGACGGGAAGCCGCTTCCTGAATCGAACTGGTGGATTTATAAAGTCAGAACCTGGAACTAGACATTGTCTGGTTGGTTTGGAGATTAGGAAATTTGAAGATTTGAAGATTACCCCCAAAGGGTAAAATGTAAATAACCCCGGGGATAAAAAGATGTAATAAAAACCGTTCGCGAAGAAATGTTTGGTAAAAAGGTAAAACTATTTCGGCCGGGATTGTAAAGATTTTCGAAGAAGAGAAAATAATGATGGGAAGATTTTTAAAAATATTACCACTTGTAATTGTTGGATGGTTGCTCCTTCCAACTTGTTCTTATGCTGGTTCCGGCGAAAAGACCAAAAGTAAATCCATCCTGAAAGCAGAGGATTTTCGCCATTATGCTGAGTATTTCAACCGGATGGAAGATGAAAATATAGCACAGGCCATTCCAAATGCCCAGGCCTGGGAATGGATGAAAGCCAATATTCCGCTGTTCGAATGCCCGCAGGATAACTTCGAGGAAATGTTTTATTTCCGGTGGTGGACTTTGCGAAAGCATATCAAGGAAACGCCTGCCGGATATGCGTTTACCGAGTTCCTGATTCAGCGCTCGTATGCCGATAAATATAACCTCATTAGTTGCGCTCTTGGTCACCACATTATGGAGGCCCGCTGGTTGCACGACCCCAAATACCTCGACCAATATGTGCATGTTTGGTATCGCGGAAACGAAGGCAACCCGATGGCTAAACTGCATAAATTTAGCAGTTGGGCAGCTGATGCTGCTTACCAGAAGTTTCTGGTCGATGGAAATTCTTCTTATTTGGTTGATTTATTTCCTGATTTGAAAGCGGACTATTTTCAGTGGGAAAAGGAACAACGCCTGAAGAACGGTTTGTTCTGGCAAGCTGATGTGCGCGACGGAATGGAAGAGCAAATCAGCGGGGGACGGAAAGTGAAAAATGCTCGCCCAACCATTAACAGTTACATGTTTGGAAATGCTGCCGCTTTGTCGAAAATAGCAACGTTAGCTGGCGATCAGTCTGGTAATGCATTGTTTCAGTCTAAAGCAGATACGTTGAAACAATTGGTACTGGAAAAGCTCTGGAATCCGGCCATCCAGTTTTTTGAAACCGTAAAGGAAGACGGTTCATTTGCTCAGGTTCGCGAACAAATTGGTTTTATTCCCTGGTATTTCAATTTGCCTGAAAAACAACAGGAACCGGCCTGGAACGAGGTGAAAACTGAAAAAGGCTTTCTGGCGCCATACGGTTTGACCACTGCCGAGCGCAGTCACCCGTTATTCCGAACGCATGGTTGCTGCAAATGCGAATGGGACGGCGCCATCTGGCCATTTGCCACATCACAAACTTTAACCGGAATGGCCAACTGGATTAACCGGGGAGAAACTTCAGTGGTGAATGATTCGGTGTATTTCAGCCAATTGGAGAAATACGTGGAATCGCAATACAAACGTGGTCGCCCTTACATAGGCGAATATTTGGATGAGGTAACCGGTTATTGGCTCAAAGGCGATGAAGAGCGTAGCCGCTATTACAACCATTCCACTTTCAACGATTTGATCATTAGCGGGCTGGTTGGTTTGCGCCCACGTGCCGACCAGACCATCGAGGTCAACCCACTCGTTCCTGCCGGAAAATGGGACTGGTTTTGCCTTGATCGTGTTCTGTATCATGGTCATATCCTCACGATTTTATGGGATAAAGACGGTACGAAGTATCACCTTGGTAAAGGGTTAGCGGTGTTTATTGATGGCAGGGAAATTGGCCGTTCAGCAACACTCTCTCATTTGGTATGTAAAAATGTTATAAAGTAAGATATGAAGGTTAGACACGCCGTATTAACAGTATTTATCTTTTTCGTTTCGCTGGTTGTGCAGGCCGAGCGAATTGATATGCGAAAAGCCGGGGCCAATGCTTCAGGTGTGAAGTTAAACACTGAATTGATAAATAGCACAATCCGTAAGCTGAATGCCAACGGAGGAGGAACTTTGTTTTTTCCTGCCGGGAAATACCTGACAGGGCCAATTCACCTGAAAAGCAATATAACCATTGAGCTTGAAGCCGGTGCGACGCTTTTGTTTTCGGATAATTTTGACGATTATTTGCCGTTTGTCGAAATGCGGCACGAAGGAGTTCTGATGAAAAGTTTCACCCCCCTGATTTATGCCGTTGATGCCGAAAATATTACCATCAAAGGAGAAGGAAAACTCGATGGTCAGGGGAAAAAATGGTGGGACGAATTTTTTCGTGTTATTGTCGACTTGAAAAATAACGGCAAACGCGACATTAATAAATACCAGCCGATGTGGGAAAAGGCCAATGATGTCACACAACTTCTGGCAGAAACAAATGAAGATTATGCCGGTTCGTTCGAACGTCGCTTTTTCCGTCCGCCTTTCATTCAGCCGATCCGTTGTAAAAATGTAAAAATTGAAGGTGTCACTATTGTTAATTCGCCTTTCTGGACGGTCAATCCCGAGTTTTGCGAAAATGTGACTATCGATAAAGTGACCATCAATAACCCGCTGTCGCCCAATACCGACGGAATTAATCCTGAGTCGTGCAAATATGTGCACATCTCGAATTGCCACATTTCGGTTGGCGACGATTGCATCACCCTGAAAAGCGGTCGCGACCTGCAGGGCCGGAAACTGAATGCAGCTAACGAAAACATCACCATTACCAATTGCACGATGCTGGCTGGTCACGGAGGCGTGGTGATTGGAAGCGAAATGAGTGGCGGTGTGAAAAAGGTGGTCATCAGCAATTGTGTTTTTGATGGAACCGACCGGGGCATTCGCATTAAATCGACACGTGGCCGCGGTGGTGTAGTGGAAGATATTCAGGTTGACAACATTGTGATGCGCGACATCAAAGAGGAAGCGATCATTCTGGATATGCTGTATTCGAAAATGCCAGCCGAACCACTGAGCGAACGCACACCTATTTTCAGGAATATCAATATCAGCAACATGACCGGCACAAACGTCAATATTCCGATTAAAATTCGTGGTTTGGAAGAATCGCCGATCACCGATATTTCGCTGACCAACATTAACCTGAAAGCGAAGGAAAAGTGCCTGTTCCAGAATTGTAAACGCATCAGGATGAATGATGTATTTATTAATGGAGAGAAGATTACTGCCGAATAAATTCCAGAAAAAGGCGCTGGTTCGGCTTAGTGAACCATTGATTCTTAGACACTTTGTGGTAAAATAAACTATCATGAGAAAACTAATTCTGAGTATAATTACAATAGTCTGTTCGATAACTGTTTCAGAAGCTCAATCATACGAAACGCAGTTTTCAAAATCGTTAAGCTGGACGCTTACAGAACTGGAAACCCGTTTTCAGGTGAAGCTGAAATGTGAAGTTGATACGGTCGGGAAAGTAGTTCCTTATGCCGATTTTCGGGTTCGTCCATACTCTTTAGAGGAATCGCTTGCCAACGTTTTGTCGCTTTTCGATTATAAGTTTGTAAAGCAAGATGATAAGTTCTACAAAATCAAGGCATACGAGTATCCTCGCAGGGGGCCTGAGGATGGCAAAAAAATGCTGGCTTATCTGAGCTCGCTTTACAAGGATTCGGTGGAATGGAATGCCCGGAAGGCTTGTCTGCGCAAGGAATTCAGGGAAAAACTGCAAATCGATTCGGTTTTGAAAAAACGGGTGAATACGAAACCCCTTCTTTCTGCAATGCGCAAATACGATGGCTATTCAGTCCAGAATTTTGCATTGGAGACGTTGCCTGGATTGTATGTCTGTGGATCGATTTATTCGCCGCTCAGTAAAGGAAAGCACGCGCTGATCCTTTGTCCCAACGGACACTGGCAGGACGGCCGGTACAATTCCGACGAACAACACCGTTTTGCCACGCTCGCCCGGATGGGAGCCTCTTGTGTAAGCTACGACCTGTTCGGCTGGGGCGAATCGGAATTGCAGGTTTCGTACAATGCCCACCGAACAACAGTAGCGCAAATCATACAGCTTTTGAATGGCTTGACTATTCTCGATTACATGTTGACGAGGCCGGATATTGATGCTTCGAAAATTGGCGCCAATGGCGGATCGGGTGGGGGAACTCAGGTTGTTCAGCTTACCATGCTCGATAACCGTATTTCCGCAGCTTGTCCAACCGTAAGCCTGGCCTCGCATTTCGACGGTGGCTGTCCTTGTGAAAGCGGAATGCCGGTTTCGTTGGCCTGCGGTGGAACCAACAATGCTGAACTGATGGCCACTTTTGCGCCTAAACCGCTTTGCCTGATTTCGGATGGAAAGGACTGGACAGCCTCGGTCCCGGAACTGGAATATCCCTATTTGCAACGGATTTATGGTTTTTACAATGCTACCAACAAACTCTCGGATGTGCATCTTCTCGATGAAGGACACGATTTTGGGATAAACAAACGCATGGCCGTTTATAACTTTTTTATTCGCGTTTTCGGTCTGAATGCCCAAATGCTTGACGAAAGTAAGGTGACCATCGAACCCAAAGAAGCGATGTTCAGTTTTGGTGCAAAAGGCGAAAAAATGCCTATCAACGCCATTAGCGATTTCCGGACTGTAGAGAAGTTCTTCAACAAAACACCCGACCAGAAAATTACATCGGATATCGATCTGGAACAAAAAGCACAGGCATGGACCGATTCACTGAAGCTGAACGATCAGGAGAAGGAAATACGCGTTAAAACGGTTATTCTCAAACACCTGAAAGCCGTTCGCGACTGGAATAATGCACATCCTTACACGACCGTTCCGGCAGGGATTAATCCGTTTACCGGCAATCCGCTAACCAATCTCGACCGCGAAATGATTGCCAATTCGGCTAAACCCAAATCGGTGCACGATGATTTAATGTCCGGTTTACGAAAAGATCTTACGGAAGCTCAGGTTGAGAAAATACTCGATCTGTATACCATCGGCAAAGTGGCATTTACCCTGAAAGGTTATCGTGCCATTGTGCCCGACCTGACGGCTGAAGAAGAAGCGACTATTTTAGGTTATCTGAAAGAAGCCCGCGAAATGGCTGTCGATTACAAAAGTATGAAACAGATTTCGGCCATTTTCGAGATATACAAAACCAAATCAGAGCAATACCTCAATTCGAAAGGACGGAACTGGAAAGCCTTGTTCAAAGCGTATGTCGATTCGGTGAAAGCAAAAAAGGAGGCTGCAAAGAAGGCCGCGGAAAAGAACAAATGACCACAAAATGACAATGAATGACAGCCTAATGACTAAAAAACGAAATTAGAACATGAATAGAAAATTGATAACTGTTTTAACCCTTCTCATTGCAAGTTTAACTGCAATGGCACAGATGCCCTGGTTCAAACAGGGGATGCTGGTTGATGAGTTCATTTACAATGTGGCTCCCTATCCCGAATGTCATGCTGCAACCATAGCTGAAACTCCTGCCGGTTTGGTTGCTGCCTGGTTTGGCGGCACCAAGGAACGTAATCCCGATGTGTGTATATGGGTTAGCCGTCAGGAAAATGGCAAATGGACACCTTCGGTTGAGGTGGCCAACGGTGTGCAAAATGACACACTTCGGTACCCAACCTGGAATCCGGTATTGTATCAGGTTCCGGGAGGTGAGCTGTTTCTGTTTTATAAAATTGGTCCAAGCCCTTCAAAATGGTGGGGCATGTTGATGAGATCTGCCGATCATGGCAAAACCTGGGGTAAACCCGAAAAGTTGCCTGAAGGCTATCTTGGTCCGATAAAAAACAAACCGGTTTTGCTGAAAGACGGTACATTGATGTGTCCTTCGAGCACTGAAGGCGAAGGAGGCTGGCGCGTTCATTTTGAATGTAGCCGCGACTTTGGTAAAACCTGGACCAAAATTGGCCCGATTAACGATGGAAAAACAGTCGGGATTATTCAACCAAGTCTGTTGACTTATCCGGATGGAAGTTTGCAGGTGTTGTGCCGTAGCCGGAACCGTGCGGTTGTTGAATCCCGTTCGTTTGACGGAGGAAAGACGTGGACGGACGCAAAAGCCATCGATTTGCCCAATAACAACTCTGGAACCGATGCAGTGACTCTGGCCGATGGCCGTCAGTTGCTGGTTTACAACCATGTTTTGCCCCCAGGAAAGGAGGCAAAAGGAGCGCGTACCCCACTGAATGTGGCAGTCTCGAAAGATGGGAAAACCTGGTATGCCGCATTGATTCTGGAAGATTCACCCATCAGCCAGTATTCGTATCCGGCAGTTATCCAGACTTCCGACGGGATGGTGCATTTTGTTTACACCTGGCGCCGCGAACGAATAAAGCATGTGGTAGTTGATCCTTCCAAACTCGTTTTGAAGAAAATCAAAAAGGGAGAGTGGCCGTTGTAAGTGTTCAGTCACAGTTGCAGTTGGCAGAGAAAATGTTACGAGTTCCGGGATACGAGTTTAAACAAGAGCCCGTAACATGAAACTCGCAACTCGCAACAAAAGAATGAATTATTTAAGTTGTTCGAAGAGCTAAATTTTTTTATACATAGCAAAATAAAAAGAATGAATTCAATAAAAAATTTAAAAGGAATTGTACCTCCAATCATTACACCACTAAAGGATATCGATACCCTGGATGTGGAAGGTTTGGAAAGGTTGATTGAACACATCGTGGCAGGAGGAGTGAGTGGAATTTTTGTACTCGGTACTACCGGCGAATTTTCCAGCTTAAGTTACCGGTTGCGATACGAATTGGTTGAACGCACGTGTAAACAAGTTGCAGGCCGCGTTCCAGTGCTGGTTGGCGTGACCGATACGTCCATTATTGAAAGTGAAAACCTGGCACGAAAAGCTGCTGATTTTGGTGCGGAAGCTGTAGTTGCTGCCCCACCGTATTATTATGCTACCGGTCAACCCGAATTGATTGAGTATTTCGAAAAACTGGCTGACCGCATGCCTTTGCCGCTTTACCTGTACAACATGCCTGTGCACACCAAGGTGATGATTGAGCCTAAAACTGTTTTGAAGATTGCCGAACACTCCAAAGTGATCGGGCTAAAAGATAGTTCGGCCAATATGGCTTACTTCAGGTTGTTGCAATATGCCATGAAAGATTATCCCGAATTTCAGTTGTTTGTCGGGCCTGAGGAGATGATGGCCGATGCCGTGGTTCTGGGCGCTGATGGTGGCGTAAACGGAGGTGCAAACATGTTCCCGCGTTTGTATGTCGATTTGTATAAAGCGGCAGTAAATCATGATTTTGAGCAGATTCGTATCCTTCAGGAGAAAGTTCTGGCTATAAGTTCTTCGATTTACACCGTTGGTAAATTTGGGTCAAGTTACCTGAAAGGCTTGAAGTGCGCGCTTTCAGTCATGGGGCTTTGCGACGATTTTATGGCTGATCCGTTTAACCGTTTCAGGAAAGAAGAACGCGAAAAGATTGAAGAAGCATTAGAAAAGCTGAATTACAAAGAATTGATTTAATCGATGAACGAACGTAAATTCTACCCGTGGTTAGTGGTTGGATTGCTGTGGCTGGTCGGTTTGCTAAACTACCTCGACCGGCAAATGCTTTCGACCATGAAACCTTCCATGATGGTCGACATTGTTGAGCTGGCCAAAGCTGAAAATTTTGGCCGGTTGATGGCTGTTTTCCTGTGGATTTATGCTTTCATGAGTCCCATTTCAGGAATAATTGCCGACCGGTTGAATCGGAAATGGCTGATTGTTGGAAGTTTGTTTGTTTGGTCGGGAGTGACGCTGTCGATGGGATATGCTCAGACATTTAATCAGTTGTATGTGCTGAGGGCTGTTATGGGCATTAGTGAGGCATTTTATATTCCGGCCGCATTGTCGCTGATTGCCGATTATCATCAGGGTAAAACACGTTCGATAGCCATTGGTATTCATACTACAGGAATTTATCTGGGGCAGGCTTTTGGAGGATTTGGGGCTACCATTGCGAGCAGGGTTTCGTGGCAATCAACCTTTTTTTTCTTTGGAATGGTCGGCATAATCTACAGTTTGGTGCTTTTAGTCCTTCTGAAAGAAAAGAAAGCGTACACTGTCGATCCGGCTCAAAAGACATCCATTGGCAAAGAGCTTTCGATGGCATTTCACGGATTAGGCATGCTGTTTGGGAATATTGCCTTTTGGGTATTGCTTTTTTATTTTTCGGCGCCAAGTTTTCCGGGATGGGCCGTGAAAAACTGGCTGCCGACACTCTATTCTGATACGTTGCACATGGATATGGCGCAGGCTGGTCCTCTGGCGACCATTACCACAGCTCTTTCTTCCTTTATTGGGGTTTTGGTTGGCGGATTTTTATCCGACCGCTGGGTTCAGCGCAATCTGAAAGGACGTATTTACACTGGCGTGATCGGACTTTTATTCACCATCCCGGCTTTGTTCCTGCTGGGATATGGCGCTGGTTTCGAATTGATTTTACTGGGAGGCTTCTTCTTCGGTTTTGGCTTCGGGATGTTCGACGTAAACAATATGCCGATTTTGTGCCAGTTTGTATCGCCTCGCTACCGGGCAACAGGCTATGGACTGATGAACCTGGCCGGAATTTCGGCAGGCGCAGTTATTACTGACTTGCTTGGCAAATCGGCCGATGCCGGAAATATGCGTCAGGATTTTGCCAAGCTGGCTGTTATTGTTGTGGTTGCCATTGTTTTGCAGTTGGTTGTATTAAAGCCGAAAACAATTAATAAGACAGAAGAATAGAAGATGAAAGCCTGGAAACGAATCAGTCTGTATTCATTCGAACCGGTTAGGGTTGATAAAAATGTTTGTGACTTTTACGTAAAAGCGACTTCCGGATTGTAGAATAAATAGCTGTTAACTTCGGCATTGAAGAAATAACAATTAAAAACTAAAAAAGAGTCACTCGATGAGAGAACGAGTTCATACGATAAAAACCATGGCGACTCAGCTTCGCCGTGATGTTGTAAATGTCGTCTACACTGCCGGCGACGGCCATCCGGGTCCCTGCATGTCGATTGCCGATATTTTGGCAGTGCTTTATTTCGATGTCCTGCGCCTGAATCCGGAAATGCCCGATTGGCAGCAACGCGACCGGTTTATCCTTTCCAAAGGTCATGCCTGTCCGATTCTTTATTCGGCTTTGGCACGCCGCGGGTATTTTAAACCTTCTGAATTAAAAACTTTACGTTCGCTGGGATCGCGCCTGCAAGGGCATCCGGTACAGACATACACTCCGGGAGTTGACGCGACATCGGGCTCGCTGGGGCATGGCTTGCCACAAGGGTGCGGAATGGCTCTGGCTGCCCGCAAACGTGGTGACGACACCGTTACCTTTGTGGTGACCGGCGATGGCGAACTGAATGAAGGCATTGTGTGGGAAGCGGCTATGACTATCGCCAAATTCAAGCTTACCAACCTGATCGCGATTGTAGATAACAATGGCGTCCAGAGTGGGGGAACCGTGGAGAAAATCAGTGGTTTGATAACCCTTGCCGACAAATGGAAGTCGTTTGGGTGGTATGTGGTTGAAATTGACGGACATGATGTTGAACAATTGCTTCCGGCGCTTGAAAATGCTGCCAAACGTGGCCGGTTGCCGCGTGAGAAAAGAGAAGGAATGAGCATTGTACCTCATTTGGCACCGCCCGATCCCGATCTGCCCATTGTATTTATTGCCCATACGATAAAGGGAAAAGGACTACCTTATATGGAAGGAAACAATGCCTGGCATAAACGGGTGCCAACCAGTGAAGAACATGAAATAGCCATGTCAATTTTAGGAGGATCAGACCTTGAGTAAGATAGAAAGCACAAGGGTAGGTTTTATGCAAGGCATCGAAGCCCTTTCAGAAAAAGACGAAAGAATCATGCTGGTTTGTGCCGACAGCCTTTTGGCCATGCGCGCAGCCGACTACGTACAAAAATATCCCGACCGCTATGTGGAAGTTGGCATTGCCGAACAAAATGCCGCTGCAACCAGCGCCGGATTAGCTATTGAAGGTTTGATTCCTTTTTTTGCGACTTATGCCGGTTTTATTACCATGCGTGCCTGCGAGCAAATCCGCACGTTCATTGCTTATCCCAACCTGAATGTAAAACTGGCTGGGGTAAATGGCGGTGTTGCCGGTGGCGAGCGGGAGGGGGTTACGCACCAGTTTTTCGAGGATATTGGCATTTTGCGTACCATAGCCAATGTTACCATCCTGGTTCCTGCCGATGCTGATCAGGCCCGACAGGCAACAATGGCGGCAGCTTACATTCCCGGACCGGTTTACATCCGTTTAGGCAGCGGCCGCGATCCTGTGGTTTTCGAGAAAAATACGCCGTTCGTCCCGTTTAAAATCAATGTTTTTCAGGAAAAGGGAAACGATATTGCCCTCTTCGGAAATGGAGTGTTGCTTCCGCGGTTAATAGCCGCTGCTGAAATCCTGGAAAGCAAAGGCATAGGCGTCACCCTGGTTGAAGTGCATACTGTAAAACCCATTGACGTTGAGGGTGTGACCCGGGTTTTGAAAACCTGCGGAGCTGCCGTTACAGCCGAAGACCACAACATCATTGGCGGTTTAGGCAGCGCCATAATGGAAGTGGCTGCCGAAAATTGCCCGGTCCCCATAGCACGGATCGGTTTGCGCGATAAGTTTGCCGGATCAGGCCTTCCCAACGAACTACTCGATTATTACGAAATGGGCGTTGACGACATCGTAAAAGCCGCTGAGGCAACCATCGCCAGAAAAAAGGTGATTCAATCGTAAATGGTAAATAGTTAAATAGTAAATAATTACAATAAGGTATGTTGACTTTATCCGATTCGTTTAAAAATGGGGCTACCTCATCGCCAATCCGGCGGATCATGGAAATGGCAAGCCCGGCCAACCTCGTGAAAATGGGCTTAAATCCATCCGATGTTATTTCGTTCGCCGGTGGCTGGGTAAACCATGAGGCGCCCGAAGAATTAAGGCTGGAGTATGAAAATATCATAGCCGACAAGCAGTTATTTCATCAAACGGGTGGCTATAGCCCTTCCGACGGTACTTCGGAATTAAAGAAAGCCTTGCTTGATTTCAACTCGCAATTGTACGGAATCCCTTCATTGGAAGAGAACATCATTATCGGACAAAGTTCAACGCAGTTAACGTATTCGCTCTTCAAGGTTTTACTAAATCCCGAAGATAAACTTGTTTTGTTTGATCCGGCTTATGCCAATTATCCTGAGCAATTGTCGTCGTGCCTCAACACACAGAATATCGCGTATTTTCCGCTGTTTGATGCCGTGAAATGGACCTTTGTTGAAGATGAAAATGCTTTGGCCAATGAGTTCGAACTTTTCATGGAACGGGAACGGCCCAAACTGATTCTTTTCTCAAGTCCGGATAACCCAACCGGAATGATGTTGCCCGATTTGTTTGTGAAACGGATGCTGGATTGCGCCCTGAAGTTCGATTGTTATGTGGCTATGGACTTTGCTTATTATACTTTTCTCTACGGGAAAGAGCTTCCGGAGTATTTCTTTTATACCCCGCAGCAATATCCAAACCTGGTTAAAATATTTTCGAATTCGAAATGGTGCCGCAGCCTGGGGCGCCGTCTGGGCTGGATTGAAGCTCCGGTGAATGTTGTTGAATCGCTGAAAGTGGTGCAGCAAAGCCTGATTCTTTGTCCCGATACTTTGCATCAAATGGCCATGACCAGTTACATCAACAATGGGTTGAAAGACGGGTCAATAAAGGAGTACATCAAACGGATCAACGACGATTACGAAAGCGCCAAATCGTTTTTATGCGAGTGCATAGAAAAGTACCTTTCATCCAGATATACCGTGCCCGAAGGTGGCTTGTATTCGGTTGTGGATGTAGGTATGGACGGTGACGAATTTGTTGAAAATATCCTTCGCAAAACAGGAGTTGTTTTTGTGCCGGGAGGAGGTTTCGGCAATTCGCTGAAGAATGGCATCCGAATATCATTTGGCCCTCTGGTTTACGACAAGGAGAAAATCGAGGAGGGCTTCCGCCGCGTCGCAAAAGTGTTTGGTCGGATTTCGTAACTTGTAAATTAGCTGGAAGCAGGGGGGATTCTTAATGCTTGATATATTTGATTTAGAGCCATTAATAACTTAAATGCGGTTTATCCAGAATAAATATCTACATTTGAGCTCTCAAGAATTGAGTTTTTATTGAATCTTTCTAGCAATGTTTTGCTCCGCCCTGGTTTGGCGGGTCTTCCCATCGTCAAAATCGACATCAAGATCAACTTTCTTGTTGTATTAACTGCGTTAGTGCATTTCTATATTAATTCAGGATTGAGAAGATGTAACATTAAAACAAATATGAATGGGGAGAGCAATTTCTTACAACAAACGTGAACTGGAGAAAAAGCGGGAACAAAAAAGAAAAGAAAAACAGAAACGCAAAGAGGACCGAAAATCGAATAGCAGCGATGGTTCTTTAGATAGCATGATTGCTTATGTGGATGAAAATGGTGTGATTTCCAGTACTCCTCCAGATCCGGAAAACAGGCAGGAGGTTGATCCTGAGAATATTGCTATTTCAACTCCGCAGCGTCAGGAAACCGATGATCCTCAATTAAGAGGTCGCGTAGAACATTTTAAAGAGGATAAAGGGTATGGCTTTATAAAAGATATTGCCAGCACGGAAAAATACTTCTTCCATATCAGCAAAGCTTTTGACGAGATTAAAGTAGGAGATCTGGTTTTCTTTGAGTTGGAGAGAGGACAAAAAGGTTATAATGCCGTTGAAATCAAACTTCAGGTAAAGGAATAAAAATAGATAAAGCAATTATCCGGTAATCAGCCGGATGATTGCTTTTTTAATTACTTCTCTGAAACCAGTTCTTTGGTTGGGTCGAGTTGCGTAAAAATCAGCGCACTTACCATCATCATTCCGGAGATAATAAACAGCGGTGCATTGTAATTATGTGTCGACTGCACCACATAACCAAATACGGTTGCACAAACAAAACCGCTGATGTTTCCGGCAGTATTCATTGCTCCTGAAATCACCCCGGCGTATTTTTTCCCCATATCGAGGCAGATAGCCCAGGCGCTTGGCAGCATCAGGTCCATTACCCCAAAACAAAGCGACAGGAAGATAAAAACCTGCACTTTCCCCGGAATAAAACCCGCCAGAAACATCAGGATGGACGAAATGGCCAGACCGCCTATTCCAAGCGTTTTTCGGCCAATTTTCAGCCCATATTTTCTGGAAAGTTTATCCGTGAGGTAACCTCCTGAAATGTTTCCAACTACGCCCATCAGGAAAGGAACAGCAACGGCATAGGTAAGTTCGGTTTTTTCGAACCCGCGTCCTTTTTCCATGAATGTGGGAAACCACGAGAAGAAAAACCAGCTTCCCCAAACGTAAAACCAGTACATACTCAGTAAAAGCCAGAATTGCTTCTTGCGGAAAATCGTTTTCCACGGAACTTTTACTTTTTCGGTAATGCCCGAACCTGCCTTAATTTCGTCGAGTTCGCTTTGCCGGATGCCTTTTACTTTTGCCGGATTATCGCGATACCAGACGAACCAGACAATTACCCAAAGAATACCAACCGATCCTAAAAGATAGAAAACGGCTCTCCAGCCAACTGTGAGAAGCAATGGAATAACTACAAAAGGAGTGAGCGCACCACCTAAGCGGCTTGCCGCCCAAATGTAGCCCTGAGCCTTGCCCGTTTCCGATTTGGGGAACCATTTTCCAACAGTGCCTGTCATGCACGGATAAGCCCCGGCTTCGCCAATTCCAAACATAAAACGCACGAGCAGAAGTGATACAAATCCACCGGCCATTCCGGTAAACGCTGTGAAAAGCGACCACCAAAGAACGATGAGAGACAAGGTCGTGCGTTGTCCTTTCAAATCGCCCACTGCGCCCAGCGGAATCTGGAAAAGTCCATAAGAAAGAATAAACAGGCTGAGCACCCAACCCCATTGCGATTCGGTGAGCTGCAGATCGTGCATGATGGTTGCACCGGCAACGCTGATGTTGATGCGGTCGAGGAAGGTTACAACGCTGATTGCCGTCAGTAACGCCAGTACGATTGATCTTTTTTTCAAGGTTGGTGTAATTAGTTTGTTAGGAGGTTCTTATCCCCGACAGAGGTTCAAACCCTGTCGGGGATAAATCTTATAAATTCTCAACGACTTCTTTTACGTTCAGTATTCCCAATAGTGGACTTGTCAGAACAGGTTTTCCGGTCATCTGCGTAATTTGATCCTGCATTTTAGCCATCGAGCCTTGTGCCAGGACAAAAACGTCAACTTTTTCGCCCAATTTTAAAGCTGTTTCCAGGATGAGCTGATCGTGTGCCGAAACATCACCTTCCATCAGTTTTTGAAATGCGCCTTCAGCCAGACCTTTTTCAATTTCAACCGCTTTATCTAGTTCGCGGGCAAAGTTCATGATCAGTCGGGCCGTTGGATCAAGTGTAGTCGGCAAAGTTGCCATTACTCCAATCCGGGAATAGTTTTCCACTGCTTTTCTGGCCATGGCATCGTCAATTTTTACCAGCGGAATATTCACAAAATCGCGGGCTGTGATAGCCACGTCGCCAATCGATGAGCAGGTGTTGAAGATAACATCGGCTCCGGCGTCAACAGCCGCGAGGTAGTAACTCATCAGACGTTTTCTGACGGCGGGTGTAACCGCATTGGCGCGGATGACATCCTGAATCAGGCTGTCGTCAGCAATATTGATAAGCCGGTGTCCAGGTAGGTGTTCGGCAAACATTTGTTTAACGGGTTCAACCATCGTCATGGCTGTATGTACTGCTACTATAGTTTTCATTTCAATATGAATTTTTAAATCGTTTTTATGTAACTACTTTTTGGGTTGTCTCTGTTCCGCCCGAAAACAAGGAGGAATCATTTTAGAATATATTCTCGCGGACGGTTTTAATCTTTTCCCTTTCTCCCCCGGTTAAAACCGGGGGCTATTCATATTTTACCCCGCCGGGGTAAAAAACTTTATTCACATTCTTTTCCCAGTTATTCGGGATGCGTATAACCGCCTATTTACTTACGGGTAACCAAACACTCATATCGCCTTTGCCACGGTTCCCCCAGGCGTAATATGGAACAAGCCTCAGCGTTACAGTTTCTTTCTTCTGATTTATCGGGCGATACAATTGCCCCGACCACGATGTATTTTGGATCATTTCAGCTTTTCCTTCCAATGCATAGATTTTGCTGTCGGCAATCGTTATAGATTTGGGTGCAAACTGAGTGCTGGCCGGAATAAGGTAATCGAAAATTTTGCGGTTAGCTGGAATGTCAGCCGATTCGATGCAATACACTACCGGTCCGCGTTTTACGGCAACCTGGTTGTGCACTTCTTCAACCAGCGGATTGGCTTCAATCAATTGCGCGTCCATCGGCAGGTCCAGGGTAATCAGGTCGCCTTTCTTCCATATTTCTGAAAGTTCTGCGTAAGTTCCGGGTTGCGCTTTCACGCTTTGCTTTTTGCCATTCACAAGTATTTCGGCGCTGGAAGCCCAGCCGGGTATCCGGAGAAATACGGAAAATGCTTTAGCCGGACATTCTTCCAGTTTGATGTCGATTTTACCGTTCCATGGATAATCGGTCTGCTGGTTCAGTTTAATGGCTGATCCATCCGAAAGTTTAGTTGACAGCTTATTGCTTCCGTAGAGGTTTACCCACAAACCTTTTTCGGAAATGGTATAAACGTAATCGCTGATTTCGGCAATGGTGCGGATGGTATTGGGCGGACAGCAATTACACAAGCTGATGTATTCTTCGCGCTGTTTCGACCAGCGCAGGGTGAACGGAATATCCTGGGCAACGCACAACGGATTGGTATAGAAATAACCTTTCCCGTCGAGGCTAACTCCGGCCAGCAAACTGTTGTACATGGTGAGTTCCATCACATCGGCAAAGCGGGCTTCGCCAGTAGCCAGAAACATACGCCAGTTCCATAGAATGTTGCCAATGTTGGCGCACGATTCGTTGTGGGCAGTCAGGTTGGGCAGCTGGAAATCGCGTCCGTAGGCCTGATGCACTTTCTGGTTATATTCGGGTTTGTACGAAGTACCGTCGGGCGAAACACCGTCGTACAAAGCTCCGCAGGCGCCGGTTATATACATTTTATGCTCGGTCATGTTGTGCCAAATTTTGTCGAGCGTGATCATCAGCGAATCATCGCCGGTTTCGGCGTAAATATCAGCGACCCCGGCATACAGGTAATTAGCACGAACGGCGTGACCAATGGCTTTATCCATTTTCAGGAAAGGAACACGGTCCTGATTGTCGTCGGTGCCATTCTCAACCAGGCTGCGGATGGCAATCAGGTCTTTTGCCAGTTCGAGGTAACGCGGATCGCGGGTGGTGCGGTACATCTCAACAACACCCATGTAGTGCGACGGACAAATCGCATTGCGGGCCAGTTCGGCTGATGCGCGTTTGTAAAAATTGTACAGAAAATCAGTTGCTTTGATGGCCACGTTCAGCAAGGTTTTTTTGCCGGTCAATCGGTAATGCAGGCACGCGGCCGTCATCAAGTGACCCATGTTGTAGGTTTCGAAGTCGAGGCGTTCGCCAAATTCCTTTTTATCCTCGCTTTTCTGCAATTGCTTAATCACCACCGGAGTGTGGATGTATCCGTC
>CAZAVU010000050.1:1542-28508 GCA_964488805.1 uncultured Odoribacter sp. | reverse complement strand
GAGCCATGCAGGAAAATCCAAATCTGAAGGTGACTTTGCCAAATTTTGCAGATGATAGGCTGATTGAGAAATTATTTGAAAGCAACCATATTACCGGCCTGCCAAATCCTTAATAGTTTGACGCAAAATGCTGACCTCCAGTTCGAGATCTCTTACGCGATTTTGCAAGCTTGTGACCTCACTATAATCGGGTTCGGCGAAGGGAAGTTGCTGAGCTATTTCCCTGAAAAAATTATATTTGAGGAATTCTGATATCTCAGCCAAACGTTGTACCTGTAAGGTAGACCGGTTGAACATACCCATCACTGACGAAGGGTTTACTTTTAATGCGCGGGCGAGCTCTGCCCCACTGATGTTTCTGCGATTCATCTCACGCCTGATCATCGATATTATTGCAAGCTGTTCCATAATTGTTTTTTTACAAATTTAAGAGAAAGATACCGTTTTTTTTATTCATAACACATCGACATCAATGTAAATAAACACGACATCGTAGCTAATAGCAGTGATTTATCATCTAATAGCAACGATTAAGTCGTTTTTAAATGAATAGTTTCTGCATCTAAATACGATATCGTTGCTAAAAAGATATAAATCGTTATCAAAAACAACGATTATCTATTCCAGGGGAAGAGTATAACTTCAGAAACAGTTGAAATTATTCGAAAAGAAGGAAATACGGCCTTTGTATTTCCGTCTTCAGCTCATCAACTCCAAAAGCCCGGCTTTTACGAATGGTTTCGCGACCAGCAAAGAAAACCACGACCGTTGGCGCAGTAAAAACGCGGTATTGTGCGGCCAGTTCAGGAGATTTATCCGACTCAACAAAAACCATTTTCATCTTCGGGAAAAATGCCGAAACCATTTCAAAAACCTTAGGTTTCAGCACGTGGCAAACGGAACACGTTTCGGTTGAAAAATAGGCCAGAACAGCATCTTGTTCCGCCAGTATTTGCTCAAATTCCAGTAATGATCTGACCGGTTCCATTATTCAAACTGACCGGTTGCCAGCAAAACAAGGGTGCAAGCTACTTCAGGATAAATCCCCGCAGATTCGAGTTTGCTGATAAACTCCGGATTTTCGGTCCCGGGATTGAAAATGACACGGCGGGGTTTTAACGCGATAATGTACTCGTAAAACTCAGGCTGATTTTGGGGCCCAACATAAAGGGTGACCGTATCAATGTTTCCAAACGCTTTTTTCTCAGCATCAAAAGCTACACAGTCAACCGCACCTGAACAAAGGCCAATTGCAACCACTTCATGGTTATGAGCGAGCAACGACCGAATAGCCTTATTCGAATATCTTTCAGGGTTTTCACTTGCCCCAATAACCAATGTCTTCATTTTGCTTCAGATTATTTTTCGCTCATTTTTTCAAGCAAGACAACCGCATGAACAGAGATACCTTCCTCGCGGCCTTCAAATCCGAGTTGTTCAGTAGTAGTGGCCTTTATCGAAACCGCATCCAGGTCAATTCTCAGAATTTCAGCGAGTACTTTTTCCATTTCAGGAATATAAGGTTTCAGCTTGGGCTTTTGCGCGGCAACTGTAACATCGAGGTTGCCCACCCGATAGTTTTTCGAAGCAATCAGCTCATTCGTCCGGGCCAGCAATATTTTGCTGTCGATATTCTTATACTCTGAAGAAGTATCGGGAAAATGACGGCCAATATCACCCAATTTGGCAGCGCCAAGCATGGCATCGCAAAGGGCGTGAATCAGCACATCGCCATCGGAATGAGCCACTGTTCCTTTGCTGTGAGGAACAAGAACACCGCCCAGCCACAAGGTTTCGCCCTCAGCTAAACGGTGTACATCGTATCCGTATCCAATCCGGAAATTCATATTTTCAGGAATTAAATTAAAAAAAATGCATCCATTCCCCTCCTTAGGAGATAGTTCTAAATGTGCCGTGTCAACGAACTTTTGTCGCAACGTCATGCCGAACTTGTTTCGGCATCTCTTCGCCGATGAGACCCTGAAACAGGTTCAGGGTGACCTTACTGACAATATCAAGTTGAAACAATACTAGCGGCCCATCTTTTTAAATGCTTCGAAGTCGAACGACAAGGTAAACCTGAGGGTATTGGCCAGCGGATTATTTTGAGCTACCGGAAGCAGGTAAGAAAAATCGAGCGCAAATACATTCATTTTCAACCCCGCACCGGCCGTAAAAAATTTACGGTTCCCTTTGCTTGCATCCTCGTAGTAGTAGCCAGCCCGTAAGGCGAATTGCTTGTTGTACCAATATTCGGCTCCAACTGAAAAATTAATCTCTTTAAGTTCTTCTTTCATTCCTCCCGGAGCATCGCTAAACGAACTGAAAATCCCCGAAATAACTGACTTATTCGACCCCAAACCTGTAAGAATGTCCACATCAGCAGTATCCGGAGTCGGAACCAATAATTTATTGGCATCAAGAGTAAAAGTGATCGTATTGTACCTGTCCATCTCGGTTTTATAGGAAGCTCCCAATTTCAGATTGGTCGGGATAAAATCTTTGGTTTCACCCTCGGTATACGAGATTTTCGCACCAATATTCGAAATGTTGATACCTGCTGCAATGGTCGACCGCTTGCGGTTCACACGCATTTCGTTTTGATAATAGAATGCCACATCGGCAGCATAAGAATTTCCAGCATGGGTTGCAACACCATTTACCTCCTGCCCTCCGGTAAGGTCGGACCGAATGTACCGGATCGCAACAGCACCTGAAAAATTATCTGAAAGCAAACGAGTATACCCCATATCGAGGGCAAACTCATTGGGACTTTGAGTTCCCAGTTCGTTTCCGTATTCACTCATAAAAGAAATATCGCCCAGGGCAAAATAACGCAAAGAGGCGCTCATGGTTTGCTGATCGTCCAAGTGTTTATAACCAGCCAGGTAGGCCATATTGATGTCAGAAACCAGATTGCGCAGCCAGGGTGTGTACGACAAGGCAACCCCCATATCACTTTCAATAAAAGCATATTTTGCAGGGTTCCAGTGCTGAGAGTTTACATCGGGCGAAGTGGCCACACCGGCATCGCCCATTGCGCCTGCACGCGAATCGGGAGCAATGGTCAGGAATGGCACTCCTGTCGAAATGGTGTTCGCTCCCGTAGTTGAAGTTTTATCTTTTGCGAATAAATCAGGCGAAAATATCCCGGCAAACAGAACAACAGTCAATAATAAGGTCAGTTTCTTCATCTTAAATCAATCGTTTTTTTGAGGTTGCAAATATAAACGTTTACAAGCGTCGGTTGATGATCTTATAAACTAAAAAACTAAACGGACGCTATTGCGAAATAGTATGGAAGCACGAATCATTTACCGGTAAACAAAAACAAGCCTGCCCGCTCCGCTGGTCTGTTTTCCTTCGCTGGTGGTAACAGTCAGCCGGTAAATATAAATTCCGGGGGCCATTTTCACCGATCGCTCTGCCGGGACCCATTGCAAGGGTAAACTCGCCGTTCCATCAGAACCAATGGTTGTTTGAACCATATCAATCCGCACCCCGTTAACCTGAAAAACTTCCAATGTCACATCAAAAGTTTCGTCGGGCTGATTGTGCGTAAACAGAAAACTGGTTTCTCCCTGCATCGGATTGGGATAACACGACACACTTTCAATCCTGAAATCATCTTTTACGACAAAAGTAATTTCCTGTTCCGACGAATTATTCAGAACATCCCAGACTTTCAGTTTCAATTTGTGTTTGCCTTCGGCCAAATCAGTGAGCGGAAACACAATTTTCCCACTGGTGTAACTGTCCTTATCTGCCTGAAAATAGTCGTTCAGCACCATGATGTTGGTTTCATCGTCATCCAGAATTGCCGTAATGTCGTGCCCGATACCGGTTCCGGATGTATTGATTCCCGTCTGGTCTGAAACGTTGGCCAGTAAAACCGAGCTGGCGCTAACAGTTCCACCATCTTTAAACGAATGCGAATTCAGGAACAATTCAATCTCCGGGCCTTGCGAATCGCTCGTAACCGAACCAGAAGAACCTCCGACATAAAAATTATCAAAATAGCCTTGTGCATCAACCGATTCATTGTAGGCATAATACAGTATTTTACCTTTATCCAGCTTGTACGAAACATCCTTTGGAACAAAAAAAGTAAACTCGAACTCGCCGTTTTTAACGGTGGTCAGTCCTTTGTAAATGATGTTACTCTGAACCGAATAGCTGAATGGTTCCTGCCCGCCATTTCCTAAAGTTTCGGTCTGAATAGCTTTATCGTAGACCGTTGGAATAATTTCGCCATTAAACGACGACAGTTTGACTCCATTATCGTCAGCGACATATCCTTTAATCGTAACGACCGACAGAGGCGAAATGGTTGCAGTAGTTGTTTCAACGTCTTTCCCATTAACACTGGTTGTTTTTACCTGAAGTTCAGGATTAGCCAGCCGGATAGCCGGATCGGCCAGCAAGGTAAAGTTTAACTGGTTAATCCCTGTATTGGCCGCAGCTTTCGCCAGTCGCATAACATCGCCAAGCCTCAGATTATTTCCCGATTGGTCTTTTTCAAAAATATGTCGGAAGAACTCCCGATTCAGGATGTAGTTAGCTCCGGAATACACCAAGCGGGTAGTTGAAAACAGTCCAACGCCCCCTCCTTTTGAGTTAAACAATATTTCCTCCCCGGCAGAAGTTTCATCAGCATCGAAACGGCTGAACTCGCAGGTTGCCGTCACAAAAACAGGCAGACGATAATAATTGGTCCAACTGTTAATGCCCGAAATGTTCAGAACCTGTTCATCGGCCAAAAATTTTTCGTTGGCATGACCGGTATAATTCAGGATCAATGTACCCTGTTTCACGATACCATTTATTGCCTCATTCACTTCCGGGTATTTTTCACCTCCCGAAGTTGAAATTTGCTTGTAAGCATCGAAATAGATTTTATTGGTATAGAAAGCAGGATGAGTTTTATTTACGAAATCGGCCAGATCTTCTGCCTGCTCCATGTGAATATTATCATTTTCATCATCGGCAATAAATGTGACCATATTCCGCCAGTTCCCCATGCTTTTCTGCTGCCTGTATTTTTTGATCTTATCGACAACCGTTTCGGCCTCGTCTAAGGTTCGCGCAGGTATCCGGCCAATCCCCAAATCAACAGTACCTGAAGCTCCTCCTTCGTTCTCATCCAGGAAGACAAAAAAATCGTCAGTCACAAACGATTCAGTGGGCAATAACGAATTGTCTGACTGGAACGTTGGAAGCAAATTGTGGCTCAGCCCAAGAAGATTCCGGTTATCATACGAACCGTCGCCCATTAGCAGGATGTACTTCAGTGTATTCTTCCCGCTTTGTTTTCCCCGTTCGTAACACATCCTGAAATAGTTACGCAACCCGGAAGGGTCAGGCAATCCGCCGGAAAATTCGTTAAAAATTACCTCCGGAGTGACAACCTGCACGGTCATTTGATCACTCTCCCGGTGATAGGTTGCCAACTCGTTAGCCGCACTGAGCAAAGCCGAATTCGAAACAATGATCATCTCGGACAAATCGGCTGCATGTAAATTTTGATTGGCCACCGTTTCCACAAGCTCCGGTTCAGGAATAGAACCGGCTGGGTTAAACGCCACATATTCGCGCATCGATGCAGAATTCGACTTGAATTTCAACTGGCTGTCAGCAAAAGTTGTGGGCATTTCAAACGTATTGTTGATATCAGTAACATCAAATATTCTGGTCGACGATGAAGCCCCGCTTACGACAAACTCTGAAACCGGGAATTGCCCCTCACTGCCAATGCCCCTAAATGAATATACATCCGAACTCATATACAGGATACTCTGATAGTTTATCGCGATATAATCGAGCCAGGCATTCGAAGAACTGTTCGCCGCATTGTAGGTCAGCTTAATTTGAACGTTTTTTGAAGCAACAGATTCAGAAAATGCCGTCGTTTCCAAATCGGCATAAATATCTTCGGGATCACCGATATTGATCGGCTGAAAAGAGATGCTATTCTCCGACTTCCCGTTCACAGCCACACTCATGCTGCTTGAAGCTGAAGATCGCGCTGCCGATACGATGCGAAACTGAACAGGTTTATTCAGATTTGGATTTTCAAGCGTCAGGTTTATAGTCTGGGAACCTCCATACGAAAATTGCTCCCCAAACCACCGCGTTCCAGACAAGGTAAGGTTGACAGCCTCCTTTTCATAGAACGCATAATTTGGGAACAGGGCCACTTGCCTGCTTGCATTGCCTGAAACTTCCGCAACTTTATCAATTGTCCTGATTGATCCATGATCGGTAAGATAAAAATAGGTTGCAGTCGAGTAAAAATTCTGCTGATGAGAATATGACCCGGCATCCGAATCCTTTGTCAGACCAACATTCCCAGTCGAATAGAAAAAGAGGCAATCCTTACCAGTGTTATCCTTCCCTTTCCATACAGGGTAAGCATTCAAATCATCATTTTGAATACTGTTGTTGGACACCGGAAGCATCAATCCACCATTCCCGTATGCCGCAACCTGATCCGGGGAGGTAAAGCCCCATTGTTTTAGCTGATCGTAGGTAATTTTATAAATACCTTTACCTGAAGTTTTAATCCTGATCCATTTTCCCGAAGCCAGCACCGACGATGACTTCCACTGATAAGCAGCAGAAGCTGACTTTATCTTCATCGGGTTCTCGTTTACCGAGACCGTAAATCCAACCAGTCTCAACACCTGATTATTCTGCCTGACAAACGGGAAAACAGTCAGCCGAAGAAACGATTTCCCCGCTGAATTCCCTATTTCGGCACGATGGGACAACTGGCATTCTGTAACAAACTTTGACTTCGAGGCCGGTAAATTTACAGGCTCATATACAGCATCCGATATAGCCACTTCTGCTCCGGCAGAAGTTAGCTCAAAACATTCAAACCAATATGGCAAAGACGTTTTATCAACAACTATGCTCCCTTCAAAACCAGCCACCACGGTGTCTTTCAAAGCAACCTGATCTTCCTGGGACCAACGGATGCGCCGGGGAAAGTCAGCAGACCAGCTTGTAAAAACCAAAAAGAAAAGGACACAAAAAAGTAATAATTTAGGCATTATCGAGTTATTTGTTTAAAGACTAAAACGGACATATCCAGCAAATAGTATAATGTTATGTTTCTCCAAAAGTAAATAAAATAACGACGAGAATCCAGAGCTCAAACAAAGATATACCGCCAGGACCGACCGCCATAAAAAAAGAATAAACACCTGAACAATATCAATTCAACAAATTAGTTATATTTGTGATTCTTAAAAAAAGCAAAAAGAAGGGAAAAACAATGAATCTGGCATGGTTATGCAAACGCCAGCCGGAGAGCAAAATACAACCGGAATCAGTAATTGGAAGATCAAAATTGAAAAATAAATACATGAAATAGCCGTGGGGCAAAAGCCCACACAAGCATAAAATGTATAAACGGCTATTCCATTTCGTTGTATGCTTTGAAAAATAGATCATGTTAATGCGCAGATTTTAAGACGTAAAATAAAAATTTATACGAATGAAATTTAAATCCATAATATTATTTGGTCTTGCTGCTACAATGGCAGGATGCGGATTGTTTGGAAAGGGTACTGGAGGAGCGTCTGACGTTTCTCACTCAACTGGCTGGGATTTTGGAGATCCAAAAACCGGAGGTTTCCAGTCGGATAACGGATACCAACAAAAAACCGGTCCCGGCCTGGTATTCATTCAGGGAGGTACATTCACCATGGGACGTGTCGAACAGGATGTGATGTACGATTGGAATAATGTGCCGAAACGGGTAACTGTAGCTTCATTTTACATGGATGAAACAGAGGTTTCGAACCTCGACTACCGTGAATACCTGTTCTGGCTGAAAAGGGTTTATCCTTCCAATCCCGAAAAATATAAAGCAGCCCTTCCCGACACACTGGTTTGGAGAGAAGAACTGGCATACAACGAACCTTATATCACAAATTACCTTCGCCACCCGGCATACGGGAACTATCCGGTTGTGGGGGTATCCTGGAAACAGGCCGATGCCTACGCAAAATGGCGGACCGACCGTGTGAATGAAAAAATCCTCATGGATAAAGGCATTCTGGCTCCTGACAATGCACAAAGCGGCCAGAATGTATTCACTACCGAATCGTATCTGGCAGGGTTATACCAGGGAACCGAAGGAAAAAGACCATTAAAAGACGCTTCTAAAACAGCAAGAAAAGTTCGCTGGGAAGATGGGCTTCTGTTGCCCAATTATCGCCTTCCCACCGAAGCCGAATGGGAATATGCAGCTCTCGGCCTTGCAGGAAATACAGACAAAGAACTTTTAACCGACCGCAAGCTTTATCCCTGGAATGGCTCATACCTGCGCGATGATTCAAAGAAAACCAGAGGTCGCATGCTGGCGAACTTTACTCGCGGACGAGGTGATCTGATGGGTATGGCCGGCGCATTGAACGACAATGCCGACATTACAGCTCCGGTTACTTCTTATGAACCCAACGATTTCGGACTCTATTGCATGGCAGGTAATGTCAACGAATGGGTATATGATGTCTACCGTCCGTTATCGTCATCCGATGTAGCTGAATTCCAACCTTTCCGTGGAAATGTTTTCACCAAATACAAAACTGATACCGATGGGAAATTGGTACGCAATGAATTTGGAGAACTGGTAAAAGATACTATTGCGGATTACCGTAATTTCAACGACGGCGACTATCGCACTCAGGTCATTGAAGGTGATGACTGGAATGCTGCAAAAGACAAAACTAAAACCAGCTCCATGTACATCCAGTCAACCAAGGAAGGACAGTTTTCATCGCTGATTTCTGACAATGCCCGCATCTATAAAGGAGGAAGCTGGAAAGACCGTCCTTATTGGTTAATCCCTGGAACCCGCCGCTACAAACCAGAAACAGAATCGGCAAGCGATCTGGGTTTCCGTTGTGCAATGACCCGGGTCGGAAGCCCCGACGGATTTTAAGAAATTCATTAACATTCGATAAAAACCTCATTTGAAAAAGTGAGGTTTTCTTTTTTCCAGAACATGAACATCTCAGACTTATACAACATTTTTTGCGAACACCCTTTAGTTACAACCGACTCAAGGAACATCCCGTCAAACAGCATTTTCTTTGCTCTCAAAGGAGCCAACTTTAATGGCAATGCTTTTGCCGCCGAAGCATTGAAAAAAGGAGCTGCTTATGCAGTAATCGACGAACCTGAATTTGCCACCGACAATCGCTTCATCTTTGTTGATGATGTTTTGCTCTGTTTACAGCAATTGGCCAGGTATCACCGCGATCAGTTAAAACTTCCGATTCTGGCGATAACCGGCACAAACGGCAAAACAACAACCAAAGAACTGACGGCTGCCGTCTTGTCCCGAAAATTTAAAGTAAATTTTACCCTGGGAAATTTAAACAACCATATCGGGGTGCCCCTCACCTTGCTTTCCATGAACAAAGAAACCGAATTTGGAGTAGTTGAGATGGGGGCCAATCATCCCGGAGAAATCAAAACTTTGTGTGAAATTGCGAATCCCAACTATGGCATCATTAGCAACATCGGGAAAGCACATCTGGAAGGGTTTGGTTCGTTCGAAGGAGTAATCCAGACAAAATCAGAACTATATGATTTTTTAAGAATGCACGAAGGAAAGTGTTTTCTGAATGCAGACAATCCAGTCTTGAGCAAACAAGCCAGCGGACTTGAGCAGGTCAGTTACGGAAAATCGACCAGTTATTTTATGGCCGGAGAACTTGCCAGCACCGACAATTACCTCGTTGTCAAGGCACTGTTCCCCAAAGGCTGGCTCTACCTGAAATCAAAACTGATCGGCGACTACAACTTCGAAAATCTTCTGGCTGCTGCCTGTGTTGGCAAATATTTCGGCATAGACCCATTGGAAATTCAGAAAGCCATTTCAGAATATACGCCATCCAACAACCGGTCACAGTTGATCAGAAAAGAGAAGAATACCATCATCATGGATGCTTACAATGCCAATCCAACCAGCATGATGGCTGCATTAATCAACTTTTCAAACATCAAAAACGATCATAAATGCCTCATTTTAGGCGACATGCTCGAATTAGGCGAAGCCTCAGGTGAAGAACACCAGAAAATTGTGGATTTCATTGAGGATCAACATTTTTCAGAGGTATTGCTGATCGGGCCACAATTTGGGAACACCATCAACCGGACAGAAAAAAAGAAGTTCGAAAACGTCGAACTTCTCTCAAACTACCTAAAAACAAACCCTATCGAAAACAAATTTATTCTGATCAAAGGCTCCAGAGGAATTCACCTCGAAAAGATTCTGGACCAGCTATCTTGATTCGTCAATTGCCGACCGGTTTGGTCACATTCAGTACATCAGCAATGGCTTTCTCAAAAGTCGATTTGGGCAGAGCACCCATTGCCATCTGAGGCTGGCCATTGAGAGGCACAAACAGTAAAGACGGAATACTTTGGATGCCAAACATGGCAGACAGTTCGCGTTCGTCCTCGGTATTTACCTTATAAATAACAAGGCTGTCGCCGTATTCCTTCTGAAGATCTTCCAAAACCGGAGCCACCATCTTGCATGGGCCGCACCAATTGGCGTAAAAATCAATCAGGCAGGGAGTTTTGCCTTCATATTTCCATTCGTTATTGAGCTCAAAGTTGAATACTTTCTCTTTGAATGTCTCTTTGGTTAAATGTTCTAACATAGTCTTCAGATTTAATTTATACAAATATATACATTTTTGAATACTTAAATATCAATTTGTATGCCAGGAAATTTAAAAGTCAAGTTTAAGCTTGCAACTGCAATAAATTGTAATTTTGTCACAGTTAAAAACAAATTGTCATATCTAAGTATTTAAATACAGACATGCCGAGGTTTTATTTCCCCAAGGCATGTCTCAAACAAAAACCGGATGAAACAACATTTGCAACATCCCATTTTCGCAGTAATTTCAGAACTGGCCGACGGGCTTAATCAGGAAACCTATGTGATTGGAGGATTTGTGCGCGACCTGATTTTAAAACGTCCATCGCCCGACATCGATGTGGTTACCATTGGCAGTGGTATTCGTTTGGCCGAAATGGTAGCAAAAAAATTAGGACCCAATATTAATGTCAGCGTTTTTAAGAATTTTGGCACGGCCATGTTGAAATACCAATCGCTTGAAATAGAATTTGTTGGCGCCAGAAAAGAATCGTACCAGGAAAACTCTCGCAAACCGGTCGTGGAAGACGGCACACTCGAAGAAGACCAAAACCGCCGTGATTTTACGATCAATGCACTGGCCATCTGCCTGAACAAAGATCGGTTCGGTGAACTGATCGATCCATTCGGCGGCATTCAGGATATTGAAGCCAAAATCATCCGCACACCATTGGACCCGGGAATAACCTTCTCAGACGACCCGCTCCGCATGATGCGTGCCATTCGTTTTGCCACACAACTGGGATTCATCATTGAAGCAAAAACACTGGAAGCGATAACCCAGAACAAAAAACGCATTCACATCATCTCAGGGGAAAGGATTTGTGAGGAACTGAATAAAATAATTCTATCATCAAAACCATCAGTCGGGTTTAAACTGCTGGATAAAACGGGGCTGCTGGAAATAATCTTCCCTGAGCTTTTTCAGATGAAGGGACGTCAGGAAGTAAACGGCATCGGGCACAAAGACAACTTCTACCATACGCTGGAAGTTTTGGACCGAATAGCGCCCAACACCAATAATTTATGGTTGCGTTGGGCAGCTCTGTTGCACGATATTGCCAAGCCTTCGACCAAAAAATTCTCACCTCAATTGGGATGGACCTTCCACTCTCACAATTATGTGGGCGCCAAGATGATCCCGAATTTATTCAAGAGGATGAAGCTCCCGATGAATGAAAAAATGAAATACGTTCAGAAACTCGTTGAGCTCCACATGAGGCCAATTGTTCTTTCGGAAGAAGAAGTGACCGATTCGGCCATCCGGAGGCTTTTGTTTGAAGCAGGCGATGACATCGACGATCTGATGACATTGTGTGAAGCAGATATCACCTCAAAAAACCCAGAGAAAGTAAAAAAGTTCTACTCCAATTTTCAGCTTGTCCGTCAAAAATTAAAAGACCTGGAAGAACGCGACCACATCCGTAATTTCCAGCCTCCTGTTACCGGGGAAACAATCATGGAAGTATTTGGGCTCAGCCCTTGCCGCGAGATTGGACTGATTAAGAACGCTATCAAAGATGCCATCCTGGATGGTATAATTCCCAATGATCATGACCAGGCTTACCGGTTCATGCTCGAAAAAGCCAAGGAATTGGGGTTAAAGCCCATTTCTGATCAGTGATTGAACAGCCTGACACGAAGCAAAACAGGAAGGTGATCGGAAAAGCCTTCCTGATACTTGAAACCGTTATAAGTTCGTTTAGGTTTTACACCACCGAATTTCGAATCAGCTTCCAACAAGAAGTCAGCCTTGAAAATTTCAGCATTCAGGAATTGACAGCAGTTTGATTTTTTCAGAAAAGAGCCAGACACAATCCACTGATCAAACACTTCCCAGGAATACTGATTTTTGATTGTTTGAATAGCATCTGCTTTCCATCCAAAAGAGAGACTAATCATTTCATCCAAAGAATCCGGAATACAATTTTCCTTTGCTATCAAAACACGGGCAAGACTTTCATCGGAAGGGGAATCATTAAAATCGCCGGTACTGATAATTTTAGGGTTTTGATACCTTTTATTCAGCCCCTGAACCGACCTTTTTAAAGTTTCGGCAGCCAACCTGCGGTACTTTATCGTTTCCATAACTCCGCCATATCTCGAAGGCCAGTGATTGACAAAAACATGCAGGGTATCGCATTGATTGATCACCCCGCTGACCAGAAGAATGTCCCTGGTGCGGAATGCCTGATCTGTTGGATCGACAACAGGAATTGCCTGATAATCGAACGGACGGAACAAATCGGGACGATAAAGCAGGGCTACATCAATTCCCCGTTCATCAGGAGAATCTTTATGCACCATTTTATATCCGAATTTATTCAAGGCCGTTCCCCTGGTAAGTAACTCAAGCACAGAAAGGTTCTCAACTTCGCATAGTCCAACAAAAACAGGAGGGTTCCATCTGCCTGCCGCCAGGATTACCTTGGCAAGCCGGTCGGCTTTATCATTCAATCGCCTGTAATTCCATCTTCGGTCTCCATCAGGCAAAAATTCATCATCATTGGTTACGGGGTCGTTTTGACAATCGAAGAAATTTTCAACATTATAAAACATAAAGGTAAATTCATCCGTCTTTGCAAATGTATTCTGACAGGCTCCCTCAAAATATATGATCACAAGCAACGACAAAATTACAAGAGGCTTCATGAAAAACAATTTATTGGAAATCAGCAACAAACATCAAGCGAAAACAACTAAGCAGAACGGATTTATTTCGCCTTCTTTTCCTGACGTTCCAATGCTCCAATGTCAGGACCCTTGTCGAGCAACCTACTACGACCTTTTAAATCATCGGGATAAAGTTTGGCTATGGATAATTTACCTGCATCCTTGGCTGGGCTCAACGTATCCAGCTCAAAATTGTATTTTTTATAAGGATCGACAAACTTGGGGTTCTCTCCTTTCAGGATATTTACAAAATGTTCGGTATTACTTGTTTTAAAGGTATCGGCTACTTGTAAGATGCAACGGTCGAACTTGTAGTTAAACTGCGCCTCCTGATTTTTACTCAGGAATAACTCATTCCCATCAAAAGCATTTCCGGTTATTATGCAGTTCCCAAAATCAGCCTTGATCAGGTTACCCACCATTGGGGGATTGTCTTTTTTTACGATCAGATAATTCTGGATTTGTACCGAAGGTGTAGTCCGGACTTTTAATCCATAACCTCCCCAATAGTTGGCAATAGTGGAATGATTAAACTCGTAACTTCCCCCCAGAAGCAGGGCAAGCGCATAATACCCGCAATTGGTAATCAAACAATTGTCGGCCTGAATTTCAGATTTCATGGCAAATATCCCCGCATAAGCCATATTCTGTATCTTCGCATTGCTAAGCTTAACCGACGAAGTTCCTTCATTTTCAACATTCGCGACCTGAATTCCAATATTGGCATTTTTTATTTCAACATTGCTAAACTCATTGTTTTGACTTCCTGAATAAAGCAAAATACCGTTCCATTGGTCCGGAAGGTTGGCATATACATTTTCGAGCCGATCGCCCAGAAAAGAAATCGGTTTTTCTACGGTACCTTTAGCTACCACTTTACCTTTTACATATAAACCAGCATCTTTATGAAAATAAATTTTCGTTCCGGGTTCGATGGTCAAGGTAGCGTTACTGTCAACATAGGCATAATTGTAAACCAGATATGGCTTATGGCTGGTCCAAGTCGTGTTTTTTAGTTTAGCCTGCTTGATAAGGTTAAAATCCTGTCCCCAGGCAATCAGGTCAACATCCTGCTGATTCGAATTGACCAGAAATTCAATGGAATCCTTAACGACAAGGGGCAAATTTTGTCCGTTGGGATTAACCGTAACTTCAACAAAAATATACATGCTGTCTAAAGGCGCAATCTCCAGATTATGGGCTTCATTGGTTGACACGCCATTAATATTTAGCCTGAAGTTGGATGTTTCTGACTTTGCAAGTTTTATTGAAGAAATCAGAATTTTCTGATCGAACGGATTGTAGATTTTTAAATGTTGTGTTGTGGATCCCAGTGTTGTAAAGACCGTATCAAACATAACTGTATCAACCGAAAATCGCAGCTTTGCCGCTGTCGATGACATGTATTTTTCATCTTCACACGACAACAAATATCCCAAAAACAGGATTAGCATCCCTATGTGGATAAATTTCTTCAAATCAAAAGTTTATCGATAAACGTAAAATTCAGGATCTTAGTATTCAAAATTAATAAATGATTTTTACATTTTTTAACAATCCAGCCGTTAACTATTAAAAATGAACATGAAAAAGCAAGAATCAATACAAATCCGACAGAAAAAACATCATTCATAGCCATAAACCATTTACAAGCAGACCGTTTCACCCGACGTCCGTTTTAAAATTCAAACGTTAAATAAAAAACAATATTCATTCGAGCATTGAACACGATCAAGATTTTATGACCATAACAACAAAGATTTTTGCTCACCCCGCCTCATTTTTGCAAAGTCAGAAAGACCAGCAAAGATGCCATGCTTTGTTTTTTAACTTTGCCTGAAAGAAACCAATCGGAGGCTAAATGCCAATCCCGAACAGCTAACACAAAAAGAACGAGGTAATTTGCTTGTGAAACACATATTCTTCATACTATCTTTTCTGGTCATCATCTCAGTGAGTGCCTTCGCAAAATCTAATCCAGGGTTCCTGAAGTATTCAAACGATCAGTGGGTCGATTCAGTACTGAAAAAAATGACCATTGATCAGAAAATCGGTCAGCTCTTTATGATCCAGGCCTATTCTAACGGAAAATACCAACATCCTGACGAAATAATAAAACTCATAAATACCTTCCATGTAGGCGGGATAATTTTCATGCAAGGCAGCCCAACTGCACAGGCTGAACTTTGCAACAAACTACAAAAAGCCTCAGACATCCCATTATTGACTGCCATTGATGCGGAAACGGGTCTTGGCTTCCGTCTGGATTCAACTCTGAACTACCCGGTACAGATGGCGTTGGGAGCTATAACCAATGATTCGCTCATCTACCAAATGGGCTACGAAATCGGGACACAATGCCGGATGTTGGGCATAAACATGAACATGGCTCCGGTAAGCGACATCAACGTAAATCCGGAAAATCCGGTGATCAACTACCGGTCGTTCGGAGAAGATAAGACCCAGGTAGCCCGAAAATCGTGGCTGTATGCCAGTGGCATGCAGGATGCCAGAGTGCTGGCAACAGCAAAACATTTCCCCGGGCATGGCGATACCCAGGCTGATTCGCACTACGACCTGCCAACCATCAAACAAACAAAAAATGAGCTTGATTCGCTCGAACTGTTCCCATTTTCATACCTGATTAAAAACGGCATTGGCGCCGTAATGACCGGACACCTGCAAGTTCCGGCCCTTGAACCCAACACGAAAATACCGGCCACCCTTTCGTCTAAAATCATTACAAAGAAGCTCAAAAGCGACCTGGGATTCGACGGGCTGGTGATAACCGATGCCATGAACATGAAAGGGATCAGCAACCTTTATTCATCGGCCGAATCAACGGTTAAAGCGCTGAAAGCAGGCAACGACATGATTGAAATCGTCCCCCGTCTCGACCGCGCATTCAATGCAGTAAAACAGGCAGTAGCCAACGGAACTTTGACTGTAAAAGAAATTGATGAAAAATGCCGGAAAATCCTGACAGTCAAAAAATGGCTGCGACTCGACAAAAACAAACTGGTGGAAACAAAAAACCTGCACCAAAAATTGAACGACAACCGTTTTTTGCTCACCAAGCGCATACTTCAGGAGCAGTCAATTACCGTACTGGCCAACGATAAAAACCTGATCCCATTGCAACAACTCGATACGCTGAAAATTGCAAGCCTGATGATCGGATCAGTCGTACCGACTGCCTTCCAAAAAATGATCGGGAACTACACCAAAGTCGATCATTTCAATATAGGGAAAACACCTTCAGAGGAAGAAGCTGCAACCCTTATAAACCAACTTAAGCCATACAACCAGCTTATTGTTGGCATCCACGAAATGGGATTGTATCCAAAAAAACGATTTGGAATCACCGACCAGCAAATCAGTTTGATTGAAAAACTCAAGGACTTCAACCCGGTTATTTGTTTCTTTGGGAATCCATACGCAATTCCTAATTTCAATTCACTCCTGAATGCCCGGAACCTGATCGTCACCTACCAGGACGACAAGGATATTGAAGAATTGACCGCCCAGCTAATTTTTGGCGCCACCGGCACACAGGCAAAATTACCAGTTCATGTCAGCAATCGGTTCCCGATTAATTCAGGAATTGTCATCGCCCCCATTAAACGATTAAAATACACCATTCCTGAAGAAGTGAAAATTAACTCAGTCTTCCTGAAATCGCAGATCGATTCACTGGCAGCACAAGGAATTCAGACCCAAACATTCCCCGGATGCCAGGTGTTGATTGCCAAAGAAGGAAAAGTTATATTTCATGAATGCTATGGCAATTTCACCTACGAAAAAATACAACCGGTACAGGCTGAAAGCATATACGATCTGGCATCGATTACCCAGCTTGCGGCATCATTCCCGGTAATTATGTCGTTATACGACCAGAAAAAGATTGATCTTGACACTCCTTTTTCCAAATATTTCAAAGAATTCAACCGCAGCCACAAAGCGGAAATAACAGTTCGCGATGTGCTGACTCACCAGGCCCGATTACAAAGCAACTTACCACTCAGAACTGAATCGGAAGATTTAGGCAAAACACGAAAAGGAATATTTCGCTCCCAACCTGCTGAAAAACACCAGGTGCGGATTTCCTCAGGATTGTACGGACGCAATGACTTTAAAAATCAGATCATTCACGACATCATCAAAACTCCTTTGCTACCAGTCAAAGAATATCATTACTCCGATTTAGGATTCAGCCTGCTCCCAATAATCACTGAAAGGCTGACCAACCAATCGTTTCAGGAAATTTTGAACAAAGAATTTTTCAAACCTCTTGGAGCAGCCACCACCTGCTTCAAACCTTATGAAAGATTTTCTATTGACCAAATTGCCCCAACCGAAAACGACCAAACATTCAGAAAAGAACTTCTCCAGGGATTTGTACAGGACGAATTAGCAGCTCTATTTGGAGGGATATCAGGCCATGCCGGACTTTTCAGTTCAGCAAACGATCTGGCAAAAGTGCTGCAAATATACCTTCAATCAGGCTATTACGGTGGGAAGCAATTTATTTCAACCGAAACGGTCCGGAAATTTACAACCGAAATAATCCATTTACCCGGCAACGACAGAAATTCAGGGGATTTAGTACAATGCGGAAATACAGGAACATTCGTTTCGGCAGATCCCGAAAATCAATTACTCTTCATTTTTCTTTCAAACGGCATCTACCCAGACCACAACAAATTAAACTCCAACAATTTAGAAACACCCACAAAGATGTATCAGGCTATTGGCCAGGCTTTAAAAAGGGAGCCCAACAAACATTAAAAATTGTTAATTTTCCCCTTGCCATTCCTCTCTCTCAAATCAACCATTTTTTGAAATTCCTTGCAGGACAAGAAGAAAAACAGTCTTCAGAAAATGTTAAACAGAAAAATTTTACATTCTCCCCAAAAGTGTCAATAAAACATGAAGGTTAGCCCATTGTTATTTATTTATTAATTTTAACTTTAAAGTGTGTTTTAATAGATAAAGAAACGTATAACCATAAAATTTAGATGTCATGGAAAGAAAAATCACTTTTAATGAGTTACGTCACATCAAAGACAGCTTGCCGGCCGGTTCAATCAGTAAAATTGCGCAAGAGTTTGGATTAGAGGTTGAAACGGTCAGGAATTATTTTGGAGGCGCAAACTATGAGAAGGGTAAATCTGTGGGATTGCACATCGAACCAGGGCCCGACGGGGGTGTTGTATTACTTGACGATACCGCCATTTTGGAAAGAGCTCAGGAATTAATTGCAGCACATGCAAGCTAAAAAGTTTTAGATTTTATAACTTCGACTGCCTTATCTTTATAAGGCAGTTTTTTTTTGCCTTTTAAAAACCAAACCCATAATCATGAAGAACCTATTATTGATTTTAGCGCTTTGCTTTTGTACAACGACTGTTTTTTCACAAAAACAGCTTTTCAACGGCAAGGACCTTAAAAACTGGGATATTTTCCTGGGCACTCCTATTCCCGGATTTGAAGACCTTGCTAAAAAAGCAACTCCTGTTTCAACGTACAGCCTTGTTAAACTCGACCGACAAAAAGTCATCCGCGTTTCGGGTGATATTTTTGCCTCGCTGGCCACCAAGGAAGAATTTGGGAACTATCACCTGCACCTGGAATTCAAATGGGGAGAGAAAGTTTACGGTAAACGCAACAGCGGGCTGCTCTACCACAGTTTTGGCCCGTTTGGCACAGCTTTCGGAACCTGGATGGCCTGTATTGAACACCAGTTGATGCACGAAAACCTTGGCGATACTTACCTGATGGGAAATACCTTCTGTCAAACCAAAGTAAAAATGGGTGATCTCGGAACTAGTTTCCACTATTCTCCTGAAGGTCAATTGTCAACTTTTAATGAAGAATACAACGGCCGTTCGATCAAAAAGATGGAAGATGCAGAAAAGCCACTGGGAGAATGGAATACCGTTGATCTGTATTGCTTCGGACAAACCTCGGTTCATGTGGTAAACGGGAAAGTAGTAATGGTAAATACCAATTGCAGCACCAACAACAACGGCAAAATCACCCCGTTGACAAAGGGTCGGATCCAAATCCAGTCGGAAGGCGGCGAATTTTTCATCCGCAAAATTGAAATCTCCGACATCAGCGAAATTTCGGCTGAATTATTAAACTAATTTTCTAATTTCCGTTCAGCACAACCCTGTCAGGTTTCGGAAACCTGACAGGGTTTATTTTTATTGGCAGACTGAACCATCCGGTTTTGGCGTGTACTGTGTGAAAACAAAATCACATGGAACAACTTTCAACAATCCGGATTCCTTCATTTTGCTCAACCGACAATCTGATCATACAAGAAGCCAACGCAGGAACAGGCGTTGGCCTGTATTTCTTCAGGAAGAAACGGGTCAGAAAACGGCTCATAACCAAGGATATTTTCTCCATTATTCGTTTCTCTTTGCGGTTTCCGTCCAGGATCGACGGACGAAAAATCAAAATCCGGCCAAAATTTAGTTTCGAAACCGCTTCTTCCAGCTCTCCTTTCATCCGCGAATAAAACACCGACGATTTGGGGTCAGCACCCAAAGATGAAACCAGCACATACGCGGGAACGCCATTCTGTGCAGCTGCTTTGGCAAATTCATATTGATAGGTGAAATCCACGCGGTATTGATTATCTTTTGACCCAGCTGTTTTAAGGGTTGTCCCGAGCGTTGAAAACAGCACATCGCCAGTAACCCGTAGGTTCCAGCTTTCCGGGTGGTCAAAATCGATCACCAGCTCTTCCAGTTTGGGATGAATGATTCCTGTAGGCCGGCGGACAAAAATGCGCACTTTTTCAAATCCAGGACTATCCAGCAGTTGGGTCACCAATTGTTCGCCAACCAGGCCACTTGCACCGATTACATTGGCTACTTTTCCCATTTCAAGGTTTTTTGATAATTCCATCGTTCAGCAATTGTTCAAAATGATCGCAGATCGTTGTTTCAAAAGGAAGGAACTCCATTCCCAGATCTTTCCGGATATAGCTATTGTCAAATTTCAAATCAACCCCAACATTCAGTTTCACATACTTACGGGTAAACCCAGCCAGGGGAGCTATGAGCCAAAACAGCCATTTGGGGACAAACCCATAAGGCAAAGGGAACTGGGGATGGTTGCCCCTGATAACATTGGCCATATCAAGAAAACTCCGTTCATGCCCCGAACAAATGTGCCTTCCGGAAGCCGCTGGAGAAAATCCGGCCAGAACATGCGCTTTGGCCACATCACGAATATCAACAAAACTCATATTCCCGGAAGGGACGCCTTGTTTAAACTTCCCGGAGGCCAACTGAACCATGATATTGATACTAGTCGAATCCGTTCGTTTGCTTAGTGATGGCCCCATGATAAAGCCAGGATTGATGGTCAGTAGGTCCCATCGACACTGATCTCCGGCCATGCTCCACGCCAGTTTCTCTGCCAGTGTTTTCGAGTACGGATAAGGCTGATGCTTTGCTGAGCTGGTTGTATTCCAATGTTCTTCAGTAAAAACACCTTTTTCGGTTTTCAGGATATCGATGGCATCGCCATAAACAGCAGCAATGCTGGAGGTCAGCACCACACGTTTGACACTTTCGGTTTTATTCACCGTTTCAAGCACATTGCGGGTACCTTCCAGGGCCGGATCAACCAACTCTTTTTGCACATTTTTCAATCCTGAAATTTTGAAAGGCGATGCCGTATGAATCACCAATTCACAGCCGGCCATTGCTTCGCCGAAGCTACCTTTTTTCAACAGGTCAGCTTCAAAAAACTGGAGCGATCCTTTACTGCGCACAGCAATGGCCGTCAAATGGGCAAACTTATCCTTTTGGGCAAGGTCTCTTACGGTCGTCCTGACTTCCAGTCCCTGATCGAGTAATTGTTTAACAATCCAGGAAGCAAGGTAACCGGTGCCTCCCGTAACTAGAACAGGTTTTGTCAGATCGATGGTTTGCATAGTTGAATGATTTTATTTAATACCCGAAACTTATTCTTCCATCAGCCCCATGGATTGGAAAACTTTCTCGGCAATTCCCCTGCGGCTTTCCCTGAATCTGGCGGTATTATCCGTTCCTGACTCGACATTGCAGACGTAGAGCCAAACATTCCCGTTTTCTTCAAGATAACCAATCATCCAGCCCAGGTTTTTACCATCCTGAACGGTCATTCCGGCTTTTCCCCTGAAAATCCATTTGTCCGACTGTTTCAGGATGAGATGCTTTTTCACCAGATCGATGTTTTCCTGTGAAAAAGGCAACTTATTGGTATAAAAGTGCAGAATAAAGTTCATTTGTTCCCAGGGGGTAATCCGCGAATCGCCCCAAAGCCAGAAACGGTCAATGGTTTCTTTGGAGATGTTCATACGCCCATAATCGCAATCGTCAACCATCTCTTTCATCCGGTCGGGGCCAACGCGGCGTGCCACCTCCTGAAAATAAGGAAGCGCTGAATAAAAAATAGCGGAAGACAGGTTATGGTCCCTGTTCCAGGCCTCCTCCGAACGAGTAATGCTGTCCCACGGGATAACCATATTTTCATCGGAGATCACCCCGGATTCAAGGCCGATCAACGCATCGGCAATCTCGAAGGTGGAGCCGGGCAAAAATCCCTGTTCGCACCGTGTCGAATTGTAAATCTGGTAAAGATCGTTTTTGAGGTCATACAACAGGAAGCAGCCCTCCACTCCGAATTCTTCAAAGAAGGGTTGAAAATTTGGCGGAGTATCTTTGGCTGGCTGAATGGTACACGACCACAGGCCACTAAAAACCGACAGAAGAATCCAGATTTTAAGGAGATTCGCCTTCATAGAAAGTGATTTCACAAATTGACAAAATAAAAAAAGGAGCAGCAATTGCCACTCCTTCAAAAGTATATTTTTTATCAGTTGGTTGTTTCCAATCTTCCAGCTAAAAAATCGGGATTATTTAGCAACCCGTTCGAGCCATTTCAGCATAAACAACATGGTAAACATCGAAATCAGACAAGCAACGACAAATAAAGTCCAGGTCATCCAAATTGGAATATTATCGTAAAGAATGGCGCCTACAAATAACAGTGAATTACCGATTGCAGTAGCTCCAAGCCATCCGCCCTGCATAATACCCTGATATTGCGGAGGAGCAACTTTTGACACAAAAGAAATTCCCAGCGGGCTGATGAACAATTCGGCAACAGTCAGTATAAAATAAGTCCCTATCAAAAGGAAAGGAGTGACTTTCAAAGAATCTGCAAGAGGAACACCACCCTGCTCAGGATTAATTGCAGAATGCAACGGCAAGTTACTAACATAAGAACCTATGGTCATTACCAGGTAGGCCAATGCTGCTATAAACATACCAATGGCAATTTTCTTAGGGGTGGAAGGCTCTTTACCACGAGCCCGTAACCAACCAAATAATGCCAAAACAATCGGGGTAAGAAATACAACGAAGAAAGGATTGATGGACTGAAAAATTTCAGCCCCCTGTAAAGTCACACCACCTAAAGAAACTTTCACGCTGCTTAAATCGGTGTATTCTTTGGCAAAATAGGTAAGGGTCAACCCGTTTTGATGAAATGAAAGCCAGAAGAAAATGGCAACACCAAACACTGCAAATAAAGCATACAAACGCTGTTTTACTTCTTTAATATCCATTTGAATGGTATCTGCATCAACAGAAGAGCCAGAAGTAACCACTTTCTTGGCATTCGGGAAATTCTTCTTGTTCACCAGATAGATCACCAAAGAAATGGCCATTGCAAAAATGGCAACCGCGAAGGCATAATGAAACCCTGTGGTAAATACATTCAGATAATCTTTTGCAAAGGCAGTCATATCAGTAACCGGGCTGGCGCTAACTTTAGTGGCCATTTGCGTCAGTGATTCAGAAGCAACGGTGTTTATGGTTCCATCCAAATGGGCATGACATAAAGCAGGAAGGTCTGCATTATACTGGAATCCATGTTTCCCGAGCCACCAGTTACGAACACCAATTGCGGCAAGCGGGGCAAAAATGGCACCCACATTAATAAACATATAGAACAGAGAGAAGCCTGAATCTCTCATCTTTCCATATTCGGGGTTATCGTACATTTGTCCGACCAACGCCTGCAGATTTCCTTTAAACAAACCATTACCAAATGCGATTACAAACAATCCCATGCAGGTCAATGTCAGGAAAAGGACTTTGTTCGGGGTTGGAGTTGGAGAAGGAATAGCAATAAGAAAATAACCGACCGCCATCAGGATTAATCCAGTCAGAATTGTCCCCTTGTAATTTCTGGTTTTGTCGGCAATCAACCCTCCAGCAAAAGCTAAAATGTAAATTGAGAAGTAAAAAATGGAATAAATAATTCCGGCATTTACACCTGACAAACCAAATTTGGCTTGTAAAAATAGCACAAGTATGGCCATCATGGTATAAAAGCCGAAACGCTCGCCCATGTTTGCCAGGGCCGCCGCCAATAATCCCTTCGGATGTTTTTCAAACATATCTGTTATTTTAAGTTAATGAATACTCATTTTGTAAGTTGCGATACTGACAAATATAGTTAAGTTTTTAAGGAATAAAATTTGACTAATATCAGTAACCATCATTATTTATCGCTTGTCAAGCACTAAGTAATTTTCAACGCAGCCAACCAATCCATCTCTTTTCACACTCTCATCGAGAGTCTTTCATCTTTATTTCGTTCAGTTAACCGATATTTTGTAATTTTAGCTCAAATCCGAAAGACATGAAACTATTTACCTGCAAGCAAATCGCTGAAATCGACCAACTGACCATGCAACTGGAACCCATCTCATCGATCGACCTGATGGAACGCGCCTCCAGCCAAATTGCCGACTGGCTTCTGCTGAGTATTGACAACAATCATCCAATCTGGTTCTTTGCCGGGCCGGGCAACAACGGCGGCGATGCACTGGCCGTGGCCAGGATGATGGCGGGATGCAATTTTAACTGCACCGTTTTCATGGCCGATTTCGGGCACGAGTTAAAAAACGACCCTGCAACTAACCGACAGCGACTGGCCGATCAAAATAAGGTTGTGCTGAAGCAGATCGATTCAGAAGATTCCATCCCTGATATTCCTCCAGGAGTGATTATTATCGACGGGCTGTTTGGTTCGGGACTGAACAAACCGTTGGAAGGATTGGCTGCAACAATTGTACAGAGGATCAACCAGTCGGGAGTTCAGGTTATTTCCATCGACGTTCCAAGCGGCCTTTTCGGCGAAGACAACTCAACGAACAATCTGTCAAATGTCATCAGGGCCGGTCAAACATTAACCTTTCAGTTTCCAAAACTGAGTTTTCTTTTTCCCGAGCACGACGAAATTGTCGGGAATTGGGAAGTTCTCCCAATAGGATTGCACCCTGAAGCCATCAGCCAAACCGAAAGCGCGTATTTCTTTTTAACACAGGAATTCATTTCTGAAAAAATAAAGAAACGCAAAAAATTTTCGCATAAAGGAACTTACGGGCATGCCCTGCTGATTGCCGGCAGTTACGGCAAAATGGGCGCCGCCGTGTTGGCTTCGGAAGCCTGTCTGCGGGCAGGCGTTGGTTTGCTTACCAGCCATATTCCGCGACTGGGCTACGAGATCATTCAAAACTCGGTTCCCGAAGCCATGACTTCAATCGATAGCTCTGACACAGAATTCACCCAATTCCCGGATCTCAGCCCATTCTCAGCCATCGGTATTGGCCCCGGACTCGATAAAAAGACCATATCTCAGGATGCCTTCAAAGAATTGTTATATGCCAAACCCGAAAAGATGGTTGTTGATGCCGATGCGTTGAATATCCTTTCGGAGAACCAGGACTGGTACCGGCTACTACCCGAAAACGCCATACTCACCCCGCATCCCAAAGAATTTGAAAGGCTCGCCGGAACGACATCCAACTCGTTTGAACGGTTGCAGACACAGGTTAAGTTTTCCATCCAGAACAAGGTTATTGTCATCTGCAAAGGAGCCCACACCTGCATCACCTTTCCTGATGGACGGGTCTTCTTCAACAGCACCGGGAACCCGGGAATGGCAACTGCCGGAAGCGGCGATGTACTGACAGGTATTATTCTCGGACTCCTGGCCCAGAATTACACATCGGAAGATGCTGCCCTGATTGGTGTTTTCCTGCACGGACTGTCAGGCGACCTGGCCGCAGCCGGATTAGGCGAACATTCGTTGATTGCCGGTGATATAATAGCCCATCTTGGAAAAGCTTTTCTGCATCTCGAATAATATTTTGCCTATTTTTGGGTTTTTAATTTATGAAAGGAACACCTGGCATTTAAAAGCCCATTTGTTTCAGGGATGCAGAAACCAATTAAATTCTAAGAAATGAAGATATCCATATTTACACTTGGGCTGGCACTTTTAGCAACAACCCTGGTGGCCAATCCTAAAGACGACAAGAAAAAAGAACTGCCCGGATCAACAAGCGGCCCGCTTGAAGGGATCATTTATGCCTTGCCGCAAACAGGCATCCGGGTTCATGTGAAAGCAACCCGCGAACGCTACGTGAATGGCCCGTTTTACATGTATGCCCAGAAAATGCTGGGAATCGACAATGCTCCATCAGCCAGCAGCGACCGCTGGAACCTGGACGACATGAGCATCGAAGCATTTAGCGAGCCTGATCCCGATCAGGTTCACAAAGCAATGGCCCCGGTAGCTCAAATGGTCAGCCTGACCGAATCAGGTATTCTGGCCGGGATCAACACGACTGTAAAAGCACCTGAAACGAGCATTCAAACCAATTGTTTCCTGACTAAAAACCTGGACAAACAAGTCAAATTCACCGACATGTCGATCTGGAGCTTTTATTCGCCAGCTGACTCAACCAAAAGTTTCAAGATGGTCTCGAAAAACATGGATCAGAAAGCTGCCGAAGCTGCCGAAACTATTTTCAACCTGCGCAATTCCCGCTTTGCCTTGCTCACCAATGCCGACGACGAACCGCTTCCCGATGGAAAATCGTTTGAAGTGATGACTGAAGAACTGGGCAAAATGGAAGAAAATTACCTGGCCCTGTTCATCGGGAAATCGTCAAAACAAACGTATGAATTCAGTTTCGACTATATTCCTGCCGGGAAAAACGGGAAAGGAGAAGTGTGCTTCCGCTTCAGTGAAGACCGCGGTGTGCTTCCAAAAAACGATTTATCAGGCCGTCCGATTGTCATTGAAGTCAACAAAGCCGAGAACCTAAGTTCCAAACAAGCCAGTCTGAGCGCTTCCGCAAATCCCGAAGCTGGTAAAAGTGGCTTATATTACCGCATCCCTGGCATGGCCGACATCCGGATACTGGACGGGAACACTCAACTGGCCGGAGCCCGGACTTCCATCGCACAATACGGAACAATTGCTCCGGTGCCCGAAGACTTGCTTGACGGGAACTATAAACTTGAGTTCTTTCCTGCTACAGGAGCCATCAAAAGCATTATCGAAAACAAATAACAGGTTATCGTTACCTGATACGAAATCCCGGGAGAAAACTTCCGGGATTTTTGTTCCCTGTTTTTTGTCGTCGTTTCGCTGGTTGATATTTTCTTATATTTAGCCCCTTTAAAAATTTAAAATACTGTTTAAACATGACTGAGATAAAAGCGACTTTACGCGATTC
>CAZAVU010000050.1:0-1442 GCA_964488805.1 uncultured Odoribacter sp. | reverse complement strand
GCCGCCATTAAATATTGGGCTATTTCAGGACACGTTCAGGGAATGTTTGAATTAAATATCCTGGGCTGGCAGGCCATTGCCTCATCGGCCAAATCATCCGTAGTTGCCGGATTGGGGTTTGCCATTTTCGGGGTCGGTTGCGAGATGTTCGGTATTGCCGCCAACAAAGCGGTGGTTCGCTGGTTCCGCGGAAAGGAAATGGCGCTGGCTATCGGTTTAAATACCTCAACCGGTCGTATCGGAACCGCGTTGGCCATGTTTACACCAATACCTTTAGTTCGGATGACTGGCAGCATCAGTGCACCAGTTTTACTGGCTTTGGTTTTCCTGTGTATCGGCATGCTGGTTTTTATACTGTTTACCTTCATGGACCGCAAGTTGGACAAGGAAGATGCCGATGCCGGAGTAGCCGCTGACGAAGAGTTTAAATTCGCTGATATTATCGAAATAGGTAAAAACCGCGCCTTCTGGTACATTACTACTTTATGTGTGTTGTTCTATTCGGCTGTTTTCCCTTTTATTAAATATGCGACCAACATGATTGTTCAGAAATTCGAAATTTCTGACTCTTTCGCCGGATACATCCCTGCGTTGCTGCCTTTTGGCGCACTGCTTCTCACCCCGGTTTTTGGTAGTATTTTCGACAAAAAAGGGAAAGGCGCCTCTATCATGATCCTGGGATCGATCTTACTAGTTTGCGTTCATTTATTATTCTCAATCCCGTCGCTGAACAGTTTCCCGATTGCAATCGGGCTGGTTATATTATTGGGCATAGCTTTCTCCATGGTTCCGGCAGCCATGTGGCCTTCCATTGCCAAAATTATTCCCCACAGCAAACTGGGAACCGCTTATGCCATGACCTTCTGGGTACAAAACTGGGGATTGATGGGAGTTCCGCTCCTGATCGGTGTGGTGCTTGATAAATATTGCATCACAGGCACCATCAACAAGCTGGTTGATGGCAAAGAACAAGTTGTGACACAATATAACTACATGATTCCGATGCTGATTTTCGCTTTATTCGGATTTTTGGCCATCGGTTTTGCCCTGCTCCTGAAAGCCGAAGACCGCAAAAAAGGTTATGGACTCGAAAAGCCAAACATCAGAAGCTGACAGAGCTTGCGTAAAAAAGCTAAAATAAACAGAACCTGCATTCGTTTAAAGGATGCAGGTTTTTTTATTGTTTTTTATCTGGATAAACTCCCCGGATAAATTGTACATTTAGGTTCTTTTTTTCAGGCAGAATTTCATTTTAAAAACAACTATATGAGCAACGAAATTACCCAATTAAAACCCAACGAAGTTTGGGCCAATTTTCATGAACTGACACAGATTCCGCGACCGTCAAACCATGAAGAAAAAATCCGTGAATTTATCGTCAACTTTGGCAAAAGTCTTGGATTGGAAACCTTTCAGGACGAAGCCGGAAACGTGATCATCCG
>CAZAVU010000049.1:26537-28694 GCA_964488805.1 uncultured Odoribacter sp. | reverse complement strand
CTGGCTTTTCCCTTTTGTTATAGAACACTTGGTGGATGGGAATAGGATATGATCTTTGGTACAAATTAATTCTAAAATTCGAGACATGGTACCCCCCTTTTTTGCACTTTTCTCTGAAACGAACGATTTTTACATCGAACGACCGGGTTTTCATGAATGAATCGAACAATTATTTTTTTAAGCCTACATCCATTTGTCCAATGCGGCGTTCAAAAAACGGTTTACCGGCGATAATTCCTTCATCGCAGCCACTACTTTTTCAACGTAAGCATCGCCCGAAACAATGGAATCGTCAAGCGGACAACCAAAAGCATACGACTTGTATTTTAACAGCTCAATATCCGGGAAATCCTTGGGAAAACCCTTTGGGGCAGTTTTCAGTTTGTCGTCGTAAAATCCGGGATAAATTTTTCGAAACGAATCTTTGTAAATGAGCTGTTTGAATTCCTCTGGGTGGTCAAAAATTTCTGTCCGGTAAGCTTTTAGAGCATCAGCGGGCGGACAATATGAACCTCCTCCCACAAACGAAGCTCCGGGTTCGATGTGCAGGTAGTAACCCGCGCCCGGACTCTTCTTTCCACCTTTGACAATAAAAGTCCCCATATTGGTTTTATAGGGTGTTTTATCGTTCGAGAAACGCACATCCCGAAAAATTCGGAACACACAGTCTTTGGGGTTCTGAAACCCGATCTCAGGATCAAATTTAACTACCTCATGAAGAATTAATTCAGTCAGGAACAGAACCTTTTTACGGCAATCCTGATACCGGTCGCGATTCTGGTCAAACCATTCCTTGTTATTGTTTTCTTTTAATTCAGAAAGAAAGTTGAGTACTGCTTGCATAATATGATTAGATTTTAAACATTCATTCCGGGTTAAGGTAAATATTTTCTGAAACCAGTGCGCTGTTCAAGTCCTTTTTATCAAAACATCACTCAAAAAACAATCAGATAAAGCGCTTGAAATTGTACTTTTGTCTGGAACATTTGAGTCATGAAAAAGTTTGTAATCATAGTCGCCGGAGGCTCAGGAAGCCGGATGGGAACGGATATCCCAAAACAATTTCTTGAATTATGCGGAAAGCCCGTTTTAATGCACACCATTCAGGCTTTTTACGACTTTGACCCCGACAGCAGGCTGATCCTGGTCCTGCCTGAGTCGCAACAGGGTTTCTGGGCCGCATTGTGTCAAAAACACCGGTTTTTGCTGCCTCATCATGTCACTTCCGGCGGTGAAACACGTTTCCATTCCGTGGGCAACGGGCTCAGGCTTGTCGACGACGAAGGAATCGTTTTTATTCACGACGGGGTTCGACCATTGGTCAACCAGAAAACGCTTGAAAAATGCTTCGAAACAGCCCTGAAATGCGGGAATGCCATTCCTGTTCTCCCGGTGAACGAATCGCTCCGAAAAGTGGAAGGGAATAACAACCTTTCGGTTGACCGCAACCTGTACTTCAGCGTCCAGACCCCGCAAACCTTCCGTAGTGAACAAATTTTGAATGCATTTAAACAGGACTATGATCCTGCTTTTACCGACGATGCTTCGGTGGCTGAGAAAGCCGGCAACAAAATATTCATGGTTGAAGGGAACCGTGAAAACATCAAAATTACCACGCCAACCGATCTGATTATCGCTGAAGCTTTTCTGCGTCAGGTGACCCAATAAAAACAAAAGCCCAAAGGAACGCTATTTATCTTTGTTCCCCTGAGCTTTTGTTTTGTACTTTGTTACTTCGCTACTTTTTCAGCGCTTTTATTCGTTTCAGATTTCTCCGCCGGGTCAGTTTTAGCCTGATGGTATAATCGAGTTCGTACAAGGCCGGAACAAACAGCAAAGTCAGGAATGTGGCAAAACTCAGCCCAAAAATGATGGCCCACGACAGCGGCCCCCAGAAAGCAACATTGTCGCCACCGAAATAAATGTGAGGATTCAATTCGGTGAAAATGGTTGCAAAATTAATGTTCAGTCCCACCGCCAGAGGAACCAGCCCCAGCATGGTTGCCGTAGCAGTCAGGATTACCGGGGTAATACGTGTTTTACCGCCCTCGATAATTGCCCGTCGTGTAGGCATTCCTTCTTTTCTTTTGACATCGATGAACTCAACAATCAGGATTCCGTTTCGGACAACAATACCACCAAGAGCAACGATTCCCA
>CAZAVU010000049.1:20281-26437 GCA_964488805.1 uncultured Odoribacter sp. | reverse complement strand
GGAAAGGATTTGGCCTGCCGCTTGATTACCGGCACAATGTCGTTGGCCGAATAGCCCGAAAGCACATTGGAATACACCGTGATCACCCGTTTCTGGTCGAGCCGTTTGATTCCGGCATACGACGAGGTGTAATCAATTTGTGCAACAGTTGATAACGGAATGCTTCGCAGCAAGCCTGTGTTCATGTCGCGGTAGGTGATCTGGAGGTTGACCAGTGCGTTGATATTGTCGCGCGTAGCTTTTTGGTAACGAAGCATAATCGGGTATTCATCCTCATCCTGCTTGAACTTGGAGATCTCTTTGCCATAAAGAGCCGTCCTGATTTCCATCCCGATTTGTCCGGTTGATATACCCAGACGTTGGGCACGGTCGCGGTTGATCTGTATCGTGATCTCCGGAGAATTCATCTCGAAATCGGTTTTCAGTTCTTCCACACCCGGAATATCCAGCGAATCGATGTAGTTACGGAAAGCATAAGCATCGGCAATCAGGTTCCCCAGATTCTCGCTGGTAATTTCGATATTGATCGGTTTCCCGGTTGGCGGGCCGTTTTGCTCTTTGTCGACAGTGATTTCGGCTCCGGCAATATTGGAAACTTCTTTCCTGATCATTTCAAGGTATTTGGTAGTTGAGATCCCCGAAGTACGGTGTTTATGCTCGACGAAGTTGATCGAAACCTTTCCCTTGTTGAACGGGGTCCCGGTCGTGACAATCCCTTCTTCCTCAGCACCAATGGTTACGTTCGAAATAATGGATTCCACATCGGGATTATTTCGGCCAATTGCTTTGTAAACGCGTTCTTCGGCAATCCGGGTTATGCTGTCAGTGACATTCTGATGCGTTCCCCCGGGCATTTTCACATACACGTAAATATTGTTGGGATCGCCGTCAGGAAAGAACAAAACTGTTGGTTTTACCATACCTGTCAGGAACATGGTAAAGAAAAACAGCACGACCATTCCGGCCAGTATCCATACCGGGCGTGTCCCGTTCAGCACCTTGCGCAATTGCCTTTCATAAAAAGCCATAACTCCAGGCCATGTTTTCTCCTGAAATTTTTTGATCATTTTCCGAAGTACAAAATGGAAAAGAAGGATCAACGAAACAGCAATCAGAAGAACATTGGCCATCGCAAATGCCTGTTGGTTTTTCCCGATAAAAAATGCCAGATAAAAGATCACGGCCAGAGAACCCATGATAATAACTGCATTTTTCTGCTTCCGCCAGCCACTACCCTTCTGGAATTCCTGATCGTATTCGTGTTTCATAAACGATACGGCAAATACAGGATTGAACACGTATGCTACAAACAGCGATGCAAACAGTGTGATAATCAGCGTCACAGGCAGATAGTGCATAAATTGCCCGACAATGCCCGGCCAGAAAGCTAACGGGAAGAAAGGCGCCAGAGTTGTAAGTGTTCCCGACAAAATCGGAAGGAAAACCTCGCCGGCAGCTTTCTTGGCCGCAATATTGATATCGGGGTCGAAACGGTGCAGTCGATGCGTATTTTCGATGACAACAATGGCATCGTCAACCACGATCCCCAAAGCAAAAATGAAGGCGAACATCACAATCATATTCATGGTAAAGCCCAGTCCAGGCAGCACCATATAAGCCACAAACATCGACAAAGGCACGGATAGGCCGACAAAAAACGCGTTGGTAAAGCCCATAAAGAACATCAGCACAATGGTAACCAGGATAAAACCAATGATGATGGTATTGTTCAGTTCTTCGAGCGTGTTTCGCGTGTACCGGCTTTGGTCGCCCGTAACAGTCACCAGCATATCTTTCGGATAGTCGCGTTCCTTCAGGTTTTCCACAATTTCCTTAATCTGGTCGGAAGCATCCAGAAGATTAGCTCCGCTTTTCTTGATGACGTTCAGGGTAATGACGTTTTTACCATCGAGCCGTGCAAAACTTTCCTGTTCTTTGAAGCTATCGTTCACCTGGGCAATGTCGCTCAGTTTCACCAAGGCGCCGCTCGACGATTGAACCACAATATTCCGGATGGTTTCAACATTGGCAAACTGACCTTTGATCCGCACCGTATTGCGGGTGCCGTTGCTGCTCAGCGCACCTCCCGAGATCGTCAGGTTTTCGTAAGCAACAGCCCGCTCAATATCGCCAAAGGTAACCTTGGCCGCCTGCATCTTGAAAATGTCGGCATCGATCTGTATTTCACGGTCGAGCGCGCCTACAATGTCAACACGGGTAATTTCCTTCAGACCCTCAATTTTATCCTGGGCAATTTCAGCGTAATGTTTCAGCTTGTCCAGATCGTAATTTCCTGAAATATTGAGGTACATCACCGGAATTTCAGACAGGTCAATATCCATGATTTCGGGCTGCGAAGGCAGGTCAGTCGGAAGATCGCTCTTCGACTTGTCAACCGCATCGCGCACCCGCTGTTTGGCTGTTTCGATCGACAAATCGGGCTCAAACTCAACAATGATCGACGAGAAATCGGGGACCGAGCTGCTGGTTATCTTTTTAACATCAGCAATCGATTTCAACTGTTTCTCAATCGGGCGGGTCACCAGGCTCTCCATGTCTTCAGGCGAAGTTCCCGGATAGGGTGTATTCACGATAATGTATGGGATAACAACCTGAGGAAAGGTTTCCTTCGGAATGAAGTAGTAATTCATCATCCCGAGTGCCGAGATCAAGACAGCAAGTACATAGATACTTGTCCGGTTGTCGATGGCCCAGCTCGTCGCAAAAAATTCTTTAAACTTATTTTGATTCGACATGATTGGTCATTTAGGTAATTTAGAAAACAATCTTTTCGCCCACATTCAGGCTCTGAAATCCGGAAGTGATGATTTTTTCGCCGGATGACAGCCCTTCCAGCACTTCGATAAAGCCATTGTAGTCCATTCCGGTTTTGACGTTCCGTTTCTCAGCCACCCATTCGCCTCCGTTTTGTTTGGCTATGTAGATGAACTTACCTTCCTGATTGCTTTGCACATAGTTTACCGGCAAGCAGAAGGCTTTTTCGTTGGTGTAATCTTTGATTTTGAGGTAAGCAATCATATTGGCGCGCAACTCGACATCTTTCGACGAGAATTTGCATTCCACCTTAAACGTGCGGTTCACCGGATCGATGTAACGGCTGGTAAAATTGAGCCTGGTTTCGATGTCTTTCCCCAGGTCAGGAAAGCTTACCATGGCTTCATTCCCGTCTTTGATGCGCGCAGCGTAGGCTTCGGCTACCTGGGCCGAGATTTTAGCCACGCCCATATTGATTACCCTTATAGTCGATGTTGGCATTCCGGGAGAGGCCATTTCGCCAACGCGAAGCGGAACGCTTTCGACAGTTCCCGAAATCGGGGATGTGATTTTGGCCATGCTTATTTGTTCCGAAACTGTTTTTGCACGTTGTTCAAGCGCTTCCTTGTTGTTTTTAGCCTGAAGGAATTGCACTTCGCTCCCGATGTTTTTATCCCACAATGCTTTCTGTTTTTCGTAGATGCTGGTGGCAAGCGCCAGTTGGGTATTTACCTCCTGGAGCGACTGTACAAGAACCTTATCATCCAGATCGGCCAATACTTGTCCTTTTTTTACAGGCGAACCTTCCTTCACATACACAGCAGTAACAATGCCGGCCATCTGAGGACTCACGGCAATGTTCTGATCACCGTCAACCGTTCCCTGAACCTCAATGTAATGGTTAAAAACCGTTTCGCTAGCCGGGGTCACTTTTACCGGGACAGCTTTTTGCGAAGCTTTTTCTCCGGCCGGATCGATTTCGGCTTCCAATGCAGCGATTTTCGTATCGAGTTGTTCGCGCTGAGCCTTCAGTTTCTGAAGCTCAAGTTTCTTGTCTGAATTCGGGCTGCAGGCCACCCCGAAAACAATCAAAGCTGAATATAAAATAGTCTTTTTCATTGTGTATATTTTTTACTTTATTTTCTGATCGATAAGCAACCGGCTGATCCGGTGTCAGTTCTGAATATCCTGGTTGATGTTGAATAGTTTTTCAAGTTTCGATTTGGCATCTTTCAGGTCATAAATTCCCTGGTAATAACTGGTCAGGTTGGTCAGGTACTGGTTTTGGCTGGTCATCAAATCCATGCTTGAAGCCATTCCCTGTTTATATTTTTCGAGTGTTTTCCGGTAAATATCATCCGAAAGTTCCATGCTTTTTTTCTGATTCTGATATTTTTCAAGCTTCAGTTTCAGCTCGTTCTGAAACTGGCTGGCTTGCATCTTCAGGTTGTTCGAAACAAATTCGCGTGTGTTTTCCGTCTTTTCGAGCGCCATTTTCTTCTGGGCCACCACTGCCAGGCGTTGACCACTGCTGAAAACGGGCAGATTGACACTGATTCCGACAACATCTTTGGGCGCAAAATCAAACAGCGGATATTTCCATTTTTCAGTATGGTTGTAATAGCCCGAAATGGTAGGCAGGAACCCGGTCATTTCACGGCGATAATCTAACCTGGCCAGCTTTTCCGAAGTTTCGACAAGCTGATAGTCAACATTCCGTTCAAGGCTGAAGGGCTCGCTGATAAGCTGCAAACTGGTTTTGGTCAGCGATTCATTCGATTCAAGTTCATCGGTCAAAACAACTTTGGCCACGTCTTCCATGCCAAGCTGAATCTTCAGCAGGCGGTAGGCCATATCCAGATTGCTGTCAATCTGGTTCATGGCGTTCCTAACCGTGTTGGCCGTGACTTCGAGCTGATCGACATCCGTTTTTTCCAGAAACCCTTGTTTGTGCATTTCAGAAATTTCGTACAAGGTTTTGTTGATGTTTTCGAGGTTCTGACTTAAAATTTTACGGCTTTCTTCAGCAAGCTGGATCATGTTGTACGTGTTGATAACCGTCTCATTGACATCGAGTTTTGTTTTCTCGTTGTTTTGCTTCGAAAGTTCGTAATACACCTTCGAGGCCTGTAATCCCACGATGTATGCCCCGTTGAAAATCAACTGCGAAACCGTGAAGTCGTAAGTAATGTTTTGCTTGACACCCAATGCGATCATTTCGTTGGGATCGGCATTCGGGTCCATAAAAGAGGCAGGCAGGCTGGGAACCTTAGGCAAAAAAGTGTAAGCCGAAGTGATATCGAAATGCGGCAGGCCAATGGCTGTGGTTTCCCAGATTTTCTTCTGGGCAATCTTCAGATCGATCTGCGAATTTCGAATGTTGGTGTTGTTCTGTGAAGCCATCTTCAGGGCTTCCTGCAAGGAGAGCTTCACAGGTTCCTGTGCTGCCGACAGGAATGATCTGCCAAGCAGCATGATGAACAGAAGCAGAATCGTTTTGTGTTTCATGAACATGTTTGAAATTGTTTATAGGTTAATCTATCTGTTTGTTTGTTCTATTTCGGCTTTACGCCTTTCAAAATAGGCGATGCCTTCGGGAGTCGAAATTGCCCGGATATGTGATTCGAACAAAAATTTGAACATCTGATCGAAGGGAACATTTTCGAGAAAGCAAAACTCAGTGTTGTGCATGTCTACAAGGGTCCGTACATACAAGCCTGCTACCAGTTCTATATTGAGGTCGCTTCGGTAAAGGCCCTGCTCAATTCCCTGCTGTGTATTTAAACTGATCAGGTTGAAAATATGGCTATGTCGCTTATCGATAAACTGTTTGAAAACAGGCTCATAGTATTTCTTCAGCTCAAATTTCAGTTTCGAATCGAGTTTACCTATTTCCTTATGGACCATCAGGCTGGCTTTCAGCAATATCTCAATGGCATTCAGTCCTTCCTTACCAAGTTCCTGAATTTCAGACTCCCATCTCATCTCGTCGAGGCAAAAGAACTTGTAAATCAGGTCCTCCTTGCTTTTAACATGCTGATAGAGAGTCTTTTTCGAAATCCCCAGATTTCGGCTGATATCATCCATATTCAGGTTTCGGACCCCGAATTCGAGAAATAATTCATTGGTTTTCTCCAGGATCATCCGAAGTTTAGGATCATCCAGTTTTAGTTCGTCATTCATTTGATCATTCTATGTTAATTCCGGGTCAAAAATAGGAAACGTTTTACATTAAAAACGTTTCCAAGATGCCAATGTTTACGTTTTCGGCCCAAAATTCATAAAATGCTTATAAAACCTGCAATTCCAGTAGATGATTCGGCAATATCGGCAGGTAAATAACCGATTTGAACAGGTAAATGCTTCCTGCAAGGCGATAAG
>CAZAVU010000049.1:13494-20181 GCA_964488805.1 uncultured Odoribacter sp. | reverse complement strand
GCATTCTACTTTTTCACTTTAAAAAGCTCCTTTTCATCCACTTTTTTAACATCGGAACTGTCGTTTAACAGTTTATTGATGGCATTGAACGGGGCAACAACAATTTCATCGCCGGTTTTCAGTCCTTCCAGAATCTCGATATTCACATTGTCCTGAATGCCGGTTTTTACAGCTTGTTTCTTTACTTTCCCCTCTTTGTAAACAAATACGACCTCGGCTTTTTTATCCTCCTCTTTGGGAGTGCCTTCGTGGGTTACAGCCACGAGTTCTTCCTCATCAGGTTGTCCGGCATCCTTCCTGGCTTCGGCACCCTTTCCATTGTCTTTCAACGAGCGCGTGGTCACCGCCTGAATCGGCACTGAAATCACGTTTTTCCGGGTTTCGGTCTGGATATCAACCGTAGCCGACATTCCGGGACGGAAAGGATACTTTTTGCCGCCAACCGAGTCAATCAGATCTTTGTATGAATTTTCGAGCAGCAGGATTTTAACATTGAAGTTGGTCACCTGATCGGTTGAACTACCAGTGACATTGGCCGAATTGGCGATCTCGGTGACAATGCCTTTAAACTTCCGGCCCAGATAGGCATCAACCTCAACCAAAGCCGTATCTTTCAGGTTTACCCGAACAATGTCGTTTTCATTCACATCCACCTTCACTTCCATCAGCCCCAGGTTGGCAATAACCATCGTTTCGGTACCGGCATACATGTTTGTTCCAACCACACGTTCGCCTTTTTCAACATTCAGGCGCGCCACAGTTCCGTCCATCGGAGCATAGATCTTGGTTTTTACCAGTTCCTCCTGGGCTTCGGCCACCGATGCTTCGGCAGATTTTACAGCAAACTCGGCAGCTTTTACTTCTGCCTGGGCCACTTTAAACGAAGCCTGGGCAGTCTCGAAATCGGATACCGGAATGGCGTCCTGCTTAAACAGCGAATTCGAGCGTTTGAAAGCCATCTCGCTCTCGATCAAACGGGCTTCAGCTTGCGCCAACCGGGCCTGAGATGAGTTCAGGCTGGCCTGTGCCCTGTTGTAAGCCTGAATGTAGATATCGGGTTTGATAACCAACAGCAACTGGCCTTTCTTTACTTCATCGCCTTCCTGAACGTACAAATCGATAATTTCGCCCGAAACATCCGGACTGATTTTCACCTCTGTTTCAGGCTGAACTTTCCCATTGGCCGTGATTTGCTCTGTAATTGTCTTGCTCTCTACTGTTTTCGTAGCTATCTTGATCTCGTAATTCTTCCCGAACCACCCCATTTTTTTTCCCGTGATCAGTATGACAATAACAACTACGGCCAGCACAATGCTGTATGGTAAAAGCCTGTTCGATTTCTTCTTCATCGTTCCTTGGTTTTGCGATATAGGTATAATAACACTTTCTAAAATTACAATATTTCATGGTCCGCGAACTTGTTTCTGCCAGGTAAAATTCAAAGCCCAACCAGACCAAAAAGGAAGAATATTCCATCAGTTTATGATGCAGGACTGGCGCTGACGAGTGATTTTTTGCCCCATATTCAGCCCGTTTCGGCTTAATTGCTAAAAATCAAGCTACTTTTTTCTATTTTTGAGCGCTGAACCGGAAAAGCGAAAGAGTCAAACCTTCGTTCCGGTTCTAACTAATACAGAAATTGAATGAGTTATTATTCTTACGTGGCGTATGCCACCGAAACGGGTGAGTTCTATTACGGGTACTTCGATGATCTGGATAAGGCTTTGGAAATGCACAACTCGGACCAGATTCCGATTACCCGGGGGAAAGGCCCCTGGACGATCCTATTTTCCCAACAATATGGGAACCGGGTCAGGGCAATTAAGCAGGCCAGGTTCTACCGTACCGTAAAAGGACAAAGGTTCCTGAAGAACATTCTGAATTTTTAAGTTGCTTATTATCAACGCACAACGTTCGGATATTGATTTAATGAACACCACGGACCTGCTCATCAACAGGATGCTGTTGATAAATAATTAATTGATTTACATTGTTTTGATCAATCTATATTTGTTCTTTAGTAATTTTGTGACCAATATTAAACACGTATAACCCATGAAAAGGATCATTTTAGTTGCTTTTACTTTAGCCCTGCTTACCAGCGGATGTAAAGTATTTAAATCTTCTAAGAAGGCTGAAGCCACAGCTCCAAAAACAGAAACTACTGCTGAAACTAAGGTTTTCTCAGTTCCGGCTCCCAAACAGGACGTTCGCGAAAACCCGATTTCGGACACCATGTACGAACCTGCTCAAAAAGCAGCAACTGCAGCTCCGGCAGCAGCTCCATCAGCCGCAAAACCAATCTCGATTCGAAGCGAAAACTTCACCATGACATCTGAAGACCAGGCTGCCTACGGAAATAAGAAATTCTTCCTGATTGTCGGCAGTTTTAGCAGTAACGACAATGCCAACCGCTTTAAACAGGAACTGACCCAGAAAGGGTTTAAACCGATTGTTTTGCACAGCGAAACCGGTTACTACCGCGTTTGTGTCGATTCGTTTACCGAAGAGGCTGCTGCCAGAAGCAAAGTGCAAAAAATCAGGGGCCAGTATGCCGATGCCTGGTTGCTGATCAGGAAATAAGATATTTAGACCAAATAGTGAAAAGGGCGCCCAAAAGCGCCCTTTTTATTTTTCGCGATAGAAATGCTTCTGCAACTCACCTTTCCTGATTAATTCATTAATAGCAGCCGTATCTGAGATGGAAAAACTTTCAGATATATCTGACCTGTAGTATTCAGTGTAAGGTTTTTTATCAATGATATACTTGTATAAACTGTCATGGGGCAAATAACCATACTGGGCTTCCTTTTTCATGTATTCCTTGAAAGTTAAGCTCAGAAACACATCATATTCACTGCTCGATTCTGCATCTAACACATATCCATTTATTAACCGTGCCCGGTTTTTATATACGGTATCGTTTCTTGAGTAATCAAGTTTATTTCGGTCCGTATAGCCCGTTCTGAATATTTTGTTTCTCTTCATGCCAATTGTGACCAGCTCATAATAGTCGCCCCTTGTTTTATAGATAGATATTCCAGGATCCGATGGAGCCGGTTTGCATCCAAACCCTATTAAAAGAAGCAGCAAGACTGATGCATAAAAATTTAAGTGTGGTGATTTCATAACTTTAAAGATTAAGCTGATAACTGATTTTAATTCCGTAAAATGAACTTCTCCGGTAATTCTCCATCCAATTATCGTTTAAACAAAAGGCAGATTTTAAGAATGGTTGTTATCATGTTTGTGGGTTCAATTTTTTAACGCATTCATTGTTAGATGGGAAAGCCTGTAAAGAATAAATAGATAGAAACCTTCTCCTGTTTAACCTCCTTTGATTCCTCAAAGTTAAATAAACATATACCTTTGATTCCAAAAACCCGAAAAAGGTTGCTTCGGGCAAGTTATGTTTGTCAACATAAAATGGAGATGTGGCTGTAGAACAAACGATGAATGCCAGAAAAATTTTCGGGTCTCTGGATAGCCAGGATGGAGGATAAAAAAACCGGATAGTGATTACTCGCTATCCGGCTTTTGCACTCTCCATAAAAGGGAGAATTTATTTTAACGAAGGGACAAGTCTTAATCGTTCGGCCGCTTTTTCAAGGGTTTCATTGTTTTTGGCAAAACATATCCTCACCATCCGTAATTTGTTCTTTTCGTGCAGGAAGGCTGAAACCGGGATTACCCCCACACCATATTCGGTGGCCAGACGATAGGTAAAATCAGTGTCAAGTTCATCCGAGATATTGGAATAATCCAGCACTTCGAAATAGCTGCCCTGCGAAGGAACAATCTTAAACAAGCTGTCGCTCAGCAAACGGTTGAAATAGTTGCGTTTCCCCTGGTACATTTCCGAAACATCTTTCATCGAATCTTCGGTTTGCAGGTATTCTGCAAGGGCATATTGAAGGGGTGTGTTCGCGTTGCTGATCTGGAACTGCTGGATGCGTCTGAACTCGTTCATCAGCTTTTCAGGAGCCAGAGTGTAAGCCAGCCCCCATCCGTTGATGTTGAAAACCGGGCCAAATGAGGAAACCACAAAGCTTCGGTCGGCCAGTTTTTCAAATTTCGAAACGCTCTGATGGATATTGTTGTCAAAAATGATCGATCCGAAAACCTCATCGCTCAGAATAACAATGTTCGTTCCGTTGGTCAGCCGTTGAAGCTGAATCAGGTCCGCTTCGGTTAAAACAGAACCGGTTGGATTGTGTGGCGAGTTAATGACGATCATTCGGGTCTTCGAAGTCACTACCTTGCGAACTTCCTCCCAATCGATGAAAAAGTTGGGTTGCTTCAGCGTAACATAAACCGGACGGCCTCCATTGATGACAATGGCAGGTGCATAGGTTTCGTAAGCAGGTTCAAAAAGAATAACTTCATCGTCTTCCTTCACAACCGAACTGATAGCAGTCATGATAGCCTGCACCGGTCCCGCGCTAATGGTTATTTCTGTTTCAGGGTTATAGGAATGATTATACAGACGGTTGACCCTTTCGGCAATGACATCGCGAAGTTCAGCAATTCCTTCGTCCGGCGCATAATTGTTATAGCCCGATCGAATGTACGATGCGGCCATATCAGCTAATTTCTCCGGACATGGAAAATCTGTTTTTCCAATAGAGAGGTCAATAGCGCCGGTTTCAACAACCAGCTTATTCACAGTGGAAAATATGCCTCCCTTGGTATTTGATAGTTTTAAAATAGCCATGTGTTAACTCTTGACCACAAAGTTAAAAAAATATGCCATTCGCTTACCGTCCAAACAAAATTGAATAAACTTTTAACCATTAATTTATTATTCAATCTATTTCAGCACTTCTTTCAGAACATCCAACGATTTAATTTCCACCATTTTATCGAAGTGTATCCTGTAAAATTCAAGCAGTTTTTCCATCACCAGCCGTCGTTCGTTTTGCGTATAACCCAAGGTTTCCAGAGATGAAAACCCAACATCGAAGAGCCTTGAAAACAAGACCGTAGTCTGTTTATCAGCAAACTGGTTATGAATGGGTTCGCTACTGACAAACTGCGCTTTCTGCAAATCAAAATACACGTTTCCGGCAACATTCTCCTGGCTTGGATAAATTCCCAAAAAACGGGTCAGCCGAAAAAGAAACCAGATATGAAAATTGCTGATCCCCGATTCGGAGAGATCTAAAAATGTCAGGGCATGATAAATAAATTCAAACAGCTCCTTGTTGGCTTCTTCTTCGCGCAAACACTTGTAAAGCACTTCGGCCAGGAAAATAGCCTGGGTACTTTTGCGGATATCAAAAGGGATGGTTCCGTAAGGACTCACAATCCGTACATTTTTGAGCCGCTGAATATCGCGCCCGGGCTTGTAATAAAGTTCCAGATCGAGCAAATAAAGCGGCTGAAAAGCAGAAGCCCTGAGCGAGGTCTTTTTGCCGTGAACACCATTGACCACAAACGACTGCCGTCCAAATGCCTCGGTATAGATCACTGCAATCAGGCTGTTCTCGGAATATTTGACGGCATGTAGAAAAATTCCCCGGGTTTTCTCAAGCACGACAGCTCAATTTGTTAATGAATGAATAAAAGCTTGGTTATCTTGGTGTTTTCGCCAGTCTGATCGGTCAGGAAAACCAGGTAAACACCGGTTTTGCAACGGTTCCCATTCAGGTTTTTGCCATCCCATACAGCCTGGCCACCCAATGAAGATGTTTTATAAACCAGGTTTCCGCTGATGTCGGTAATTTTCACATCAGTATCTTCAACCAACCCTTTGATCACAATCGATCCATCATAAGTTTCGCGTACCGGATTGGGATAAACATACACATCGCTGAAAACCTCGTTAGCCGAAGTTGCTTCGCCCATATAGGAAACCAAACCGGATGTTGTGCCGATAAAAACCTCACCGGTCTTCTGGTTAATCGCGATATCGGTAATTTCGTTGTTGGGCAACGGGCTGTTTTCGGTCGTAAAATTTTTAAGTTCGGTGTCTCCATCTTCCGAAACCAGGAAAATACCCGAAGTTTTCGTTCCTATCCATTTCCGGTTTGCCCCGTCAACAGCAATGGCCGTAATTGTTTCTTTTTCAAGCAGCGGATGAAAATAATTATCATGCAGATTCAACCCCGGACGGGTGGCATACATTACATTCTCAGTCCATATTTTCTGAGGATTGCTGAACACAGCGACACCTGCCGACGTGCCAACCCATAATTCACCGTTCAGGTCTTCAGTCATCGAATACACGTCGTTCATTTCGGTAAGATATTCACCTTCCTGATTTCTAAAAAGGGCAACTACCTTCTGGGCTTTCGATTGATCGTTGGCACTGTTCAGCACATACAGGCCTTTCCCACGGGGAACCACAATCCATTTATCGTCGTTTTGGGTCACTACAACCTTGCCGATGAACTCGTTGGCAGCTCCCGAAAGCTCGAATGCTTTCCAGGTGCCGTCAGGCTGAAGTTGGGAAAGCACTTTGTCCACGCCGGTATTGGTAACCCAGAGACTTCCTTTCGAGTCGAAAGCCATTCCAGCGATGCGCACATAAGGCGATTGAGGCTCATTCGGCAACTGTGTTTGAAGGGTGCTGTTGTAATTATCGTAGCGTTTTACAAACTTACCGGATTTAAACTCCAAAACGCCACCGCCCCATGAACCGGCAAACACATGGTCGGCATCATTGGGATCGACAGCAATGCACAC
>CAZAVU010000049.1:0-13394 GCA_964488805.1 uncultured Odoribacter sp. | reverse complement strand
ACATATTTCGCCAATTCAAACTTATCGTTGTAAACAAAGACTTCTTCTCCGCTTGAAAAAACAATGTAATTGCTGTTTGCCGTTATGTCTGACACATAACTGATTTCCGGGAGAAAGGAGCTCCAGACCTGCCCGTTCAGTTGGTACATTTCATCCTCGCCCCATTTAATAAAAGTAGGCGTAGTATGATTGGCAATGATTTTCCCTTTGAAGTACTCGATCTTGTTAAATTTTTCGTCGGCATGGGGAATTGAGGTTTCCTTCACCCAGTTGTTGTAATTCTGGAGGTTTGGTTCCGAAGCCAGAGCCTTATAAATGCCGGTGGCTGTGGCGGCATACAGGTAGGTTCCATCGGTGGTCAGGTCGAATACGCTCAGGTACCCGCCGTCCTTGCCAATAAAATAGCTGTCCTTTATTTCCTTTTTCTCCAGGTTAACAACCACAATCCCAAATCCGCAGGACAGGTAGGCCAGTTTCCCGGAGAACAAGATGTTGTAAATGGTTTTATCAGCCGGAATCTGTTTTCGTTTGATGTCGGAAAGGTTGAAAATATTGTTTCCGATCAGCAGATCGATGTTGGCATTCTCGTATGCAATAAGCAGCAAATTGTTTTCCTTGCTGTAAGCAACGCGTTCGACACCTATATCCGACAAGCCATTGATTCCCGATATTTTCGAGATGCTGTTGTCGGTTTTGTCGTACACAAACAGTCCGCCTTTGGTAACGCAATACACTTTACTACCTGCGTCGGCCACATGTTTTGCACTGGCGTACGACTGATAATCGGTCCATTCGCCCACAACCGGCTGCGAAACGACACGAAAAACCGTGATGCAAAACAATGTCAGGGCAAACAGGTATTTCTTCATTCGGCTCTGTATTGGTTCAAATATTCAACTAATCTGGCAACAGCCCTTCCCCGGTGACTGATTTTGTTCTTTTCTGCCAGTGGCATCTCGGCAAAACTCAGGTCCGACTCATCGGGCTGAAAAATAGGGTCGTAGCCAAATCCGGCCTTGCCCCGCCGTTCTTCCAGGATATGACCATTGACAATTCCTTCGAACTGCGTTTCACGACCATCGATTACCAGCGAGATCACTGTTCTGAAACGGGCTTTTCGGTTTTTTATTTTGGACAGTTTCTCCAAAACCAGGTTCATGTTATTTTCCGGATTTTTCTCCATCCCGGCATACCTTGCCGAATAAACACCGGGTTCGCCGTTGAGGGCTTCTATTTCAAGGCCGGTATCGTCGGCAAAGCAGTTCAATCCGTACTTGTTAAAGATGTAAAACGCCTTTTCCGACGCATTGCCTTCAAGCGTTTCCTGATTTTCCGGAATATCTTCGTCACAACCAATGTCTTTCAACGAAAACAACTCGAACGATCCGTCGAGTAAATGACTTATCTCGTGAAGCTTATGCAGGTTGTTGGTAGCAAAAACAAGTTTCATAATAAATCCCTATCGAAATTAAAAAAGGCCGTGTATCTGGGCGTCAATCCGGTCGATGACGTTACTTAAATCTTCCGGGTTATTCTGGAAGTCAGTCCGGTCGACATCAATAATCAACAGTTTTCCGGCTTTATAGCGGTTCACCCAGGCTTCGTAACGTTCATTCAGTTGTTTCAGGTAATCGATACGGATAGAGTTCTCATATTCCCTTCCCCGTTTCTGAATCTGGTGTACCAGCGTTGGCACCGTTGCCCTGAGGTAAATAAGCAGATCGGGGGCCTGCACCATGCGGTTCATCATCTGGAAAAGCTCGGAATAGGTATGAAAATCGCGGGTCGACATCAGGCCCATCGCATGAAGGTTGGGCGCAAAAATTTCAGCGTCTTCGTAAATGGTACGGTCCTGAATGACGGTTTTTTCCGAGCTGCGGATTTCCAGGATCTGTTTGAACCGGCTGTTCAGGAAATAAATCTGAAGGTTGAACGACCAGCGCTGCATATCTTCGTAAAAATCGTTCAGGTACGGATTTTCATCCACATCCTCGTAATGGGGGCTCCAATTGTAATGTTTGGCGAGTAGCTCAGTCAACGTTGTCTTGCCGGCGCCGATGTTCCCTGCTAAAGCGATGTGCATTTCTTTGATTTTTAAAATTGATCTAAAATACAAAATAAATGCAGGCAAAAGTCAGATGTGACCCTGCCTGACAAGCTGGCCCGATGCCTAGCGCGAATTATTCAGTTCGATCAGCGGGTCGATATAGTGGCGATCGTTTGACAGACGCGGAATTTTATTTTGTCCGCCAACTTTTCCCCTGATTTTCATCCATTCATAGAACACCCCTTTTTTAGCCACAATAACGTGGGGCATTTCGAGGCTCAGGTTTTTATGGCGTTTGGCTTCATAGTCGGAATTGATGGTTTTCAAAGCACCATCGAACAACTGGATGAAATGATCCAGGTCGTCGGGTTCGCGTTCAAATTCAATAAACCATTCGTGAGCTCCTTTCTGATTGTCATTCATGTAGATAGGAGCCCCGGTATATTCGGAAATAACAGCATTGGTCCGTTCGCAGGCGATCTGAAAAGCCTGCTCTGCATTGTCAACAATCACTTCCTCGCCAAAGGCATTGATAAAGTGTCTGGTTCGGCCTGTAATCACGAACTTGAACGGGTATTTTGAGGTGAACTGAATGGTGTCGCCAATCAGGTAACGCCACAGACCTCCGTTGGTAGAAATTACCATCGCATAATTTTTCCCGATTTCAACTTCCTGCAGCGAGATGGGATTCAGCTTGTCGGCCCGAAACTCATCCATGGGGATAAATTCGTAATAGATGCCGTAATCGAGCATCAAAAGCATATCCTTTTTGTCGGGTTCGTCCTGGATTCCGAAAAATCCTTCGGATGCGTTGTAAGTTTCCATGTAGTGCAACTTATCGCCCGGGAAGAGTTTCTGGTATTGTTCTCGGTATGGCTCGAACTTAACGCCGCCATGAGTAAACACTTCCAGATTTGGCCAGACTTCGAAGATGTTGCTTTTTCCCGTCACTTCCAGCACCCTTTTCAGCAAAACCAGATACCACGAAGGCACACCGGCAAAAGAAGTCACATTTTCGTTCAGCGAATGCTGGATGATCTTTTCAATCTTTTCCTCAAATTCTTCGAGGAGTGAAATTTCGGTCGAAGGAGTTCGGTAAAAATCAGTCCAGAACGGAATATTCTCGATAATGATGGCCGAGAGATCGCCGTAGTAACAGTTATTGTTGTAGTTATTCACCCGGTGGCTTCCGCCCAGGGTGAGCGCTTTCCCTGAGAGCACTCCCGATTCGGGGTAATTTTTCAGATAAATAGCCAACACATCGCGACCGCCCCGGATATGAACGTCTTCGAGCGAATCTTTGCTGACCGGGATGAATTTGCTTTTGTCGTTGGTGGTTCCCGACGATTTGGCAAACCATTTGGTTTCACCAGGCCACAACAGGTTCTTTTCTCCCAGCATCATACGTTCGACAGTCGGTTTGATGTCGTCGTACATTTGAACGGGTATTTGTTCGCGAAATTCTTTTTCGGTATGAATGCCTTTGAAATTGTGTTTTAATCCAAATTCAGTATTCGAAGCTTTGCTCAAAAGGTCTAGTAGCAGATCGCGCTGAACTTCGTGAGGGTGCTTTTTAAACAGGTCAATCTGGTATATCCTTTTAAAATTGACCCAGTTAATAATAGAATTAATAACAGGCATGTAAGTAGGTTTTCTGTGCCGTCAAATTTATTAAAAATTCTGACTTTTGTTCAATGCTGTTCATGCCGGCAACCGGCCGCCGGGCCAAAATCGTCCTCAAACCGGAACGCCGTGGTTCCGAAATATATTTTTTCTACTTTTACTTCAGATTTCATTGAATAAGCGATAGTTTTTATGAATTATATCGATATTGTTCTGGGTATTATCCTGATCATTGCAGCCATTCAGGGATTTAGGAAGGGTTTTGTGGTCGAGCTGGCTTCGTTGGCAGCATTGGTTTTAGGCATCTGGGGAGGCATTAAATTCTCGGATTGGACCGCTGGGTTTATCTCCCGGACTTTTGACTACCACTCCGAGTTCCTGAGTGTCATTGCTTTCCTGGTAACTTTTGTGGTCATTGTTGTGCTGGTCCACATCATTGGCAAGATAATCGACAAAACGGTAAAAGCGGTTGCGCTGGGTTTCCTGAACCGACTGGCCGGGATTGTTTTTGGATTGCTGAAAACGGCGGTTATCCTGAGTATCCTGATTTTTCTCTTCGATACTGTTGATGAAAACGTAAGAATTCTGCCCGAGAAACAGAAAGCTGAATCAAAAATCTATACTCCAATGAAACAACTGGTTCCAACCCTGTTCCCGTTTATCAAGCTTTGGGATACCGACAAATGGAAAAAACCAGAAGAAAAGAAAACCGCTCCAGCAACTTCGCCCAAAACAACCTGACTCCGGTCCGAACAAAAAAATCTCCAAGCAACGCAATTAAACACGGTTCAACATCCTGGCATTTCAATACTTCAGTATTTTATCAGTTATATTTCCGTGTTAAACCTTTGATTTTATATCTTTGGGCGGATTTTTCCAGGCTGGGTGCCAGCTTCATCCGGAAATCCGCAGGAAGAATCCTGTTACTGGAAAGGAAACCGCTAATTAATTCACACGATAATGAATTTTGTTGACGAATTGCAATGGAGAGGCATGATCCACGACATCATGCCCGGAACAAAAGAACAACTTGATAAAGAAATAACTGCCGCATACGTTGGCATCGACCCGACTGCCGACTCGCTGCACATCGGCCACCTGGTGGGGGTTATGATGCTGAAACACTTCCAGATAGCCGGGCATAAACCGATTGCTCTGGTTGGCGGGGCCACCGGCATGATTGGCGACCCTTCAGGAAAATCGCAGGAACGCAACCTGCTCGATGAAGCCACGCTTCGCCACAACCAGGAATGCATCAAAAAGCAACTGGCTAAATTTCTCGATTTTGAATCAGACGCACCCAATGCCGCCGAACTGGTGAACAATTACGACTGGATGAAAGAGTTCAGTTTCCTGAGTTTCATTCGCGACATCGGGAAACACATCACGGTTAACTACATGATGTCGAAAGACTCGGTAAAAAAACGGCTGGATTCAGACAGCGGCGCCGGAGGCATGTCATTCACCGAATTCACTTACCAGTTGGTTCAGGGAACCGACTTCCTGCATTTGTACCAGGCCAAGAATGTCAAACTGCAAATGGGCGGCTCCGACCAGTGGGGAAACATTACCACCGGAACCGAGCTGATCCGCCGCAAAACAGGAGGCGAAGCCTTCGCGTTGACTTGCCCGCTGATTAAAAAAGCCGACGGAACAAAATTCGGCAAGACTGAATCGGGGAACGTATGGCTCGACGCCAAATTAACTTCACCTTATAAATTCTACCAGTTCTGGCTGAATACATCCGACGAAGATGCCGTTCGGTACATCAAAATATTTACCCTGATTTCGCAGGTAGAAGTGACTGAACTGATTGAAAAACATGCAGAGGCCCCGCATCTGCGCCTGTTGCAAAAACGACTTGCCGAAGAAGTGACCGTGATGGTTCATTCGCGCGAAGATTACAACCTGGCCGTTGAAGCTTCCCAAATCCTTTTCGGGCAAGGCACCGCCGAATTGCTGAATAAGCTGGATGAAGCAACTTTCCTTTCGGTTTTTGAAGGTGTTCCACAGTACAAAATTTCACTCAATGAACTTGGGGCCGGAATTAAGGTAGTTGATCTGTTAGCCGAAAAGGCGATGATTTTCCCATCCAAGGGAGAACTGCGCCGGACGGTTCAGGCCAACGGATTAAGCATCAATAAAGGGAAAGTTTCTGATGCAGAGTTGATTGTTGACAAAAGCTCTCTGATTGGAGGAAAATACATCCTGGTTCAAAAAGGGAAGAAAAACTATTTCCTTCTAATTGCTGAATAGAAAAATATATGCGTTTCATACTAAATATTCAAATGTTTCGTTAAATCTGCGACCAAAAGACCATTCTATGACAAATTTCTTTGATAATCAGAATCTTCTTGAAACCATCTGGAAGTGGAAAAAACATTTGATTGTTGTTGGAGTGCTGGCCATTGCTTTTTCAGCCATCTTCTCGTCTTCTACTTTTATCAAACCCAAATACAAATCGACTGCCCGAATATACCCAAGTAACAACATTTACTCGTTCAGCGATGAATCACAGAGCGAGCAGTTGCTTGAAATCATTAATTCACAAGACATTAAACTTCGCACAATCGATGCTTTCAACCTGAGCGAAGTATATAAAATCAGCAAACAGGATCCTCATTACCTGACCTACATGCTTGGCGAGTTCAATGAAAATGTCAAGTTCAAAAAAACGGAGTACGAAACGATTGAAATTCAGGTTCTGGATACCGATCCTCAGCGGGCTTGTTCCATGTGCGACTCGATTATCTCATTCCTGGACGAAAAAATCAGGGTACTGCATAGCATCAAATACAAGGAAGTGGTCAAACTAGCCAAGGAAGACATGGTTAAATTTGATCACGAGATCGATTCGATCACCACCCAAATGAACGAACTGCGTGAAAAGTATCATATCCTTGATTACGAATCGCAATCAAAAGAACTTACCAAAGGAATGGTCAAGGTGCTCTCCGAGCAAAAGAAAAATACTTCGGGGGGGAAAGAACTTGGGCAATGGATGAAAAACCTTTCGGAAAAGGGAGGCGACTTTATCGTTCTCAAGCAGCAGCTCAAAAACCTGTTCTTCCAGAGAGACTCGGTGAAACAAGCCTACGATTGGTCGTTAAGTAACGCAAAGAAGAAAATTGTTTACGGACAACGGGTTCAAAATCCGATTGCATCGGACAAAAAGGCCTATCCGGTTCGCTGGCTGATTGTTCTGGTTTCTACTTTTGCGGCGCTTTTCGTTGCCATGCTTGTTATCCTCGTGCTCGAAAACAAGAAAAAAGCCTAATCTGTGTACCAGGCCAGGATAAAAGTTGTTCTTTTTTACCTGATTTCGGCATTGTTTATTCTGCTGAATGCTTTCTTCTTGGTAAAGAAGCATTCAATGGTTATCAATCTGTTGCCAAGTGTATTAACCGTTGTATTGCTGGCTGTTTTTGCCTTCGACAAGCTGTTGTACCTGGTAGTCTTTTTCACACCGCTTTCACTTCCGCTTTCTGAACTCGTCCATGGCCTGTCTTTTAATATGTTCCTGCCAACAGAACCTTTGCTGTTTGGTATCCTGCTTCTTTTTATCCTGAAATGTTTTGCCAAAGGAACGTTTGACCGGGATATCCTGACTCATCCAGTTTCGTATGCCATTTATCTCAACCTGTTCTGGATACTGGCCACCAGTTGTACCAGCACCATGCCCATAGTTTCGTTTAAATTTCTTCTTTCGCGCATCTGGTTTATCGTCGGGTTTTATCTTCTGACCGCCAAGCTCTTCGAAGCGGGGAAAAACATTGAAAAGTACGTGTGGCTGTACACCATCCCTCTTCTGATCGTGATTTTTTATGCCACCTACCGGCATTTGGGATACGGTTTGTGGGACAAACAGGCTTCGCATTTTGTGGTCGATCCGTTTTACAACGACCATACCGCCTACGGAGCGGCAATTGCCATGTATCTGCCCTTTTTATTCGGGTTTTCGTTTACAAAAATGTACTCGCCCACGGTGAAAATAGTTGTGCGTATCGTTCTGGGACTTCTAATGATGGGACTCATCCTCTCTTATGCACGTGCTGCCTGGGTAAGCATCGTTGCGGCCCTGGGCGTGTGGGCAATTATGCGACTGAAGATCAGGTTCCGGCCGATTTTTATCACGTTCCTGGTTTCGCTGTCGCTGATCCTCATGTTTCAGAAGCAGGTTTTGATGTATCTCGAACGAAACAACACCGAATCGTCGGCCAACCTGAGCGAGCACATTTCTTCGATCTCGAACATTTCATCGGATGCCTCCAACCTGGAACGAATTAACCGCTGGAGTTGCGCGATCAGGATGTTTGAAGACAAACCATTTTGGGGCTGGGGCCCCGGAACCTACATGTTTAATTATGCTCCTTACCAATTGACGGCAAATCGTACGATTATCAGCACCAATTCAGCCGACGGGGGAAATGCCCATAGCGAATACCTTGGCCCTATGGCCGAATCGGGAGTTCTGGGCCTGATTACTTTCCTCATACTGATTATCGTGGTCGTGTATACGGCCATTCATGCGTATTCCCGAACACCGGATAAGCGTCTGAAAACAATGGTCATGGCTGCCCTGCTCGGATTGATCACCTACTACATTCATGGAACGCTGAATAACTTTCTGGATACCGACAAGCTTTCGGTGCCTTTCTGGGGATTTACGGCGATTATCGTGGCAATTGATATTTATACCCGGAAAGTTTCTTTGGACGAAACGGTGGCCGAAATACGGCAATAAAAAAAGCCTGCAGGTCTTGCAGGCTTTCCGTGAAAGTGAATCAGACTCACTTTATTTCTTTACGCGCTCAGAATAGGAACGGTCGCGGGTATCAACTTTAAGAATATCGCCTTCGTTGATGAACAGCGGCACCATAATCTCGGCTCCGGTTTCAAGCGTTGCAGGTTTCAAGGCATTCGAACTGGCTGTATTTCCTTTTTCACCAACTACCGTGGCTGTAACGGCCAATTCAACAAAAGCAGGCATTTCAACGGTCAGCGGAGTTTCGGTGTCAGCATGGAAATTGATTTCCACAATCTGTCCTTCTTTCATCAGGTCAGCATTGTCAACCAAATCAGTAGGAATAGATACCTGTTCAAAAGTTTCAGCGTGCATGAAATTAAATCCGGCTTCATCCTGATACAAGTATTGGTAAGGACGACGTTCAATGCGAACAACATTGATTTTAACTCCTGCACTAAATGTATTGTCGATGGTTCTCCCGTTCTTCAGGTTTTTCAGTTTTGTCCGTACGAAAGCAGGTCCTTTTCCTGGTTTAACGTGCTGGAAAGACACTATTTGAAACAACTGTTCGTTGAATTCGATGGTTAATCCGTTTTTAATATCTGCTGTTGTTGCCATAGATAATTTTTAAATTTCAAAATCGGGTGCAAAAATAAATAAATATTGGGGATTCAAGATCATTCACCTGTTTTTTTCAAACATTTCACTATCAACTTATTATTGTGGGGCCATTTGGTTAACCCCATTAATTTTATACGACTCAAGTTCACATTTTAGCGCTCCGAGCACCAAATCGAATTCGGCGTAGATCGGAAGCCGGTTGGCGTCTTTGGTGATATAAATTTTCAGATCGTTTGATTCTTTCAGCAATTTCCCTTTCGGGACTTTAGGCGAAACTACATAACATTCTTTCCGCCCAATCTTTGTGTCAATCGTTTCGATCCCCACGTACATCAACTCCATCATAAATAATTCATCGCCATGAAAGACAGGCACTTTTACACTTTTACCGGCCAGCAACGAATCGAAATACAGGTTTTGCCTGATGTAAAAGAAAACGCTGACCAAGTCGTTCACGTTGGCCGGAACTTTTTTGCGCCCCTTCTTCAGGCTGAAAAGTGAATCGTTCACATGATCGTACAGGACTTCGTCGTAAAACCTGTATTTCTGTTCTTTTACCGTGCGGACTGACTTGACCGGAAGATAGGATTCTGGATTCACCCAACTTTCGTACACATCGTTTACTTCGTAGATTTTATCGACGAGCCCGGTTGTCCGGCCTTTCAGCCGATAATGAATAATTGGCTCCCGGTTCAGTTTTTCTTTTTGTGCAACCAGCGTGGCCTTACCTCCACGGATAAATCCGAAACGAAGGACATATTCCATTTCTTCGAGAGGTCCGGCGGTAACCTGGAATGCCAGCGCAACCAATAAACCGATGATCAGTGAAATTTTCACGTCTGCATGTTTTAAATGTTATTCTTCTGTAACAACAGATTTCATGCCAGCACGTTTTTTCTCGACACTGTTGCTACAAAATCTTTCAGGTAAAACGGTTCGAAATAAGCAACGTCTTCAAACTGTTTTTCCGTGTAGGCCTTCCATCCCAGTTCGCACATGTATTGCGCCGAAGCTTCAATTCCTTTTATGAACACAGCATTGGGCGATTTGATAATCGGCTGGCACTTTTCTGATCCATTTCCAAAGAAAACAACCTGTCTCTCATTTAGTTCATCCTGAAGGAATGCTTCGTCGATAACTACTGCCGTAATAGGCTTCAGGATGGCTCCGGTTTCATCAAGCAACATCGAAAAAACTTCCATCCGCCGGGCATCGATCATGGGACAGAACACCGTTGGCTTACCGGAAGAAATACCATATTGCTGCTGATTCCGGGCAATATGTTTCGACATGGCTTCAAGAGTACCGACAGCTATAAGGGGAATATGATTGGCAAAGCAAATACCTTTGGCTGTTGAAACCCCTATCCGCAGGCCTGTATACGATCCCGGGCCTTTGCTGACGGCCACAGCGCTTAACTCACTGGCTTTGATCCGATTCCTGGATAAAAGCTCCTGAGCAAAAACGGCGGTGAGCTGCGCATGGTTCTGCCCTTCTTTCGATTCAATCAGATCGACAAGCTTTCCGTCGTTCATCAGGGCCACACTACAAACCTGAGTAGAAGTTTCTATAATGAGAATAACTGCCATTACCTATAGATTTTGATGACAAAATTATTCATATATCTGTAATGCTGGCTTATACCGGCACAAAAAGGCATGTAATTTAAACCTTTGGTATTGAACCAACGAAAGATAATTTGAGCAGAGCGAAAACTTTCAGGCATAAAAGCCGGCTAATTCCTAATAAACGCGCGAACACTGACCTTTCGACTGGCAAGGAATCACTATTTCACAACAATTCCATAGAACAGAATATTCACCATTTCGTCAACCGATCGCAGTAATTCTTCATCGGTGAGGTTTTTCAAGATCAGTGGAACTTCAAATCCATGAAGCGAAGTAACTATGGCTTTTGCAGTAAGTTCAGGATTCTGGATGGTAAAAACGCCAGTTTCAATTCCTTCGAGCAACAACTTTTTAACCTGTTGAATTTCAGCTTCGAGATGTTTGTTCCTCAGATTGTTCACAAAATACAGGCTGTCGAGCAAATCATTTTTGAGGGCTTCGTAATAGTTAACAACCATTTTCAGGGCGCGCATCCTCACAAAAATATAAGTTTTAAGCTTCAACTTCGGATCTTCGATATGACTGATCTGGTCCTCAATGGTCTTTGCCCTGATTTCGGCTTCGGAATCAATCACGGCTTTAAAAATGTCATCTTTGCTTTTGAAGTAGTAATAGATGGTACTTTTCCCTTTGCGGGCTTCGCGTGAAATGTCGTCCAGGGCAGTTTTCTTATAGCCGTAACGGGCAAATACAAGCCGGGCAGCAGTAACAAGCTGCTCGCGAACTTCGTCTTTTCCGTGATTTTGGGGAGTGTTTTCCATGAGGTTATCGGGTTGTTCTATTTTAGCACTAAAATAGCCTTAGTTTTTCGATTGTTCAAGTGTTTTGTTCGGTTTATCCTTCTACAAGTAAAGATACCAGGGAATATATCCCCTGATGCTGAAGAAACCACAAAAAATACCGACAGGAAAAATTTATGAACAGGAATTACTTTCTTTGCGTGGCTGAAGCCAAACCAGGATTTCATCAGGAAGAACAAAAAATGTTGTTTTTGAATGAACTTGTTGACTTGAGCCTAAGTTTATACTTAAAAAATTGTCATGACTAAACCGATTATAAACAGGTCGTTTCCCGAAAAAAAGGCGCTTATTACCAGTCAGGGCGATATCACTTACACCCAAATGCTGAAACTGGTTCAGCAATACGCGCATCTTTTCGAAAACAAAGGGTATTCCAAAGTAGCCGTTTATGCCGAGAATAGTCCGGCTTGGATTTATTCTTTTTATGCTGCTCTTCAAAATAACTGTATCGCCATCCCGATCGACTTTCTGGCCTCGACCGAAGATGTTGTTTATATCATCAACGATTGTTGCCCCGATTTGCTTTTTATCAGCGCCGGGATGAAGGAGGCTTTTGCCAAAATCGATCAGAAAATTGACCATCATCCCGAAGTCCTGGTTTTTGAGGAAATTACCCTCGACGAAACCTTGCCGGAAAGCCAATGGTGCGGTCCTGATGACGACAGCTCGACGGCGGTAATCATTTACACGTCGGGAACTACCGGAAGCCCTAAAGGTGTAATGCTATCGTACAACAATATTCGTGCAAATATGACAGCAGTGATCGACTGCGGAATATTTGCTGCCGAGCGGCAGGCCATGATTTTCCTGCCTTTGCATCACGTCTTCCCGCTGATCGGTTCGATGATGATTCCTTTTCATGTGGGCAGCTCGATTGCCATAGCGCCATCCATGCAGTCGTCTGATCTGATGAAGACATTTGCTGACAACGAGGTCGGCATCTTCATTGGCGTTCCGCGTCTGTATGAAATGATGTATCGTGGCATCAAAGCCAAAATTGATCAGAGCTTTGTCGGGAAGATGCTCCTTTCACTGGTTCTATCGACCAAAAACCGAAACCTGGGGAAACTGGTTTTCAAAAAAGTACACCAGGGATTCGGAGGCAAGTTGCAGTATCTGATTGCCGGGGGAGCTGCGCTGAACAAGGAAGTCGGCGAATTCTTCTATGGCCTTGGATTCGATATCATGGAAGGCTATGGGATGACCGAAGCGGCGCCCATGATTACTTTTCCCCGACCCGGAAAAATACGCATAGGCACTACCGGTCAGGCACTGCCCGGGCTGACCATCGAAATCCGCGAGGGCGAAATTGTGGCCAAGGGGCCAAACATTATGAAAGGCTACTACAACCGTCCTGAAGAAACTGACGAAGTGGTCAAAGATGGCTGGTTGCATACCGGCGATTTGGGCTATCTCGACAAGGAGGGTTATTTGCATATCACCGGACGGAAAAAAGAAATCATCGTACTGCCAAACGGGAAAAACATTAATCCCGTTGAAATAGAGATGAAGCTGGATGCCAGTTCCAACGCGATCAAGGAATCGGGCGTATTTATGTATAACGATATTCTTCAGGCGGTAATTCTCCCCGACTATAACGTCCTGACCGAAAACGGCGTCGACGATCCGGTCCAGTATTTCCGCGATCAGATTATTTCTCCCTTTAACGCTGAAATGAGTTCGTACAAACGAATCATGAAGTTTACTCTGGTAAAATCGGAACTTCCCAGGACTCGTTTATCAAAGCTTCAGCGTTTTAAACTGCCAGAGTTGCTCGAACAAAAAGAAGGCCCGGCAATTGTGACCGACGAGCCCAACTCTCAGGAATACAAAGCCATCAAGTCGTTTATCGAAAGCCAGGTCGATATGGATATTTTGCCCGATCAGCATCTGGTTTTCGACCTGTCCATGGATTCGCTGGGCAAACT
>CAZAVU010000048.1:0-29199 GCA_964488805.1 uncultured Odoribacter sp. | reverse complement strand
GTCGGGTGATATGTTTTATATTCGGCTGAGGACTCGGCAATTATTTCACCGCAGTGATCAATCAACGTGATTTTACAACCTCCTGTCCCAAAATCAATTCCTAGAAAGAAATTCATTTACTTTGTTAACTGTTTTATTTGAACATTTGACATGACGCTAGTTTAGATTTTTAAAAAGTCAATAAACTAGAAAATATTTTTTTAACATAATAAGGTTCGATGATTTATAATATCTTTTGTTTTTCCATCAGTTTAATTATCTCTTCAGTTATTTTCTCTGCCATCACTTTGTAACCTGCTTTATTGTAATGAAGGTTGCCCTTTTTTATAACATACCTATCCAATTCTAATTCCATCAACCTATAAAGATCAATTAAAGGAATGTTATATTTTTTCATTATCCCGCTGGCAATCCTATTCCGGTCCAATACAACCTGATTCTTTACTGGATCCAATTTTTGCCCAGCTTCTTTGGAGGAAACAGGGGTCGTAAGGGAATATATTAGGATACAATCTTTCGATTTATGAGATATTAGGTATTTGACATATCTTTCTAGTCCCTTTTTGTATTGTTCATTTGTCAGGTGCCAACCATGAAGTCCGTTATTAAAATGAATGACAACATGGTTATATTTTCCCATTGCACTTTTTGTTTCTTTATAAAGTGCGGGATCTGCAATAGATCTGGATGTCGATAAATGGTCGCAATTAGCTTTACCTTCCAACATAGTTGTTATTTCTGGCACATAACCCAATGAAATAGAATTGCCAATAAATAAAATACGTGGTTTTGAATTGTCACTTTCATGGTTCCAACGGAAATTGCTCCATTCGATATCTTCATGAATTGTTTTTTGTGAAATACACCCTTCTAAAATGAGCCCTAATACTGAAAAAACAAGAAAAGTTTTAAGTTTCATCTTGACATATTTACGTTATATGTTTATTGAATTTTTAGAACTAAACAATGGTTAATTTTAGTTTGTGTTTCATATTGTCCTTTCAGATATCTTTTACTTTTCCAGATAAATATTTGATCTGTGAAAACACTACTTTTCATCCTTTCCCTGCAGTGATCGAGCCAGAAATCCAAGCTGGAGTGGCTCAATGCCCAAATCCTGATTCTGAACAAACTCCAGTTGGCGACCAATCAGGATAGTAACTGAAAATGGCTAACCGGGAAGCAACCGTTATAAATTGTAACTGAAAATGTCGGCAACCTATAAGAATAACAAGAGAGTTGTTTTATTGAATATAATCACCAGATCGTGTTCAATAAAAACAATTCATATCTACCATAAACTATTCTTTATAAATGAATAATTTGGGGATAACACAAAGATTATTATAATCTTGGGAAAATATAGAAACCTACAAATAAGTAGGGAGGCCATTTGAACAGCAACAATGGATTAGTTTGTGTGCTATTCAATGGCTCTCCATAATTGATCATATGATTATTTGTATCCTGGATTTTCAACTAGATTTGGGTTGTTTCCGGTTCTTGCAATTGTAATTGGCAAATAATAGTTATACTCATAAAATGGGACCAATGCTGTATTATCTTCTACGTTAGGATTAACAACAATCTTATATTTTCTTGTGTTATAATCAAGATAATAACGAATTCCTGATTGAGGAGTAGATAATACAGTGGTTGCAATTCTCCATCTGCGAACATCCCAATATCTATGTCCTTCAAACGCTAATTCCACTTTTCGTTCATGACGAATTTTATTCCGGTCAATAGAGTTTAATGCAGCAATTCCAGCACGCATACGAATTTGGTTAACACCATCAAGAGCATCTTCTGTTTTCCCAAGTTCAAAAGCAGCTTCTGCGTAATTCAGTAATATTTCTCCGTAACGAAATAATTGCCAGTCGGTTCCCGAAGTAGCTCGTTCGCCCATATTATCTTTGTTTTCTTCAAGATATTTCATTACACCAAAGCCTGTTCCTGCCCTTAACATCGTATGATAGCCTTTTGCCAGTATCCCTTGATAGGATCCGGCTGTTTGTATTGTCCCATCTGGCAAAATAAGCCCCTGATACCAATCAATTGTAGTTCCTTTCCAAGGAGTTCCTTCAGTATAAATAGTTGCATAGAACCGTGGATCCTTATTGGCCCACAATTGATCCATCGTCCATAATCCATTCTGAAGTTCTGTCCTATCTAATTTCCCCGAGGAACCATCAATGTGTTCATATTCTTCAGCCATTTCGAGGTAAGGAGCATTTTGATTTCCTGCTCCCCACGCATTAGGCTTGGGGCATTGGAAAAAATCCCAGATCCAACCGTTGCCTCCCTTATTCCTGTCAACGTAATTATGACATTCAGACCAAATTACTTCAGAATTATTTTTTACCAAAAATACATTCTTAAAGTTTTTTACTTTATCTGCATCTTTGTTGTAAAGTGCATATTGACCACTATTCATAATAATTTTAGCTGCATCATAGGCTTTTTGATAATATTGAGGGGCCTCAGATTCCGGAATTCCCACAACTCCATCTAACTGAACTGAACCAAATTGAGCTATACTGCCTGCATATAACGCGGCTCGGCATTTTAATGCAATTGCTGCATATTTTGAAGGTCTTCCAAATTTATAATCAGAAGAATTTTTCTCAGGAAGATCATTGGCTATTTGATCAACCTCAGTGATTATAAAATCATAAATATCTTTTTCTTTATCACGCTTCCGATATAATTCTTCATCTGAGTCATTAATATCCTGAGCTTTTTTAATCAAAGGGACCCCGCCATAGCGTTTCACCATAGCAAAGTAACTATAAGCTCTTAAAAACCTTGCCTCTGCTACTTTCGCTTTTTTAAAACTCTCAGCCACTGGTGAATTTGGAACACGTTCTATAAATTCATTTAATATCCTTATAACTCTATATGAATGCTCCCACCACTCTAAAACACCTCCAGTAATCTTTATTCCCTGAGTTTTGGCTATTTTAGCCAGTCCTTCAATCCAATTTCTTTTGCATTCATCACTAATCTCATTTATGATAAAAGGTCCATTCCAGTCTTCTCCATCCATCCAGTTTGTTGATGAACTACCAGGCGTTCTTGTAAATGGAGTCTCATTTTTTAGAATGTACATTTTCAAATAAGCATCGGTTAGATATGAATCGATTAACACTTCATCATTCCAAACATCGGCATCAGTTATAAGGTCCAAAGGTTTTTTGTCCAGTACATCTTCAGAGCACGATAAACAAACCAATGTGACTAAGATGGTATAAAATATTTTTTTCATGATTGATCATTTTTGCAATTAATAAATCTTAAAATGAAACATTGATCCCAAACGATATGCTTTTTTGCTGCGGATAATACCTCCCTGCAAGCGATGATGGAGCCTCGGGATCTAGATTATATTTCTTTAGCTTATCAAAAGTCAGCAAATTAGCACCAGCAACATAAAATCTCAATTCAGCAATTTTTGCAGATTGTAACCAGTTTTTGGGAAGATTATATCCAAGAGATAACGTCTTCAACCGAACATACCCGGCTTTTTTATAGCGGAATTCAGAAAAGTAGTTGAATGTTGTCCCACCTAACCGAGGAATCAAGGCATCTTTTCTATTATTTATTTCTGTCCATCTTCCCTCGTATACGAAGGTTGGATAATTCATTCCCTGTGAATAACTAATAACTGAATAGTACCCGAATGCACCCTGGAACAAGACAGAAAAATCGAAATTCTTGTATTTTAAATCAGTATTAAATCCCGTCATCCAATGCGGAGTTGAACCTTTTCCAATCTCGACCTGATCTTTCCAATCAATTACCCCATCAGTATTTTGATCAATAATATGAAGATCTCCAGGTCTAAGGAGTGAATTCCCTGCTGGATAAGTGTATGATAGAGCCCCGATTTCTTCTTGTGATGTAAACAAGCCATCTACCAAATATCCGAACTGGCGATCCGTCCAATTTCCAGATAGTTTATTAATCCTTTTCTGATCTGGATCAGTATATTCAGGCTCATCATAATGATCCCATTTTGCCCTTGACCAAGAAATGTTTCCGCTGACATCCCATGATAAATCATTACTTCTCCCTTTTGTCCCTAATTCTAATTCGAACCCCCTATTGTTTTGGCTATTTAAATTCATAATTGGCAAATCAGCGCCAAAACTAGTAGGCATTGAATTACTTCTGGTACCAAGGATTCCTGTCCGTTTTCGGTAGAAAGCATCAGCTGTCCCATATAACTTTAAGTTGAACAGGGAGAAATCAAGACCTATATTAGATACTTTAAGGGTTTCCCATGTGATTTCTTTATTTGCCAAGCCAATTGGAGCAATAGCAGTCTGAGGACCCGATCCTAATATAAAAGTTTGAGGATCTATTGAATACCCGGAAAGATATCGATAAACTGAACCTGCATCTCTGTCGCTTCCTGATACTCCATAATTCACTCTCAATTTTAGGTTATCAAAAAGAGACTGCTCTTTCATAAATTTTTCTTCAGTAATTCTCCATGCTAATGAAACACTTGGAAAATATCCCCATCTGGAGTTTTCAGGAAACCTGTCAGAGGCATCTGCCCTAAAGATTAATTCTACCAGATATTTATTAACAAAGGAATAATTCAGCCTTGATATGTAACTTATTCTACCAGATTCATAAGCTTTACCGTCATTTGAGATAGAGGTCGTACTGCCAGCATATAGCTGATCGACTGCGGTAGTAATAAAACCTTTTCTTCCGGTTGAGAAATAATCACTTTTATTATCAATAGTTTCGTAGAGCGCCAATGCTGAAACATGATGTTTCCCAAAATCCCTGTCATAATTTAGAGAGATTTGTTCTGTAATAGTTCTCCCTTTATCGTGACGTTGTGTTAATTCAGGATCAGCATTATATGTTCCTTGTAGTGAGTATTTATTACTCGCTGGATCATAAACATATTCCTTTATGGTTTTTTTGAATGATTTATTATCTGTATTGTAGTTGGTATAATTTGCAAATAATTTGGATGACAGTCCTTTAATGGATTTGAAATCATAAGTTAAAGAAATAGATCCATTATTGCTCTGAGTATCAGTATCGTTATATCCGCCTAACCCTCGGTTACTTGTAATGTGTGCGCCACCTGTACCTGCACCATTTGCAAACGAAACTTTAGTCGGATCAGGAAGGTGAGCTGGATAAATTGGTAAAGTACTCCAAAGTCGTCCCCATGCACTGGCTTCTCCTGAACTAATAGATTCTTGTGGAAAATTACTATCTTGAGTAATATTAGCTATTGTGAGTGCTAGTGATAGGTTATCTAAAATTTTTGTATCAATATTTGACTGAAAGTTGTATCGTCTGTAATTACCTCCATCATTCTTGAAAATCGTTTTTTGGTCCAGCATCCCAATGAATCCATAATATTTAATCTTGTCACTTCCTCCTCTTATTGATAAATTATATTGCTGCTGAGGTGTCCATGTTCTTAATACTTCTTTATACCAGTTTGTGTTTGGATATAGATATGGATCAGTAGAATTTTTGTAATTCTGAACATCTTCAAGAGTATACGGGGAAGAGGCTTCGGGCTGTCCAGACTGGAGCCAAGCTTCTCGCACAAGCTCTGTATATTGCCCTGAATTACAGGGTTTAGGCATTGTGGTTATTCCCTGAAAAGTCTGAGAGAGATTTAATGAAAGTATAGGTTTAGAATCATTTCCTCGCTTCGTGGTCACCAAAATTACCCCATTCCCAGCTCGAGCCCCATATATAGAGGCAGAACCGTCTTTTAATATAGTAATTGATTCTATTTGATTAGGATCAACAAACTTAAAGTCTGATTCGATCCCATCAACAATAACAAGTGCAGCACCAAATCCTCGAATACTCAAATTAGCAGCATCTGCACCTGGCTGCCCATTGGATTGTAAAGATACCAGTCCTGGTAAACGACCTGCCAGGGTGTTGGTAACATTTGCAACAGGAGTTTTAATTAAGCTTTCGGATCTTACTGATGCAACCGATCCGGTTAAATTTGCTTTTTTTTGTGTTCCATATCCAACAGCTACTACTTCTTCAATTCCAACTGTTTCTTCAATAAGGATAACATTAATAGCAGTATTACTCCCTACTGCCACTTCCTGGGTTTTCATCCCCACAAACGAGAACTGCAATATTGAATTTTCTGGAACTTTGGGAATAGTATATTTACCATTCATATCAGTAATTACTCCTGTTGTAGTTCCTTTTATCACTACTGAAACCCCAGGTAAAAGACTAGCTGAGGAATCAGAAACTTTACCGGAAACAGAATGAGGCTGCTGCCCAATAACTGATTCTTCTCCATTTTTTGAAAGGGCAATCAATCTCCCATCTATCTTGTAAGAAACGTTAGTTCCTTTAAAGATATCATCCAAAATTTCTGGGACGAATTTATCTGTTGCCTCAATATCGACAGTTCTTTCAACATCAATAGTCTTAGCACTGTACATAAAATAGTAGTCAGTTTTATTTTCTATGAGTTGAATAATTTCTTCAATCTTGATGTTTTTTTGATTGATACTTAACCTTTGATTTTGGGAAAGAGCTTCAATCGCAATTGATTGAAATACAAAAAACAAACATATTAGCAAGGTTAATCTCATAACAAGCAACGTTTTACATTTCCATACTCGCAAGAGCATCGAAACCATTGAATAATGATTTTTTTTCATAATTTTGTAATGATTTGAATTTTAATTCGAATTATTTATGTCTTTCACTGACTGGTAATTAGAGAAGGCATGGATCACAAGAAGGGAGATGTTTACATCTCCTTTTTGGTTAGTCATATTTCATAGGCGAACAATTATTGTTTGGCTTCTATATTTCATTTCCTTTCAATCACAAGTTTGGTCTCTCCACTTACTTTTAATTTCGAATATTTAAATGGTGTTGAATATTGTAATAGATCAATAATCTGATCCAGATTTTCATTCTTAATAGTTGCGGTAAACGGGAAATGAGTGACAGAAGGGTCATCAATTTCAATTACAACATTATACCATCTACCCAATTTTTTTAGCACTTCATCCAAAGGATCGTCATGGAATAAAAGAATTCCTTCTGTCCATGAAGTAAATTTATTTGTATCCGTTTCTTTTATAGAAAACTTCGATTCATTTTTCTTATATGTTACTAGTTGCCCTGGATTTACATGTACAAACTGTTTATTCGAATTATATTCACCTTCAAAAAGATCAATTTTACCTGTTTTCAAAACAATCTGAATTTGATCTTCCTCACCGTAATTCATTACATTAAAGCTTGTTCCAATTACTTTCAACCCAACCTCTCCAAGATTTACAATAAACGGATGTTTCGAATCTTTAGCCACATTGAAAAAAGCTTCACCTTTTACTTCAACATTTCTGGTTTCATTTCCGGCAAAGCTGGATGGATAACTTATAGTACTTCCGGACATTAACCAAACATCAGTACCATCGGCCAAAGTCACTTTTTTGACTTTCTCACTTGAAAGAGATTCTTTGAGATACACTACTTGTCTATTTTCTTTTGATGTAGTCAAAGTGGAATAGTAGATAACCGGAAGGATCAAGCCTAGAATAAAAATTGCAGCAGCATTCCTTAATCCCAACAAGAAATACTTTTTCTTTGATTTTTGTTTTTCTTTGATTTTTGCCTCAATTTTCGAGAACAGTTTGACTGAATCAATATTTTCCAATGTATCAAGATTATTAATCCATCCTTCATTGAATAGCTTTTCGTATTCCAAATTTCCCTTCTCACTATTCAACCAAAAGAATAATTCTCTTAATTGCGAATCACTTATTCTCCCGTTTAGAAAATTCTGTATTAAGTGTATTTTGTCTTCGAAATGCATATTTTGATATTGATATTCATAAGTAAATACACATGACTATCAAAAAACTGCCATTCGAAATCAAAAAAAATGAAGAAAAGGATGAGAAAATTATAAGAGGAAGATATTTATCATTAACAGGTGAAATTTTTTAAATTCTTCCTTTACATGTTTATTTGCTTTAAATAGCTGATGATCAACAGTGATAACAGATATTCCCAGCTTTTCTGCTATTTCTTGCCGTGAAAGTCCTTCCACTTTCTGAAGAAGAAAGATTTCTTTTTGTTTGGGCGGTAATCCATCCAATATAGTATTAATAATACTTTGCGTTTCCTGAAACAAGATATATTGGTCAGCCGCACTTTCAGAAACTTCAGTAAAGAAATTTAGATGGTCCTCGAAAACTTTACGATTCACTTTTTTTCGGGCATAATTTAAGGAAGTGTTCCGTGCTATACGAAACAGCAACGATTCAAATGGATAATCTTCCCAATAATTCTCCCGATTCTCCCAGATTTTTAAGAATGTTTCCTGAACGATTTCTTCTGCATCTTCTTTTGACTTCAACAACCTAAACAGAAAGGAATATAACCGCTTATGATACCGCTCAAAAAGCGATTTAAAAGCTTCTGCATCTCCCTTCTTAAAAGCTTTTATAAGTTGTATTTCTGAGTTAGTCAAGTTCACTTTATTAAAATGAGAGGTTACAAATATCGTATATAATTTAAGAAAATCTAATCCATCATATGTGCTTTCTCCTGAGACGAGCTATTACTATAGCATTTTGATTTCTCTACTGACATCATATTTATCAATCAGTTTTATTTTAAGAACTGCCATATCCGAGGCTATTTTTGAATCCACAATTCTTGCATAAATCTGCGTAGTCTTTAATGAAGTATGCCCTAACATTTTTGAAACCGTTTCAATCGGTACTCCATTGGATAATGTTATAGACGTGGCAAAGGTATGCCGGGCAACATGCATAGAAAGGTTTTTGCTTATCTCGCAAACATCAGCCAGTTCCTTTAAATAGCTATTCATTTTCTGATTGGAAAGAACCGGGAGTACTTTATTAGATGAACATACAACCGGATGGTCTTTATATTTCAACATTATTTCTTGTGCAATCGGCAGAATAGGAATTCGACACCTTGATTCAGTTTTTGTTCTGTCAAGTATGATCCAATCATTTCCGTCATTTCCTTTCTGAATATTTCTTGAATTCAATTTTGAAATGTCCACATATGATAATCCCGTGTAACAGGCAAAAACAAAAATATCCCTAACTAATTGCATCCTGGGAATTGCCAATTCTTTACTATGAATTTTCTGAACCTCCTGAAGTGTCAGAAAATCCCGGTAGCCGTCACTTCTTGAAAACTTGAAGGAACCGTAAGGGTTCCGGAGTAAATAATTCATGGCAACCGCCTGATTCAACACTTTTTTAATGATCTTATGATAGCAAAAGGCTGTATTTGATGCTACATGATAAGTACTCTTCAGGTAAACATCAAAAGATTTGATCAGCTTAAAATCGAACCCGGCAACAGGAATATCTTTGCGCCGCTCCTTTTTTTGCAAATATTCTTCAAACCGCTTGCGGACTGTCCGGTACTGTTTTAAAGTCAAAGGAGAATAATCATTCCCCAATGTTGCTTCGACATCATGAATTATGGAATCAAAGACCTCCAAAAATCCCTGTCCGTTGCTTATTCCCAGAAATTTATCCCTGATTGAAAGAATATCAAATGGTTCCCCAATTGAATCCAGTTGGTTGTAAATATCCAGAATCTTACTTCGGATTTTGGTTAGCCGGTTGTTGATGACCTTTATCTCTTCCGATTTCCCGTCAGCAAGCTGAGCGGATTCAATCCAGGAAGATTTATCTAGAAAAAAACCAGTGGAAGCTTCAAAGCGCTGGCCACCCATTGTGCACCTTAAATACAGAGGAGATTTGCCGTCAGGTCTTGATTTTGACCTTCTTAATTGAAATAAAACTAAAACTCTCATAATTCCTATTTTACAATATTACTAAAATAGGTCCCGTTTTCACCGCTAAACATACCCAAAATGTCTGGATTTTCAGCGTATTAAAACGAACCAATTGAAACTAATTTGTATTGAATTACAGTGAGTTAGAGCATAAATCGGGACCTTTCGGTAGTGTGTATTACACAGGTCCCGATTTTGCCCCTTTTTTGTTGATTTTTAGTGCATTTTTTGACTACTTTACAAAAATAAAAAAGCACTTAAATCATTGAATTTAAGTGCTTTTAGTTCAATTTGACTTCTTTTTCAGTAGTCCCACCGGGAATCGAACCCGGATCTACAGTTTAGGAAACTGCTATTCTATCCGTTGAACTATGGAACCAGCAATGTATCCTTCATTTTTTAGAAGTGCTGCAAAAATATGCAAATATGCTGTTTATGCAAAAAGGGAGATGTTTATTTTTAGTTGGAAAGATGATTACCCCCTACCGATAAATTTTAACATTATATAAATTGTCAATCGCCTCTCCTCAAAGTTTGTGCTTAGAACCATTTTAAATTAGTTATTTTGCACCGCATTTTATTGTATGTGATCGCCGTTAGCTCTACTTTTGTCGGGCAAATAAAAATGAATCAATTATTAAAATAAAAATCTGTTATTCTATGAGCAATTTACTGACTGCCTCTATTGGACGGAAACTCCTGATGAGCGTTTCAGGTTTGTTCCTGATTTTGTTCCTCTTTGTGCATTTAACCCTGAATTCATTCCTGCTGCTCGACAAACCGTTGGGCTTTGCTGAAGGTCAGTTGTTTAATGCCGGAGTGCATTTCATGGGAACCAACCCTTTAATTAAGATTATCGAGCCTGTTCTGGCTTTGGGATTTGTAGTACACATCATTTATTCATTGATTCTGACCCTTCAGAACATGAAAGCACGTGGCCCGCAACGTTATGCTTCTGGCAAAAAAACAGCCGGTGTTGAGTTTGCATCACAGAATATGCTGGTGCTGGGTATTGTTATTGTATCGTTTCTGGCCGTGCACATCATTAACTTCTACATGAGGATGAAAGGGTTCATCGCCTGGGAAGCCGGCGAAGTGGAATTCCCGTTCTTTGGACTGACAGCAAAAGGCGAAAATGCCTATGCCCTGGTACACGAAACTTTTAAAGTTCTTCCAGTTGTTATCTTGTATGTTATTGGTTCGGTTGCTCTTGCTTTCCATCTTTCTCATGGGTTCTGGTCTTCTTTCCAGACCATTGGCTGGAACAACACCACCTGGATGCCCCGGCTGAAAGCAATCGGTAATGTTATCGCTATTATTCTGGGCGGTGGTTTTTCTGTCATTGCTCTGGCTCAATACCTGTTTTTCTAATTCGTTAAATAACTGAAACATGAGTAAATTGAATGCAAGGATTCCTGAAGGGCCACTGGCTCAGAAATGGACCAATTATAAAGATCACCAGAAACTGGTGAACCCCGCTAATAAACGTAAACTGGATGTAATCGTTGTTGGAACCGGTCTGGCCGGTGGCGCTGCTGCAGCTTCACTTGGAGAAATGGGATTCAACGTAAAAAACTTCACCATCCAGGATTCACCTCGCCGTGCACACTCTATTGCTGCACAGGGAGGTATCAATGCTGCCAAAAACTATCCAAACGACGGTGACTCGGTTTTCCGTTTGTTCTACGATACCATTAAAGGTGGCGACTACCGTGCCCGCGAGGCCAACGTTTACCGTTTGGCTGAAGTAAGCAACAGCATCATCGACCAATGTGTGGCCCAAGGCGTTCCGTTCGCCCGCGAATACGGCGGCTTGCTCGACAACCGTTCTTTCGGTGGAGCTCAGGTTAGCCGTACTTTCTACGCTAAAGGTCAAACCGGTCAGCAGTTGTTGCTTGGAGCTTATCAGGCATTGATGCGCCAGGTTCACCTTGGCACAGTAAAAATGTACACCCGTACCGAATTGGTAGACATTGTTATCGTTGACGGAAAAGCCCGCGGTATCATTACCCGCGACCTGGTTACCGGCGAATTGCAACGTCACTTCGGACACGCCGTTGTGCTTTGCACCGGAGGTTACGGAAATGCCTTCTTCCTGTCAACCAATGCGATGGGTTCAAACGGATCGGCTGCAATTAAGGCATTTCATAAAGGTGCCATGTTTGCGAATCCATGTATGGCCCAGATTCACCCAACCTGTATCCCGGTTCACGGCGAATTCCAGAGTAAATTGACTCTGATGTCCGAATCTCTGCGTAACGATGGCCGCATCTGGACTCCGAAGAAAAAAGAAGATGCCGAAGCCATTCGCGCCGGAAAGATGAAACCAACACAAATTGCTGAAGAAGATCGCGACTACTATTTGGAACGCCGTTACCCTGCTTTCGGTAACCTCGTACCCCGCGACGTTGCATCACGTGCTGCCAAAGAACGCTGCGATGCCGGTTACGGTGTAGGAGCTACAGGATTGGCTGTTTACCTCGATTTCAAATCAGCTATTGAACGTTTGGGCGAAGACACAATCAGGGCCCGTTACGGCAACCTGTTCCAGATGTACGAAAAAATCGTTGACGAAAATCCATACAAAACACCAATGATGATCTATCCGGCTATCCACTACACCATGGGTGGTATCTGGGTTGATTACGAATTGCAGACAACCATCCCCGGATTGTTCGCTGCTGGTGAAGCCAACTTCTCCGATCACGGAGCTAACCGTTTGGGTGCTTCAGCATTGATGCAGGGGCTGGCCGACGGATATTTCGTATTGCCATATACCGTTCAGAATTACCTGGCCGACGACATCCGCACTCCGCGAATGACCGGCAACGAACCTGAATTCATCGAAGCTGAAAAAGCCGTAAAAGCCCGTTTCGAAAAACTGATGAACATCAAGGGAAATCGTTCGGTCGACAGCCTGCACAAAGAACTTGGTCTGGTCATGTGGGATTTTGTTGGAATGGGTCGTACCAAAGAAAGCCTGAAACATGCCATCGAACGCATTGCCGAAATCAAAAAAGAATTCTGGAGCAATGTTCGTATCCCCGGAAGTACCAACGGAATGAATGTTGAACTGGAGAAAGCCAACCGTTTGGCCGATTTCATCGAGATTGGCGATTTGATGGCCCGCGACGGACTGAACCGTGAAGAATCGTGCGGTGGGCACTTCCGTGAAGAATACCAGACTGAAGAAGGAGAAGCTCTCCGTCAGGACGACAAATTTGCTTATGTTTCCTGTTGGGAATACAAAGGCGAAGGTGCTGAACCTGAACTTCACAAAGAAGAACTGGTTTACGAAAGTGTGAAAATGGTTCAGCGTAATTACAAGTAATGGCTTTTTAAAAGGAGATCAATCATGGAAAAAACAATAAATCTCACGCTTAAGGTTTGGCGTCAGAACGGTCCCAAAGAAAAAGGCCGTTTCGAAACCTACAAGGTAAACAAAATCTCAACCGACAGCTCGTTCCTCGAAATGATGGACATTTTGAACGAACAACTGATCAGCGAAAACAAGGAACCTGTTGCATTCGACCATGACTGCCGCGAAGGTATCTGCGGAATGTGCTCGTTGTACATCAATGGCCACCCACACGGACCAGACGACGACGTAACCACTTGCCAGTTGCACATGCGCAAGTTTAAAGATGGCGAAACTGTAACCATCGAACCCTGGCGTTCGGCTGCGTTCCCGGTAATCAAAGACCTGATGGTTGACCGTCGTGCATTCGATAAAATCATCGCTGCCGGAGGTTATGTTTCGGTGAGCACTGGTGGTGTGCCCGATGCTAATTCAATGCCAATTCCGAAAAAAGATGCTGACGAATCGATGGATGCTGCTTCTTGTATTGGTTGTGGTGCCTGCGTTGCAGCTTGTAAAAACGGATCAGCCATGTTGTTCGTTTCAGCAAAAGTGAGCCATCTGGCCTTATTGCCACAGGGTCGTGTTGAAGCTGCCCGTCGTGCCAAAGCGATGGTTGCCAAAATGGACGAACTGGGTTTTGGTAACTGTACCAACACCGGCGCCTGCGAAGTGGAATGTCCAAAAAGCATTTCGCTGTCGAACATTGCCCGTTTGAACCGCGAATTTTTAAGCGCCAAACTGAAAGACTAAAAGCGCAAAGCTTCAAGGATCCGATCTTTCAAAAAGATCGGATCCTTTTAAAAATACAAGCTCCGAAGATTCAGCTCTTCGGAGCTTTTTTTGTTGGAAGACATTTTCAAATCCCAGGATGCAATGAAAAAAGCCATCCCGGAAACTCCGGAATGGCCCTTAAACCTTTTTTAACCTTTTCTCTATTAACCTATAATGTAACCGAATTGAATTGTTCTCATGGCTTTGAGACAACTTGACCATGATTTAACAAAGCCTGTGCCAAACAATCGTCAAAATCAGATTAATTTTTCAGAAAAGCATATTTTAAAATTCCCACAATACCACGGTCACACCTTTCCAATTGCATGAATCAATAAATCAATCACATAGCTCACATTCTGATTAAACACCTTTGCCACATCGCCCCAGGTTACCGGCGCCTCATCGGTCTTCCAGCAATCGTAATCGGTACTCATCGCAACTGCTGCATACGGAATTCCCAACTCATTGGCCAGGATAGACTCCGGAGCTGTCGACATATTGATCACATCCGCGCCCCACATTCGAAACATATTCGACTCAGCCCGTGTCGAAAACCGGGGTCCTTCAATGGTTACCACGGTTCCTTTTTCAAAGAACTTCAATCCCAGATCGCGGGCTGTTTCAATCAGCTTCAGCCGAAGGTGACTGTCGAACGGATCGGCCATTGGAGTATGTTTCATTTGACGTGGTTCGAACGACTCGAAAAAAGTCACCGGTCGATGACGGGTAAAATCGATGAACTGGTCGAGTACCACAAAATTACCACGTCCGATTTCCTGGCGCAGGCTTCCGCAGGCAGTCGTAGCCAGAATATGAGAACATTCCAATTCCCGGATGGCCCAGATGTTGGCCCGGTTGTTTACCTGAGAGGGTGGAATGGTGTGCTGACGACCATGACGAGAAAGCAAAACCACTTCTTTTCCGCCGATCATTCCGCATTTAAACGAAGAACTTGTTGCCCCATAAGGAGTTTCAATATTCAGCTCGGTGGCATTTTTCAGAATCGCCGGGTTTTCCAGCCCGGAACCACCAATGATGGCAATTTTAGTCATGTTTATATCGGTTATAAATTTCAACAATTACAGATGACGCCTCATTCAAATCTTTCCCAAACGCCAGGATACCTTCCCGGTGACCGCCCATCACGATAATTTTTTCATCATCCTTTTTCATTCCGGCAATCAGTTGTTGAATGGCTTCGGCCATTTGCGGAGTTCCGTATTCAATTTTCGGAGAAGTCGTCGGATAAATATCCAAAAGCTTTTCCCATAACCACAGGCAATGAACATGAACCACCGCACCAACTTCAGGCAGTGACTCGTAAACAGCCGCATGACTGAGACTTTCGGCTGACGCCTTGGTTAAACCAGTACAGGTAATCGAGTTTTCAGCAAAACTATAACCAGTAACCAGAGCGTAATGAGATTGATCTAACGTTGCAAGCTGGCCGGTGGCACTGCCTGTGATGTAAAAAGGTAGACCCTTGCCGCTCCTGACGGAAATATTTCCATATCCAATTCCATCGTGATAGGCACCAATCAAGCCCATTCCATAAATAAGGTCACGCTCCTTTTGGAGCATGAAAAACAGATCTTCGGGAATTGCAATTTCATGCTTTTCCCAGGTACAATTAAATTTTACATATCCCTCTATCATCTTCTGGTATTTTTCTCTGGAAATAAATTCAAAATGCTTTCGCGGTTGGCCTCGCAGATTCCCCGTTCGGTAATCAGGCCGGTTACCAACCGGGCTGGAGTGACATCAAATCCGTAATTGGCAACTTCGCAATTCTCCGGGATGATCCGGAACTCCTGAATCTGGTTGCCAAGCATTCCTTCCATCGTGGTAACCTCGCTCCCATCGCGTTGTTCGATTGGAATTTCGGAAAGCCCGTCGTTCAACGTCCAATCAATGGATGTTGACGGGAGCGCCACATAAAACGGGATGTGGTTGTCGTCAGCGGCAAGAGCCTTCAGGTAAGTACCAATTTTATTGGCCACATCGCCGTTCAGCGTAGTGCGGTCGCTCCCGACGATCACCAGATCTACCAGGTGGTGCTGCATCAGGTGCCCACCGGCATTGTCAGGAATAATGGTATGCGGAATGCCGGCCTCACCCAGTTCCCAGGCCGTGAGCCGTGCCCCCTGGTTGCGTGGACGCGTTTCGTCGACCCATACATGAATAGGAATGCCCGCCTCGTGCGCCAGATACATCGGAGCGGTTGCCGTTCCCAATTCCACGCAGGCCAGCCGCCCGGCATTGCAGTGAGTCAGGATTTGAACGGGTTCTCCCTTCTTTTCTTTGCTGATAGCACGGATCAGCACAAGTCCGGCCTCACCGATTTTTTTGCTGAAATCGATTTCACGTTGCTTCAGCGTTTCGGCATATTCCAGCAGATGCCGGGTATTTTCAGGGATAGAATATTCTGGTAAAATCACAGAAAGAGCCTCATCCACGGCAAAAGCCAGGTTGACGGCTGTTGGCCTTGAAGATTTCAACCAATCGGCAGCCCGACTCATCTCCTTCTGAAAATCGTTGCCCGAAAAGTTCAAAGCAGCCAGGTACATTCCGTAAGCAGCAGTTACCCCGATGAGCGGAGCGCCTCTCACAATCATATCTTTAATCGCAGTCCGAGCCTCTTCCAGGGAACGGATGGCAACAATCAGATTCTGAAAAGGCAGGTAACGCTGGTCGATTGTTTCTACCTGCTTCTTCTCCGGGTTGAACCAGATGGTCTGGGGATTTCTCATGTTTAGAGCATTTTTTTTCACGTCCAAATATAGATAAAGAGGTTAAGCTTCCGAACTTTTTGGATGGTCGTATCCACAATCCGGCTGTTTAATTCCATATTTTTTCTGATTTTTGTGGCCTGAAAAATTCAAACTCATGGAAATCCTGAAAGGAATCAAGAATATCGTATTTGATCTGGGCGGCGTTTTGCTGAACATCGATCCGCAACGGACCATCGACGCATTCGGCCGGCTGGGCATGGAGCAACTCATTGGAAACAGCGGGCTTACCTACGATCACGATATTTTTTACCAGATGGAACAGGGCAAAGTAACTCCTGACGAATTCCGCAAGGGAGTGTCAGAACTGCTGCCCTCTCCTGTGGCTTTCGAACAGATTGATGCTGCATGGACTGCCATGTTAATCGATTTCCCGGCCATCAGGGTCAAATTGGTGCAAAACCTCCGGCGCCAATACAAAGTCTATCTTTTCAGCAATACCAACGCGATCCATGTGTCCCGGTTTCACTCGATCTTCAGAGACCAGCACGGATTCGAGGTTTCCTCGCTCTTCGAAAAAGATTTCTACTCCAATGAAATAGGTTACCGGAAACCATCCCCGGAATCGTTTCAGGAAATCATCAGGCTCTCGGGCATCAAGCCGGAAGAAACCCTGTTTGTTGATGACTCGCACAAAAATGTGGAAGCGGCTATTTCATGCGGCTTAAAAGGGTTCTGGCTTGAACCAGGCCAAAAAGTGGAAGAAGTATTTCAGGAATTTTTGTAATTGATTTTTGTCGTTTTGGATGAATACCAGGACGTACTATTTTATACTTCCCGGTCTTTCCAGTCTCCATTTTCACGAATGAGGGCTTCAAGTTCTTCAACGGCCTGTTCAAACGGGATGTGTCTCTTAATCAATTGCTGACGTTTGTAAAGGTTCACATTTCCGGGACCTGCACCCACAAAACCATAATCGACATCGCCCATTTCGCCGGGGCCATTCACCACACAGCCCATTACCCCAATTTTCAGGTGATCTAAATGGTTAAAATGCTCTTTTATCTTGATGGTCGTTTCGTGAAGGTCGAATAGCGTACGTCCGCAACCGGGACACGAGATAAACTCAGTTTTGGTCAGGCGCATCCGGCTGGCCTGAAGAATGGAAAAGCTCAGGTCTTTCAGGTCGGTAAACGTAATCTGATCGAGTTCATTGGTAATACAAATGCCATCACCGTAGCCATCAATAAGCAATCCGCCAAGATCGGCTGCCGCTTTAATCTGAAGATTTTCGAGGTAGCGTTCGTTGTATTTCCTGAAAATCACCACCGGCACTTTCCAGATGTGCGATTCGAGGGTCATGAAAAATGCCCGGAGTTCGGCAAACGGGTTTTTGTTAAAACTTTCCAGAATCAGGATCGTTTTGCGGGTTTGTTTCAACTTTGTGATTATCTCCGGATTTTCGTTCATGAAATGATCGAACTCTTCCTTGTTGGTACGGATAAACTTGGTTTGTCCCCAGTGCGACCCGCCAAACAAATATTCCTCCAGGGTAAGTACCGGATACGAATTTCCTTCAATATCCAACACTTCATGATTGTTGAAGAAATACTCCGGAATCTGTTTGCCACGCAGCGGAAGAATCTCGGAAAGCGTACGCCCACGAAGATCGGCCATTACCACGGGCAGAAATTTATCGCCCATCCGCAAAACCGGACGAACCGACCGGCGCTCGTATTCGAACGGGTTGGTCTGCGCGAAGAGCGGAGCTTTTATTGGTTTGTGATTCTTGTATGATTCAATGTGATTGATCAGCTTTCGGGCCACGGCTATTTCATTTTCCGGAGCTTCGGTCAGCGAAACACGGATGGTATCGCCAATGCCGTCGGCCAGAAGAGCGCCAATGCCAACAGCCGATTTGATACGACCATCTTCTCCTTCTCCCGCTTCGGTAACTCCCAGATGGAGCGGATAGTTCATCTCTTCCAGGCGCATCTTGTAATTCAGCAGACGGACGGTGTAAACCATGGTCCGCGTGTTGCTCGACTTGATCGAGATTACCACATTCCCGAAATCCTGCTTCTTGCAAATGCGCAAAAACTCCATGACCGATTCAACAATTCCGGCAGGAGTATCACCATAACGACTCATGATCCGGTCGGAAAGAGATCCCTGGTTGGCGCCAATCCGGAGTGCAGTATTGGTATCTTTCAAAAACTGAAGGAACGGAATAAACTGCTCCTCAATTTTCTGAAGTTCTGCCTTATATTCTTCGTCGGAATAAATATGATGTTCAAACTTGGCCCGTTTGTCGTAAAAGTTTCCGGGATTGATGCGGATTTTAGAAACATATTTAGCCGCAATCTCTCCCAAATGAGGATTAAAATGGATATCGGCAACCAGCGGGTTTTCATAACCCCTGGCAACCAGTTCGCGCTTGATGTTTTGAAGGTTTTCGGCATCGGGAACACCGCGCACGGTAACCCTGACCAGATCGGCCCCACACTTGATGATCCTGATAATTTGCTCAACAGTAGCTTCTGTATCGCTGGTATCTGTGTCTGTCATCGACTGAATACGGATTGGATTATCCCCCCCAAGCATCAAAGTCCCAATACGAACAAACGACGTTTGCTGACGCTGGTACTTTGTTAAATCTTCTATGTAGTTAAAATTCTGATCCTTCATTTAATCCCAATGTATAACTGGCCGAAAATTAGATGGCCGACAAAGTTAATTTAAAGTTAATAAAAACGAAAGCCGAAAATCGACAATAGAAGCTTTCTCAACAAAAAAACATGACAAATAATTTATTTTTTTGTCCTGAAAAAATTTACGCCCAGTAAAATTTAAACGGATCAGTTCCGTTTTTGTTGAGTCAAACCAATCAGAAGAAATCTTTACTTTTGCTGGACAGAAAAATCAGGCAACGATGAGCATCAGTGTATCACAGGTAAGTAAGTTGTACGGCAGCCAGAAGGCTCTTGATCAGATTTCGTTTGAAATCGGAACCGGTGAACTTGTTGGTTTCCTTGGACCAAACGGTGCAGGAAAATCAACCATGATGAAGATCATCACCGGATACCTTTCATCTGAAGGCGGCTCGGTAGCCATTAACGGCGAAACTGTTGAAACAAAGAACGTGGCAATCCGGTCACAAATCGGTTATTTACCTGAGAACAATCCGCTCTACACCGACCTGTATATAAAGGAATACCTCGAAATGGTGGCTGGTTTTTATAAACTTCAGAATAAAAAAGAGCAAGTCCTGAAGATGATTGAACTGACCGGTTTGACTGCCGAGCAGCACAAAAAAATCAAGGCTTTATCGAAAGGCTACCGGCAGCGGGTGGGTTTGGCCCAGGCCTTGATTCACGATCCGGCGGTGCTCATTTTGGACGAACCTACTACGGGCTTAGATCCCAATCAGCTGGAGGAGATCCGACAACTGATCCGAACCATCAGCACGAACAAAACGGTGATGCTTTCCACCCATATCATGCAGGAAGTGGAAGCCGTTTGCAACAGGGTCATCATCATTAATGAAGGGAAACTGGTGGCCGACGGTTCAATCGATCAGCTTAAAGCCGGGCAGATTGCTCAAAAACAAACAGTTCTGGTCGAATTCGACAAGGCTCCCGATCCGGAAGCACTTCGCAAAATACAGGGACTTCGCAAAATCGAAAAAGTAAACCCGACGACTTATCTGGCTGAATCAGACAGCGGTACCGATTTGCGCCCCGCACTCTTCCGGTTTGCCGTTCAGAACCAGCTTGTTTTACTGACTTTAAAAGAGCAGCAGCAAAGTCTGGAAAATGTATTTCAGGATATTACCCGAAAACTCTGAGTATATTTTTTGAGATTAAGACTTTCCAGTCCGAAAAAGTTCCTACATTTGCAGCCGTTATGTGGATAAATTTGTGCCGATTGCAACCACGAAAAAAAATGCTAAAACGAAACCGCTTTTTCACTTGCTTTTCGATCAATTATTCCACGCTTTTAATTGTATAATGTTGTACCTGAAGCCATTCAGCGCATTGCTTGTCTGTTTCAGATACTAAAATTGATCAGATTATGAGTTATTTATTTACAAGCGAATCCGTTTCAGAAGGCCATCCCGATAAAGTTTCCGACCAGATTTCGGATGCCCTTCTCGACGAATTTCTCGCCCACGATGCCAACTCGAAAGTTGCTATCGAAACAATGGTCACCACCGGTCAGGTTGTAATTGCCGGAGAAGTAAAATCAAACGCCTATGTCGATGTTCAGGAAACGGCACGCCGGGTGATTAACGAGATTGGATACACCGAAGCCGAATACCGTTTCGACGGCGATTCGTGCGGTGTTTTAAGCGCGATCCACGAACAAAGTCCGGATATTAACCGCGGAGTGGATAAAGCAGACAAAATGGATCAGGGTGCCGGCGACCAGGGAATGATGTTTGGATATGCCTGCACCGAAACCGATAATTATATGCCACTCCCGCTCGAATTGTCGCACCGTATTTTGCTCGAACTGGCCGACATCCGCCGCGAACGCAAAGTGATGAAATACCTGCGTCCCGACTCCAAATCGCAGGTCACCATCGAATACAACGACGATCATTCGCCCAAACGCATCCATACGATCGTGGTTTCGACCCAACACGACGATTTTGATGCCGACGAACCTATGCTGGCCCGAATCAAGCAGGATGTCATTGAAATCCTGATTCCCCGGGTAAAAGCTCATTTGCCGGAAAGGGTGCAGGAACTGTTTAACGACGATATCATCTATCACGTCAACCCAACCGGTAAATTCGTGATTGGCGGGCCTTACGGCGACACCGGGCTGACCGGCCGCAAAATCATTGTCGATACCTACGGAGGCCGCGGAGCTCATGGTGGTGGCGCTTTCTCCGGAAAAGATCCGTCGAAAGTTGACCGTTCTGCCGCTTATGCAGCCCGTCACATTGCCAAAAACATGGTTGCAGCCGGAGTTGCCGACGAAATGCTGGTCCAGCTCTCCTATGCCATCGGGGTTGCCCAACCGGTTGGCGTGTATGTTGAAACCAAAGGAAGCGCTCTTAACGGACATTCCGATTCGTATATTGCCGAGAAAATTCAGGAGATCTTCGACCTTCGCCCGGCAGCTATCGAACAACGGCTCAAACTCCGCAACCCCATCTACCGCGAAACGGCAGCCTACGGTCACATGGGACGCACTCCACGGACTGTTGAGAAAGTATTCGAATCGCCATACAATGGGCGGATTGAAACCGAAGTTGAATTGTTCACCTGGGAGAAACTGGACTATGTTGACCGCATCAAAAAAGCTTTCAACATTTAGTTCATAAAACTGATATGCAAAATCCGGATCCTCACCGATCCGGATTTTTTGTTTTTCAAAAGGCCTCAAAGTCAATCAAAAATGAAATATGAAGCACCAAGGTAAGTGAGTGCAGTCAAAAAATGGCTCGGCCTCATAAAATCAATTAATTTTGTAGCAGTTGAGACACCATTGATTTATGAAAACATATTCTGCCAAACGACTTTCTTTATACATCACGGTTTTACTGCTGATCTCGAATTTCTGTTTTTTCCTGATTCAATCGAAAAAAGACTTCGGAACCGTTTATTCCATTTTATTCGTCATCTTGTTTGGTGCAGGTTCTTACTTCCTGGTTTTGTTTATCCTGAATACCTACATCAACGAAAAAATCAAGCCGATTTACAAAACAATCCGTGAAGTTCCGATCAGTGGAAAGAAAAGCAAACTGCTCGAAAAAATAAGCACTGCAAACATTTCCCACGTTCAGAAAGAAGTAGAACAATGGGCAAAAAACCAGACCCAGGAAATTACCAGGTTGAAAGACCTGGAACGCTACCGGAAAGAATTCGTTGGCAACGTTTCGCACGAGTTGAAAACCCCGATTTTCAACATTCAGGGGTACGTACTCACCTTGCTTGAAGGAGGTATCGACGACCCGAAAATCAACAAACTTTACCTCCAGCGAACCGAGAAAAGCATCGATCGAATGATCTCTATCGTGGAAGACCTGGAATCGATCACCAAACTCGAATCAGGAGAGCTGAAGCTGAATCCTGTTGACTTCGATCTGGTTCGATTAACTGAAGACGCCTTCGACCTGGCCCAAATGCTGGCCAATGAGCGCAACATCTCGCTGCAATTTATCACCAAAACCGATAGACCAATCATGGTTCGTGCCGACAAAAAACGGATCATGGAAGTAATGAATAACCTGGTTGGCAACGGGATCAAATACGGGAAAAAGCGGGGACATGTCAAAGTTGGATTTTATGACTTGCACGAAACCGTTTTGATCGAAGTAACCGACAACGGGATCGGTATGGAAAAGAACGATCTGACACGTATTTTCGAACGTTTCTACCGCGTCGACAAATCCCGTTCGCGCGAAATGGGAGGTACCGGCCTTGGACTATCGATTGTCAAGCACATCATCGAGGCACATCACCAGACCATCAACGTCAAGAGCGTAATCGACAAGGGAACGACCTTTACTTTCACCCTCGAAAAAGCAAAATAATCAGGGAACTATATCTCTCGTATGACTTTTCTGCTTTACTTTTTCAAATAATTCGGGAACGGCATACCGGTGTTTAAAATGAATTTGCTAATTTTCAAACAATTTTAAAGCGAACATATCAACTTATTAATAAGTATCTTTACTTTTAAATTCAAAACCAAAATCCTATGAGCGACAGTCAATCAAAAATCCTGTTAGTCGATGACGAAGTTGATATTCTGGAGTTTATCAGCTATAATCTGGAGAAAGAAGGATACAAAGTATATACAGCCCAAAATGGAGCAGAAGCCATTAAGGTGGCAGAAAAGACACTTCCCGACCTGATCATCCTGGACGTGATGATGCCTGAAATGGATGGAATTGCAGCCTGTGAGGAAATCCGCAGAATTCCATCGCTTCAGCACACCATGATCGCTTTTCTGACGGCCAGAGGTGAAGATTATTCGCAAATTGCCGGATTTGAAGCTGGCGCCGACGATTACATCACCAAACCAATCCGTCCGAAGGTTCTGGTTAGCAGGGTTAAAGCATTGCTGAAACGAACTTCACCCGTGGGAGCCCCGACCACAACCATCATCGAAAGCGCCCACACGGTTACCATCGGCAACATCATCATCGACAAAGAGCGCTATTTGATTATGAAAGACGGCGAGGAAATGATACTGCCCCGAAAAGAATTCGAATTGCTATCACTGTTGGTTTCCAAACCCGGCAAAGTGTTCACCCGCGAAGAAATATACTATTCGGTCTGGGGCGACAATGTAGTGGTTGGCGACCGCACCATCGACGTTCACATCCGCAAGCTGCGCGAAAAAATTGGGAACGACCACATCAAAACCCTAAAAGGAATTGGTTATAAATTCATGGAGTAGTTCCATTTGAAATATCTGTAGCTCACGAGTCAGGCTTTTGTGGGCAGCATGAAACCAGACGAATGTTCCAGACAAGTTCATTCGCTTGGTTTTTCTGTTTCATGACTTTTGTTAAGCAAAAACAAAACATCCCTGAATATTAATTTATTATTGTGATTTAACTGATCATGATAGGCATTTATGCTTTTTAAATAGCAATATCTTTTTTTTCTATATTTGTACCTTTTTAAAATGAAGGGCTAAATTTAGTTTCGATGAGCAATAAATTTCAGGTATACAAGCAATTAGACCTTTCCCAAATCAATAAGGAAGTATTGAAAAGATGGGAAGATGACGATACATTCCACAAGAGTATAACCACCCGCGAAGGTCATCCGACCTTTGTATTTTACGAAGGGCCGCCCTCTGCCAACGGAATGCCTGGCATTCACCACGTTATGGCGCGTGCCATCAAAGATACCTTCTGCCGCTACAAAACCATGAAGGGCTTCCGCGTACACCGCAAAGCAGGATGGGACACTCATGGACTTCCGGTTGAACTGGGTGTTGAAAAGTCACTCGGAATTACCAAAGACGATATTGGAAAGAAAATCAGCGTGGCCGAATACAACAAAGCCTGCCGCACTGAGGTCATGAAGTATACCCGCGAGTGGGAAGAACTGACCCGCCGGATGGGGTATTGGGTAAACATGGACGACCCGTACATTACCTATGACAACCGCTACATCGAAACCATCTGGTGGCTGTTGAAACAATTGTACAACAAGGATCTGCTGTACAAAGGCTACACCATTCAGCCATTTTCGCCCGCTGCCGGCACCGGACTTAGCTCGCACGAGCTGAACCAGCCCGGGTGCTACCGCGATGTGAAAGATACCACGGCGGTTGCCCAGTTTAAAGCCATCCGAAATGAAAAATCGGAGTTCCTTTTCGAGAACGTTGATACCGATCTCTATTTCCTGGCCTGGACCACTACACCATGGACCTTACCATCGAACACAGCGCTTTGCGTAGGCCCGAAAATTACTTACGTGAAAGTGCGTTCGTTTAACCCATATACCGGAACACCAGTCACATTAATCCTGGCTAAGAATCTGCTGGCCACTCATTTCGACCTGAAGAATGAAAGCCTTGCCTTTGAAGATTACAAACCGGGTGACAAAAAAATCCCGTTCCGCGTTCTGACTGAATATTCAGGAACTCAACTGGAAGGCGTAAACTACGAACAACTCATTAACTGGATACAGCCAAAAGGCGATGCTTTCCGCGTAATCACCGGCGACTTTGTTACAACCGAAGACGGAACCGGGATTGTCCATATCGCCCCCACTTTTGGTGCCGACGACGACCGGGTTGCCAAACAGCACGGAATCGCTCCGCTGATTGTCGACGACAAAGAAAGCAAACGTCAGCCAATGGTCGACCGCAACGGACGTTTCTTCCTGATCGAGAACATGTCTCCGGCTTTTGTTGCCGAATATGTGAATGAAAAGGCTTATGCTGAATTTGCCGGACGGTTCGTGAAAAATGCTTACAACGAAAAGCTGGGCGATGATGATGCCACGGTAGATATCGACATTTGCGTGATGCTGAAGAAGGAAAACAAAGCCTTCAAGGTAGAAAAGCATGTTCACAACTACCCGCACTGCTGGAGAACCGATAAACCGATCCTTTATTATCCGCTTGACTCGTGGTTTATCCGTACCACCGCGGTAAAAGATAAAATGATTGCCCTCAACAATACCATCAACTGGAAACCGCAGTCAACCGGAACCGGGCGTTTCGGAAACTGGCTCGAAAACCTGGTTGACTGGAACCTGAGCCGTTCGCGTTTCTGGGGAACTCCGCTTCCGATCTGGCGCACCGAAGATGGTTCGGAATCCAAATGTATTGGTTCTGCCGAAGAACTGATGAACGAAATTAATGCTGCCGTTGCTGCCGGAGTAATGGAGAAAAATATTTTCGAAGGATTTGAGGTTGGCAATAATGCAAAGGAAAACTACGATAAAATTGACTTGCACCGCCCGTTTGTTGATGAGATCTTCCTGGTTTCGTCAACCGGCAAAAAAATGTTCCGCGAACCCGACCTGATTGATGTATGGTTCGATTCAGGCGCCATGCCTTATGCTCAGCGCCACTTCCCATTCGAGTTCAAGGAAAAATTCAACCAGGTTTTCCCGGCCGATTTTATTGCCGAAGGTGTTGACCAGACCCGCGGATGGTTCTTCACGCTTCATGCTATTGCAACCATGATCGACGAATCAGTCGCGTTTAAAAATATCATTTCCAATGGGCTGGTGCTCGACAAAAACGGCAACAAAATGTCGAAGCGTCTGGGCAATGCCATAGAGCCATTCGCTGCTATTGAAGACAATGGTTCCGACCCGTTGCGCTGGTACATGCTCACCAACTCGCAACCCTGGGACAACCTGAAATTCGACATGGCCGGTGTGGATGAAGTGAAACGAAAATTCTTCGGAACACTTTACAATACATACAACTTCTTCGCCATGTATGCCAACATCGACGGGTTCACATACTCCGAAGCCGAAATCCCGGTTTCTGAACGCCCCGAACTCGATCGCTGGATCATCTCGTTGCTGAATTCTCTGATCAAAGAAGTTGGCGATAGCCTTGAAAACTACGAGCCAACCCGCGCAGGACGAGCCATTTCAGAATTTGTATCCGAAAACCTGAGTAACTGGTTTGTTCGCCTCAGCCGCAAACGTTACTGGGGAGGATCGTACGACAAGGACAAGATTTCGGCTTACCAGACTTTATATACTTGTTTGAACACGATTGCCAAACTGATGGCGCCCATTGCACCGTTCTATGCCGATTTACTGTTTACCGACCTGAATAAGATCACAGGAAAGGAAACCGATCAGAGCGTTCACCTGTCCGATTTCCCGACTTGCGACGAATCGCTGATCAATGTCGATCTGGAACAAAAAATGGATCTGGCACAGAAAGCCTCATCAATGATTTTGGCACTTCGCCGGAAAGAAAAACTGAAAGTTCGCCAACCGTTGGCCAAAATCATGGTTCCGGTGCTGAATAAGGATTTTCAGGTCCATTTCGATGCCGTTAAAAACATCATCCTTTCCGAAGTGAACGTGAAAGAAGTTGAATACCTGACGAATGCGACCGGAATCATCAGTAAAAAAATCAAGGCCAACTTTAAAACCCTGGGGCCAAAATACGGGAAACTGATGAAACAGATTTCCGGAGAAATAGCCGGATTCAGCCAGGAAGACATCAGCAGCCTTGAACAAACAGGAACCTACAACTTAACAATTAATGGGGAAGCCATTTCAATAGGGTTGGAAGATGTTGAAATACATACTGAAGATATTCCGGGATGGTTGGTTGCCAGCGAAGGTGGTTTGACCATCGCCCTCGACATCAACCTGACCGAAGAACTTAAACAGGAAGGTATCGCCCGCGAATTCATTAACAAAATCCAAAACATCAGAAAAGACAGCGATTTTGAAGTGACAGACCGGATTACCCTGAAAATTCAGAAAAATGATTTTTACAATGCTGCTTTGCAGTCGTTTAAAGAATATATAAGTAATCAAACCCTTGCATCCGAGCTAATTATGGTCGACCAACTGGAAGAAGAAAACTCCAATCTGGTTGAAATCGATACCGATGTTGCCGCACGGATTCAGGTGGTTAGAAATTCATAATTTAGAAAGCCTTCAGAATGTTTAAAAGTCTATATGAATTGGAATTATTTTTATACTTTTAGGCAGTGAGGCAAATATTCAAGACTTTTGTATGCAAAACTAAAGCTTTAACGTTATGAGTGAGAAAACCAGATATTCGGACGAGGAATTACAGGAATTTAAGTTAATCATTCTTGAAAAACTCGAAAAGGCTCAGAAAGACTTCGATATGTATAAAAGCTCCATAACCCAGAGCGATGGAAATGATACGCAGGATACATCTCCTACCTTTAAAGTTTTGGAAGAAGGAGCCGCTACCCTATCGAAAGAAGAAGCCGGAAAGTTGGCGCAGCGCCAGCAAAAATTCATACAATATCTCCAGGCAGCCCTGGTTCGTATTGAAAACAAAACTTATGGCATCTGTCGTGAAACCGGTAAGCTGATTTCGAAAGAACGCTTGCGTGCTGTTCCTCATGCTACACTCAGCATTGATGCCAAAAACAGTCAGAAGTAAAATTCAAAATAAAATAAGATAAAATGATTGGGAGAGCAATTCTTCCAATCATTTTTTTGTAAACGCGAATCATGTCAAAATTAAAGAAATCAATACTCATTGTTGTCCTGGTGCTGTTTGTCGACCAGGCCCTGAAAATATGGATTAAGACAAACATGGTCATTGGAGATGAATTCTCAGTCATCGGGAAATGGTTTTTGATCCACTTTGTTGAGAATAACGGGATGGCCTTTGGATTTGAATTTGGTGGAGATTACGGTAAAATATTTTTAAGCCTTTTTAGGGTAGCAGCCGTAATTGGCATTGGCTGGTACATTCTGAAACTGATAAAAAGAGACTTTAGTATGGGGTTCCTGACCTGTGCCTCATTGATTCTTGCCGGAGCTATTGGCAACATTATCGACAGTGCCTTCTACGGATTGATCTTCAGCGACAGCTTTGGGCATGTGGCTACGCTATTCCCCCCGAATGGAGGTTACGCCTCTTTTCTGCATGGACGGGTTGTCGATATGTTTTATTTCCCTTTAATCTCGGGAGTTTATCCCAGTTGGATGCCCTTTGTGGGAGGAGCAGATTTCCAGTTCTTCCGTCCGGTTTTCAATGTTGCCGATTCAGCCATTTCAGTAGGGATTTTTGCTATTATTATTTTTTACCGGAAAGAATTCAGTAAGATTGGAGAAAAGAAAACGGAAGCAATAGAGACACAGGCTCCGAAAAATCCCGACATCCCGACACAAAAGGAACAGGAAATTTGAAAGTTTTATTTGTGAAATAGCAACGAATTCAGTAAACTTGCACTCCGAAATTTGAAATAATAAAATTTCAGGGCCCATAGCTCAGTTGGTTAGAGCACCTGACTCATAATCAGGGAGTCACTGGTTCAAGCCCAGTTGGGCCCACTT
>CAZAVU010000047.1:0-29209 GCA_964488805.1 uncultured Odoribacter sp. | reverse complement strand
CCTGATGATTTTGGTAAGAACTGGAAAATTCTATTCAGCCACCCTCAGGACTTTACCCCGGTATGCTCATCCGAAGTATTGGAACTTGCCTACATGCAAAAGGATTTTGAAAAGTTAGGGGTTAAAATAGCAGTCTTGTCGAGCAACGAACTGGCGATGCACCGAATGTGGAAAACACATCTTGAAGAGCTTGATTACAAAGGAAGAGGGCCTCAAAAAATCGGGTTCCCATTGTTCGACGATCATTCGATGGTTGCATCAAAAGCTTATGGGATGCTCCATGAACCGACAAGTACAACCAAAGACATCAGGGGCGTTTTTATTATTGATCCTGATAATATTGTCAGGTCGATTAACTTTTATCCCATGGAAATCGGGCGCAACATGAAAGAAATCGAACGGATTGTTGAGGCTTTGCAAATGGCCCGCAGGGAGACTGTTTTAACGCCTGCAAATTGGAACAAGGGAGATGATGTTATGATTGGCCACTTTCCTTTCACAGAAAAACAACTTGTTGATAATCCTAAACTTAAAGATGATTTTTACAGTGTGGGTGATCGGATGTGGTTTAAAAAAGTGAACAAATAGGCAATTTGAACTTTTTCAGCAAGCTGGGATTTAGACTGTACGTAAAAAGAGAACGTTTCAATTTTTACTTTGAAACGTTCTCCTGAATGTGTTTTATTTCAGCGAATTCCAGCCCTGAGCCTGCAACGGAATGACCGATCCCCCGGTGGTAATCAGGTTGGCTCCGTCTTTTTCAGGAGTGATGTGCCCGATTACGGTAAAATCGAATTCCTTCTTGATCAGGTCGTATTTATCCAGCGGAACGGTGAAAAGCAACTCGTAATCCTCTCCCCCATTCAGCGCGGCAACCAATGGATTGATGTTGAGTTCCTCGGCCATCTTTTTGGTTTGCATGTCGAGCGGAACTTTCTCCTCGTAAAGGTTGCAGCCCACCTTCGAGTTTTTGCACAGGTGAAGGATTTCCGAAGAAAGACCGTCGGAAATGTCGATCATCGAGGTGGGCTTGATTCCCAGAGTTTTTAATAGGCTAACAATGTCGCCGCGGGCTTCGGGTTTGAGCTGGCGTTCCAGGATATAGTCGTAGCCTTCGAATTGCGGCTGTGCTTTCGGGTTAACCTTGAAGACTTCATTCTCGCGTTCCAGCAACTGAAGGCCCATGTAGGCGCCTCCCAAATCGCCCGACACACAAAGCAAATCGTTTACCTGGGCGCCGCTGCGGTAAGTCAGTTCCTCTTCGCTGGCTTCACCAATGGCCGTGATGCTGATCGTCAGTCCGGTGAGTGAACTGGTCGTGTCGCCGCCAACCAGGTCGATGCCGTATTTTTCGCAGGCCAGGTGGATTCCGGAGTACAACTCATCAATGGCTTCGAGCGAGAATTTAGATGAAATAGCCAGCGAAACGGTAATCTGCCGCGGGGTAGCGTTCATTGCAAAAACATCCGAAAGGTTTGCCACTATGGCCTTGTAGCCAAGGTGCTTCAGCGGGAAATACATCAGGTTGAAATGAATACCTTCGGTCAGAAGATCGGTGGTTACTACAATCCTCTTGTCGGGATAGTTTAAAACAGCAGCATCGTCACCAACTCCCTTGATGGTGCTGGCGTTCCGAAGTTGTATTTTTTCGGTCAGGCGATCGATTAATCCGAACTCTCCAAGTTCAGAAAGGGGGGTCTGTTTCTTTTTCTCTTCCATATTAACAAATCGGACTTGCAGGTATTTATTTCCAGAATAGTTTTGACAAAAATAGCTTTACTTCCTTATCTTTGCAATTAATTTTAAACAGTCTGCCCTTTCGGTTTGTTATTTATCATCCCGTCAGAAGTTGCAGAAAACAGAGTTTTATGGAAGACCAGGAGAAATTATTAAGTGACATAACAGCGCAGGAATACCAATATGGGTTTGTGACCAATATTGAAACCGATGTCATTCCCAAAGGCTTGAACGAAGATGTCATCCGGCTGATTTCGGCAAAGAAAAAGGAGCCTGAGTTTATGCTCGAATTCCGGCTGAAAGCATACCAGGAATGGTTGAAGATGAAAGCTCCGAAGTGGGCTTATCTGAGGATTCCGCCTATCGATTTTCAGGAAACCATCTACTATGCAGCTCCCAAGACCCAGCCCAAATACAAAAACCTGGACGAAGTCGATCCCGAATTGCTCGAAACGTTTCAGAAGCTTGGAATTCCGATCGAGGAGCAGAAGCACCTGGCAGGCGTGGCCGTCGATGTGGTGATGGACAGCGTTTCGGTGACGACCACCTTCAAACAGGTGCTGGCCGAAAAAGGGATTATTTTCTGTTCGTTCAGCGAGGCCCTGATTGAATATCCCGAACTGGTAAAAAAATACCTGGGGATGGCTGTCCCGGTTACCGATAATTTCTTTGCCGCACTGAACTCGGCTGTATTTTCAGATGGTTCGTTCTGCTACATTCCCAGGGGAGTTCGCTGTCCGATGGAACTCTCCACGTATTTCCGCATCAACACGGCCGGAACCGGTCAGTTTGAGCGCACCCTGATTGTTGCTGAAGACGACAGCTACGTGAGCTACCTCGAAGGTTGTACTGCCCCGATGCGCGACGAAAACCAGTTGCATGCCGCCGTGGTCGAAATCATCGCCATGGACCGGGCCGAAGTGAAGTATTCAACCGTTCAGAACTGGTATCCTGGCGATAAAAACGGTGTTGGCGGAATCTATAACTTTGTAACCAAACGGGGTATCTGTCGCGGGGTATCTTCGAAAATTAGCTGGACCCAGGTTGAAACCGGCTCGGCTATTACCTGGAAATATCCAAGCTGCGTGCTGATGGGCGACAACTCGGTGGGCGAATTCAACTCAGTGGCCCTGACCAATCATCATCAGCAGGCCGACACCGGCACCAAGATGATCCACATTGGGAAAAACACAAAAAGCACCATCGTGTCGAAAGGTATTTCGGCCGGAAAAAGCGATAACTCGTACCGCGGACTGGTGAAAGTGCTTCCGGGAGCAACCAACTCGCGCAACTTCTCACAGTGCGATTCGCTGCTGCTGAGTTCGACCTGCGGTGCGCACACGTTTCCGTACATTGAAGTGGGCAACAAATCGTCGATTGTGGAACACGAAGCGACAACCTCCAAAATTGGAGAAGATCAGATTTTCTACTGCAACCAGCGCGGAATCTCGACCGAAGATGCCATTGGCATGATCGTGAATGGGTATGCCAGGGAAGTGCTGAACAAACTGCCGATGGAATTTGCAGTCGAAGCCCAGAAACTGCTGCAGATCAGTTTGGAAGGCAGCGTGGGGTAATTGATGGATTGAATTACTGAAGGATTGATTGGGAAATATCCAATATCGAATAACCAAAATCAAAATAACAGAGGTTTCGGCGACAACTTACAACCCGAAACCCGTAACGCGAAACAACATACAGAATGCTATCAATAAAGAATTTACGAGCCTCGGTTGAAGGCAAAGAAATCCTGAAGGGAATCAACCTTGAAGTAAAAGCCGGCGAAGTACATGCCATCATGGGGCCCAACGGTTCGGGCAAAAGTACGCTTGCCAATGTTCTGGCCGGCAAACCCGACTATGAAATACTCGGCGGGGAGGTTACTTACATGGGACAAAACCTGTTGGAGCTGTCGCCCGAAGACCGTTCGCGCAGTGGCCTGTTCCTGAGTTTTCAGTATCCCGTTGAAATACCCGGCGTGCCGATGGTTAATTTTATCAAGACCGCGGTAAACGAACATCGCAAATACAACGGACTGGCCCCGCTGACAGCCGGTGAATTCCTGAAACTGATGCGCGCCAAAAAAGACATGCTTCACCTGGATACCGAGCTGACCAACCGTTCGGTGAACGAAGGCTTTTCCGGAGGCGAGAAAAAGAAAAACGAAATATTCCAGATGGCCATGCTTGAACCCAAACTGGCTATTCTGGACGAAACCGACTCGGGTTTGGATATCGACGCCCTGCGCATCGTGGCCGAAGGCGTAAATGCCCTGAAAACACCCGAAAGCTCGACGATCGTGGTAACGCACTACCAGCGTCTGCTCGATTACATTGTTCCCGATTTTGTGCATGTATTGTACAAAGGAAAAATTGTGCTTTCAGGAGGGAAAGAACTGGCCCTGGAACTGGAAGAAAAAGGTTACGACTGGATTAAAAACGGGAGCGATCAATAACCATGGACATTATTTCTGATAAAATATCGCAGACCGATCAGCTTGTTTTGCAGTTCGAACTGAACAAAGAAACGCTGAACCAGGGATCTGCGCCGTTGCTGAACCAGTTGCGCGAAACGGCCATCGAACGTTTTGCAGAGTTTGGCATTCCTGATCTGAAAACAGAAGATTACAAATACACCAATCTCCGCCCAGCCTTCGAAAAAAGCTATACCCGGGAACTGGTCCGCGAATCGGGAGTAATCGACCTGAACGAAGTTTTCAAATGCAATGTTCCGGAGTTGGACACGCACCTGGTTTTCCTGGTGAATGGCTGGTTTTACAACGGTAATAACCCGGCAGCCGAAATGCCCAAAGGTGTGGTTCTTGGAAGCCTGGAACAGATTGCCAGCGAAAAACCCGAATTGCTTAACGATTTCCTGAACCGGCAGGCAGGCCTGTCAAACGATCCGTTTGTGGCTTTAAACACCGCCTTTGCCAGGGATGGTTTTGTGCTCTATGTTCCCAAAGGAGTGGTTGTTGAAAAGCCAATCCAGATTGTCAATCTGCTTAGTTCCGACAACGATTTTATGGCAACCCAGCGGAATCTGGTTGTAGCCGAAGCCGGTACGCAGGTAAAACTGCTGGTTTGCGAACATACGCTAACTACCTGTTCATTTCTGGCGAATACGGTTACCGAGGTTTTTGCCGGCGAAGATGCAATTGTCGATGTTTACACCATTCAGAACCTCAGTAATCAGACTGCCAGCATTGGTTCTGCCTTTTTCCGCCAGCAACGCAATTCGGTGCTGACCACCGGAGTGGTTTCCCTGCATGGCGGGTTGATCCGAAATAACCTGAAAATCACGCTCGACGGCGATCATGCCGAAGCCAGTGTAAACGGCATCTCGTTTACCGACAAAAAGCAGCATGTCGACAATTTTATCCTGATCGAACACGCTTCACCCAATTGCTCAAGTAACCAGATTTATAAAAATATCCTCGACGAGGAATCGACCGGCGCTTTTGCTGGCCGCATCCACGTGGCCCGCGATGCCCAGCAGACCAATGCGTTCCAGCGGAACAACAATGTGCTGATGACAGATAAAGCCAAGATGCAGACCAAACCGCAGCTCATTATCGACGCCGATGATGTAAAATGCAGTCATGGCGCAACTGTTGGCCAGATCGACGAAGAAGCCCTGTTTTTCCTGCGTGCGCGCGGTATTGGCGAGAAAGAGGCCCGTACCATGCTCATGAATGCTTTCGCCAGCGAAGTGATCCGGAAGTTCACAATTTTGCCCTTGCGCGAACGTGTTGAAGAACTGATCAGCAAACGACTGAACGGGGAAATCAGCCGCGCTCATGAAATACGATAACACTCAGTTTTTGGAGTGAAGAAAAGGCTGTCCGGGAAATACCGGGCAGCCTTTTTTCGTGATTTATTGGGTCTTTATCCGAATCAGAGAAAAGGAATAGGCCGGCAACGAACAAGAGAAATCATTGGCAACGGGAATATTGTCAATTACCGGTTTGGCATTTTTGGCATCCGGTTTCCCTGTCAGGATTGTCCGCTCCGCGGTAGGATTAACAGTACCGGCATGATCGAGGCTAACCTTTGCATTTACGGCAACAGGCAGCATATTGACCATTTTCACAATCAGTTCATTGGTTTTACTATCCCGCACTACGGATACAGCCACCCGTTTCTTAATGGCTTCCTGATCTTTCGAGAGTTTTACATCACTTGTCAGATAAGTGCTTCCTGAATTTTGACCGTAAAGTTTTTGGATGTAATAGTTCGTTGTTGGCCTGACCTCGGTATTGCTGAAATAAATCAAATCGGGATTCCATTGGGTATGCCCGTCTTTGGCCAGCAACGGAGCATACGAAGCCATGCTGACCACATCGCCGTTGCGTTCCAGGGCCGTTAGATAAAGCGCTTCAGCAAGGGCATTGTACAACGTATTTCCCCAGGAAGCGTATTCGCCCAGATAGACCCTGGATTTTGTCCGGTCGTATTTGTCGTAAAAATCCTGATTGTGGATAAACCAACCCGGGGATTGGTAATAATGTTCATCAACCATCGGGACACCCAATTGGGTGGCAATATTCCAGCCTTCGGTATAATCCGTTCCTTCAAAAGCTGGTCCAGCGGTCCCAATAACAGTTATTTCAGGGTGCTTTTCCTTAACGGCTTTGAAGATCATCGCAAACCGTTCTTCAAAAATATCGGTGATCAGGTCTTCATTTCCAATCCCAATATATTTCAGGCCGAAAGGTTTCGGATGACCGGCTTCAGCGCGTTTCTTTCCCCATTTGGTATTTGCATCGCCGTTGGCCCATTCAATCAGGTCAAGCACATCCTGAACGTACTCGTCCATGTCGCACATCGGGATGCCCCCTTGTTGCCCGGCACCGCCGGTTGCCGAGTTTTGACAGGGAACACCTGCTGCAATAACCGGAAGAGGTTCGGCTCCGATATCTTCGCAGAACTGAAAATATTCGAAGTAGCCCAATCCGGCAGTCTGGTGATAGCCCCAAAGGTTTCGTTGTGGCTTGCGCGATTCAACCGGGCCAATCGTGTTTTTCCAGCGATAGATGTTGCCCAGGCCATCACCATGTGAAACACAGCCACCGGGGAAACGGACGAAGCGGGGACGAATGTCGGCAATGGTCTGCGCCAAATCGGCACGCAACCCGTTTTTACGCCCGTTGAATGTTTTTTGCGGGAACAGCGAAATCATGTCCAGGTTAATAATACCGGCATTTTGCGGGGCAATTTCCAATCGTGCATCGCTGGCTGATTGAGCCGCAACCAGAGTAGCATTGTATTTTTTCCATCCCGAAACGCCAATTTTAACGGTTGTTTGGCCATAAACTTCACCCTTTTGCCCAATCAACCGGACAATCAAATTCATGCCTCTATTGTCCGTATTTCGGGCAAAAACCGAGAAATCGTATTTATCCCCGGCTTTCACGGCAATTCCATCAAAGCCTTCGTTGACCAATCCAGCTCCGGGGGCCGTGATTTTCAGGACGGCATAATGAATATTGTTGTGATGAACCGGCGACACCGTGTCGATGGTAAATGAACCTCCGTTCCCGATCAACTGCCAGACTTTATAATTGGTCCAGCTTTTATCTTTTCCTTCTTTATCAGTCAGGGCATATTCAAAATCACGGTTCTGGATAAGTTCAGCATAAAGGCCTCCGTCGGCAGCATAGTTGATGTCCTCGAAAAATGCGCCGATTTGCATATCGCTGATCTTTTTACTCTTCGAAACGTCAATTTTAACAAAAGCATCCAACGCTTTTAATGAGGCAAACCGCAAGGAATCGTCTTTGGCGCTTTCTGCCCACAGTTGGTCGCGGTAAGCCGAGAGCTTTTGGGTCTTCAGTAAATTGTCGACCAGTGAAAAAGTAACTTTGTGCACCGTTCCAATCTCGGTATTTCCTGAAATAACAACTTCTTTGCGTCGGTTCATCCGGTTGGTCAGTGGGATCTCTTTGGAGGGACTGTAGTTTTTAAAATCGGTTGTCGTATTTTGCCAGGCCGTTGTTTTTCCTCCGGCTGTACTTGTCCACGAAATGCAGTATTTACCGTTAGATATGGCAGAAACTTCAGGTTCGAGACAATTGTTATTGGTCATAACAACCGGATACGACTGAGGCAACCAGTAAACCAGATCTTTTGAGGCCGCATGGGCAAAAACCCCGTCCTTTTCGTTCAGGCTCCATACACAGTGCCACATCCCATCTGTACTTCGGAACAGGAAAGGTGCAATCATTCTTTTCTCTGTACCCCACCGGCCATAATCGCTGAAAAGGAACCGGTATTCCGGCCCAATGGGTTTCCAGTTTTCCTGATCAATGCTCCATGCGAAGTGTAGCCCGTTATGTCCGGCGTTTTTTGCGGTGGCATACGAAAACAGGTAAACCGAATCAGGTTCATTGTTCATTGTATTTGGTAAAGCCCAAACGGATTGAAGCATCATCACCAAACCTATCAGTACAAAGATCTTTTTCATTTGATTGAATTTTATTGTTTTGAGGTTTGCACCAACATGGGCCATATTTCTTCCTTACAGCAGGAAATTCAGATCATCGGCAGATGTGAGTTCAACCGGAGCATTTCCTTTCCTGAAAATTCGCACCTGTCGGCTTCCAATCAGGTTCACCTGCCGGTTCTCGACACGCAGCATGGTTCCTTCGCGCAAACCAACTACATAAATATCAGGATTGATCTCCAGAAACTCTTCGATGCGTTGTTCGCGCGTTTCGCCGCCGTGTCCTTCAGGATTGGCATCCAGGTAATGCGGATTGATCTGGAATGGCACCAGCCCAATCGTATCAAATCCTTTGGGATCAATAATCGGCATGTCATTGGTCGTTCTCAGGGTGGGGCAAGCCACGTTCGAGCCGGCGCTCCAGCCGATATAAGGAGTTCCGTTCATCACTTTCTCGCGAATGGGCTTCATCAATTGGTTGTCATGCATCATGCGCACGAGTTGCCAGGTATTTCCGCCGCCAACCACAATGACTTCGGCTTCTTTTACCGCTTGCACCGGATCGCTGAAATGATGAATGCTTTTCACCTGAAATCCAAGTTCCGCAAAGCGTTCGGCTACTTTTTGTTCGTAGGTATCAAACGAAAAAGTTACGGCAGCGTACGGAATAAACAGGGCAGTAAGTGGTTTTTCGCCCAAGAACTTTTTGATTTCGAGTTTGGGATAATCGAGGTATGCCTCTCCGGGCATGGTTGAATTGCTGATAAGAAGAAGTTTCATATATTTTCTTGTTTTTTAATTGCCACATGGAATTCGCATGATTAGAAAATATTCATTTCGAATGGTGTTTTCCCGAATCATGCTCATTTCATTTGCATTACTAATGTTAGTTTGTTGGTCAATAACTTCTGATACGGCACCAGAAAGATTACAGGATCAAAATTAGCGCAATTTAACGATGAGGGATGTTTGAACCGCTGAAATGTTTCACCTTTTGTAGTTCCTCAAAAAAAATCCGATATTTAAGCTTTCAACTGAAAACGAGGTGCGATTCTCGTCGTTTGCATGGATCAAAGAGGCATTAATATGAGAGAGACAACAACGAACCTTTCGGGAACTATCGCTTTTGTAACGTTTGGGTTAAAAGACTATAAAGAGTTGGCGGATATTCTGTTGACGGCAGGTTGCCAAATAGAGGTGTTCCAAGGAGAAAACATTGATTTCGAAAAAATCGCTCTCCTGAATTCCCGGTTGCTCCTCTTTGATTTTGATTCGACGCAGCCTAACCAGCTTGATGTTTTTCAGAAATTGAAAAGAATTCCTCGTTTGAATGAAATTCCGGTATTGTTTGTTTCTGATGCACACGACGACGAGCACCTGGTTGATTTTGCTCTTCAACACGGTGTGGCCGATTTGATTTGTCTTCCTTTCCAAAAAAGCGAAGTTCTTTTCAGAATCAAAAAGCTTTTGATGCGCCCGGTTACCCAGTCTCAGGAAATCATAAACATCAACGAAGCCCGGCTGGAAAGCTTGCTGGCAATTAATGAATACCCAACCGACTCTGTACAGGAACTACTCGACTTTACGCTGAATGAAATCATTATCCTGACCGGCAGTAAAATAGGGTACATCTACTTTTACGACGAACAGAAAAAAGAATTCACCCTGAATACCTGGTCGAAGGAAGTGATGGATGAATGCAGGGTCGTTGAGCCGCAAGCCATCTGTCAGCTTGAGAAAACAGGAATTTGGGGAGAGGTAGTCCGACAGCGCAAACCCATCATAGTGAACGAATTTCAGGCGCCTAATCCACTGAAAAAAGGTGTTCCCGAAGGGCATGTCACCTTGAAACGCTTTTTAAGTATTCCGGTTTTCGATAGCAACCAGATTGCTGCCGTTGTCGGCGTTGGCAATAAAGAAGAAGAATACGACCAGTCTGACATCAGGCAACTTTCGCTGATGATGAACTCGGTTTGGGCAGTTGTCAGGAAAAAAGCCAGTGAAAAAAAACTGGTTGAAAGCGAGAAAAAGTTCAGGGGGTTCTTTGAACATTCTCCGGTTGGGATCTCGATTACTTCAATTGACGAGACCATACAGTTCAATCAGGCCTTATGTAACATGCTAGGCTATACGGCAGAAGAGTTGAAAAACAAAAGTTGGGAGGAAGTCACTCATCCCGATGAAATTGAGAAGACCCGTGAAATGTTTAAAAGAATGGTCAGCGGTGAAGTCAGCGAAGTTCGTTTCGAAAAAAGATATTTGCATAAAAGCGGCAGCGTGGTCTGGGGCGATTTGGCATCGGTTATTCATCGCGACAGCGAAGGGAATCCCCTGTATTTTATCACCAGTATCAACGACATCACCGATAAGAAGCTGGCTGTAATAGCCCTGGCTGAAAGTAATAATAAGCTTCAGATGTCACTGAAGATAAACCATGCTTCGGTATTTGTCAACAATTTCGAAACCGGGAAGAATGAGTCAACCGCCGAGTTATATGAATTTCTGGGTTACGCTCCTGATGAAATCCCTGAAATTCTTGATGACATTTTCAAACTTGTTCATCCCAATGATATTCCCGTAGTTCGCAAAGCCATTGATGATCATTTTGCCGCAAAGACAGATGAGTATTTTGCTGAATTCAGGTTTCGCACCAAATCGGGTGATTGGCGATGGGTTGACGGGCGGGGAAAGGTTATCGGCCGGAATGCCAAAGGCGAACCAACCGTCCTGCTGGGGATCTCGCATGATATCCATGAAAAGAAACTTAACGAGGAAGCTTTGCGCGAAAGCGAAGAGCGTTTCCGAACAACGCTGTACAGCATTGGCGATGGCGTGATTACTACCGATGCCCGGGGCAATATTCAACTGATGAATAACATTGCCGAGAAACTCACCGGTTGGTCGCAGAGCGAAGCTAAAGGAAAAACATCGGAAGAAGTTTTCCCGATTGTTAATGAAGATACCCACAAATTGGTGGAGGTTCCGGTTAGGAAGGTCCTTCGCGACGGAGTTGCTGTTGGACTGGTCAACCATACGGTATTAATAGCTAAAGACGGCACTAAACGTCCGATTGCCGACAGTGCCGCCCCCATCCGGAACGAAAATGGTGAAATTATAGGTGTCGTGCTTGTCTTCCGCGATCAGACCCGCGAACGCGAGGCTGAACGTATTTTGCAGGAAAGCGAATTCTTTTTCCGCGAATCCCAGAAAGCCGCACGGATTGGCTCATACAAGTATGAAGTTTCGACCGGGGAATGGAGTTCATCGGAAGTACTCGACGAAATATTTGGAATCGATCAGGATTTTATCCGGAATACCGAGAACTGGGGACATTCGATTTATCCTGACGATTTTACCATGATGGACCATCACTTAAGGGTTGAGGTAATCGGGCAGAAAAAGCCGTTTAACAAGGAATACCGGATCGTCAGGAAATCAGACGGGGCCGTTCGCTGGGTGCATGGTATGGGGCAACTGATTCTGGACAAAAGCGGAAACCCGGTGTCAATGATTGGGACTATTCAGGACATCACCGAGCGAAAAAATGCGGAAAGTGCTCTTCAGGAAAGCGAAGAACGCTATAACGCCTTTATCAATGCTGATACGGATATGATTTTTGTGAAAGATGATCAGTGTAGATATGTTTTAGCCAATGAGGCTATGGCCAGTTTTTTCAACACGACCAAAGAACAGATTCTCGGTAAAACAGATCAGGAACTGGCCGAAGATACCCGTGTATATCCTTGTAAGTCATCTGATCAAAGGATTTTAGATGAAGCTGAAATATTCACGATTGAAGAACGCCTGGGGAATCGTATTTATGAAGTAACCAAATTTCCTCTGGAATTAAGAGATAACAGAAGAGGAATAGGCGGAATTATGCGTGATGTGACCGAACGTAAACGTGACGAAGATGCAATACAGAATGAAAGGGGCCTGCTAAGAACTTTGATTGATCATTTGCCCGATCCGATTTACGTAAAAGACAGCGAGGGCCGTAAACTACTGGCTAACAAAGCAGATCTCGAAAATACAGGCGCTGAAAGCGAAGCTGACGTGATTGGCAAAACAGACTTTGAACTTTTCGATTCGAAAACCGCGCAACACCTATGGAATGATGATCAAAAGGTATTGAACGAAGGCGAGTTAATTATCAATCGGGAAGAAATTTTCCACGAGGGCGAAAAGAACCAACGCTGGCTGCTCACCACAAAAGTTCCTTTGCGCAACCAACTAGGCGAAATTGTTGGTTTGGTCGGAATTGGCCGCGACATCACGCAGCAGAGAAAAGCAAGCGAAACCATTCTGAAACTTTCAAAAAGCATTGAACAGAGTCCTTCGTCGGTTGTAATAACCGACGCCCGGGGGATTATTGAATACGCAAATCCGCGGTTCAGCGAGGTTACAGGCTACCGCCCGGAGGAAGTAATCGGGCAAATGCTCAGGATGCTGAAGCCGGGCAAAATAAGTCCTGAACAACTCGACGAGCTTTGGAAAACCATAAATTCAGGAGAAACCTGGCGGGGAGAAATTAATAACCGGAGAAAAGATAAAACAAAATATCTTGACTCAGTGGTCGTCACCCCGGTACTTGACGAACACAAGCGAATTACCAATATCCTGATTATTTGTGAAGATATAACCTCGCAAAAAAGGGAAGAAAAGCTCAAAGAAGTCATTCAATCGATAACACACGATGGTTCAGTGGCAAAAGACCTGATTGACTTCACTTCGAACGTAAAAAAGAGGCTCGGGGACCTGATCGACTTGACGAATTTCTACCTGGCCCTGTACGACGAGTCTAAAGACATGTTCTGGATACCTGCCTATTACGATCAATGTGACGACATTGAAACTTTCGATGCAGGGAAAACACTCACCGCGTATGTTTTGCGATCGAAAAAATCGCTTCTTGCCAACTACAACGAGATATGCAAGCTAAAAGATTCAGGAGTGATTGAAACGCTGGGGGTTCCGGCGCAGGTCTGGATGGGCGTCCCGCTACTGGTTGGCGAAAAGGCGATTGGTGTGTTGGCTGTTCAAAGCTACGACAACCCATTGTTGTATAATGAGCAGGACAAGTTATTGCTCGAACGTGTTGCCCACGAGATCAGTTACATCATTCAGCGAATCAAATCGGATGAAGAAGTGAAGCAGGCTCTCGAAAAAGCAGAAGAAAGCGATCGGTTAAAATCGGCTTTTCTGGCCAACATGAGCCACGAAATCCGCACGCCGTTAAACAGCATTATCGGGTTCTCTGAACTATTGGCCGATTCTTTTTTTGAGGAAGAGCTGCGAAATGAATTTATACAGCATATTATTACCAGCGGGAATCAATTGCTGAATATTATCAGCGATATCGTGGATATTTCAAAAATTGAATCAGGCGAAATTGTTATTCGCAAAACAGAACTTCCGGCGAAAAAGTTGCTTGACGAGATCAGAGCGTTGCATATTTTGAAAGTTGAAAGCAAGCTTTTGCATTTCAGGTTTGCTTATCCCGAAAACATAACCGAAATAACCATTCTGGCCGATAAAGAACGGCTGCATCAGGTGTTTAACAACTTGATCAGCAATGCACTGAAATTTACTTCGGAAGGATACATCGAGGTGGGGTGCAGGCCACGTGGAGAAATGGTCGAATTTTACGTGAAAGATACCGGAATAGGCATCGATCCTAAATTCCATACCAAAGTTTTTGAACGCTTCAGGCAAGTAGAAACCGCGTTTACGCGTAAGTTCGGCGGAAATGGGCTTGGACTGGCAATTACGAAAAACCTGATCGAATTAATGGGCGGAGAAATCTGGCTCGAATCGGAACTAGGAGTGGGAAGCACTTTCTTTTTTACCATTCCGATGTCAGGCAATTTGTAATCCGGCTTCAGAAGGAGATGAGGCGTAACCCTACCGACCAGGGGTGCAAAACCGGGCCGCGGCGGTCTTCAAACAACGGCAGCAAATCATAAGAGGCAAACAAATTGACCCACCGGTAACCTATGCGGAAAGTTCCGGCAATTTCATAATCGGGAATTGAGTATTCGCCAGGCGATTTGAGTTTTTCTTTTTTGCCATCTCTCCGGTACTTGATTTTGGTGTGAGTTTCCAGCCTTTTTGCCCCGGTGATTCCTCCCGAAAAATACAAGCGGTTCAGATGATTGCCAACCGGCACCTGAAATTCGAGCAAGAGTGGAACCTCAAGATAAAGCGACGAAAGTTTCGACTTCTGGTTCGAATCGAAAAAGAGGATTTCCGGATGGACTTTCCGGTCTTCGTCAATGGTAATGGTCGTATTGTTTTCAAGACGATAGCTTTGCAAACTCAACCCCAAACCGGTAACCAGGCCAATCGTGTTGCGGGTTTGCTGAAGTCCTTTGGAATATTGTAATAAATTCAGGTTTAACACATTCGAGCGAAGCAGGTCGTTTTTCAGGAAATCGTTTTCCGTGGCAGGATACATGCTGTAATCCGAATGGACAAACCCGTTGATACCAAACTCAATGCCCGACCAGTGCCCTTTAAATTCATCTTCCCAGTAGTTAAATCCGCTCGTTACCAGATCCTGAATGTTTATCAATCCGGAAAGCCTTCCTGCCGAACTCTTCGCCACAATGAGGGAATCATTCGTTTGAGCTGTTAACTGAAACGAAATAAATGATGCGGCTAAAATCAGGAATATATATTTCATTTTCGTAGCTGATAAAGTTAAAGTCCGGAACATGTAAGGACAGGAAAGGCCAGAAGCACAATCATTTCAAACATTTCGAACTACAGAGCAAAGGTAAACAATCAAAAGCAAAAAAGGAGTCTATCTGATCGGATAAACTCCTTTGTTGCACTGTGGCAAAATCAGTTTTTAATTGAAACTAACGCCGAAAGAAATTGGGCGAAGTATTGGACTTTTATAATCTTTAAGTAGATATTCCATGTCATAATTAAAAAACAGACCTACATTTTTATAGCCGACCCTGATTGTCGATGAATAGTTGAAAGGTCTTATGTGAAAATCGCTACGGTTTTTATCTTTACTATCACCATGTTTTACTTTTGTATGGGCACCAATTCGCATGTTGCCGATTAAACCTGCATTCACATACAAATGATCATCCCCATGATTTACAGGAATTTGAAATTCAAACAAAGCGGGTATAGAAAGGTAAGTCACGACCAATTTCGACTTTGAAAGGTTGTCGTATTCGAGCAAAACAGGTTCTAAGCTATATTTACCTTTATTAAGTGTGTATGGGTTCTGAAATCGATAATTGTCAATTCGTAGGCCAAGCCCTGATATTAAGCCAATTGATTTTTTTTTACGTTGAAGTCCTATGTTTAACTCATAAAAGTTCAGGTTGATTTGGGTCGATTTTGGCTGACTAAGTTCCATAAAATCATTTTCCATATACATGACTTTGTCATAATCTAAAAATCCAAAATCAATTCCTTCCCAGTGGCCGTTAAACCGGTCTGATTTGTCTTTCTTGTCCTTGTCTTTGCCCCAGATAATCTCGGTCCCGCCTTCGTGACTGATTACCTTTATGTTCTTTTCCCCGACCCGAACAATGGCGGTATCCTCCTGAAAAACCGCTTGCTTGATGGTATCTTTCGAAAGCTCCGATTTGACTACCACAGTTACTGTCTTCGATCCGGAGGATTCATTTTGTGCATTCAGGTTAAGGCAAAATGCGGCAATTGCTGTTAAAGAGAAAATAAATGATTTCATGGCTTTCATTTTTTTAATTTGCCTGTATGACGGCGAGCTGTATTTGAATGTTACAGCCATTTTTATTCTTTTTTCAACGGGATCGAAAAAGCCATCAGTTTGCTTTCGAAATCGATACTGGAAATTTTACCGTCTTTGGTTTTGTAGCCAATCCGTTCGCCCGAGATCTCAGAGGCTAGTTCCAGTCCCACGCGGGCTATGCGCTGAAATGATAGCAGCCCCTCACCAGAAACTTTCTTCACCCTGCTGGCCAGAAATTCTTCAAGGGTCATAATATTCCTGGGATCGTTGATCTTTTCCACATTCACCGAACGGGAGACAGCCAGTTGGTTTTCATCGGGTTCATTCTCCAGTTGAGCCGAAATCGGGGTGATTTGGGCAAGAATGGTTAAATCGCGTTCAACAAACACGCTCTCTGTATCCGGTTTTCTTTCTGTCCTTTTTGGGGCTTGTTTGCGCACAATATCTCGCGCTGCATTTGTTTTGCCAACGGCTACCGTCTTTTTCGGGGCAACAGTCTCCTGCATGTTCTTTCCCGGTTCTATCATATTCCCCTGAGGCAGAGTTTTTGGCTTTATCTCAGCCATTTCGGTTTTTGGAGCGAACGTTTCGGGTTGATGGGAGTTGTTGATCAGTGAATTGATCCCCCAGAGCAGAACAACCACAGCAGCAGCCCGGGCGACCCAGTTCATTGCAATCGTTGTTCCCGATTTATGGTACAGCTTCTTTTTATCCGGATATTTGATTCCGGCATCAGGCGTCAGCCGTGTCCGGGTAAAAAGATGGTATTCCTTTCCCAGTTCGGGATGGGCAGCAAGATACGTTTCAAAATTCGTCCGGCCGTCAGCGTCAAGATCGCCCTCGAGATAAGCCACAGCTTTATTTTCGAAAACAGCATTCCGGTCAGCCTCTGTTTTATACAGTTGTCCTTTCCCCGAAAAAGCGACCGGCTCTTCGGTTAACCGGATATTTTCGAATTGATGCAGTTCTTCCTTCAGATCAGGATTTTGGGACAGGAAATCCAGCAACTGATCAATTTTCTCCTCATCCAGGTTTCCTTCCAGGAAATCGAGGAAGAACGATTCGTAATTGTCTCTGGTTATCATCATACCACTAAATCCATTTTACCGATGTAATTTTTGAGAAAAACCCTGGCCCGGTAAATGTACACCTTGACCTGGGCTTCGCTTAACGAGGTGACATCCCCGATTTCCTTGTAGGAATAGCCTTCGTAATCGCGCAACAGCACTACCGTTCGCTGAATGTCGGGCAAACGGGTTACTGCCTCATTCAGAATTTCCGACAGATCGGAATACTGTTCGTTGTGCATGTCTTCCGGGAGCCGGTAGTCTTCCAAATAGGTCTGGCGCTTTTCTTTGCGCAAGACGTCAATCATGGTGTGATAGGCAGTGGTGAACAAATAGGATTTGACCTTTTCGAAGCTGACATTTTCAGCGTTTCGCCACAATTTCTCATAGCTTTCCTGAACGATATCCCGTGCCCGTTCTTCATCCCTGATGTTTTTCAGGATAAACCGAAAAACGTTATCTGAATACAGGTCAACCGATTGGTTGTATTCCTTTACGTTCATACCGACTCGCTTACATTTTGTGGGTAAGACGATCAGAGCTTTATTTTGTTACAGCACTTGATAAATTTTGTTGAATCGGGACGCGTGATTTTTCGATGGATTGAAGTAAGGTATTATCGATATCCTGAATGATCGGATAAAAACCTTCTTCGCCAATAATGTTTCGGGCGATGTAGGCTTTTATCTGACATTCCATGATTGGAGTCGAAGTCTTCAGGTCCTGACCGCTCGCCTTGACGCCTTTCTTTTCAGCAAAGTCAACAAACAGTTTCAAAACATCGGTTTTCCGGAAGTAGTTGTTAAAATCGGCCGAGGTTTTGAAGCCCGATAATTCTTTGCGGTGCGAGTCGGCAAAGTCGAGGGCAAACTGGTAGATCAGTCCTTTTTGGGTGATTTTTGAAAAATAATCGGAAAATCCGGTTGTATCGGCGGGAATGAAATAATCGGGCATGATGCCGCCACCTCCGTAAACAACCCGGCCTGCAGTGGTGCTATACTTCTGGGCGTGCGAGAACCGGGCCGTGTCGGCCTTCTGGAATTCGCCGTGAATGGCGCGATCCATGATGTCTTTGTAATATTCGTCATTGCCCTTGTCATAAGGTTTCTGGATGCACCGGCCACTCGGAGTGTAATAGCGGGCCACGGTCAGGCGTACGGCGCTGCCATCGTTAAACGGGATTTGTTCCTGAACCAGTCCTTTCCCGAACGAACGCCGTCCGATAATCCATCCCCGGTCGTTATCCTGAATGGCCCCGGCAAAGATTTCGCTGGCTGAAGCCGAGAAGTCATCAATCAAAACCACGATTCCTTTATCCCTGAATGACCCCTTCCCATCAGCCTGATAAGTTTTTTTGGCCTGTGAATTTCCCTGGGTATAAACAATCAGTTCGCCCTTATCCAGGAACTCATTGACCATCCGGATCACCGCGGTAAGAAATCCTCCCGGATTGCCGCGTAAATCAACAATCACGGTTTTCATGCCCTGTTGTTGCAACGTTTTCATGCCTTCCATAAATTCCTCATAAGTCTTTTCGGCAAACCGGCTGACCTTGATGTAACCGGTAGTCGGGTCAATCATGTAGCTTACATCGACACTAAAAATTGGAATATCGCCGCGGGTAATTTCAAAAGGAATCAGGCCTTTGAACCCTTTGCGCTTAATGCCAACCTTCACTTTGGTCCCTTTTTCGCCCCTGAGTTTCGAAAGTACCTGTTCATTTTTCAGGCTTTTCCCAACCAGAGCGGTGTCGTTAACTGTCACGATGCGGTCGCCGGGTAAAATTCCCAGTTTCGACGACGGCCCGCCCGATACCACATCGACGACCATAACCGTGTCGTTCTGGATAGAAAACTGAACGCCAATACCGCCAAAGTTGCCGCGCATTTCTTCTTCCACCCCAACCATTTCCTTTGCCGGAATATAAACCGTATGCGGATCAAGGTTTTTAAGCAACTGGGGAATCGTTCTTTCAACCAGCGTATCGGTGGAGATTGAATCGACATATGCATTTTGTACCAGGTCAATGATGGCATCCAGTTTCCCGGATTTTAACATGGACAACTGGGAAGACTTGCCTGAATTTCGTGAAAGCAGGTTCCCGATCAGGATACCGGCAATCAGGGCAACTGCCAGTAATGCCGGGATATATACTGAAAATTTTGATCTTCTCATGAATGGGATATTAATATCGGATTATGTATGGTGTCTTGTGAAAACAGATTTTATTCCAGCTCTACCTGGACCACTTCGATGCCAGCTTTTTTTAGCAGATCGATACCATCCTCCAGGCGGTAATTGTCGTAAAAGACAACCCGCTTTATTCCTGCCTGAATAATCAGCTTCGAGCATTCCAGACAAGGAGAGGACGTTACATACAAGGTTGCCCCTTCGCTGCTGTTGTTCGATTTTGCCACTTTGGTAATCGCGTTGGCTTCGGCATGTAAAACATAGGGGTAAGTATGGTTGTTGGCATCTTCGCAATTGTTCTCGAATCCAGAAGGCGTGCCGTTATATCCGTCGGAAATAATCATTTTATCTTTTACCAAAAGGGCACCCACCTGACGACGTTTGCAGTAGGAGTTCTGGGCCCATATAGCGGCCATTTTCAGATACCGCTGGTCAAGTAAAAACTGTTTGTTCTGGTTATTGTTTTTGTTCATGGCTTATCCTGGTATATTCCTTGTCAGTATTTCCTGAATTTTTCAATCTGACAAATGTAATGATTGCTATGTATTTACAGTATCCGCACAATACAAAAAAACGCCCATCTGGATTCTGACGGACGTTTTGTTTATCGTAGTTCTACTTCTTATCGGTTAATATACTTTTCGACAATGGTTAACAAATCTTTTGACCGGATTGGCTTGGCCAGATAGTCGTCGCATCCTGCACATAAAGCTTTTTCCCGGTCGTCTGACATTGCAAAAGCGGTTTGAGCAATAATGGGCAATTCGGGATATTTATTTTTCAATATCTTGGTAGCCTCGTAGCCATTCATCTCCGGCATCTGTAAATCCATCAACACCAGATCAATATTGTCTTTGCCATCACAAAGTTCAACCGCTTCAATTCCGTTTTTTGCCCAGAAAATGGTTGCATTCAATTTACTTAAAACCGCTTTCAGATATAGAAAATTTGATTCTACATCTTCCGCAATAAGGATATTGGGATACCTCTGATCGTTCATCTACACGAAAATTGAAATTACTTTTAACGCGATCAAATATATCGAAACATTTTTTGAATCGTATTCATTACGGAAAATTTCTTACAGAAATGAGATTCGCACACTTTCACTCAATATCCTAAATTTCTGCATTTCTCCGATAATGACTAAAAAAGCCTAAAGCTGTCTGCAGAAACATGCAGCTTTAGGCTTAATGTTTTCTGATAAAAGCAAACTCTATTTCAGCGAGTTTAGAGCGGTATCGTAATCTGGTTCATCCACAATTTCAGGAACCTGTTGCGTGTAAATCACCTGGTGGTTTTCGTCCAGCACAATCACCGTACGCGAATGAAGACCGGCCAGGGGGCCCGTGGTTATTTCCAACTGATAATCTTTCCCGAATTTGCCGGTTGCAAAATCTGACAGGGTTATGGCATTGGCAATGCCTTCAGTTCCGCAGAAACGTGCCTGTGCAAAAGGCAAATCGCGCGAGATGCAAAGCACTTTGGTGTTTGCCAGTCCGACAGCTTCTTTGTTAAAACGGCGGACAGAGGCTGCACAGGTGCCAGTGTCCAGACTCGGAAAAATATTGAGAACCAGTCGCTGCCCGGCAAAGTCCTTCAGCGAAACCTTTGATAAGTCATTTTTTACCAGTTCGAAATCAGGCGCTGATGTTCCTTTGGCCGGAAGTTCGCCTATTGTTTGAATTGCATTTCCTTTCAACGTAATTTTTGCCATAATTGAATGTTTTAATGATCTTGCCCTTTAAAACAGTTTCAACCTTAAAAATGTTTGACGTTGCTTCCGGTTATTTTTTCGAGCAGGTTGTTGGCCAGGCGGCTGGCTCCTATCCTGAATAACGAAGGATTCAGCCATTCGTCGCCTAAAATTTCCTGAACAATAGTCAGATACAGGATAGCATCTTCAGGAGCAACGATTCCTCCGGCAGGTTTAAAGCCAATTTTCTTTCCGGTTTCTTCGAAATATTGTTTGATGGCCAGGCACATTACGAAAGCAGCTTCGGGCGTGGCAGCTTGTGGCAGTTTTCCGGTGGAGGTTTTAATGAAATCGGCGCCCGACTCCATCGACAACAGCGAGGCCTGCCAAATCTGGTCGATTGAAAGAACCCCGGATTCGAGAATGACTTTCAGGTGGGCATCGCCAATGGCTTTTTTTGTGGCCGCAATCTCGGTCGAAACAGTTTCGAAATCGCCGGCCAGGAAAGCCCATAGCGGCACAACAATGTCGATTTCGTTGGCTCCGGAAGCAACGGCCAAACGGGCTTCTTCCATTTTCAATCCGGTGAAAGTCATTGAAGACGGGAATCCACCGGCTACGGCGGCAACGTAAACATTGGGAACTTTCAGAACTGATCTTACCGTCTGAGCCATGTTGGGGTAAACACAAAGAGCAGCCACATTGCTGATTCCCGGAAACTTCACCGGAAAGTTGTTGACTTTTTCGGTAAATGCCGACACCGAGGCAACCGTATCGGTCGAATTCAGTGTAGTCAGGTCCACACACGACAAAGCCAGTTTGAACATTGAAGTGTTGTGGTTTTTAACTGCAATTTCGCGTATGGCTTCCAACTCCGATTGAATATCTTCAGAGGATAATGGGCAAGTTTCGATGGACATATCTTTTAGTTTAATGTTATAAAGTTCAAGGTTCAAAAAGTTATCGATGTTGACATTGTTTCAGGCAACTTTAAACGTTGAACCTGAAACTTTAAACTAACGAAGTTTCTCGTTGTTTTGGTGCCGGTCTTTGTCGCGGCTGGTTTTTTTCTCCATGTTTTTTAGGAAGGCATCGTTCAAATCGACTCCAGTTTGGTTGGCCAGACAGATCAACACCCACAGCACATCGGCCATCTCGTCGGCTAAGAGCTCTTTGCCTTCCTCGGCAGAAACCGGGTCTTTGTACGATTGATCGCCAAATTGCCGGGCAAAATGCCTCGCCAGTTCGCCCACTTCCTCCGTGAGGATGGCCATGTTGGTCAACTCGCTGAAGTAGCGCACGCCAATGGTTTTGATCCATTGATCAACCATTTGCTGGGCTTCAGGGATGGATATGATTTTGTTTTCCATGTTTGTGATTTTTGCTAGCTACTAGCAGCTGGCTGCTAATAACTAAAAATCCTTATTCTTCGAATCCAAAATAATCGTCACAGGGCCATCGTTCACGAGGTAAACCTGCATGTCGGCGCCAAAGATGCCGGTTTCCACTTTTTTGTTCCCCAGCACTTTTTTGAATTCGTCGATCAAATCCTCATAAAGCGGAATGGCCGTTTCGGGGGGGGCGGCGCGAATGTACGACGGGCGGTTTCCTTTTTTGGTCGAGGCATGTAGCGTAAACTGACTGACCAGGATGATCTTCCCGCCAACTTCCTGCACCGAAAGGTTCATCACACCCTCAGCATCATTGAAAATGCGCAACTGACATGCCTTTTTTACCAGCCAGTCGATGTCTTCGGCAGTATCGGCTTCTTCAATTCCGGCCAGAATCAGCAATCCGGTTTCAATTTCTGCAACCACAAAATCTTCCACTTCAACCGAGGCCGAACTTACACGTTGAATAACCAGTCTCATAAACGTAATTTTTAAGCAATATTATAAAAAACAAATGTGACGTTTAAACTTTGACCGGCATATCTTGGTTAAGTTTGCATTTTAACAATCATGCAGGATTGACTAATCTGAAATAAAAGATGAGAAAATTGTTTTTGATCAGCCTTATCATTTTAGGGTTTCAAACAGGACTTAAAGCTCAGCAGGCGATGCTGAAAGGACGTGTAATTGATGCCCAGAGCAACGAACCGTTGCCTTTTGTAAATGTGGTGGTGGTTGGAACGACGACTGGCGCAGTTACCGACGACAACGGTAATTTTCAGGTCAACGGATTGAAACCCGGTTTTGTGCGTGTTCAGGCTTCGTTTATAGGCTACCACACTACTCTTTCTCCTGAAATCGAAGTGAGCAACGCCAAAGTGACTTCCGTCGAAATCAGAATGGACAGACGTGATACCCAACTGGAAGAAGTTACTGTTAGTGCTTCGCCATACCGAAAAACCGAAGAAAGTCCGGTTTCGCTGAAGACCATTGGCATTGCTGAAATTGAAAAAAGTCCCGGCGCTAACCGCGACATTTCGAAAGTGATCCAATCATTTGCCGGCGTTTTGTCGTCGCCGTCGTTCCGAAATGATATTATCATTCGCGGAGGCGGGCCTTCCGAAAGTCGTTTTTACCTCGATGGCGTTGAGGTCCCGAACATCAACCACTTTGCCACGCAGGGCGCATCGGGCGGAGCTGTGGGTATCCTGAATGCCGACCTGATCCGCGAAGTGAACTACTATTCAGGAGCTTTCCCCGCAGATCGCGGAAATGCACTGAGCGGAGTTTTCGAATTCGGTCAGGTGGATGGGAATGCCGACAAGCTGAAGTTTAAGGGAAGTCTGGGCGCTTCGGAAGTTTCGGCCACACTCGACGGACCACTTGGCGATAAAACCACGTTCATTGTTTCGGCCCGGCGATCGTACCTGAAATTGCTGTTTACGGCGCTGAAGTTGCCGTTTTTGCCCACTTTCAACGACATGCAGTTTAAAGTTCGTACGCGCTTCGATGCCAAAAATGAGCTGACCATCCTGGGTCTGGCCTCGAAAGACATCAACGACCTGAACCTCGACATCAAAAAACCGGATGATCAGCAAAAATACATTTTAGCCCAGTTGCCGGTTTACGACCAGTGGAGTTACACCATCGGCGCGGTTTACAAACATTTCAGGGAAAACAGTTTCCAAACCGTTGTGCTTAGCCGGAGCCATTTAAGTAACAACCGCACGAAATACCTTGAGAACGACGATAGCTCGGAGAGCAACAAGATACTGGATTACGCCTCGCAGGAGCAGGAAAACAAAATCAGGTTCGAAGACAACATGCGCATGGATGGTTTTAAGGCTAACATTGGTGCCAACGTCGATTTTGTGCGCTACACCAACAACACCCTGCAAAGGCGTTTCTACAACGAAACCGTTCAGAAAGTGAATTACGACACCAGTTTAGATTTTGTGAAATACGGAATTTTTGGACAGGTTAGCCATGAGTTTTTGGCTGAAAGGTTGACGCTCTCTGCCGGTTTCAGGCTCGATGGGAATAGCTATTCTTCAGGAATGAGCAATTTGCTGAAACAGTTCTCTCCGCGCGTTTCGGCTTCGTATCAACTTAATCCGCAATGGAGCCTGAACCTGAATTCAGGAAGATATTACCAGCTACCACCCTACACGGCAATGGGCTACCAGCAGAGCTCGGCTTTTGTGAACAAGGACAATCTGAAATACATTTCGGTCGATCATTTTATTGGTGGACTGGAATTTAAACCTGCAACGGCCATGCAGTTTTCGCTCGAAGGTTTCCTGAAAAACTACCGCGATTACCCGTTTTCGGTAAACGATCAGATTTCGCTGGCCAATAAAGGTGCCGATTATGGTGTGATTGGCGATGAGGCTGTAACTTCAACCTCGAAAGGACGAGCTTACGGCGCTGAATTTCAGGCGCGGATCAGCTCTTCGAAATACAATCTGAATCTGTCGTACACGCTGGTGCGCAGCGAGTTTGAGAATGGCGACGGCAAATACATTGTTTCGGCCTGGGACAGCAAACACATCCTGAGCATGACCGGAACAGCTTCTTTAAAGCGCAACTGGCAGGTGGGCGGACGCTTCCGTTTTGTGGGCGGTTTGCCTTACACCCCCTGGGATCTGAACCGCTCGTCGCTCGTCGCAGCCTGGAACCTGCAAGGCGGGCCGTATCTGGATAATTCGAAACTGAATGCCAATCGTTTTGGGGTTTTCCACCAGTTGGATGTCCGGGTTGACAAATCGTATTACCTGAAAAAGATGACGCTGAAATTCTACATCGACATTCAGAATTTCTACAATTACCAGTCTGAATCGCAGGATTTGGTTGTGCGCGAACAAGATGCAAACGGCAATTTCCTGACCACCGACAACGGGACGCGCTATGTGCTGCGTACCGTGAAAAATACCTCGGGAACGGTGCTGCCAACGATTGGGGTGCAGGTGGAATTCTAAAAGCCGGATTTGGAAATGTAGAAATTTGGGAATTTGAAGATGCATGAGAATACAGATTGTAGCAGGGTGCAACTCTTTCAGCGTCTTACTCCGAACTTCTGCCTTTTCACTTCTGCCTACTGCCTGTGCCTAACATTTTCTTACTTTTGCCTTCATGATTACACTTTGCCTCAATCAAACCAGCACCGATCCGTATTTTAACCTAGCTACGGAAGAGTATTTTCTGAAGAATTTTCAGGAGGATTTTTTCATGCTTTGGCGGAGCAAACCATCGGTGGTAGTTGGCAAGCATCAGAATGCGCTGGCCGAAATCAATCACGAATTTGTGCGTAAAAACCAAATTCCGGTGGCACGACGGCTTTCGGGTGGCGGCACGGTTTTTCACGATCCGGGCAACGTGAATTTTACATTCATCCGGAATGTGAAGGATATCTCGGAAGTAAATTTTAAAATATTCACCGTTCCGGTCGTTGCTGCACTGAAAAAACTGGGAGTTGACGCTTACACCACGGGTCGCAACGACTTGCTGATCGACGGCAAAAAAATCTCGGGAAATGCCGAACATGTGCACAAAAACCGGGTTTTGCATCACGGCACTTTGCTGTTCGACAGTCATCTGGAAGCGTTGAAAGGCGCGTTGAAAGTAGATTTGACAAAGTTCGAAGACAAAGCGGTACAATCGAATCGCAGCGAAGTGACCAATATTGCCAGTTACCTGCCGACTCCGATTTCTGTTGAGGAATTCACTCAGTTTCTTTTTGCCGAAATTTGCGGTACTTATCCCGATTTTCAGGTTTATAATCCAACTGCTGTTGATATTGCAGCCATTGAAAAACTTCGCGACGAAAAGTACCAGACCTGGGACTGGATTTTTGGCTACTCGCCCCGTTACCGTTTTGTCAGTACACTGAAAACTGTCAATGGTCTGGTTCACATCCACCTATCGGTTGAACGCGGACTGCTTGCCGAAATTGCCGTTTCGGGCGCCATCCCCAGTGAATTAGGAGAAAAAATTAACGGAACGATTCGGGGGTGCAGGCACGATTACGAAGCTTTGAAACCACGTGTTTATGAATTGAATTCTGAATTTCAGCAATGCGCCTTCCCCGTTGAAGATTTTCTTAAAGCCTTGTTCTAATCCTTTCCCACCGAAATCAATACTCGATGCCTTTGCGGCTGTATATTTTTCGGTCGAACGGATGTTTCACCTTCTGAATATGGCTGACATAATCGGCAATTTCAATCAATCCCGGACTGGCATCGCGGCCAGTCATGACCAGTTCCAGAGGAGCCGGTTTCCGGGATACAAAATCAATGATTTCCGATTCGGCCAGCACCCCGTCGCGAACTGAAATCAGGATTTCGTCCAGAATCAGCAAATCAGGGTTTTCTGCCTGAATGTACTTTCCGAGTTCTGCCAGCCCGGCCAAGACGTCTTTCCGGCTGCTTTCTTTGGTAACCGAAGCATTAAATGACCAGTGCCCATCGGTAAACCCCAGAACAACAGCTCCCAGTTTCCGAAGGCTTTGAATTTCGTTGTAGCCGTACAAATCGGGCTGCTTGTTAAAATGCACATAGCAAACCTTCAAACCGTGTCCCAGCGCTCTTACCGCCAGGCCAACAGCAGCGGTGGTTTTGCCTTTTCCTTCACCGGTATAAATGTGAATTAATCCGCTCATAAAGTTCCAAGTTTAAGGTTCCAAGTTCCAGGTTAACTGCAATTTTGCTTCTTGTTGGAATCTGGATATTGTTTATTCATAATTGGACATTTTCGTTTGTCGATTGTGGCAACTGCGACTGATCACTGATCACTTTCTTTCAACACCCGATACACATAGTCCATATCGCAGCTTTCGCGCAGCAGCGCGGCCAGCTTGTCGTATTGCCCGTTTTTATAGGCCGGATAATCGAATTCCTGGATTTGTGCTTCTTTTCCACAGGCTTTCAGGATAGATTCAATAACCGGCACATTATCGAAAATGCCATGCAGATAAGTTCCCCAGGTTTTGTCGTTCAGGAAACAGCCATCAGTTTGCGCTTCGCTAAGTTGAGCCAGTGGAGTTCCGCCCTTCAGTTCGGTTTGTCCCATGTGAATTTCGTAGCCTTTGCACAAACCCGCTTCATTCCTGAAGGTAAAGTCGCTTTGCACCGTGCGTTTTTCATTGGTCAGCGTGGTTACCACCGGCAACAATCCGAGTCCGGGCATGAAAGTTGCCGAACCTTCAACTTGCTCCGGATCGTGAATTTCGAGCCCCATCATCTGAAACCCGCCGCAAATGCCGAATACAGCATGTCCTTTTTCATGACTGTTCAGAATCGCTTTTGCCAGTCCGCTTTTTCGGAGATTGTCGAGATCGGCAATGGTGTTTTTCGAGCCGGGAATAACCACCACATCGGCCTGCTCAATTTCTTCAGGATTGGCCGTGTAAAACAGGTTGATTTCCGAAACCCGTTCCAGCACATTGAAATCGGTAAAATTCGACATGTGACGCAGCAAAACAACCGCTACATTCACCTTCCCGGCCTGCGTTTTCCCGGCTTTGTGGTCGATGACCACCGAATCCTCGTCGTCGATGTGGATGTCGCGAAAATACGGCACCACACCCATCACCGGAACGCCGGTCAGTTCTTCCATCATTTTCCGTCCTTCAGTAAAAAGATCGATATCGCCCCTGAATTTGTTGATCAGGATGCCTTTCACCAATGCCCGTTCTTCAGGCGGAAGCAGTTGCAACGTGCCGTAAACACTGCCAAAAACGCCGCCCCGGTCGATGTCGGCCACCAAAATTACAGCCGCATTCACTTCAAGAGCCACACGCATGTTGGTGATGTCCTTGTCGCGCAGGTTGATTTCGGAGATGCTTCCGGCGCCTTCAATCACCATTGGGTTGTACTGCTCCGCCAACCAGTGATAAGCGTTCATGGCCTCGGCAAAAAGCGCATCGCGGTTGGTTCCCAGAAAATATTCCTTTGCCGATTGGTTGCCAATGGGTTTTCCGTTCAGCACCACCTGGGCATTTTGGTTACTGGTGGGCTTCAGCAAAATGGGGTTCATCTGGCTCAGCGGCTCAATACCGCACGCCTCGGCCTGAACAGCCTGTGCACGGCCAAGTTCCAGCCCATCGATTCCGGCAAACGAGTTGAGCGACATGTTCTGAGCCTTAAACGGTGCCGGCGAATAGCCATCCTGCCTGAAAATGCGGCAAAATCCGGCGTTGATAATGCTTTTTCCCACGTCGGAGCCGGTTCCGACAAACATGATGGGGCGAAGATTCTGGGTCATTGTATTGGTTTGTTAGATTGTTGCGGGTTTCGGGTTACTAGTTTCGAGTCCGCTCGATAAACGAAATGTATGATTTCCCCATATTTCAGGGGCGTATTAAATGCTTCTTCAGGAGTTTTTTGCTGAAGCAGGCACATCAACGTCCTGATTACCCCGGCATGAGTGATTAATGCGATTTGTTCGTTTTCTGTATCCTTCAACTCTTTCAGAAGCGATTTCACCCTCGAAATCAGATCGCCAAACGACTCTCCGTTTGAGCAATTTGCACGAGCGTAATCCTGAAACCAGATTTTACCTTCTGGCGAATTGAAAATTGCATCCCATTTCTGCATTTCCCAATCGCCAAAATTAAGCTCAACCAACCGTTGGTCTGAAGCAACTTCCCTTTCAGGAAAAATTCGCGAAGCCAGTGTTCTACATCGGCTCAAAGGACTTGAAAATATCTTGTCAAAATTCAGACTTTCTAACTGCTGTGAAATCTGTTCAGCCTCGTCGCCAAAGGTTTCGGCTAAAGGAACATCGGTCGTTCCGTAGCAAATTCCTGAAGGAACACCTACCGAAGTATGCCGGATTGCGGTGATAATCATACCGTCCAGTTTTGAAAGGCGATCAACCCGAGATAAAAAATCGCTTCGGAAAGCTGCTGCAATGCGCCCAGGCAATCGCCCGTATAGCCGCCCAACTT
>CAZAVU010000046.1:0-31029 GCA_964488805.1 uncultured Odoribacter sp. | reverse complement strand
GTTATGCCGCATGCTAGGGCTTACAGAAACATATCGAATAATAATATGAATTTGAATCTTAAAATTAGCCTTGTTGTAATTCTCATGACAATGGGAATAATGTCAGCCTATTGTCAAAAATGTGACACCACATTTTACAGCAATAATAAGATTAGAAGTATAGAAGTTGAGAAAAATGGTGAAATGGTATTGAAAAAATTCGTTTCAGAACTCGGAGCTGACCTTTTGACCAAACAAGATTTTGATTATAAGTATTTTGACTCATTGATGGGAATGAACAGAATTGTTGATATTAAAGACAATCAAGTAAATCGAGAATATTGGGTTTCTGATCAAGACACTATTTACAACAGAGCCAAGTTTGAGCCAGATTTTGACCTTAAAGTTTCGAAATTCTATAAATATGTTTCAAGAAAATTGACATATCCTACTGACGCGCTTGAAAAGGGTATTCAAGGTAAGGTAATGATAAGTTTTATTGTTGGCAAAGACGGACTGATAAAGCAAATCAACCCATTGACCAATTTAGGCCATGGTTTAGAAACGGCTTCAATTGAACTTATAAATAAGTATAAAAATTGGGGAATATTATATTTAGATGGTAAACCGATTGAGGTCTATTTCCGGTTACCAATTATGTACCATTTGTAGATATTTTAGAATATAAGTTCTAATCATTAATGAACAAATAAGAAGCCAATTGAATGACAAAAGCACGACGGCATAACTTCAGCTACCCGTCAAGTGCGGCGGCGGTGGTTTTCGGTGGGCATCTTTCCGCCCAAGCAGCTTTTCGGCTTGACAGGAATTGAAAATCGGCGTTAGCCAAATCGCCCACAGTCGGCAACTGCGTGTAGCTTCCTACGTTGGTGGCAATAGTAAAGAGAGCATTGTTCAAATTAAGAGTATGTTATGAATAAAATTAAATGGATTTGGTTTTGCATTTCGGTTGGTTTTATTCCAATTGGTTTATTTTTTCGAGAGCGAGATTGGCAGGTTAGTAATTATTTTATTGTTCTTGGTTTTTTGGGACTATTTATCTTTTTTTTAGCTAAAACAATAAAGGAATTGACTATTAAGAAATTGAATATATATTTTGCTACTCTACAGATTCTTACTGTTTTAATGTCAATTTGCCTTTTCTCCAGATATATGTACCATCGGTTCGCTGACTACCCCGGACTAGTGATTATTCCTATTTATATTATTGGTTCAGTGTTATATTTAATAAAAGGTGTTGGAAAAGATTTAAAACTCACTACTGCGACACTTCTTTATTTATTTTTGTCGATTCCTCTTTTTGGATTCGGATTTGGATTTCACAAATTACCAAGACAGTATTTTCCTAAAGAATGGTATGATCGTTATAATGCAGATGAAGGAATTGTCACAAATCTGCCCTATAATTTTGAATATAAAGAAACGGAGCTATTAAGTAAAAAGGGTTCCGAAATGAGAGATTCAAAAGACTTTTTGAATGCGATCCCAATTTATAGAAAAGCCTTAAAACTCGAACCACGCAACCCTAGAATTTTATTTGATCTATCTGAATGTTTTGCAAGGGTTAACAATTTGGAAAAAGCAATTGCGCTATTGGATACTGCAATAATCATCGATAGTACATGTGCAGCATTTTTTAATAATCGTGGGTTACTTTATTTTAAACTTAAACTATATGATAAAGCTATTTTAGATTATTCAAATTCAGTGAAACTTGATTCTACAATGTTTGTTAGCTATTCTAATTTGGCTCTTGCTTACTATGCCAATACGGATTTTGCAAATGCGTGTAAAGCAATACAAGACGCAGAACATCATGGTTTAGATATGAAAGAAAATGAGAAAATATGGAAAGAATTAAAATGGATTAAGCGCAATCATTGCCAATAAACTACTGCCACCAACACCTGCTCTTCTGGATATGCAATAAAAGTTCGCAGCAGCTAGTGCCAATTTGTAATTGGCACTTTTAAGCTCAGGATTTATAATCCGGCAAACAAAAAGTTGGAGGACTATTGCTGGTGTTTGATGGATGGCAACGATGTGCGGGAAATTCGCACAACCGGCATGCGGATCACAGATCCGCCACTATAAGGTGTCAATTGCAAATTGACACCAGCCATGCAGAACAATCTTGTAGTATACCTGAAGGAGCCAGTGAATAAATAAAAGGACGCTAATTGAGTAGGTTGCCGGTAAGCCATTAGTCCTCCGGAGCACATCTCACACCCTGCATCGGCAAGCTCAGCAATCACTCTTACCGGAAATTCAAATCTCAGGCACATACATGCTCCTGGCAGACTGGTTCTACTGTCTATCCTTCTTTATAAAATCCTTACACCTGGTTCTTAAATCTTTATAAAACCCTTATGCTATCGGGGGTAAATTTGTATTGTTCAAAAACGATACAATATGAAGACAATGAATTTCATACCAGGAGTGATTCCTTCGGTAACACAAGGACACCTGCAGGCCATGAACGGGATGGCCTGGTATATTCTGGGCGCTCTGATCGCATTTGTTCTGCTGGGTTATCTGTTGTATTCGCTGATCAAACCTGAAAAATTCTAAAACTGAGCAATATGGCCACGCACGAAATTTTTCAGCTTGTTTTGTTCTTTGCCCTGCTGATCGGGCTGACGCCGGTTCTGGGCGAATACATGAGTAAGGTTTTCTCCGGCGAACGGCATTTGATGCAACCTGTTCTGGGATGGCTCGAAAAGCTGATTTACAAATTTTCGGGAATTGATCCTAATGCGGAAAGCAATTGGAAATCTTACGCCTTTGGGTTGCTGATTTTCAATTTGGTTGGTTTCCTGTTTGTCTTCCTTGTCCAGCTTTTTCAGGCGCAGTTGCCTTTAAACCCGGCCCACCTTTCGAATGTGAGCTGGCATTCGGCCTTCAATACGGCCGTCAGCTTTATGACCAACACCAACTGGCAGGGGTATGCCGGTGAATCGACGTTAAGTTACCTGGTTCAAATGGTTGGCCTTACGGTGCAGAACTTTGTGAGCGCTGCAACCGGAATAGCCGTTTTGCTGGCACTTGTCAAAGGACTTTCGCGAAAAACCACCGATAAGCTGGGTAACTTCTGGGTTGATCTCACGCGCTCAACTTTGTACGTGCTTTTGCCGCTTTCTATCCTGCTGGCTGTGGTTTTGACCGGACAGGGCGTGATCCAGAATTTCAAGGGGTACGAAACCGTTCAGACCCTTCAGGGTGGTTCGCAAGTGATCCCGATGGGGCCGGCAGCGTCGCAGATTGCCATTAAGCAGCTTGGGACCAATGGCGGAGGTTTCTTTAATGCCAACAGCGCTCATCCGTTTGAAAACCCCACACCGCTGAGCAATTTTCTGGAAATGCTGGCCATCCTGCTGATTCCGGCCTCGCTTACCTACACGTATGGCAAAATGGTAGGCTCTGTCCGGCAGGGCAGGATCATTTTTGCGGTGATGCTCTTTATGCTGGTGGCAGGCCTGGGCGTTTCGCTGTATGGCGAGTACGCTTCCAATGCGGCACTGGGACATCTCAGCGCGATGGAAGGCAAGGAAACGCGTTTCGGGATTACCAACAGCGTGCTTTGGTCAATCGCAACCACAGCGGCTTCGAACGGTTCGGTCAATGCCATGCACGACAGTCTCTCGCCGCTTTCTGGAATGGTTGCCATGATCAATATTCTTTTGGGTGAAGTGGTTTTTGGCGGAGTGGGCGCCGGGATGTACGGCATGATCATTTTTGTGATCCTGACCGTGTTCATCGCCGGGCTGATGGTTGGACGATCTCCGGAATATCTCGGAAAAAAGGTCGAAGCGTTCGAGGTTCAGATGGCTATTCTGGCTGTTTTGGCGCCAAGTCTGGTCATCCTGGTTTTTACGGCCTGGGCTTCGGTCAGCAGTATGGGGCTTTCGGGCTTGAATAATTCCGGGCCGCATGGTTTTTCGGAGATACTGTATGCGTTCACGTCGGCAGCCGGAAACAACGGAAGCGCTTTTGCCGGATTGAATGCCAATACTGTTTTTTATAACCTGACCCTTGGTTTGGGAATGCTGATTGGACGTTTCGGGGTGATCATTCCGGTTCTGGCAATTGCCGGGAACATGGCCGGAAAGAAAATTACGCCGCCATCGGCCGGAACATTCCATACCGATAACTGGCTGTTTGCCGGGTTGCTGCTTGCCACCATACTGATTGTCGGCGGCCTGACCTTTTTCCCTGCTTTATCGCTGGGGCCGATTGTTGAGCACTTAATGCTAATGAAGTAATTAATCAACCACATAGGCACATAGAACACATAAGTATTGAAACCAATTTATTTTCGTATTTTATTCTTGACTCACCCCACGTCCGCTAGCGGACGTTCCCCCTCTCTACTCGTAGCGAGCTTGGGGTGAGTCAATAAAACAACGTATTGAAATGCGACATTTATTTATTCTTTTAACTTAAATCAAATTACATGACATTATTTTACCGCTTAGAATTGTGTCGTGAAAAATAAAAAGAATATGAGCACACATCAGAACAATAGTCTTTTCAATCAAAAGATACTGCTTCAAGCTATCAAAGACAGCTTTATCAAACTCAATCCGGCGGTTCTGATTAAAAATCCGGTCATTTTTATGGTTGGTATTGGGTCGGTGCTTACCACCATTACGGTCATCAGCGGGATTTTTTCAGGAAACTTTTCCTTTTTCAATTTCCAGATTGCGTTGTGGTTATGGTTCACCGTTTTGTTTGCCAATTTTTCGGAAGCCATTGCCGAAGGAAGAGGGAAGGCGCAGGCCGAAAGCCTGAGATCTAACCGCAGCCAGACGATGGCCCGGCGGTTGGTCGACGATAGGGAAGAAACGGTTGCCGCTCCTGAATTGCGTCGGGGCGATGTGGTTATTTGCGATGCAGGCGATGTAATTCCTTCGGATGGAGAAGTGATTGAAGGCATTGCCAGTGTTGATGAATCGGCCATTACCGGCGAGTCGGCCCCGGTAATCCGTGAAAGTGGAGGCGACCGTTCGGCAGTGACCGGTGGCACCAAAGTAATCAGCGACCGTATTTTAATCCGGATAACTTCTGAACCCGGTGACACGTTTATCGACCGGATGATTGCCCTGGTAGAAGGCGCCAAACGTCAGAAGACTCCCAACGAAATAGCCCTGTCGATCCTGTTATCGGGATTGTCCATCATCTTCCTGCTGGCCGTGGTCACGCTTCCTGCATTCTTCGGGTACAGTCTTGCGGCATCGGGCTTACCGGCCTCTCAAAACCTAACCATTCCGGTCTTGATTGCATTACTGGTTTGCCTGATCCCCACCACCATCGGAGGTTTGCTGAGCGCCATTGGAATAAGTGGCATGGACCGTTTGCTGCAGCGCAACGTGATTGCCACCAGCGGACGGGCCATTGAAGCGGCTGGCGATGTGGATGTACTTTTGCTCGATAAAACAGGTACGATTACGCTGGGCAACCGCATGGCAACCGATTTTTTCCCTGCCGATGGGGTACATCTGGCAGACCTGGCCCACGCCGCTCAGCTTTCATCTTTGTCGGATGAAACACCTGAGGGAAGGTCAATCGTTATTCTTGCCAAGGAGAAATTTGGTTTGCGAGCCCGCGACGTACACCATCAGAAAACAGTCTTCATTCCATTCACGGCCCAGTCGAAAATGAGCGGGGTTGATTTGACAGATGCTTCAGGTACTTTTCATCGGATTCGCAAAGGTTCGTCCGAAGCGATCCGTTCGTTTGTGCTGAACAGCAACGGGTTCTTCCCCAAAAAGATGGAAGAAAAAGTCGCCGAGTTGGCCCGAATGGGAGCAACTCCGCTGGTGGTTGCCGAAGATAATCGGGTTTTGGGCATCATTCAGTTGAAAGATATTGTGAAAGGTGGGATCAAACAGCGTTTTGCTCAGTTACGCAGCATGGGTATCCGAACGGTGATGATTACCGGCGATAATGCGCTGACTGCTGCCGCCATTGCTGCTGAAGCCGGAGTGGACGATTTTATGGCCGAAGCAACTCCGGAAGACAAGCTGCGTCGGATTCGTGCCGAACAGGCCAACGGTCATCTGGTTGGGATGATAGGCGACGGGACCAATGATGCCCCTGCTCTGGCCCAGGCCGACATTGGCATTGCCATGAACTCGGGCACGCAGGCCGCCCGCGAAGCCGGAAATATGGTCGATCTGGACAGCAATCCCACCAAGCTGATCGAGGTGGTTGAGGTAGGCAAACAACTGCTGATGACCCGCGGTTCGCTGACCACCTTCAGCATTGCCAACGACGTAGCCAAGTATTTCGCCATCATTCCCGCCATTGCCATTTCTCTTTATGCCGGGAAAGATGGTGTTGGCCCATTGTCGGCTTTAAACATCATGCACCTGGGATCTTCGGAAAGTGCCATTTTAAGTGCGGTTATTTTTAATGCACTGATCATTATTCTCCTGATTCCGCTGGCCTTGAGAGGTGTCAGGTATAAACCTATGTCGGCCAACCAGGCCCTGATGCAGAATTTGCTGATCTATGGATTGGGAGGGATGATTGCGCCGTTTGTCGGGATAAAGCTGATAGATGTGCTGATTAGTCTTTTTTAGGAAGGCAGATTGTAGAAACTAGATGAAACATTTGTCGCATTTAATAATTGACTCACCCCAAGCCGCCTGAAGGCGGCTTCGCCCCTCCCTACCCGAGTAGAGAGGGGCAAAGCGAGCTCGGCGAGCGAGGGGTGAGTCAAAAAATAAACAATTTGAAATACGACATTCTTTTATTCTTGTTAGTTAACTCAAAAAAACTATGGATCATGAAAACACAACTCCTGATTTCGCTAAAAATATTTTTCTTTTTCACGGTTCTGTGTGGCATTGCTTATCCACTTTTGATCACCGGTTTTGCACAACTTGCTTTTCCGGGGAAAGCCAACGGCAGCCTGATCATTCAGGATAATAAAATTGTGGGAAGTGAGCTGATCGGTCAGAAATTCGATCAGGACAATTATTTCTGGTCGCGGCCATCAGCTACCGGTTACAGCGCGTTGCCTTCCGGTGGTTCTAACCTGGGGCCTTCCAGCGAAAAACTCAAACAACAGATTGCCGACCGCACAGCCAAATGGAAGGCTGCCAATCAGGTTCCTGCATCAGGGTTTGTTCCTTCCGAGATGATTCTGGCTTCGGGCAGCGGGCTCGATCCGCACATTTCGCACCGGGCGGCTTTGCTCCAGGTCGACCGCATCGCAAAAGTCAGGAACTTTAACAACGAAGAAAAACAACAACTCGTAAAAATCATCGCTGAACTGACCGAATTGCCGCAGTTTGCGTTTCTGGGCGAGGCCCGGATTAATGTATTGGATTTAAACCTCGCGCTGGATAAGCTCGATGAAAAATCCCATGTTCATCAGTAAAAAACACATGTCATGAAACTATCGATTCGAACCAAATTTGCCGTCGGAATGGTGTTTATATTTGTCATCATTCTGGTTTTACTTGTTTTTTCGGGCTTTTACCTGAACAGGTTATCCAACAAAACAAGTGCAATACTGAAGGAGAACTATTTGTCGGTGGTTTATGCCCGCGAAATGTCGGTTGGGTTGCTGGCCATCAATCAGGAAATTACCGGAAGTTTTCTGGCACAGAGAGAGCCGGACCAAGGACTGATCCGCAAGGAACTCGATGGAGTGGCTAATTCGTTTCAACTGGAAAAAAGCAACATCACCGAACCCGGTGAAGATAAACTGGTGGCAGGCCTGGAAAACGGGATCAACGAGTATCGCGGTGAGGTGTTGCAAGTATTGGAATCACCAAAGAATCCTGCCCGGATCGTTGATTTGCAGAAGAAGTTTGGCAACCTGAATCAATTGTTGGTCACCCTGTCGCAGATGAATGGGAAAGCCATTGAAAATAAAACCGACGATGCCAAGCTGTCGTCGAAGAATGCCCTGACCGGGATGACCATTTTGGGTACTTTTTGTTTCCTGATTGCTCTTAGTTTTATGTACAGTTTTGCGTCCTATTTTAATGAACGGTTTTTTCAACTTTACAATGGCATCAAGGAAATTGTATCAAGTAACTATGGGCAAAGGCTTTATTTCGACGGGGTTGACGAGTTTTACGAGATCTCGCTCGTCTTTAACCAGATGGCCGAGAAATTAACGGAAACCCATCGCGAAAAGTCTATATCTTTATGGGACGATTCGGAAGAAGGCAACGTGGAAGACAAAAGAGATGAAGACATTCAGGAGATGAAAAGTATTCTGGCTCGCCTGAAAAATATTGAACAGCAGGCCAATGAAATGCTGGCCAAATTGGAGAACAAAGAATAACTCATGGAATATACTGAAAACCGGCCCAATCCTGACGATTTGCTGGCTTCGTTGAAGGAAGACGAAGAGAAGAGCAAACGGGGCAAACTGAAAATCTTTTTTGGTATGTGCGCCGGTGTGGGCAAAACTTATTCCATGCTGGAAGCCGCACAAGCCGAGAAAAAGAAAGGCGCCGATGTGGTTATTGGTTATGTGGAAACACACCGTCGTAAGGAAACCGATGCCCTGGCCGAGGGTTTTGAACTTATCCCGCGCCGAAGGTATTCGTATAAAACAGCCATACTTCAGGAAATGGATTTGGATGCCATTATTGCACGGCATCCCCGGATTGTGCTGGTTGATGAACTTGCTCACACCAATGCCCCTGATAGCCGTCATTTGAAACGTTATCAGGATGTTCAGGAAATTTTGGATAACGGCATAGATGTTTATACCACCGTAAACGTACAGCACCTGGAAAGCCGGTCAGAAATCGTAGCCCAGATTACCGGCATCATTGTCCGGGAAACGCTTCCGGATGATGTTTTTGAACGGGCCGACGAGGTGGAACTGGTCGATCTCACTCCGGATGAGTTGCTGCAGCGGCTGGCCGAAGGAAAGGTTTATACGCCGGAACGCTCGAAGGAGGCTATTCAGAATTTCTTTCGGAAAGGAAATATAACCGCGCTGCGGGAAATGGCCCTTCGTATTGTTGCCGATCGCGTGGATAAACAGTTGCACGATTACATGCAGCTTAAGCGGATCAAAGGCCCCTGGAAATCGGGCGCCCGCCTGTTAGTTGCGGTAAGCTATACGGCACAGTCATCCAATTTGCTGCGCTGGGCCAAGAACCTTTCGGATACGATGGGCGGCACGTTGCAGGCTGTGTATGTAGAAACAACGCATGACCTGTCGGACAAAGAACGCGGGAGCCTTGATTTCAACATAAACCTGGCCAAACAATTGGGAATACCGTTTCGGATTATTACCCATACCGACATAGTGAAAGCGGTTGTCGGGTTTGCCCAAAAAGAAAATGTAACTCATATTATTATCGGCAAACCACGCGAGCAAAGCTATCTTCAGCTTCTGAGTGCCGGGAATTTTATTAACCGGCTGATCCGGTATAGCGGAAATATTGATGTTTACATATTGGGGGCCGATACCCTGGTTGATGAAAAGTTCAGACGAAAAGTTTCGATGCCATCCTTTTCTTCAACCATGAATCAATATATGGTTGTGACATTGATTGTAACTGTTACAGCCTGTATTTTTTTCCTTTTGAAAGGGCTTGTTGGTTACCAGGTTGTTTCGTTTGCACTGCTGTTTGTGGTTTCCATCCTGGCTTTTTTCTACGGAACCGGACCCATTTTACTGGCAGCTTCGCTCAGTTCCCTGATTTGGGACTTCTTTTTCATTCCGCCGCCCTACACTTTGCACATTGAACGGGCCGAAGATATGCTGATGCTGTCGATGTTTTTCATTATTGCCCTTTTAAACGGGGTTCTGACTTCGCGTGTCAAACGGCAGGAAATGAAAATCAGGGTAAGGGAAGAACGTACGCACGCTCTTTACCAGTTAGCCAAAGAATTGTCGGTAGCCCCCGGAATTGATGAAGTGCTGAATCTGGCCGTGAAAGATATCCGCAAGTATTTCAATATGGAAAGCGCCTTTATTCTGAGAGACGAATTCAGCCAGCTCGAAAAGCAGCCCAGGCACGAAACTTCCCTCCATTTTTCGGAGAACGAGCTGAGCATTGCGGAATGGACTTTTCGGCATTCGGCCAAAGCCGGCAGGTTTTCGGATACCTTGCCATCGGGCCATTACACCTTCTATCCTTTGAAAGGGAATACCGAGAATATGGGTGTTGTTGCTGTTGAACACACCAAGGTATTTACCCAGGGCGAAGAACAATTTTGGGAAGGGTTTCTCCCGCAGATTTCCGGAAAAATTGAACGGGAGTTTCTGCGGAATGCTGCCCGGAATGCTTATATCCTGAATGAATCGGATAAGTTGTACAAAACGCTTTTCAATTCCATTTCGCACGAACTTCGGATACCGGTGGCCACTATCATGGGAGCCTCCGATACGTTGATTGCCCAGGATTATGCTCCTGAAACGCGTAAAATGCTGTATCAGGAAATTAATACGGCTGCCGTGAGGCTGAACCGGTTGATCGAAAATCTGCTGAACATGTCGCGCCTTGATTCGGGCCGGTTGACCCCGCGCATTGACTGGTGCGATTTGCACGATCTGTACAACAAAGTTGTGCAAATGCTTTCGGTCGAATTAAAGCCTTTTTCCGTGCATTGTGTCCTTTCGGATGACATGCCGCTGGTTCAGCTTGATTTTGGCCTGATGGAGCAGGTCTTGTATAATTTGCTCCTGAATGCCACGCAACATGCGCCAAAGGGAAGTAACATCCGGATTAAGTTTTTTTATGACAATGATATTCTGATCATCCAGGTGATGGATCGTGGCCCCGGATTTTCGGCAGTTGACCTTCCTATGGTGTTTAATAAGTTCTATCGCGGCGAGCAGGCTGTGGCTGGTGGTACCGGTTTAGGCCTTTCGATCGTGAAGGGGATGGTTGAGGCGCACAAAGGCACCATCGTCGCCGAAAACCGGATTAATGGCGGTGCCAGGTTTACGATTAAGATACCGACAAAAATTTCGGATATTTGCGATATTCAACCAGAAACAATCCGATGACCGATAACGAAACCATACTGATTATTGACGACGAAGTTCAAATCAGGCGCTTGCTTGAGATAACACTTTCGGCCAACGGCTATAAGATTTTTTCAGCTTCATCCGGACATGAAGGGATACAAAAAGCGGTAACCCATGCGCCGGTCCTGATAATTCTTGACCTGGGGCTGCCTGATTTGGATGGGCAGGAAATCCTTAAAAAGCTTCGCGAGTGGTATCAAAAATCAATCATCATCCTGTCGGTACGAAATTCGGAAGACGACATTGTAAAAGCGCTCGACAGCGGGGCCAATGACTACTTGACCAAACCTTTCAGAACAGGAGAATTGCTGGCCCGGATCAGGGCATCTATCCGCCAGAACCAGGAAGCTTCGGACAAACCCAGGCTCTCTTTTGGTTCGCTGGAAGTTGACCTGGCTAATCATGTGGCCCGAAAAGGGAATGAGATTTTAAAACTGACCTCCACCGAGTTTTCTTTGCTTGCGCTGCTGGCCCGGAATGAAGGGCGGGTCTTGACTCATCAGTATATCCTGAAAGAAATATGGGGAATGGGTTATCTTGAACAAACCCAGTATTTGCGGGTGTTTGTGGCGCAATTGCGCAAAAAGATCGAAGACGAACCCAATAAACCCAAATTGCTTGTTACCGAATCGGGAATCGGCTATCGTTTTGGAAGCTGAATGAGAACTCCTTATTCGGGCTAAATCATCCCAGAGTTTTGCCGTCTGGCTTGAGGGCTAAATTTTCCTGTTAATAAGTTTGCCCTTGCGGTTAGATCAGAATTTGTATATTTGGTCGTTCATTGAAGCACCATTTATGGAGAATTTTATTGTATCAGCCCGAAAATACAGACCCGATACGTTTCAAACAGTTGTGGGACAATTGTCGATCACTTCGACCCTGAAAAATGCGATCAAAAACAATCAGCTTGCTCATGCCTATTTGTTTTGCGGTCCACGTGGTGTGGGGAAAACAACCTGTGCCCGTATTTTCGCCAAGACCATCAATTGTCAAAACCTGACAGCCGATGTCGAACCCTGCAACCAATGCGAATCGTGCAAAGCATTCAACGGCAGTCGTTCGTACAATATTCATGAACTGGACGCTGCTTCGAACAACTCGGTTGACGACATCCGAAACCTGACGGATCAGGTAAGGATTCCCCCGCAGATCGGGCATTACAGCATCTATATCATCGACGAGGTTCACATGTTGTCGCAGGCAGCTTTCAATGCTTTCCTGAAAACCCTGGAGGAGCCGCCACGTCATGCCATTTTCATCCTGGCCACTACCGAAAAGCACAAGATCATTCCGACGATTCTGTCGCGCTGTCAGATTTTCGATTTCAACCGGATCAAGATCAGCGACATATCGGGCCATTTGGGAAATGTTGCCAAAAGCGAAAATGTATCAATTGAAAACGAAGCATTGAATGTGATCGCACAGAAGGCCGATGGCGCCATGCGCGACGCGCTTTCGATTTTCGACCAGATCGTCAGTTTCTCAGGTAGAACGATCTCTTATAAAGATGTTATTTCGAACCTGAATGTACTCGATTACGATTACTATTTCAGGCTGACCGACCTGTTCCTGAAAAATGACATTTCAGGAAGCATGATGCTTTTTAACGAGATTCTGGATCACGGATTCGAAGGTCACCATTTCATTACCGGGTTGAGCTCTCATTTCCGGGATGTGATGGTCTGCAAAGATCCGGTTACCATTCAGTTGCTCGAAGTTGGCGGCGAGATCAAGGAAAAGTACAAGTTACAGGCTTCGCATTGTGATAATGATTTCCTGATCGGTGCCCTTCAGATTGCGAACGAATGTGACCTCCAGTATAAAGCCAGTCAGAATAAAAGGCTGTTGGTCGAGCTTGCACTTATCAAAATTGCCCAGCTTACCTTAAAAAAAAAATAGCTGACGGACCGGAAGACGAGTCGCTTTTGCCGATTTTTAGCGCTGTCAGTCAGCCGGGAGCTTCATCCGCAACAAGTTCCAATCCGGCAGAAACGAACCAGCCGGCACCATCGTTGCCCAAAACCGAACCGGTTGAAAGGAGCACGGCTGTTAAAATAATCCGGCGTCCGGGGGCATCCTTAACCCCCTCGATCAAGGACGCGCTTGCCGGAAATGTGGCTGAGAAAAAGGTGGAAGAGAATGTACAGACCACCATTTTTGCCCAGTATCAGGAAGAAGTTTTTGAACCTTTTACCGTTGAACAACTCACCCAAAAGTGGAATGAATTTCTGGACCAGATTACCGATCGGCCGAACCTGCGCTCAACGCTGGCCAATGTTCCTGAATTGTCGGAAGGCAATAAATTATTGCTCCGGGTTGGAAACTCGGTTCAGGAAGAAGAAATCAGGCTGGTGAAGCCCGAACTGGTTTCGTGGTTACGCCGGGAGTTAAGCAATGCCGGGATTGAGATAATTACCCGTCTAGAAAAGGTTGAAACAGAACGGACTCATTTCAACGATTCGGAAAAAATGCAGATGATGATTCAGAAGAATCCGGAGTTGTTTGAGCTGAAACAAAAGTTTAATCTTGATTTTAATGCCTGATATCCAATTGTTTCATATTTTATTATGCTCTGTTTTGCCAGTCTTTTCAGGGAAACGGTAAACTTTTCAGGATTATTTTTGTACTTTTATGCAAACACAAAAACCTTCAGCTATGATTAAGAAAGAAGTATTGGATGCAATTAACGAGCAGATTAATGCTGAAACTTATTCAGCTTACATGTATCTGTCGATGGCTGCTTATTTTGAAAATATGGGGCTTTCAGGTTTTGCCAACTGGATGAAGATTCAATATCAGGAAGAGTCGGCTCATGCCATGAAGTTTTTTAATTATCTGGCAGATCGTGGCGGTCGCGTTGTTTTGAAAGCGGTTCAGCAGGTTCCTGTTGATTTTGACGGAATTGTGGATGCTTTTGAAAAGACGCTGGAGCATGAAATTCATGTCACGTCGTTGATCAACAACCTGGTAAATGTTGCCATTGCAGCCAATGACCATGCCACACAAAGTTTTCTGAAATGGTTTGTTGACGAGCAGGTTGAAGAAGAAGCTAACGTGGAAAAGATTTTGGCCACTCTAAAATTGATCAATGGACAGGGAAATGGTATTTTTATGATGGACCGAGAACTTGCCCAGCGTGTTTTTGTTGATCCCAATGCGGCAGCTTAGATTTTTTTAAGAAGATATATTTTAAGGCTGCCTTTGGGTGGCCTTTTTTGTTTGGGAGATTATTATTGGTAGGACTATCGACTAAAATTTGGCTATGATAAACGAAGAAATTGAAAAAGCTTTTGCCGAGTTTTTTGGACTCTGTAAAAACAACCTTCCGGAAAAGGATCTGCCGAAGATTCAGGATGCCTTTAACTTGTTGGTTGAGGTGTTTGGTGACCGGAAGAAGAAATCGGGTGAATTTGTTCTCAGTCATTCAATTTCGGTAGCGCGGATTGTTGTTCAGGAACTTGGATTGGGAGTAGATACCGTAGTTGCAGCCATCCTGCACAATATATTTTACCAGGATCATTCAGCTCTTGATATTGAAAAGCGTTTTGGAAAACCGGTTACCGCCATACTCGAAGGCATGGCTAAAATTAATGCCATGGGTACCGACACCGTTGAGTTGCATTCTGAAAATTACCGTAATCTGATGCTTGCGCTTGCCGGCGATGTTCGGGTCATCCTGCTCAAGATTGCCGACCGCCTGGAAGTAATGCGGAAATTGGATTTTAATGATGTCGCTTTTCGTACCAAAGTTTCGGTTGAAACGTCTTTCCTGTATGCTCCATTGGCGCATCGGTTGGGTTTGTATTACATCAATTCCGAATTACTTGATTTGTGCCTGAAATATCAGAATCCGGAAGCATATCAATCGGTTGCCATGCGGCTGAAGGAAACCGACCGGGAGCGGGCGAACTTTGTGGCCGAATTTGTGAAACCTATCCAGGATAAATTGAATTCCAGAGGTTTTAAGTTCGATATGAAAGCCCGGACCAAGTCGATCAATTCGATCTGGAAAAAGATGCAGACTCAGAAAGTTGATTTTGATGAAGTTTACGATTTGTTTGCGATCCGGGTCATTCTGAATTCGGAACTGGAAAACGAAAAATCAGACTGCTGGCAGGTTTATTCGATTGTAACGGAAGAATATCAGTCGAACCCCAAACGTATGCGCGACTGGATTACCATTCCCAAGTCGAACGGTTACGAATCGTTACATGCGACCGTTCTGGGCCCGCAGGGCAAGTGGGTCGAAGTGCAGATACGGACCAGGAGAATGGACGAGATTGCCGAAAAGGGATTGGCGGCACACTGGAAATATAAGGGGGGTGCCGGAACTTCGGAAATGGAGAAGTGGCTGGCTAACGTTCGTGAAATTCTGGAGAATCCGCACATGAATATGGCCGATTTTATCGACGATTTTCGAATGAACGTCTATGCTGAGGATATATTTGTATTCACCCCCAAGGGCGACCTGAAGAAACTGTCGGCAGGTTCAACGTTGCTCGATTTTGCCTATGAAATCCATTCGAGAGTGGGCGACCGCTGTGTTGGCGGAAAAGTAAACGGACGCAATGTCACGCTCAGACATAAATTGAAAAACGGTGATCAAATCGAGGTTGACACCGCGAACCATCAGCGGCCCAAAATGGACTGGCTCGATTTTGTGGTCACTTCCAAAGCAAAGAACCGCATCAAAGCCAGTTTGAACGAGGAAGTCAAACGTCAGGCCGAAATAGGGAAAGAAATTCTACTGCGGAAGGTAAAAAACTGGAAGATCGAATTTAACGACGACAGTATTCGTAAATTACTGAAAGAGTATAAGTTGAAGCTGGCGCTGGATTTATACTACAATATTTCGGTTGGAAAGATTGATACCCTTGAAATCAAAGATATACTGGTAGGGAAGAAGGAGGAAACGGCTAAACAACTGGTAGCAGAAGTATTGCCAAAAGAGAAAGTCCAGGAATTGGAGTTTACCAGTGGTGACGATTATCTGGTCATTGATAACAACATCAAGAATGTGAATTACAAACTGGCGCCTTGCTGCAATCCCATTTTTGGGGACGATATTTTTGGTTTTGTAACCATTAATGAAGGAATAAAAATTCACAGGAATACTTGTCCGAATGCGCGGCAAATGTTCGAGCGTTATCCCTATCGGGTCATCAAGGCCAAATGGCAGGATACCAAGAAAAGGAGTTCATTTCAGGCGGTTATACGGATGTCAGGCACGGATGAAGTTGGTATTGTCGAACAGATATCACGGATCATTTCGAAAGATATTGGGGTACAGATGCGATCGATTAACGTTGAAACCAGTAATGGCGAATTTGATGGGACCTTGCGCGTTTTTGTGAACGGTTTGGACCATCTCGAATTTTTAATGAATAAATTGCGTGCAATCAATGGGGTCGTTTCAGTATCCAGGGCCGACTGATAAAAGGAACAAGTTGCTTACCAAATAATGGATGAAATTGCCATAGAAACGGATGCTTATACAAACCGAATATGTTTATTTATGGCTATTCCATGCGTTGAGTACTTAATTGAAAAACAATCGTAGATACGAACATTATACAATCAACTTTGAAAAATAAACACATGAAAGAATGACAAATGAGGTAAATCTATCGGTGGCCCGAAAGCTGGCCGAAACAGATGAGATCAATCAGGCCCTGGAAATCCTTGATCAGATTTTAGTTGCGGAGCCTGAAATGTGTGACGCTTTGTTGCTCCGGGGGCATATTTATTACCGGATGCAGCAATGGGGCAATGCCATGAATGATTACACAGCGGTTCTGGAGCTTGACCCGGATAATGATGAAGCCAGATTAGGGCTGGAAATGGCCAATAATATTCTGGGTTACTTTACTCCTGATATGTTTAATCCGTAGTTTTCCTTGAGAATTAACAAATATTTAGATTTGTTTTTTTCTTAATTGTAAACTAATGGTTAGGATTTTGGTATGTATTTATTATTTTTGGGAACTATTAATTACCATCTGAGAAAAAATAATACCAAAGTTTAACAACTTTAAAAAAGTGTACGGATATGAAGAGAGTTTTTATTGTTTTTGTGATGTGTGTTTGTGCAATTGCTGTTAATGCTCAGGAGAAGACATTTGCCCAGTTGAAGAATGAAGGAAATGCGGCAGTTGCTGCCAAAGATTTTCCCAAGGCCCTTGATCTGTATGAACAGGCTTTGTCAAAATTGGGGAATCAACCTTTGGCTGATACTTCAATGATCTATAACATGGGATATTTAGCTTTCACTTCAAAGAATTATGAGAAAGCATTGAAGTATTTTGATCAGGCTATTAATCTGAATTATAAAAAAGTGAATGCTCTGGTTTATAAATCAGATGTTTGCAAGATGATGAAAAATAATGAGGAAAGCTTCAAAGCGCTTGATGCTGCTTATGCTATTGCTCCAAATGATGCTAAGGTAAAGAGCAAACTGGCAGCCTATTATGTGAAAGAAGCTACAAGTTTCTATTCAAAGGGAAGTTCGATCATTACCAAAGTAAATGCCCAGATAACAGCAGGGAAACTTAAAACTACTGATCCTGCCTATACTGATGCAGAAGCAAAGGCTAAAGAAGAATACAATCAGGCTTTACCATTGATTGAAAAGGCTTTGGGTTTTGATCCGGCTAATAAAACAGCCAGTCAATTAAAAACAGCTATAGAACAAGCTTTAAAAGGATAATTATTCAGGCATCATACGAAGCGAGGCTACCCATTTAGGTAGCCTCGCTTCGTTTTTAAACAACTTGCCTGGAACAAAATTTCTTTTTGATAAAGGTTCTGATTACCCCGATTCTGTTCCTTTTACTTTCTTTTCCATTTAGATGTAAATAGATATAAATCTGTTGCCAGGAAAAAGAATTGAAGGTTGTCCATGCGGCATCGATCAGAAGCTGATTATTTATTCTAAGCCAAAATTTACTTGCGACAAGCCGATTAAAAAAGGAAGAATTATCTTTGGTTTTTTAAAACTTTACTAAAATGAAGAATCTTTCTTTCCCGCGTCAGTTATTGCTTCTGGCGTTTGTTTTTTGTTCATTGATTTCTTTTAGTCAGGACAATAAGTTTAGTACTTATTATAACCAGCGGCGGACCCTGTTTGAAAAACTGCCCGATACCAAAGGTGAAATCATTTTCCTGGGCAACAGCATTACCGATGGTTGTGAATGGTCGGAGTTGCTGGACAATCCGAATGTGAAAAACCGGGGTATTAGCGGCGATACCACCGAAGGGGTTTTGTATCGGTTAAACGAAGTTACACGCTCCAAACCGGCTAAAGTGTTTTTACTGATTGGCATCAACGATTTGTCGCGCAGCGTTCCCAAGGATACCGTTTTCAGCAACATCTGCAAAATTGCCAATCGGATCAGGAAAGATTCGCCGAAAACAAAAGTTTTTGTTCAAAGTATTCTTCCGGTGAGTGATTCGTTTGGATTGTTTAAAAACCACACCAACAAAACGGATGAAGTGCTTTGGGTTAATGCTCAGTTGAAAGGCTGGTGCGCAAAAGAAAATATTGCTTTTATTGATTTGTACAGTCGTTTCAAAAGCTCTGACAGCGAAAAGCTGAATCCCAAATTCACGAATGATGGCCTGCATCTGTTGGGTGACGGGTACTTCTTATGGGTAGAGATCATTAAACCCTATCTTTCTGCTAAGAAATAATTCTGGAAGCCGGATTTATCCGGCTTTCTATCCAGACGATGTAGTCGAATGAACTGAGTAGTTGCTGTTCGAACGGGTTGTTTTTCAGATACAAAAGGGTTTCTTTGTGTTTCTGAAGTTTCTTGTTGCGTTTTCTCAGGTCCATTTCGTTCAGCATCAGTAGTACACTTTTTAGGATAATTTCCTCACTTTTAAGTGGTTTGCCTCGCTTTTTCAGATCGCGTTCAACCGAGCGGATTTCTGATTCGAGATAATCCTGGTCTCCCAGTTCACAATGAATCAGTATATTCAAAAATCTGACCGGCTTTGTTTGGGGCAACTGATTGAAGGGTTTCCCGGCATTTAATATTGGGCGGATCATTTTTAGCGCCAGCTTGTAATTTCGGTTCCAAAAATACACGACGGCTGCCTGCAATGCAATTTCGGCTTGTGTTGCAAATGTCAGATTCGCCATTCGTTCCGCGATTCCATCTAACTCCTGATTTAAATGATTCAGAGCCTCATCGTAAAGCTTTTGGTCGGTCAGGATCAGACTTTCAAAAATGAAAATCAGTGGTTGGATGTTGTATTGTGCCGAAGAAAATTCTGAAAGCAGGGCTTTTAATTTTTCAAGGAAATATGGCATTTCCTGATAATTTCCGAACCACCTCAGATTGTTTAAGATGCCGTGGATGTGGTTGAGGTAGAAAAATGGTGGATTGCCCCAAAGTTTGCGGTTATTCTCAAATAGTTCGTTTAGCTCATAATAGACTTTCAGGCTTGATTTGGGATTGACCGTTTTTATGAAATAGGCCGACTGAAACAATAAATGCAATTTCCTGGCTTCGAACGAATCTTTGTTTTGCCCTGAAATGGCCTGAAGTTCGTTGAATGCCAGATCGTTGAGTTTTTCTTTTTCAGTTTCGTTTCTTACAGGTCCTTGTTTGATCTGGCGCAGCGAAATCAGGTTGTAAAGTCCTGTGTGGTTTTCAATGGCTCGTTGTTGCCGCGATACCGATTCTATTTTAGATTGTTTTCGGACCAGCTCATCTTCATTCATCTGGTCGAATCCCAATTGATTATAAATCCGAATTTCGAGTTTTGCCAGCAACAGAAAATGGCTAAAAAGCTCGTATTCCAAAGCAAGCTTTTTGAATTTTCGGATAAGCAGCAGGCTTTCGTTGCACAGGTTTCGTTTGAACAGAAAACGGGCCTGCTGGTAAGCTTTCAGAACCAGGAATTCGGCTTCAGTTTCAGTGTCTTTTGCTGAGAGTTTGTCGAGTAGACTCTGGTAGAGGTGGTTACAGGTGATTTCAAAACTGGCTTTCGGCCTCATTTTTTTGAATGTCGATTTTACCAGATCTGCGTCCAATGCCGATTTCAGAATCAACTGGTATAACAGGAGGTAGTCTTTTTCGCCTTCATAAAGTTGACTGTGGAGTCCAAAATAGCGCTTGTCAGCACTGTCCATCGAGTTTATCAATACAATGAGGCTATCGAGTTTTGACATACAAATGTTTTATAACAGCAGATGAAAGAGGCTAACCTCTAAAATATAAAAAACAAACAAAATTGATGTATTTTAAATATCTTAAATACAGTAATTTATGTTCTTGTTAAGTTGTTTATTCCAATGTTTAAAAATATAAAAAATGAGGAATGTCGGTACAAATTTTTTGTGTTGATCCTTTATTTTTGATTCATCATATAAAATTTTAATATGGATCCGAAAAAAATATTGGTTGTCGGAAGTTCGAATACCGACATGGTTATTAAAACAAATAATTTTCCAGCTCCTGGAGAAACCATTTTAGGCGGACGTTTTTTAATGAATGCCGGAGGAAAGGGCGCTAACCAGGCAGTAGCCGCAGCCCGACTGGGAGGAATGGTCACATTTGTTGGTAAAATTGGAAATGACATTTTTGGCAAACAGGCTGTTCAACAACTCGAAGATGAAGGGATCAATGTTGATTATGTGGCTGTTGATGCTGAAAATCCAAGCGGTGTGGCAATGATTACTGTTGACCGTAAAGGCGAAAACTCAATTGTGGTTGCACCGGGGTCCAATGGAACACTGAGTCCTGCCGATTTTGATAAAGCAACAGCCGAACTCAACGAATCGGAGTATGTGTTGATGCAGCTTGAAATTCCGATCCCGACGGTTGAATATATTGCCCGTATTTCAATTCAAAAACAGAAGAAAGTAATATTGAACCCGGCTCCTGCGGCTGAACTTTCGGATGAATTGCTGCATAATCTTTACCTGATAACACCGAATGAAACGGAAGCTGAATTGCTTACCGGCATTAAAGTGACCGATTTAAATTCGGCAATGAAAGCTGCAACCGTTTTGCATGAAAAAGGGGTTGAAATTGTTATTGTAACTATGGGATCTGCCGGCGCCTTTTTACTTGCCGACGGAAAGTTTGAAATCATAAAAGCGCCCAAAGTTGAAGCCGTTGATACTACTGCCGCCGGTGATACATTCAACGGGGCTTTGGTGGTTGCACTTTCTGAAGGAAAAACCATCCAGGAATCGATTGCCTTTGCCAATAAAGCAGCTTCAGTTTCGGTTACCAGAATCGGGGCTCAGTCATCGGTTCCTTATCGCAAAGAAATAATAAACTAAATCATAAAATACGAGTACGATGAAAACTAACTTATTCTTGTTGTTGATGGTTGCCTTTTTTGCAGCTACGGCTTCGGGCAGTAAAAAACAATCCTCCTCACCAATTCAAACCACCATCACCACTGAGGTGCTGAAGGATAAAATCAAGGGAGGCTGGGCTGGTCAGGTCATTGGTTGCACTTTTGGCGGTCCAACTGAATTCCAGTACAGAGGAACCATGATTCAGGATTACCAGCCGATTCCCTGGGGCAATGATCGTTGTAAATGGTACTACGAGAATTCCCCCGGTTTGTACGACGATGTTTACATGGACCTTACATTTGTAGATGTTATTGAAAAAGAGGGGATCGATGCACCTGCATTATCTCATGCAAAAGCTTTTGCCAATGCAGGATATTCGCTCTGGCATGCTAATCAGGCCGCCAGGTACAATATATTGAATGGAATTAATCCTCCGCAATCAGGTCATTGGGTAAACAATCCTCATGCCGATGATATCGATTTCCAGATTGAAGCCGATTTTGCCGGATTGATGACGCCTGGAATGGTCAACACTTCGACCAAAATTTGTGATAAAATTGGCCACATCATGAATTACGGAGATGGCTGGTATGGAGGTGTTTATGTTGCGGCTATGTATTCGCTGGCATTCGTTTCGAAAGATATCAATTTTATTGTAACGGAAGCTTTGAAATCTATTCCGAAGGAATCTGAATTTTATCAATGTATGAGCGATGTCATTCGCTGGAAAAAAGAGTTCCCGAACGACTGGAAAAGAAACTGGTTCGAGTGTGAACGCAAATGGTCGTCAGATATTGGTTGCCCGGAAGGCGTTTTTACTAGTTACAATATTGATGCAAAAATCAATGCGGCATATATCATCATCGGTTTGCTATATGGCGACGCCGATTTTGGCAAAACAATGGAAATCAGCACACGCTGCGGACAGGATTCGGATTGTAATCCAGCTAGTGCGGGCGGAATTCTGGGAACAATGTTAGGCTATAAAGCTATTCCTGAATATTGGAAGGCTCCTGTTTATCCGGTTGAAGATATGGACTTTAAATACACCACCATGTCGCTGAAGGATGTTTATGATTTGGGTTATAAACATGCTCGCGCAGTTTTGGAACAGAATGGGGCAAAAATAAAAGGTGATGTTATAGAAATTGCATATCAGAAAATTGAACCTGCCCAACTGGAAGTTTGTTTTAAAGGCCATTATCCGATTGAACTTAAACGTTTAGGTCAGCAACTCAATATTTCTAAACAGGAGGTAGTATTCGATTTTCAGGGAAATGGATTTGTTGTGAGCGGTACTGCTCAAAAGATAAACAAAGGTTTGGCTGACGGTGTTCTGGAATTTGAAATGTATGTTGATGGACAAAAAGTGGAACAGGTAAAAATGCCCACATCAAATAGAACCCGCAGGCATGAAGTCGCCTGGAAATACGAAATGCAAGAAGGAAAACATCAGGTAAAACTAAAGCTGGTAAATGCACAGGAAGGTTATCAGATTCGTGTTGATAATGTGTTGGTTTATAGTTCTGTAAAGCCTTTAAATGCCTGGAAAACAAATTAACCGAAAAACGACGGATCAATGAACGGATCATTGTTTGTTTCTGGTGCTGATCTTGAACTGGGTATGGGCTCCGATTTTTATGATGTGTAGGTCATATTCAGTTCAGAAAGAAAAATCATTCAGGAATCGATTGCCTTTGCCAATAAAGCAGCTTCAGTTTCGGTTACTCCGAATCGGGACTCAGTCGTCGGTTCCTTATCGTAAAGAAATAGTAATTTGAATACCTAAACCTAGTAAATACATCCTAATAAAATGAAATTATGTAAACCAACATTTCTGGCACTTGGTTGCCTGTTTGCTCTTTGTGCTTTTGCGTGTAATCATAACCGTTCTTCCGAAATCCGAACGATCCCTAATGAAGTTTTGAAAGACAAAATTGCCGGTGGCTGGGCCGGGAAAATGATTGGCGTGACTTATGGTGCTCCAACTGAATTCAAGGCCAAGGATAAAACCTTTGAAGATTCAATAAAATGGAAACCTGCTGATGTAAAAGGCTCACTCTGGCAAGATGACATTTATGTTCAGCTTACTTTTCTGATGACGATGGATCGGTATGGCATCGATGCTCCGGCGAAAAAATTTCAGGAGTTATTTGCCAAGGCTGGATATATGTTGTGGCACGCCAATGTTCAGGCCCGGAAAAACTATTACGACAGCATTTTCCCGCCACAGTCAGGCCATCCCGATTATAATCTTCATGCTGATGATATTGATTTTCAGATTGAAGCCGACTATATTGGTTTCATGTGTCCCGGAATGCCGCAAACAGCTAACAAAATAGCTAACAAAATCGGGCATATCATGAATTACGGTGACGGTGTGTACGGCGGTGTTTTTGTGGCCGCTCTTTATGCTGAAGCTTATTTTGAATCCGATATCAGCAAAATCATCGATAAAGCTTTACTTTCGATTCCGGCCGAAAGCGACTATTTCAAAATTATAAAGGATGTTGTTTTGCTTCATCAGCATTACCCGTCTGACTGGCGAGCTGCCTGGTCCGAGTTGCAGGCCAAATGGGGCAAAGTTCAGATTTGTAGTGCCGGAACTTCTTTTAACATCGATGCCAAACTCAATGGCGCTTATATTGTAATGGGGTTGCTTTATGGAGATGGAGATCCTGCCAAGACCATGGAGATTTCCACCCGTTGTGGACAGGATTCGGATTGTAATCCCTCGAATGCAATGGCTGTTTTGGGTGTAGTTAAAGGATTGAGCGGATTACCGGCTGAATATCAGGATGCAGTAAAAGCGATGGGCGACTCGATGTTTATAAATACCAGCTATTCGTTTAATCTGGCTGTTGATAAGACTATGCAATATGCACAAAAACTGGCTGCCGAAACCGGTGGCGAAGCTACCAGCAAGGAGTTGAAAGTTAAAGTTCAGCAACCAAAATCTTTTCCTCTTGAAGTAGCATTTCCCAAACTGGTTTTCGACAAGAAAGTAAGTGTGTTTGCCAATGAAGGTTGGTCCATGAAAGGAAAGTGGGCCGATTCCAAGAATAAAAAGGCTAAATGTAGTGGAACCGCCGGTGATGAGATCAGCTTTACCTTTGAGGGAACTGGCGTTTCAATTGTAGGCTACTGGCTGAGAGATGGAGGGAAAGCTGATGTTTATGTAGATGGTCAATTGAAACGAACCATCGACTGCTATTTCTATTTTTCGAAGCAGGAGCATGGGAACATGAATTTATATCATATTACCAATCTTCCGCAAGGAAAACATTCTGTCAGGTTGGTTGTGAAAGGGGATAAATGTCCTGAATCAGCTGGGACGAACGTTTATGTTTCGGAAGCAGTGGTGTTCAAAACGGCAGACAAGATCAATGAGAACTTCAGGTTTTCGTTTCAGAAATAAAATCAAGGTAAAAGTTGAACGTGATGCGATTAATTTTTATAATACTGACAGCTAGTTTTTTATTTGGTTTTCAGAAGGAGTGTTCTGCTAAAAAAGCAACAGAGCCGGTAAAAATCATTTTTGATACGGATATGGGTCCCGATTTTGATGATGTGGGAGCCATAACCATTCTTCATGCCCTGGCAGCCAAAGGTGAATGTGAAATACTGGCAACCATGGCCAGCGATGGTTATCCGTATATTGGCCCAACGCTCGAAGTTTTTAATCGTTATTTTCAGAAACCCGAAATCCCGGTTGGAGTTCCGGGACCGGAAGCGCCTAATTTCTCGTGCCCCAATCACTGGAACGATTCACTGACTGTAAAATACCTGCCGCATCTAAAAACCAATGCCGATTATCCTTTGGCAACCGAAGTTTACCGGAAGGTTTTGGCAAAGCAACCCGATAAAAGTGTTGTGATTGTTACCGTTGGTTTTTTTTCAAATCTGGCTGATTTACTTCAGTCCGGGGCTGATAAGTACAGTTCTTTGTCCGGGAAGGAACTGGTCGCAAAAAAGGTAAAAAAAATGGTTTCGATGGCAGGAATATTTCCTGAAGGGATCGAATTTAATGTAATAAAACATGCCAAAGCTTCGAAATATACGATGTCGAACTGGCCAACTCCGATTCTTTTTAGTGGTTTTGAAATTGGTGACAAAATAATGACAGGAAACAAAGTTGCTGTTCACGGCGCTAAAGGCAGTCCTGTTCAATGGGCGTATCAGTACTGTTTATCAACCTACGGAAAACAGCCCATCCAAAACCGTAACTCCTGGGATCACACTGCCGTTTTTTGCGCGGTGCGCAATCCTGAAGACTATTTCTATGTGGTTGGAAACGGAACTTTCGTGTGCAATTCAGATGGTTCCAATTCGTGGAATCCGGATAAAAATTCCCATCATTCCTTCCTGGTGCACAAATATCCTTACCAGAAAATCGCCGATGTTTTGGACGATTTAATGATGTATGAACCCAAATGAAATCATTGAAAATCAAACAATTGAAATACAATAATATTAATCAAAAATCCGAAAGCCATGTACATTGTAAGTTCGTACTTTATTGCTGTTGCGCTTTGTGTGGTAACCATGTTGTGTTGGGGATCATGGGCTAATACCCAGAAACTTGCCCAGAAATCGTGGCGCTATGAGTTATTCTATTGGGACTATGTGATTGGAATTCTGCTGATGTCGCTAATTTTCTCATTTACTATGGGTAGTACCGGGGAGTTGGGGCGCAGTTTTTTAACTGATCTTCGTCAGGCCGAAATGAGTAACATTGGCAGCGCTTTGCTGGGTGGAATTATTTTCAACGGGGCCAATATCCTGGTGGCTGCCGCTATTTCCATTGCCGGAATGTCAGTTGCATTTCCGGTAGGTATCGGTATTGCATTGGTGTTGGGTGTGTTAGTAAACTATATTGCCAAACCCCAGGGGAATGCATTATGGTTATTTTTGGGAGTTGCCTTGGTAACACTGGCCATTGTTTTTGATGCGGTAGCTTATCGAAAAAAAGCGTCGCAGTCACAGAAGGTTCCAACCAAAGGGATTGTGCTCTCTATCGTTGGTGGAGTCTTAATGGCTTTGTTTTACCGGTTTGTGGCCAGTTCAATGGTAACCAATTTTGAGCAGCCTGAACCGGGATTGCTCACTCCTTATACTGCCGTTTTCATTTTTTCCATTGGTATCCTTCTCAGTAACTTCATTTTCAATACGTTGTTAATGAAGAAACCATTTGAAGGAGTGCCGGTTACCTATTCCCAATATTTCGGGGGAAGTCTGCGGGAACATTTTACAGGTGTTCTGGGTGGAATAATCTGGTGCATCGGTATGACTTTCAGTATTATTGCTGCCGGAAAGGCTGGTTTTGCAATCTCTTACGGATTGGGACAGGGAGCAACTCTGGTGGCCGCTTTATGGGGCGTTTTTATCTGGAAGGAATTCAAAGGTTCAAAAGGCACGACCAACCTTTTGGTAACGATGTTTATTCTGTTTTTCTTAGGTATCGGTATGTTGATTTATGCCGGATTGTAAAAACAGAACTTTCTAATTTTTTCTATTTTTGAATGCTTTTGCTCGTTCAGAACAACTGATTGATAGTTCATCTGGCCGGTTTAGAAACTGGTCGCCAAAATGACTGCGAATTAGTTTTTTTTCCAGTAACTTAATACATAGGTATTAAATCTGAAATGAATATAGCAAAAGCATTTAAGGAATATTTTGAGGCTTCGTTTGGACAAGAAAGCGATCAATCAAAGGTTTACAGACAGAACTGTGAGTTCCTTTCTGATTTTGTTTTATATGTTCCTGTTGAGTTGGATTTGCTGGAATCATACTTAAATGCCAGTCAGTTCTTTCTTTTCTACCAATCGCTGAATGATTTGAAGTTTCTGATTGAGTTTTCAGACGACCTAAATCGGTACTGGTATGTTATGAGGGCGTATTCTGGTGCTTTGTTTCGGTTGAAATCTGATTTTTCTGTCAAGGCGGCAAAAAGATTATACTGTTATTATTTTGACCGGTATGGTGACCGGAGGTTTCTCCGGAACGAACATTGGTTTGAATGCAAACGCTGGGAATTTCTGGATGAACTTCTGTTGACGAATACTGATGATGAATTGGACGCATTTATATTTAAATATAAACACTTATTATCAGAAGATTTTCAGCTTTATTCGTCGTTTCTAATGGGTTTTATTTATGATCTGAAGAAGCTTCAAAAAGGACCGGCTATGTTAGCCGAATGTGTTAGGCCATAAGTTTTAAGTTTTTTGAGTTTATATCCTTTCTCGCGCAAATGTGAAATATCTCCGGTTTCATCTGATTCCGGGGATATTTTCATTTCTACTTATGTTTTCTCAACTTAATCCTTATATTTGCACCCATTGCATCCCAAATCATGGGATAGAAGTCTGAATCAAAGTGATAAGGTAATGGTTGTGTCTGAAAATCTGAAAATTTTACTTGCCGAAGATAATCCTATTAACCAGCGATTGGCAGCACTGATGATAAACATGTTGAACCTGAAATGTGATCTTGCTTCCAACGGACAGGAAGCTTATGATTTGTTTCAGCAGAAACAATATGACCTGATTCTGATGGACATGAACATGCCGGTCATGAGTGGGATGGATGCAACCCGCCTGATACGAAGGTTTGAACAGGAAGCTGGCCGCCGGCGGGCTTACATTGTGGCGCTATCGGCGAGCGAAATTTTCGAGGGAAGACAGATCTGTCTTGAGGCCGGGATGGATGAGTTTATGGAAAAACCGTTGCGGGAAGAACTGTTGCTCGACTTGATCGCCCGGATCTCGGCCTGAGTTTCTTCCGTTTCTCCGGTATTTATTCTTCCGGAATCTTCTGTAAAAACTCTTCGCGTTTCTGTTTTTCAGCCTTAGAATCCTCAGGATAAAAGCAGGATTCCCTCTCTGAAAAGAAGTTTGATGCTTTTCGATTATTGGATAAGTCTTTGGTGTCCAGTTTCGTGTGCTGCGGTTTTTACATTCCCGATTTGTTAATGAATCTTATTATTTAGAACCTGATTAAATATTGTATCGTGTTGGAATACTGATCGATCCTTGATACTTTTACAACAAACATTTTAAATTGACCTTATGATCCGATTATCTGTTTTTATGGTTTTTCTGGTCGGTATGTTTGTTGTTTCAAACGCACAGGAACCGACTCAATGGCGTGGCGCCAATTCTACGGGAATTTATACGGTCGACAAACTTTTACCTCAATGGCCTGCAGATGGACCGAAGATCCTTTGGTCATTCGATAAATTAGGACAGGGATTTTCTTCTCCTGCAATTGCCAACAATAAAATATACATTAACGGGATGGTTGACGGACAAGCTATATTGTTTGTTCTTGATCAAAACGGAAAGTTACTTCAGCAATTTAAATACGGAAAAGAATTTGATGCCAGTTATGGCGGAGTCCGCTCAACTCCGACGATTGTGGGTGACCTGGCTTACTTGTTAACTGGTCATGGGCAATTGGTTTGTCTCGATCTTAAAACGGGCAAACCAGCATGGACAAAGAACCTGTTTTCGCAGTTCGATGGAGCCAATATTACCTGGGGAATTACCGAAGCGTTGCTGATTGATGGCGAAAAGTTATTCTGTACGCCCGGAGGAAAGAAAAACAATGTTATGGCATTGAACCGTATGACGGGTGAACCAATCTGGAATTGTGCCGGATTGGGCGAACTTTCGGCTTATTGTACTCCGTTATTGATCAAACTGCCTACCCGCCAATTGTTGGTAACTCATACTGCAAGCCATGTTTTGGGTATTGATGCTGCAACTGGTAATTTGCTTTGGAATTTTCCGCATCTCAACCAATGGGCAGTTCATCCCAACACACCAATCTATCACGATGGCGGCCTGTTCGTATTCAGCGGTTGGGGACAGGGTGGCGAAAAGCTGAAATTGAGCGCAGACGGAAGTTCGGTAACGAAGGAATGGGACATCAAAAGCCTGGATAATCGAATGGGAGGAGCCGTTTTAATTGATGGTTATCTGTACGGATCGGGCGATAATGGCCGTAGCTGGCAGTGTATCGACTGGAAAACCGGAGAACAAAAATACTCATCAACCGAATTCGCGAAAGGTGTCGTGATTGCTGCAAACAATAAATTGATTGGCTATTCGGAGAAAGGTGAATTGTTTATGGCTGATGCCAATCCTTCCGGATTTAAAGTAATCGGCAAGACAAAAGTTAGTCTCGGCTCCGAGCAACATTGGGCTCATCCGGTAATTAACAAAGGTGTTTTGTATGTCCGGCATGGAAATGTCTTGATCACTTACAAAATTTCGGAATAATAAGTAGAAAATAAAAACCAACTAAATGATATGAAACAAGTTAGCTTTGCTTTAGTATTTATTTTTTCAGTCTTGATTGCTCTTTCTCAGCCGGCGCAATGGCGTGGCGCAAACCGCGATGGTAAATTTACCGACACCGGATTGCTTCAAAAATGGCCGGATGCCGGTCCCCAGTTACTTCTGAAAGTGGAAGGAATTGGTAAAGGTTATTCGTCGGTTATTGCAATCGATAAATACATTTTTGCCACCGGAATGATCGATACGCTCGATTACCTTTCGTGCATTACTCCTGAAGGGCTGGTCAAATGGAAAGTTCCATGCGGGCGTTCGTGGACTCAATCGTTTCCTGAAACCAGAGGATCGGCTACGGTTGAAGGAGACCGGGTTTATGTGATTAGCGGAACCGGGCAGCTATCGTGTATTAATGTTGAGGATGGCTCAACCCTCTGGAAAGTGAATGTTGACAAGGATTATAAATCGGAATGGCACATCTGGGGAGTTTCCGAATCACCACTGATCGTTGACGATAAAGTAATCTGCAGCCCCGGAGGAAAAGAAACATCAATCGTTGCTTTCGATAAAATGACCGGAAAGCTTATCTGGAAAAGCGAATCGGTTGGCGGACCACGTTGCTATATTTCGCCAATAGTTTACGAATACAAACAATTCAGATATATCCTGGCTGCTACCGGAACTAATTTAATAGCCCTTGAACCGGCTTCCGGCAAAGTTGCTTGGACTTTCAAATACTGGGATGGCGCCAAATGGGATCAGCCCGGATTAATTTGGGCCAATACACCGGTTGTTAAAGGACCGGACATCTTTATTTCGATGGGTTACGATTACCGCAACGTGATGCTCACCATGAGCGAAGACGGCAAATCGGTCACCGAAAAGTGGAGCAACCTGGTTTTGGATAATCACCACCATGGTTTGATTGAACTGGATGGCAATCTTTACGGATCAAACTGGATCAGCAATTCAAAAGGAAAATGGATTTGCCTCGACTGGAGTACCGGCGAAACCAAGTATGAAACCGAATGGCAAACCAAAGGGGAACTGGTTTATGCCGACGGGCTTTTCTATGTTCTGGAAGAAAAAACAGGAACGGTTGCGTTGGTTAAACCCAATCCGCAGAGTTTCGAAGTAATCAGTTCGTTCAAATTGCAGGGTGGAAGTGGTCCTTTCTGGTCGCATCCGTTTATTGCAAATGGCAAATTGTATCTGCGTCACGGCGACGTTTTATTTGTTTACAACATCAAGGCCTAAGCTATTTACAATTTAATTATTTACTATTTACGATTTTAATTGTCAGTCGTAAATTACTTAAATAGTCAATTATGAAATTACTGTTATTGAATTAGGCACTTTGTAAATACAGTAGAAATGGCTAAATTCGGGGAAAAAGT
>CAZAVU010000045.1:0-32840 GCA_964488805.1 uncultured Odoribacter sp. | reverse complement strand
TGTAATTGCATTTTCAGATTGCCCTTTCGTCCAGGTAACTTTAGTTTTAAAAACTTGTACGCCCAGAACAATCAGTCCGAGTCCAAAAACGAGATATATAATGTTTTTAAATCGTGTCTGAATCACCAAAAATATATATACCTCACGCAAAACATTTGACAAAATAAACATTGACAGACAAAATGCAATCAAATTGCCAGCAATACTTAAAGACAAATTCTCTTGCAAAGCAGTTTTAGCATCATTACTACCAAGAAAATCAGAATAATAAAGCCATTGGTAAGTAAAAGGTTTTCCAAGATAGGCTACTGTGGTAATATTAAGGAAAGCCACAAGAGTAGAGAATAGAGCAAAAAAAAGAAAAACTGAATATGTTAATTTCTTTATTTTGAGGTTTTTCAACAACAAGAGAATCAATGTAAACACAACAATAAGGCTACCGACATAAAGAAAATCGTCCCAACTCCCGCGAATTATCTTCACCAAAAGTCCAGGATGAAAAAGAATAGCGGTTGGATTTATATGAATAATCTCAGATCGGGCAAGAGCTTGAAAAAAGACCAGACTTAATCCTACAAAAACCAGCTTCTCAATAAGGGATGGAGTCACCTTTAATTTTATCCATCTCTTTGCCGCCAATTGAATTATAAAATATAAAACAACTAAAATCAAAAGAATCTTCCACCCGTTGACTAGTACATGCGATTCGTTTTTTTGCACAATTTTTGAATAGGAAGCATTCTTAGTAATCGGACATGCATCATTAACCGTTGTTTTACCACTAGAGCGAAGATCCCAAAAATCGAGATAATGGCCCTGCTTGTTTTTAGTTATCCAAAAATAGTATTGCAGCGTAATTCCTGCTGGAACATTCAATTTAATTTTAAAGGTGTCTCCAACAGAAACCATGGGGGTATACAATAAGCCATCCGTGAGTTTTGTGTTATTATTCCATAAAACAGCTTCTTCCGAGGGATTATTGTCAGATTTCCATACCAAATAGACAAAACCTGATTTAGGCGCATAATACTTGAATTCCTGTTCAACTAGCACATAAGACTTTTTATCAGAGTATTGAGCAGATAATACTTTTTCAGTAACGTCAGTAACGTTAGTACTACTTATCTCAGCAGCAACTACGGTATTTTCCCATTCAACGAAGAATATCAGAATAATTACAAGCAAACGAAAAGTTCTCGTTTTCATTCTTTTTTGTTGAGAATTAGTCAAATCTCAGTACTGATCTTTTAAACGCCAGAGATTCATTCTAGATAAATATAGATCAAACTTTCAAGATTACCAATATGGCCAAACGAAATTCAATATGAAGAAAAATGTTTCTGGCATAAAAAAAACAACAAAAGATCTAAACCTTATAAAACAAAATGAAGTCTGGATTTAATCATTGGCTGTATTTCCCAATAAGTAAGACTGCGCCATAACCACTCTATTGGCCCGTATAAAAAATATCTAAGCCAAATATGACTACAGATAATCTGTACAACCCATATTGCCAATACAATGCAATACATTTCATAAAGTTCAAGCCTGCCAAACATTCCAAATCCAAATCCATAAAAAATCAGCCCGCAAATAACAGATTGGCTAAGGTAGTTTGTAAATGCCATTCGTCCTACAGGTCGTACCCATTCAAAAAAACAGGTAACCCAGTTTGATTTATATAAAAGCATAATTAGACCAAAAATACCTATCGAGCGAACATAGCGTTGTAATTCATAAAGCTCAACCGACTTATATTTTATCGCCTCATAGTTATCAAAGTTATTAACCATTGCCGGACATAAATATAGATAGGATAAACTAAGACCAGCCGACAATCCTATAAAAGCCATCCATCCATAAATTTTAATGTTGTAATCTCCCTGAAGAATACCCAACTTGAAAAAAGCCATGCCCAAAAACATAAAAGCCAGGACATCAAAAAAATGAAAATAATAAAGACCATAAGTTTGTGCAGAAACGCTTTTATCTGCCTGATATTTAAATAATGTGAAATAACCACTCCGAAATGTATTTATCTGATTCTCAATAATTTCATGTCTATTTTTAGAATTGTATCTATTTTTAAGGGCATTCATCTTAGCAATGGATTCCTTTTGAACCCAAGTTAGTTTATTAACATTCGTATCCACGAGAGCTGCAGCCTCACCCTTTAAAATCGCATGTTTTTCAATGTAAAAATCCTTATTCTGAATGGATACTAAGACAAACAAACAGCAGACCGATGCAATTACCAGAGATTTTGGAGAAATACTGCGAAATGCCAGCAACACCAACCCACATACTGCATAATGAAATAAAATATCTCCCGGCCATAAAAGGACAAAAGCATTGAACATACCAAACAGTAACAACCATAGCTGACGGCGCACAAAATATTCAGTGGGCAACTGAGAGTTCATCCTTTGCTCCAATCTGCTGATTAATATTAAAGTACTGGCCCCAAAAAGCATGGAGAAGATTGCCCGAAAACTTCCCTCAAAAACACCATGTCCAAAAATGTACCAGAAATAAAAATTTATTCCTTCATGTTTTACTAAAAAAGGATCACTTCCACTACCAGAAGGTAACCCAAAGCCAGTAATATTTAGAAGTAATATTCCCAGAACAGCGATACCCCGTAAACTGTCAATGGCATCCATCCTTTGGAGACGATCAGAAATTAAACAATCTTTTAGCTTAGTTATATTTTCTGAATTCATATCAATTACATAGATAGGCCTAATGTAAGATAGTCATAATTTTAGATCAATACAAAATTGAGGAGAAGTAAATTTTAATCGGGAATAAATATCAGTTAAACCGAATAGGAACGCAGACACTAAAGCTTGTTTATAACGCTTCTGGAGTCGTCAATTTGGACGAAAACAGACCTTAGTTTACTTGATATTTCAATACAACCATATTGTTGATTATCAAGTAAATATGTAATTAGTACATATAAAACAACTATCAATCACCTAATTTTCAATGAAATGCAACGAAAAAGATTCGAATGTTTTTTACGAAAGAAAATATGAGTTTGCCCTGCCGGTTTTCCAACTAATTTTCCTGATGCCTGTTTTTTTTGGTTATTTTGCCAACGCAAAAAATGATACCGATCAATGAAGAAAATACTTTCCTATATCCTGACCCCGTTCTACCTGTTGATTTTTGGATTGCTGCTCGTTATTTTCCACCCGATACAGGTCGTAACCCGGTGGATCTGGGGCTACCCGGTACGCAAAAGAACAGTTGATATTCTAAATTTTGCGTTAATACACAGCTTGAAAATACTGGGAGCAAAAATCACCTTCCGGGGATTTGAGAAAGTGCCACACGACCGTCCCATCATCATCGTTGCCAACCATCAAAGTACATTGGACATTCCACCGGTAGTGGTTGGTTTCAGGAAGAACCACCCCAAATTTATCTCGAAAATTGAGCTGGGAAAAGGAATCCCGAGCATCTCGTACAACCTTCGGCACGGAGGCTCTGTACTGATCGACCGCAAAAACCCGAGGCAATCGGTGAAAGATATCTTGATGCTTGGCAAACAAGTCGAACAGAACAACTACGCTGCCTGCATTTTTCCCGAAGGAACCCGCACCAAAAACGGTAAAATACGTTCGTTCATGCCCGCAGGAATTGCCTCGCTTATTAAAACAGCTCCGACGGCATTAATCGTCCCGTTTGCTATCGACGGCAACTACGAACTGATGAAAAATGGGTATTATCCTATGACCTTCGGGGTACACCTGAAATACACCGTGCTCGACCCTATCGACCCCAAAGACATCGACAGCACCGAACTGGCCCAAATGATCGAAAACCGCATCCGAAAAGAGCTCGGACAGTAGAAAGAAAAAAACATAAATCATCAATTTAATATAAATTTTTATTTATATTAGACCTCGAAAAAATCAGTCCTAACCAGTACTAGGTTTCTCTGATTGTTTTTTCTTTCATGTCGACGTAAAAAATTGAAAGTCATGATTTTCAAATCATTATTAATCGAAATTACCCTTTTTGCAGTCGTTTTTGTTCAGCCAATTTTTTCGCAAAGCTTAAAAATTGAACACACGTTTGAAATAGTTGGAAAAACAAAATTGCCAATCATTCCGGGTCTTCCTGCTACAAAAACGGTTGAATATGATACAATTAGTCCCAGCCGCCTGGTAATTTCATATATCTCTAAAGAAGGCATTGTCACTGCCAAAAACCAATTTCTGTTTAACGGTAAAAAGTTCAACCTTTCGAAAGAAAGCGAGTACCTCAATACTAAGGAATTGCTGAAAGATGGTATGCAATGTCAATACCAGTCCAATGGTATAATTGCAAAAGAGCAGACCTTCAGGAAAGATACACTTCTCTCTGAACTCACTTATTACCCTGACGGCCATAAATATATGCTGTACTCCGGCGACGAAAAGCAACTCAACGGGAAATACAAAATATGGTATCCAAACGGCAAGTTAAGCTTCTCTGGAAATTACAAAAGCAACCTAAAAGAAGGTGATTTTCAATCATTTGACCAGTCAGGAATTGTCAAACGGAAGGGTACTTACCAGGAAGGCAAGCTCGTTTCAGGAGATGCCGTGGTGCCGGATGTGATGTACAGCAACCCGGAGGAACCGGCTCATTTCATCAACGGAGACGATGCTTTCGACGAATATTTACAGAACAAATCCGCGGAAATAGAAGCAATAAAGAATATTGATAAAGAGAAGTACATAAACCTCAAGATGGGAATTGACCAAACCGGAAAGATCATAAAACTGGAAACAATATCGAAACTCGATCCGAGCGACGTGGAAATTCTGAACGCTATTTTTAATCAATTCCCCGGATTTAAACCTGCAACGGTCGAGAATGTTCCGGTTCAGAGTGAGATGCACTTAAACCTGATCTGTTCGGCAAAAGGAGCCCGGCTTAATAAACAACAAAATTCAGGAAACAAAACAGACTTGATCAAGCCTGATGAAATGCCTAAATTCCCTGGGGGAGAATCAAAGTTGCGAAGGTATCTGGAAGCATCAGTGAAATATCCCAAAGAAGCACAAATGATGGGAATTGAAGGATGCGTTTATGTACGTTTTATCATCACTGAAACCGGAGACGTAACCAATGCTGAAGTAGTTAAAGGAAATACCTACCTGAACGAAGATGCGTTACGGGTAGTAAAAAGCATGCCCAAATGGGATCCGGCCCTCTTAAACGGCAAACCGGTAAAGATGTGCTATACCGTACCGATTAATTTTAAGTTACTTGATAAAGGAGATCCGCGTTTAAATAAGTGAAATAATTTATTGGTGCACTTCCACTTTCTTTAAAAACTCAGGAATCCCATTGTTAAAACCGCGTAACAAGCCATAAAAGAGTAGCGTTTCCTTATCCTTATCCGAAAAATTGTTCCATTCATTTCGCATGTACTGAACTTTGGGCAAGTCCAATTTCATATACATGGAAGCAACAACTCCATCCTGATAACTTATGAATGAATAAAACAGTGGTTCTGCCTTCTGCTTAAATTTCACTTTCTTTGAACTATCGTAATGAATAAGGTAATTACCCGCAAGTTTGTACCCTATAAGTACTTTTTCAACTTCGTTGCCGCACTCATTGTATTTTTTCTCTATTCCTCCGGTGATGCAACTAAAATCGATATCGTCAGTTTTGTATTTTGAAACACTATCATAAAGGCTCTTTTCCAGCACTTTATACTTTGAGTTGAAATTTTTAATCACAGTGTCTATTTCCGGAGAATCGGTTTGATTTGTTGCTGCTGAAGCTTCTTTCTTGGCGAAGTTCCTAGAACCATTCTGACCACAACTGGATAGTAGAAAAAACATTAATGATACAATCATCCATTTCATAGCCTCGTTTTAAATTTATTGTTATTAAATTGACCAAAGATTGGGTACTAATTGCCTCATTGACTTTGGAGTAAGATATTTAAAAATAGATAAATTTAATACATATTACAAAATATATCATTTAATATTTTGAGTTATTTCCCATCAATCATATTGAGCCCGACGAACTTTTGCACCCAATCCATTGGTCCGTAGTCTTTCTGCATTTCCTGCCTGAAGGTTTTGGCCTCGGCGAGCTGGTTGGTTTCGTACAAACCTTTTAGGATAAAAGCCCTTAAAAGCATTTTTTGCCAGTCGCATTTTCCCGTATCACGGGCATTCATCAATTGAAGGGCTTTCCGGTAACACTTCAACCCTTCCGTTTTGTCGCCTCCAAAAGCCAGCGGGCGGTACATCAGCGAATTGCCTTTTTCGATATAGCCCATCGGCTCTGCCGGATCGAGCTCAATGGATTTTGACACATGATACATACTTTTGGGTCCGTAAAACGGGGCCTTGTAAAACCACAGACCGATTTTAAAACCGTAAAAAGCGCCGGCCAAGCTGTGCAGTTTCGCATTTTCAGGGTGATCCTTCAAAAGCTTATTCAAATAGTTATCAGCCTTTTCCACATAAACTTTTGCCAGATCTTTGTTGCGCATGCCAATCTGGTAACCCACCAACCCGTACATCGCTTTCACCATTTCGGTTTGCCAGGCCAGATCCGAGGAGCTCACCTTTTCCATTTCGCCGATCAAACCGGGCCACGGAGCCATGTTCCCGGCACGATAGCTTTCAAAAAAAGCGCACCGATACCACGCCAGATCCTTTTTCTGGGCTGTTGCCAAAATGGGTAAAAGCAACAGGATTATCAGTCCTGAAATTGTATTTTTCGTCCTTTCCATTCGGTATCTTTTCTGATTCTTCGGTAAATATTGTAAAAAACGATAGCCGTAAAACTAAACATCTGAAGGGGATGCAGCAGAACTGAACGGATCAGGCTCTGACGACTGGCCGCAGCCACCAGTAAACGGTTGATGACCAGCAAAATCAAAAACAAGCCGAGAAACCAGCCTCCCAATTCCATTCCTACGACAAACGGTCCGCCAGCCACAATCAGCCAGAAGCCAAACATGACCACCCGGCTGCCACCAAAATACTCGTGAATGTTGCGCGAAAACCCCAGCACAGCTTCATCCCAATGCTGGTACATGTGGCAAAAAATATCGTTGTTTCCCAAAAGCACAGCCATTTTCAGGCCTTCGGACTTGACCAGCCGGGCCAGACGAATGTCTTCCACATTCTGGTCCCTGACTTGCAAATGCCACTGATACTTTCGGTAGCTTTCGGCATCAAACATCATAAATTGCCCGTTGGCAGCCGACAACGACGGGAACCGCGTGGTCTGCACCAAAACCATCGGGAGCAGACTCTGCAAAATCCAGTTCATTACCGGAACGGTAATCTTCTCGGCCAGCGACACCATCCGTTGCTGCGGAAAAACCGACAAAAGCGATAATCGTTTCTGCTGAAAACAGGCCACCGCCTTGCTGATTGCATCACGACTCAATTCAACGTCGGCATCCAAAAAGATGAAATATTCGCCGGTAGCCTTCTGTGCCAACTGGTGACAGGCAAAATTCTTGCCCAGCCAATCCGCCGGAAGTTTCTCTCCCAGGAACCAGCGAATCCGTTCATCCTCACCCGAGAACCAATTTAAAATTTCCTCGGTATTGTCCGACGAATGGTCGTTGCAAACAATCACTTCAAAATCGGGATAATCCAATTGCTGAAGGCAATCCAGTAACCTTCCGATCACCGCTTCCTCGTCGCGGGCTGGAATGAGCAACGATACTTTGGGTTGGCTTGACGGCTTCTTCTCTGGCAAATGTAGCCCCGACAAAAAGTTCACCAGCGAAATGAATGTCCGCAGCCCCAAAAAAAGCAATATGAATGCCGCCAGAATTTCCATTATTCAGTTTGCTTTGAGACACAGTCCTGATAAAAAGAACAGTACGCCGATTCAATGGCTTCAACGGTTCGTTCGCCCGAATAAACTTTCAGGTAAAACCGCACTTCGGGACGCACGGCGCTGAAATAATCGACCAGCGAAACGGCCAGCACAATGACAAACCGTCCGGTTTCATCCCTGACAATCCGGTCAATTCCTTTCAGAAAGTGTATGGCTTGCTGATGCTGCGAAAGTAATGCCCCAGTCGGGTAAACAGTCACCAGGTTTTTCGGATCATGAAGTAACTCAGAAGAATACCACAGCGAGTTCAGAAAATCGCGGCTGTTCCTTCTGATCGAAAAAACTCCGCAACGGTTCAGGAACAGGCGTTTCAGCAATTCATCCTCGAGCATCATCACATGAAACTTGCGCCTGAGCGTTTTCCAGCACAACAGGTACGACCAGTAGCCGTCCCACCAACTGATGTGGTTCTGAAACATCAGTACCGACTGATCTTCGGGAATAGAAACCTCGAAGATCACAGTCACTTTCCGAAAACAAAACCGGTGAACCAATCCGAAAAAATTGCGGAAGAACCAGATGTACAACCTGTTGTGCCTTGCTTTGATCATTTCGGTTTGTTTATATTCGTTTATCTTTAATCATATTGTCGGCATCAATACCTTCAGCGCCAGAAAAAATACGAGCTGCATCAATAACAGCAGACTGGCAATCCGGTTGCTGATTTCAATTTTCAGGATCCGGATCATCAGGAACAAAAATCCGGAAACCAGGAACCAATCCAGATAGTTCTTTACGGGGATATTTTCCTCACGCCAGCTCCACATGCCCGTTGCCGTGGCCCCCGGTTCCATCAGCCAGTCGAACACTACCATGACCGAAGCTCCAACCAGCGGGAAATACCACCGGTCTCGAATGGGTTGAGTTATCGAAGCAATGCAATAGATCAGAACCAGCCAGTTGAGTCCAATGATTGGCGGCGTGTTCCACAGTTTAAAACCGAGCGCATTTCCGTACTGATAATTTCCAAACAAAAGCTGGGTATTCACGCCAATCAGCTCGACCACAAATCCCGTTACGGCAATTGCAGAGAACGTAATCCAGCTTTTCAGGGTACGGGGTTCATGAAAATACAACAAAAGAACGGCGGCGGCAGCCATTCCGAAAGGCGACAACTGCTGAAAAAGCGGCTGCAACGGACGAATGAGGAAGCCGGCAACTCCGACCACATACCATAAAACAATGATAATCCGCGCCACACGTTCGCTCAGTAACCGACTCATTTATTTGATTTTAATAAATACTCACTAACCAGCCCTTCCACAATCCGGGCCGATGACAGGCACAACGGGATTCCACCTCCCGGATGAACGCTTCCGCCCACGAAAAACAAACCACCCATATCACTGCGGAAATTGGCATGGCGGTTAAACGAGGCATACCGGCTGTTCGAACTACTTCCATAAAGCGAGCCATTAACCGAACCGGTCTGCCGGCAGATGTCCGGCGGAGAAAGCACTTCTTCGCAGGTCACACAATCAGCCAGTTTCTTTCCCAGGATGCGTTCCAGCTTTGCCAGAATATTTCGCCGCGATTGTTCAATCAGCACCTCCCAGTTCTGTCCCACATCAGCTGGCGCGTTGATCATCACAAACCAGTTTTCGCAGCCTTCGGGTGCATCGCCCGCGTTGTATTTACTGCTGACATAAACGTAAACCGTCGGATCTGAAAACACCTCTTTCAGGTTGAACAAATGCCTGAATTCTTCAGCATAATCGGCGCTGAAGAAAATGTTGTGCACATCAAGCTCCGGCGAAACACCTTTCATCCCCCAGTAGAAAATCAGGGCCGACGACGAGCGTTCTTCCTTCTGAATCCGCCGCAAACGCCGCTGATCGGGCAAAAGCGATGAATAAAAATACTGAACATCCACGTCACTGACAACAATATCCGAAGGAGCAAACCCCGAATCGAGCCACACTCCGGAAACGTTCCGTCCATCGGTTTCAACTTTGCGGACTGGCTGGCCAAAATGAAAATTAACGCCAAGCCGCAACGCCTGCCGGTAAAGCGATTCGATTACCCGAAACATGCCTCCCTCCGGAATAAATGCGCCCAGGTTATGCTCCAGATGCGAAATGACACTCAGCGTGGCAGGTGTCTGGTATGGATTGCTGCCGTTGTAAGTGGCATAGCGGTCAAACAACTGAACCAGTCGCTTTTCGCCCAGTTCTCGCCGATTGAACTGATGTAGGCTTCGGAACGCCTGCAGCTTCCGAAAATTGAGCAAGGTTTTCACCGACTTCAGGTTCATCAAATTTTTCAGGCGGTGAAACGAACCGAAAATAAACAGGTCGGACGTCAGCTTATAAACCGTCGAAGCTTTTTGAAGGTAGCGGTTAACTTTATCTGCCGGAACTTTCAGCTTTTCTTCAATTTCGTTGGCAAGCTGCCCGACATCGCCAAAAGCCAAAACCCGGGTTCTATCTTCATAAAAATAGCGGGTAATCACATCCAGCCGGCGAACCGGGAAACGAAGATCCTCGTCGAGTAACTCGGTCACCAGCTCAGGCAACGTGAGCAGTGAAGGGCCTGCATCGAAACGGAAACCGCTGAATTTACGTTCAGCAACTTTTCCCCCTGGCCGGTCCGACAATTCGTAAACATCAACCTGAATTCCCCGGCAGGCAAGCCTTATGGCTGCTGCCAGTCCCCCGATTCCTGATCCGATTACAATTGCCTGTTTCATTTTTACCTGAGAATGTGCGCCTTTAAAGTTATTAAAGTGTACAAAATAAGTGATATTTTAACTTTCTAAATTGAATATTTCCTGAACCGGCAAACTATTTTATGCTAATTTTGCCTGTATACCAAATTGACAAATCAACTCGATGCCAAAAAAGGTCCTGATTATCGGAACCGGGCTGGGCGGGCTGACTACAGCCCTGCGCCTGTCGACCCGGGGATACGAAGTGGAGATGGTCGAAAAATACCATCAGGCCGGCGGCCGGTTAAACCTGCTCGAAAAAGGCGGGTTCCGGTTCGACATGGCTCCTACTTTTTTCAGCATGAGTTACGAATTCAAGGAGCTGATCGAGGATTGCAGAATTGAGATGCCGTTCGAATTTGTAGAACTCGACCCGCTTTATTCGGTCCACTTCGAAGGTGACGCTCGCAGCTACCTGATTTACAAAGATCTGAAAAAACTCGCCGTCGAACTCCAGAAAATTGAACCCGACTTTGAACAAAAAATCCAAAAGTTCCTGAAAGCCGCGGGACAGATGTTTCACGATACCGAAAACATTGTGATTAAAAGCAATTTCGACTCGCTGGCCCGTTACCTGCTGAAATTGACCACAGTTCCGGTAAAACACGCGCCCAAAATGTTCTATTCGATGTGGCAGGAAATGGAACGCAATTTCGACTCGTTTGAGGTGAAAGTGATTTTTTCGCTGGTTGGTTTTTTCCTTGGCGCCACCCCTTTCGACACACCTGCAGTCTACACTCTACTGAATTACACCGAGTTGGTGCACGACGGATATCACAATGTAAAAGGCGGGATGTATAAAATTGTGGAAGGCCTGCTTGATGAGTTACAAAAAAGGAACGTCAGGATTCACTACAATACCGAAATCACCAGTTACACAGCCGAAAACGGCAGGATCATCTGTTTTTCCGATCAGGATGGGAACCGGTGGGCTGCCGATCAGTATGTGGTAAACGCCGATGCAGCCTGGTTCAGGGGCAGCATCCTGAAACACCCGGCATTCACGCAGGAAAAACTGGATGCGAAAAAATGGACCCTTGCACCACTGACCATTTACCTCGGCCTCGACACCAAAGTGCCCAACATGTACCACCATAACTATTTCCTGAGAAGAAATTTCAGGGAATACGCCGGAAAGATTTTCAAGAACAGGATCAAGCTCGACAAACCGTACTACTACGTCAATATTCAGTCGATGCACAATCCCAGCTACGCTCCTCCCGGCAAAGAATGTATCTTTATCCTCTGCCCGGTGCCCGATTTGCGTTACAAAGCCGATTGGAGCGACGATCAGGAAATTGCCGACAGCATCATTCAGGATATGAGCGAGCGGACCGGCTTCGATTTTAAGAAGCATACTGAAATAAAAGTTGTCTTAAACCCCGAACACTGGCAAAACATGTTTGGATTGTACCGGGGAAGCGGCCTCGGACTGGCTCACGACCTGAACCAGGTGGGAGGATTCCGTCCCAAAAACAAAGACGAAAAATTTGGAAACCTTTACTACGTTGGCGCATCAACAATTCCGGGAACCGGCTTGCCGATGACGGTAATCAGTTCACGGTTGGTAACCGAACGAATACAAAAAGACAATGGACATCTATCGTAAAAACAACCTGGACTGCAGCAAAATAACCACCCGCAACTACAGCACGTCCTTCTCGCTGGGGGTGCGGATGCTGAATGCCCGATACCGCGACGGAATTTACGGCATCTACGGTTTTGTCCGTTACGCCGACGAAATTGTTGACACGTTTGTCAACCAGGACCAACGCACCATTTTCGAAGAATTCAGGCAAGAAACCTACAAAGCAATCGACCGCGGATTCAGCATCAATCCCATTCTCGACAGCTTTCAGGCAACCGTCCGCAAGTATGGCATCGACCGCGAACTGATCGACGCCTTTTTGTACAGCATGGAACTGGACCTGACACACGAGGTGTATTCGCCCGAACTATTGAAAACCTACATTTACGGCTCAGCCGAAGTGGTAGGACTGATGTGTCTGCGCGTATTTTATCTCGGAGAACCTGAAAAATATAACGAGCTGATTGCGCCTGCCCGCAAGCTGGGAGAAGCTTTCCAGAAAGTGAATTTCCTGCGCGATGCCCGCGATGACTACCAGTCGAAAGGCCGCATCTATTTCAAAAGCATCGACTTTACCAACTTTTCTGAAACATCGAAACGACAACTGGAATACGAGATTGAAAAAGACTTCCAGGAATCGCTGAAAGGCATCCGCCGGTTGAAAAAACAAGTCAGGTTTGGCGTTTACCTGGCTTACCTTTATTACCTTCACCTGCTGCGGGAAATAAAAAAAGCCCGTCCTGAAGATATCCTAAAAAGGAGATACCGTGTTTCCAATTTCAGGAAAAGCTGTTTGCTGTTGTTTGCCTGCCTGAAAAATGCCCTGAACACGATATAATCCGATCCTGAAAAGGAAATGTCGCAGGTCGGCCTGAAGAAAATTAACAAAGCGATGAATCTGGCGGCATATTGGGTTCACTCCTTAAAATTTCCTATTTTCGTAAGGAATTTCATTCTGAGAAACTGCAATGTTCAAACTATTTTTATATCCCATTTCTGCAATTTACGGCCTGATCATCTCTATCCGGAACCTGCTGTACGACTATAAAATATTCAAATCCACCGAATTCGAAATCCCGGTCATTTCCATCGGGAACATCACTGTTGGAGGAACCGGGAAAACCCCGCACACCGAGTACATGGTTGAGCTGCTCAGCAAACAATTCCTGGTGACCACCATCAGCCGGGGGTACAAGCGAAAAACCAAAGGCTACCAGGAAGTCGAAGTCAGCTCGCTGGCTACCGCCGTTGGCGACGAACCGCTGCAAATCAAGAACAAATTCAATGACATACAGGTGATTGTTGACGAAAAAAGGGTTCATGCCATCAAAAAAATTCAGCAGCAGCCAACCGAACAATTGCCCGATGTGATTTTGCTCGACGACGCTTTCCAGCACCGCAGCGTCAGCGCCGGGATCAACATCCTGCTGATCGATTTCAACCGCCCGATCGACAAAGACCGTCTGCTACCGGTAGGCCGTTTGCGCGAATCGAGGTGGCAGATGCGTCGGGCAAACGTAATCATCTATACCAAATGCCCGCAGGAAATATCGCCCATTACCCGCAGGATTATCATGAAGGATGTGTATTTGCGCCCCTATCAGACCCTGTTTTTTACAACGATGGTTTACCAGCCGTTGCGTCCTGTTTTCACCCGCGAAGCCATTGCCACGCCACAACTCGGATTTGGGAACCTTGGCATCCTGCTGGTTACCGGCATTGCCAACCCCGAACACCTGCACAAATATCTGAAATCCTTTTCCGATGACATTACGCTTCTGGAGTATCCCGATCACCACAATTTTGTCACGGGGGACATTCACCAGATCGAACAAAAGTTCAACGAAATTTCAGCAGAAAAGAAAATCATCATTACCACCGAAAAAGATTCGATGCGACTGAGAAGCATGGATTTGCCTCTGGAAATCAAGCAGCATCTGTTCTATATTCCATTGAAAATAAAATTCCTCGACAGCGAAGGGAAAAACTTTGACGACAAAATTGTAACCTATGTTAGAGAAAATAAAAGCAACCGCGAACTTCATAAACGAAAAAGCAAAAAGACCAATTGATGCCGGAATCATCCTCGGGTCAGGCCTTGGCGGGCTGGTCAAGGAGATTGAAATAGAGCAGATTATTCCTTATAGCGAAGTTCCTGATTTTCCGGTTTCAACCGTCGACGGGCATTCTGGGCAGTTGATCATCGGGAGACTGGGAGGTAAAACCGTTTTGGCGATGCAGGGCCGGTTCCATTATTACGAAGGCTACTCTATGAAACAGGTTACCTTCCCGGTACGAGTCATGAAACAAATGGGCATCAATACCTTGTTTGTATCCAACGCTTCCGGGGGGCTCAATCCCGATTACCGGGTTGGCGACATCATCATCATTTCCGACCACATCAACATGTTTCCCGAACACCCGCTGCGCGGAAGGAATATGGACGAGTTCGGGCCTCGCTTCCCCGACATGAGCAAAACGTATGACCTGCACCTGCGCAACAAAGCAAAAGCCATTGCCCTGAAAAATAGCATTATCGTCAAGGAAGGCATTTATGTGGGCGTGTCGGGTCCTACGTTCGAAACACCCGCCGAATACCTGATGTTCCGTCACCTGGGCGCCGACATTGTTGGAATGTCCACAGTTCCGGAAGTGATCGTGGCCCGGCACATGGACATGACCGTGTTTGGCATTTCGATTGTGACCGACAGCGGCGTACCCGGGCAAATCGTCGAAATCTCGCACGAAGAAGTTCAGGAAGTAGCCATGAAAGCCGAACCCAACATGACCCTGATCCTGAAAGAACTTGTGGCCGGATTATAAACAGGCAATGAATCACAGAGAGCCATTTACACGAAAAACTTGAGCTTTTGCCCATTCAATCCATGCCTCAATGACTATTCCCACCGGTTACAAAAAAGTTCCCGTCAGAACATGGTTCCTGACTTTTGAGGGAAATCCGCCTGACATATCTTTCCCCGATGATTCAATCCAGGTTGAAAGGTGGACAAACCCACCTCTGGACGAATATCTGGAAATCTACAAAGAGATTGGACAGGTCTGGGGATGGAGTGGCCGTTTGTTGAAATCGGCTGAAGAACTGGAAGAAATCTTGCACTCGCCCAGCAATGAAGTCTGGCTTTTCCGGAAATACAATGAGATCGCCGGTTTCTTTGAATTGGTTCGGGCAGAAAATGAAACTGAGATTGTTTATCTTGGGCTCAGGCCAGCGTGGATAGGCAAAGGACTTGGCCATAAATTGATCCTGTCATCAGTTTCCGTTGCCGATCCGACCACCTGTAAAGTCTGGCTGCATACCTGCGAGCGCGATCATCCGGGAGCGCTGAAAGCATACCTGAAAGCAGGTTTCAAAATTGAGAAAGAACTTATTTTAATGGAATATTATCCCGCAGAACCATGATACTTCCAACTTTTGAAGATATAAAAGCCGCCCACGAGCGTATTCGTCCTTACGTTCATCACACCCCGGTGATGACCTCGCAAAGCATCAACCGGATTGTTGGAGCCGAATTGTTTTTTAAATGCGAAAATCTTCAAAAAGTTGGGGCCTTCAAGTTTCGCGGAGCCTGCAACTCGGTTTTCTCTTTATCTGACGAAGAAGCCAAAAACGGGGTCTGTACCCATTCGTCGGGGAACCATGCTGCCGCCCTGGCCCTGGCCGCCCGAATGCGGGGAGTCCCATCGTACATCGTCATGCCCGAAAATGCCCCGGAAATCAAGAAAAAAGCAGTGGCCGGATATGGCGCTCAGATTACTTTTTGCACGCCTACCCAGGAAGCCCGGGAATCGACGCTTAAAAAAGTTGCCCAACAAACCGGAGCTACTGAAATTCACCCTTACAACTACTTTAATGTGATTTGCGGACAAGGCACTGCTTCCAAAGAACTGATTGAAGATGTTGGTTATCTCGACATTGTGATGGCTCCGGTAGGCGGAGGCGGACTTTTAAGCGGAACAGCCCTTTCGACAAAAGCCTTGTTGCCCAAAGCAAAAGTCATTGCAGCCGAGCCTGCCGGCGCCGACGATGCGTTTCGTTCGTTCTATTCCAGGACACTCCATCCGTCAATAAATCCAAAAACCATTGCCGACGGCTTGCTGACTTCCCTGGGAAGCCTCACTTTCCCAATAATACTGAATGAAGTAGACCAGATTGTAACCGTTTCCGAAGAAAATATAGTGGCTGCAATGCGCCTGATTTGGGAACGGATGAAAATCATCATCGAACCCTCGTCAGCCGTACCTCTGGCTGCAATCCTTGAAAACAAACTGGTGGTTGCCAATAAAAAAGTGGGAATCATCCTCAGCGGCGGAAACGTTGATCTGGGGAAATTACCTTTTTGAAAAACCCTCCGAAAGGCAGATCAGTACACTGCCAACAGCAATTCAATGTCCTTGTAGGGAAGATTAAACTTTTCGGCCAGGGCTGCATTGGTCAGAATTCCATTATAAATGTAAACGCCTTTCCTGAAGCTCTTCGAATTTTTAATGTAGTTATCAATACCACCAATCTCGCCAATGGCTATCAAAATAGGGATCAGCACATTACTGAGCGCGATGGAAGCCGTTCGGGCCACAATGGCCGGAAGATTTGGAACACAATAATGAACCACGCCATGTTCAATAAATGTCGGATTATCCAGATTGGTACAGTGCGAAGTTTCGAAGCACCCTCCCTGACTCACATTTAAATCAACAATAACTGATCCGGGCTTCATTTTTTTCACCATGTCTTCAGTAATTCGGAACGAAGGCGCCATTCCAACAGGCATGGCACCCAGAACAGCATCGGCCGATTTTAGCGCTTTTCGCATGACCCGCGGATAAAAAACAGAGGTAAAAACGGGCTGAGTTAACTTTTCTTCCAGTTTCCGAAGTCCGCTGATGTTGTCGTCGAAAACCTTCACAATGGCGCCCAGCCCAAGAGCAGCCCGGGCTGCATATTCGGCAGCCGTTCCCGACCCCAGAATAACCAGTTCTGCCGGAGAAATTCCGGTCACACTACCCAGTAAAACACCTTTCCCTTCACGCGATTTACTCATGTACTCGTTAATCAGCACGATCGAAGTGCTCCCTGATATCTGGCTCATCAACTGCACGATAGGCTGGCTCCCATCTTCCTCCTCCAGATATTCGTAAGCAATGTTGGTTACTTTCTTCTGCAACAGTTTGGAAACCGACTCCTGGCAGTGAGCATTGATTTGCAGGTTCGAAATCAATGCCTGATGCCCTTTGAGCATATCAATTTCGGTTTCGTCAAAAGGAGAAACCCGGAGTACAATATCGCATTCAAAAATTTCCTGCCGGTTCTCAACAACTGTAGCACCGGCCTCCCGGTATTCCTGATCGGTATAGCTTGCTGCCTTGCCTGCTTCTTTTTCAACCAGGATCTCGTGTCCGTATGAAACAAGCAGATCAACGGCCTGCGGGGTCAACGGGACCCGGTATTCAACTTTCTCTTTGTCTGAAGGGATTCCGATTCGAATTTTCTTGCCTTTTCTCCTTATTTCAAGCATCTCTTCCTTGGGCAACATAAAAGTTGATCCCGATGGCGAATGTTCCGTCAATTTATCCTTTTCAGTCATATCTAAGAGATTGAATTCATAACACGGTTATACGCAAGCACTGATAAAAGATTACACTTTTCTGGCCTCAATCAGCCGGCTGCCATGATCGGTTTCGGTTATCCGTACCTCCACAATTCCTTCGGGCAACAACGATTCTATCATCTCCGGCCATTCAATAAAACAGTAATTTCCGCTGTAAATATAGTCTTCATACCCCAGATCGTAAGCTTCCTCAAGCTTTTTAATCCGGTAGAAATCAAAATGGTAGATTACCGATCCGTTGCCCGTGGTGTATTCGTTGATCAGCGCAAACGAAGGACTGGTCACATAATCAGTTGATCCCAACTGATGGCAAAGAGCTTTAATAAAAGTGGTCTTTCCAGCGCCCATTGCTCCATAAAAAGCAAAAACCCGTTCGTCGGGGAAATTGGTCAGCAACCATTTTACGGCTCCGGGAAGGGCAGCCAAACTTGATAATTGTGTCTGAAACATTGATTTTCAAATTAGTCTTGCAAATTAATAAAACTTCTGCGAATATGTATAACTCTGACTTTTGTTAAAGGTTTGAATAGAAAATTTGTGCTACTTTTGACTAAAGATAAACTGCATAAAATTATTACACATGAATCTGCCAGAAAATTTAAAGTACACCACTGAGCATGAATGGATCAGTGTTGAAGGCGATGTAGCCACCGTTGGAATTACCTCATTCGCACAGGGAGAATTGGGTGATATTGTTTTTGTTGAAATCGAAACCGTTGGAGAAACTCTAGCAAAAAGTGAAACTTTCGGCACAATCGAAGCAGTAAAGACAGTTTCCGATTTGTTTATGCCTGTTGGCGGCGAAGTATTGGAAGTGAACCCCGCTCTTGAGGACTCACCCGAACTTGTAAACAAAGATCCTTACGGGGCAGGCTGGTTAATCAAGATTACAGTAAGCAACCCGGCAGAACTCGATGAATTATTAAATGCCCAACAATATCAGGCTATGCTTGAAGCCTAAAAAACAAAACCCGGAAGATGTTCTTCCGGGTTTTGTTTTTTATATCTGTCAGTTTAGGCGATATCTCTGGCAATTTCTCCGTGGTAACTAATATCCAATCCTTCTTTTTCTTCTTTCAGCGAAGCTTTAACCGTTACCAGCCGGTTAATTCCTTTCAGGAGCAATAAAGTGAAAAAGAATCCATAAACAACGGCCAAAAGAATGGCTGCAACTTGTTTCAGTAAAAGGGAAATGCCTCCGCCGTAGAAAAGACCGTCAGCACCATTGGCATTGATTGTTTTGGTAGCAAACAGTCCCAGGCAAATGGTTCCGATAACGCCGCCCATACCATGAACTCCCCAAACATCGAGCGCATCGTCCCATTCCTGTTTTTCCTTAAATTTCACGGCCAGGTAACAGCCAATTCCGGCAATAATTCCGATCACCACCGATGATTGAATTGTAACAAAACCGGCGGCCGGGGTAATTGTCGCCAGGCCGGCAACAGCGCCAGTCATCAGACCAATAAAAGTTGGTTTCTTCTTGCCCACGTTCCACTCAATCAACAACCAGGTTATAGCAGCAAACGAAGCAGCAGTATCGGTATTCAGGAATGCAGCTACAGTAACATCGTTTACCGCCAGTTCGCTTCCGGCATTAAAACCGTACCAGCCGAACCACAATAAAGCTGTGCCAATTGCAACCAAAGGAATATTGTTAGGAATGTGATTTTTTTCTTTCCGGGCTCCAACAAAAAATACTGATGCGAGGGCAGCAAACCCCGCCGTAGCATGAACAACGATTCCTCCAGCAAAATCGAGTACTCCCCATTTGGCAAGGATTCCCCCACCCCACACCATGTGTACGAATGGGTAATAAACAAATATTTGCCATAAAACCAGGAACCAAACGTAGGCCTTAAACGAAATACGGTTAATGAAAGCTCCGGTAATCAAAGCCGGAGTGATGATGGCAAACATCATCTGGTAAGCAATGAAAATGTACTCGGGAAATCTTTTTTCTGCAGAGAAAAGAGTATGCGGTGTAATTCCCCGATAAAAAGCTTTGTCAAAATTTCCAAGAATGCCAAAGAAATCGGTTCCATCAGTCACATTTCCGCTAAAGCAAAGCGAATAGCCGAAAAAGAACCACAAAACTGAGGTTAACCCAAGCGAAACAAAACTTTGCATCATGATATTGAGGACGTGCTTTTTATTTCCGAGTCCTCCGTAAAAAAATGCCAATCCGGGAGTCATTAACATGACCATACTGGTGGCCAAAATCATAAACGTGGTAAGACCTACATCAAACATAAATGGGGGAATTTTAAATTTTCTGCGACAAATATATAAATATTAATATACCCCCAAATACAAATGGGGTAATATTTTATTTTTATACAAATATTTTAAAATATACCCCCACAACAACAAAGGTTCATTGTGATATAAATACATTTTGAAATTAACAAGCCTAATTAATGACTGTACAAGAAAGAAAATACATCGCAAGCCCAATTCGGGGTGGGATGAAGCAAAAAAAAGACCTGCTTTTCGCAAAGCAGGTCTTTTTGATCTATGGGAGAAATGGATGTGACTAGAGCGACTTGGCAACTTCGACCAAAGAAAAGGCTTCAATAAAATCGCCTACCTGAATATTGTTGTACCCATCAATATTCAAACCACATTCATAACCTTTGTTCACTTCTTTTACATCGTCTTTAAAACGTTTGAGCGAGCCCAGGGTTCCGGTATAAATTACAATTCCATCGCGGATAACACGCACCTTGTCTTTACGGACAATCTTACCATCGCGGACAATACAACCGGCGATAGTTCCCACCTTCGTGATGTTGAAGGTTTCCATAATTTCAGCAGTCCCTGAAATTTCTTCTTTGATTTCAGGAGAGAGCATACCTTCCATAGCTGCTTTTATCTCGTTGATGGCATCGTAGATGATGGAATATAAACGGATGTCGATCTGTTCTTTTTCGGCAATTTTGCGGGCATTGGCCGAAGGACGCACCTGGAAACCGACGATGATGGCGTTCGATGCAGTTGCGAGCATAATATCTGATTCGGAAATGGCACCCACCGCTTTGTGGATCACATTGACCTGAATTTCTTCGGTTGACAGTTTAATCAGCGAATCAGAAAGAGCCTCGATCGATCCGTCCACATCACCTTTAACAATCAGGTTCAATTCCTGGAAGTTTCCGATAGCAATGCGTCGGCCAATTTCATCCAGCGTGATATGTTTCTGTGTACGCAAGCCTTGTTCGCGGGCCAACTGTTCACGTTTATTGGCAATGTTTCGGGCATCACGTTCATTCTCCATGACATTGAATTTGTCACCAGCCTGAGGTGCGCCGTCAAGTCCCAGAATAGTGGCCGGTTCGGCAGGAGCAACAGAATCAACCCGTTGGTTACGTTCGTTAAACATGGCTTTCACGTGGCCATAATACTGACCGGCCAAAAGAACATCTCCCACCTTCAATGTCCCGTTTTGAACAAGGACTGTGGCAACATATCCGCGGCCTTTATCCAGAGTCGATTCCAAAACTGCCCCGGTAGCCCGTTTATTCGGGTTTCCTTTCAATTCGAGCATTTCGGCTTCGAGCAATACTTTTTCAAGCAAAAGGTCAACATTTATACCTGCTTTGGCCGAAATATCCTGGCTCTGGTATTTTCCGCCCCATTCTTCCACGAGGTAGTTCATGGCGGCAAGTTGTTCCTTGATTTTTTCAGGATTTGCCCCAGGTTTGTCAATTTTATTGATGGCAAACACAATCGGGACGTTTGCTGCTGCGGCGTGATTAATAGCTTCAATTGACTGAGGCATGATGCAGTCGTCAGCAGCAATGATAATAATCGCGATATCGGTAACCTGAGCACCGCGGGCACGCATGGCTGTAAATGCCTCGTGACCTGGAGTATCGAGGAAGGTGATTCTTCGCCCATCGCTCAGCTTCACATTGTAGGCTCCGATATGCTGAGTGATACCTCCGGCTTCACCGGCGATAACATTGGTTTTGCGGATGTAGTCGAGCAACGACGTTTTACCGTGGTCGACGTGTCCCATGACAGTAACAACCGGGGCCCTCGGCAGCAACTGATCGGGGGTGTCGGGTTCTTCTTCGATGGCAACCTGAATCTCGGCGCTCACAAACTCAACCTTATAACCGAATTCATCGGCAACAATGGCCATAGTTTCAGCATCCAGTCGTTGGTTGATCGACACGAACAACCCCAGGCTCATACAAGTTGAAATTACACTGGTTACCGAAGTATCCATCATGGTAGCCAGCTCATTTACTGAAACGAACTCAGTCACTTTCAGTATATTGTGACTTGCATTTTCGAGTTCAGCCTGAGCCGCCATTCTGTCGCTGGCCAATTGCCGTTTATCTTTCCGGTATTTCGAACCTTTGGATTTTGTTCCTTTGGTTGTCAGTCGGGCCAACGTATCTTTTATTTGCTTTTGTACATCTTCTTCGCTCACTTCTTTTTTCAGAAGCGGACGTTTTTTCAACTTTGATTTTTCACCGCTTGCCGGTGCACTTCCGATATTCTTTGTAACTACCAGTTTTTTCCGTTCTCCCTGAGCAGGAGTCTTTTCAGCAACATTAACGCGCTGCTGGTTACCGGCAACTTCTTTTGAAATACGTTTTCTTTTTTTCTTGCGGTTTTGCTGAGAAGCGGCATCCTGCGAAGCTCCACCTGGTTTTCTTTCCGATGGGAGTTCAATTTTGCCAACGACAGTCGGTCCTGACAGTTTTTCAACTTTAGCTTTTATAACTGTAGGCTCCTGGTTTTCCTGTTGTTCACCTGTTTCTCCTTCAGAATCCTCTTTCTCGCCCACCCGCATACCTTCACGACGCATCTTTTCGCGTTCACGACGTTCTTCTTCTTTTTGTTTCTTGCTTTTTTTAGCAGGCCGGGTTTTCTGGTTGAGCAAAGCCAGGTCGATTTTTCCAACCACTTTTACTTCTTCAACCTTTGGAATATCGATAGCAACTACCTCCGGTTCAGCACGTTCAGTTTCAGCCTCAACTGTTTTTTCAACAGGCGCTGGTTTTGCAGGGGCTACAGGTTTTTCTTGTCTGACTTCCTGAACAACTTTAACTTCTTCAACTGGTTTCGGTGCCTCGGGCTCAGGTTTTACTTCAGCAACTGGCTTATGGTGGACAACCTTCGGCTTTTCCTCCTGAGCTACCGGTTCTTCTTTCTTCTTCCGGGCGCTTAAATTGTCAAGATCAATTTTTCCGACAACTTTGGGCGCTTCAATCTCAGGCGTGCTGGTTACCGCAATCTTTTCTTCTTTTTCAGGCCTGAACGGTTTCGGTTCTCCATGCGGAGCCTGTTCAGCTTTTTTCGGAGCAAGGTTTTTAACGATTACCTCGTCTTCATCAAAATCTTCGCTGACATGTTTATGACCTGAATCTTTTACATCATCCAATGAGATAGATTCTTTGCCGGTACGATGACTCTTCAGATTGATTTTTTCTGATTCTTTCTTCAGGTTCACATCACTCTTATATTCTTTTTCAAGAAGATGATATGCATCGTCCGAAATCTTGTTATTTGGATTTGTGTCAAGCTCAAATCCTTTTTTGTGCAGGAATTCAACGATAGTGGAAATTCCCACATTAAAATCCCGCGCTACTTTGCTAAGTCGTTTTATACTACTGCCTAATACCATAAACCCTCTCAGTTAAATAAACCTCAAAATAATTTTTAAGGAATTAACGATGATGCAATTTTACATTCAAAATCTAAAATGCCCTAATTTTCATGCAATAATTTGAATAAACTTTTTCAGGCCTATTCAAATTCACTTCTTAAGATTCGCAGAACCTCATCGATAGTTTCTTCTTCGAGATCAGTTCTTTTGATCAGTTCCGACCGGGAAAGACCCAATACATTTTTAGCCGTATCGCAGCCTATCGACTTCAGTTGGTCGATTACCCAGCTTTCAATTTCATCAGCAAATTCATCCAGGTTCACATCTTCATCGTCCTGAGCCACTTCGCGGTAAACGTCAATTTCGTAACCGGTAAGCTGACTGGCCAGTCGGATATTCAAACCACCTTTACCGATAGCCATCGAAACCTCTTCAGGTTTCAGGTAAACATCGGCACGTTTGGTGTCTTCGTGTAATTTGATTGAAGATACTTTGGCCGGATTCAATGCGCGTTGAATGAACAACTGCATGTTTGCCGAAAAATTAATAACATCAATATTTTCATTGCGCAATTCACGGACGATGCCATGAATACGCGATCCTTTCATACCCACACAGGCCCCTACCGGATCGATACGTTCGTCGTACGATTCAACGGCAACTTTGGCCCTTTCGCCCGGTACACGAACAATCTTTTTAATGGTAATCAGCCCGTCGAAGATTTCCGGGACTTCAAGCTCGAATAAACGTTCTAGGAACACCGGAGAAGTTCTCGAAAGAATAATCAACGGATTGTTGTTGCGCAGTTCAACTTTATAGACCACAGCACGCAGATTATCGCCTTTCCTGAAATAATCCGAAGGGATCTGCTCTGTTCGGGGAAGTATCAGTTCGTTGCCTTCGTCATCCAAAATCAGGATTTCCTTTTTCCAGACCTGGTAAACTTCACCCGCCACAATATCGCCGATTTTGTTTTTGTATTTGTTGTAGATGTGGTCTTTTTCAAGCTCCATGATGCGGCTTGCAAGGTTCTGGCGTAAATTCAGGATAGCCCTGCGGCCAAACTGTGCGAGCTTGACTTCGTCGGTAACTTCCTCTCCGATTTCGTAATCTGCATCAATTTTTTTGGCCTCCTTGAGGGTTATCTGTGTATTCGGATCCTCAAAATCCTCATCAGCCACAACCACCCTGTTACGCCAAATCTCGAAGTCACCTTTATCGATGTTAATGATCACATCGTAGTTTTCATCCGTGCCGTATGTTTTCTGCAAAACGTTTCTGAATACATCTTCCAAAACGCTCATCATTGTAGCGCGGTCGATACTTTTAAGTTCCTTAAATTCAGCAAAGGTGTCGATAAGATTAAGACTATCCATCTCTTCCCAGTTTTAAAATTTTAATATTTTTTTGGCTTCTTTAATTTCTGAATATGCAAAATGGTGAACCCGGGTTACCAGCTCCTTCTTTTTTAATCCTTCCACTTTTTCTTTCGAGGTTACTTCCAGATCGATCCCCTGACCATCAACAGTTTTCAGCAATCCGCTCATTTTTTGACCATTCGTGAGCAGCACATCGATTTCGGTACCGATGTTTTTTTTATACTGACGAACCAGACGGAAAGGTTCGCTTAACCCGGCTGAAAATACCGAAAGTTCAAAATCCTCCACCTCGCGATCAAGTTTGCTCTCGACATACCGACTGATTTCAACAATCTGATTGATAGAAAGATTTGTGTCGCTATCGACCATGACATGGATCACATCGCTGGACGAAACCGTTACATCAACCAGAAACTGGTCGTCAGCAAGTTTCTCGTTTACGAGCTCCGCTATTTTTGTTTTGTCGATCATATTCTTTTAATAAAATAGGGGACTTTTGATCCCCTACCCCTGGTTTTCCCAATTGTCGCGACAAAAATAGTAATTTTAATTAAATTGTCAAAATCAATAGATTAAGGTTTTTAAAATTGAATGAATTTCAATTTGCAGAGGCGTCTTAACATACTCAAAACAAAAACTTTTCTATTTTTGCGCCTTCCGGCCTAACGAACAGACATTTAATCAATTGAAAACAAACAAGAAAAAAATAGTCAACGACCCGGTATTCGGGTTTATCAACATCCGATCAGAACTCGTCTTTGATTTAATCGAACACCCTTATTTTCAACGACTTCGCCGAATCAAGCAACTGGGGTTGTCCTGCATGGTTTATCCCGGCGCCAATCATACCCGTTTCGAACACGCCCTGGGGGCAGTCCATCTGATGCGGTCGGCCCTGGAAATACTCCGGATAAAAGGTCAGGAAATAACCGACGAAGAAGCTGATGCCGTTGTTGTGGCCATATTGCTGCACGACATCGGACACGGACCATTTTCCCATGTGCTCGAAAGCACACTGGTAACGGATGTTCCACACGAACGCATTTCCCTGCTGCTGATGGAGGAACTGAACCGTCAGTTTGAAGGCCGGCTGAACCTGGCCATCCGAATTTTTAACGATCAGTACCCGAAACATTTCCTGCACCAGTTGGTTTCCAGCCAGCTCGACATGGACCGGCTCGATTACCTGAGCCGCGACAGTTTCTTCTCAGGAGTGTCGGAAGGAGTGATCGGCGCCGAACGCATCATCAAAATGCTTAACGTGCGAAACGACGAACTGGTCGTGGAATACAAAGGCATTTATTCGGTTGAAAACTTTTTGATTGCCCGACGGCTGATGTACTGGCAGGTTTATTTGCACAAAACAGTTCTGTCGGCCGAATACCTACTTATTAATGTACTCGCACGTGCGCGCGAGCTGGCCCTGGCCGGAACCGAGCTGTTTGCCCCACCCGTACTGAAAGCTTTTCTGACCAACAAAATCACGCTTGACGACTTTGTCCACAACAACCGGATCGATGGCCGGCCAACCCTGGAACTCTTTACCAGCCTTGACGATAACGACATTATTGCTTCCATTAAAGAATGGCAGAATCATCCGGATACCATATTGTCGTACCTGGCCCGATGCATTATCAACCGGAGGTTGTACAAAATTAAGGTCAGCAAGAAACCTATCCCGGAGCACAAAATCGCCTTACTGAAAGACCGGATCTGCAATCATTTTAATATTTGCGACGAACAGCTCCGGTATTTTCTGATTGCCGAAACCATCTCAAACAGCGCATACAACAATGCTTCGAACGACAAAATCAACGTCTTGTTCAAGAACAATAAAATCAACGATATTGCAGAAGCGTCTGATATAAACCTTTCTGTTTTTTCGGAAACGGTAAGGAAATATTTCATCTGCTATCCGAAAGAATTGGACATTAAGTAATTTAAATCTATTTTTGCACGGCATTAAGAAAAACAAATATGGAATTTAAAGCTCAAAGCATAGCTGATTTTCTGGGCGGTACGATTGAAGGAGATGCCAATATTGTGGTGTCAGATGTTGCCAAAATTGAAGAAGGCAAACCCGGAACATTAGCTTTTCTCGCCAATCCTAAATACAACAAATACCTTTACGAAACCAATTCTTCCATTGTAATTGTCAATCAGGATTTGCAACTTGAAGCTGAAGTAAAAGCCACATTGATCCGCGTTCCGGATGCCTACAAAGCCTTCGCCTCTTTGCTCGAATTGTATCAGCAGGCCAAGGGATACAAAACCGGAATCGAGAATCCTTCCTTCATCGACACTTCGGCCACCTTGGGCACCGATGTTTATGTAGGGGCTTTTGCCTACATTGGTAAAAATGTCAAAATCGGGAACCACGTCAGGATTTATCCACAGGTTTATGTTGGCGATAACACCATTATTGGAGACGACTGTACCCTTTTTGCAGGTGTGAAAATTTACGAAGGAACGAAAATCGGAGAAGCTTGCATCGTTCATGCAGGGGCAGTAATCGGATCAGATGGGTTCGGATTTGCGCCTACCGAAGACGGAACATATAAAAAGATCCCGCAGATCGGGAATGTTATTCTGGAAGATCTGGTTGAAATCGGGGCAAATACCACCATTGATTGTGCCACCATGGGATCGACCATTATCCGGAAAGGAACAAAAATTGACAACCTGGTCCAGATAGCTCACAATGTCGAAGTCGGTGAAAATACGGTAATGGCTGCCCAAACGGGTATTGCCGGATCGACAAAAGTTGGCAAAAGCTGTATGTTTGGCGGACACGTGGGAATTGCCGGACACATTACTATTGGCGATTATGTGAACATGGGAGCCATGTCAGGAGTTCACAGCAGCATAAAATCGAATAAAACTGTTTTAGGGGCGCCAGCCATGGACATTGCCCAGGCCGCCAAAGTCTTTGCAGTCTACCGGAACCTTCCGCAACTGCGCGAACAAGTGATCGGACTGGCCAAACAAGTTGCCCAGATTAAAACAAAGCTTGGAGAATAATTAGGAAACGAATGACAGTTAAACAAAAAACATTAGCAAAAGAAATCTCAATCAGCGGTAAAGGTCTGCATACCAACTGCCTGGTTAAAATGACCTTCAAACCTGCCCCCGTTAATCACGGATTCAAATTTCAACGTATTGATCTGGAAAACAAACCGGTAATTAACGCCAGCGCCGAATTTGTTGTTGACACATCGCGCGGGACCGTAATCGAACACGCCGGAGCACGGGTTTGCACCATTGAACACAGTTTGGCCGCTTTGACCGGCATGGACCTCGACAATGTCCTGGTTGAAATTGACAACGAGGAAGTGCCCATTCTCGACGGAAGCGCCAGGTTAATCGTTCAGGCCATTGAAGAAGCCGGAATCGTTGAACAAGACGCCGACCGCGAATATTTTGTAATTACCGAAAAGATTGTCTATAAAAATGAAAAAACAGGGACCGAAATCGTCGCCCTGCCCGACAACGAATACAACCTCAACGTTTTAATTTCATTCGACTCTTCGGTACTGAACAATCAGTATGCAACTCTGAACTCATTAAAGGAATTCAAGACTGAAATTGCCAACTGCCGGACTTTTGTATTCCTGCACGAGCTTGAATTTCTGCTAAAAAATAACCTGGTTAAGGGTGGCGACCTGGACAATGCCATCGTGATCATGGACCGCCCGGTGTCGCAGGATGAACTCGACCGTATAGCCCTGATGTTCAACCACCAACGTGTTGAAGTGAAATCTCAGGGAATTCTCAACAACATCGACCTTCAGTACGACAACGAATGTGCACGGCACAAGCTGCTTGACATCATTGGCGATTTGGCCCTGGCCGGAAGACGGATTAAAGGACGGATCATCGCTACAAAACCAGGCCACAGCGCAAATACCGAATTCGCCAAAATACTTACCAAAGCCATCCATAAAGAACAGTCCAAAGAAAAGGCTCCGGTTTACAACCCGAATACTCCTGTATTGATGGATGTGAATAAAATCAAGACTTTGCTTCCACACCGGTTTCCATTCCTGATGGTTGACAAAATCATTGATATCCAGAAAGACTATATTGTTGGCGTAAAAAACGTCACTGTAAATGAGCCGTTCTTCCAGGGACACTTCCCCGACGAGCCGGTGATGCCCGGCGTATTGCTGGTTGAAGGAATGGCGCAAGCCGGAGGTATGTTTATCCTGCGAAACCTGGAAGGGAAATATTCGACCTACTTCATGAAAATTGACAATGTCAAGTTCAGGAAAAAAGTGGTTCCGGGCGATACCATTATCTTCAAAGTAATGCTTACAACCCCCATCCGCCGTGGAGTCGCTGAAATGCGCGGATTGTGTTTCGTCGGCGATACGATTGTTGCCGAAGGCGATTATATGGCTCAAATTGTTAAGATTAATTAATTTAGAAATAGCACAAAATGAAACAACCATTAGCTTACGTACACCCGGAGGCAAAAATTGCCGATAACGTAGTTATTGAACCTTTCGTATCGATTGACAAAGATGTGATCATCGGTGAAGGAACCCGAATCGGATCAAGTGTAACAATCATGCCCGGTGTACGCATTGGTAAAAACTGCAACATTTTCCCTGGAGCTGTAATTGGTGCAGTCCCTCAGGACCTGAAGTTCAGGGGCGAATATACCACGGTTGAAATTGGCGACAATACAACCATCCGCGAATTCGTAACTATTAACCGCGGTACTTCTGCAAAAGGAAAAACTGTTGTTGGCAGCAATTGCCTCTTGATGGCTTATGTGCACGTTGCCCACGACTGTGTTGTTGGGAACAATATCATCCTGGTTAACAATGTTCAGCTTGCCGGCGAAGTAATTGTTGACGACTGGGCTATCCTTGGCGGAATGACCGCTGTACATCAATTTGTACGCATCGGAACCCATGTAATGGTCTCAGGAGGTTCGCTGGTTCGTAAAGATATTCCTCCATTCATTAAAGCCGGCCGCGAACCGCTTTCGTATGTAGGTATCAACTCGATCGGACTGCGCCGTCGCAATTTCAACAATGAAAAAATCCGCGAGGTTCAGGAAATATACCGTTACATCTACCAAAAAGGACTGAACATCTCACAGGCTGTTGAAATCATCGAAGCTGAAATGCCTGCTTCGCCTGAACGCGACGAAGTTCTTTTATTCATCAAAGACTCTAAACGAGGAATTATCCGTGGCTACCTGCCCGATTAATCTTCCCGAAAACAATATTCCGAAAGCTCTGAACCTCAACATTCAGGGCTTTTTTGTTTCAGGGCAGGATGGTAAGTTTTTGATCAATCTTCAACCAGCATCAGCATCGAAATACCGGGAACTTCAATTTTGTGTGCCGACACATATTCGGTACTATCCGGATTAATCGTGGTTCCCTGGGCAACAATCCTCCACCGTATATGTGTCTTTATTTTAAAGGTTATTGCTTCGCGATTGCCATTGAAAACCAGCATGATCGTCCGCCAGTCGTCGTCGTTGGCATGGTTTACCAGCACGTACGAAGCAAAACCGGGCCGGTACTTCGACGAAAAAATCAAATGTTCGCGGATTTGCTCTGCCGACGACATTCGTAAAGCCGGATGTGACTTCCGCAACCGGATAAGCGCCTGGTAATACTTAAAAACTTCAGCATAAGTGCTTTTCCGTGCCCAGTCGATCTGGTTAATCGGATCGGATGATTTGTAGGAGTTGTGATCGCCCTGCTTGGTTCGCGCCATTTCCATTCCCGCATGTAAAAACGGAATTCCCTGAGAAGTCAGCACCAATGCCCCCGACAGCATTATCATGCGGTTGAGTTCTTCTTCGCTGGCGTCAGGACAGCTCAATGCCAGCTTATCGAAAAGGGCATAGTTATCGTGACAGGCAGCGTAATTGACGCATTGCCAGGGTTCGCCGGCCCAGGGCGACTTCGAACGCTCGACATACCCGTACACAATCTGGGGGTGAAAACACGCCGCAGCAATGCCGAATTTGACATTTTCCTCCTGAATGGTTTGTCCGCTGACAAAACCTTTACTCTGAGGGTTGAAGTTGTCGCCTTTGATGGCATCACGGAAATCGTCGTTGAAAACAGCGATCCGGTTCAGCCGTGTTACATTGTTTTTTACGGCCCTCCAGTTTTCGTCCATCGGGCTTTTATCAGCCGCCCAACCTTCGCCATACAAAAGCAGGGAGGGTGAAATGGCATCCATTTTTGCCCTGATCTGGTTCATCGTTTCCAGATCGTAAATGCCCATCAGGTCGAAACGAAAACCATCGAGATGAAATTCGGTTGCCCAGTAATACAGCGAATCGATGATATATTTCCTGACCATCGCCCGTTCGGTAGCTATTTCATTTCCGCAACCACTTGCATTCGAAAAAGTACCATTGTTTTTTTGCCGGTAATAATATCCCGGAACAGTCTGGTTGAAATACGACCGGCGGGTCAGGGCCGTATGATTGTAAACCACATCAAGGATAACTCCAATTCCGGCCCGATGCAGCGCCTGAACCAGCATTTTCAGTTCAAGTATCCGTGAGGTGGTGTTTGGATCGGTCGAGTAGCTTCCTTCCGGGGCATTGAAGTTTTGCGGATCGTATCCCCAGTTGTACGACTGATCGGGGTCCTGTTCGTCAACCGTCAGAAAATCGTTGACCGGCAGCAGGTGTACATGGGTAATGCCGAGTTCTTTCAAATGATCAACCCCGGTTTTCAATCCCTGGGGCGAAAGCATTCCCGATTCGGTGAAAGCAAGGAATTTTCCCCTGTTTTTTATTCCCGATGAAGGTGAAATGGAAAAATCGCGGACATGCAGCTCATAAATAATGGCATCGGTGGGATGTTCAAGCCTGACGCGTTTATCGGTATTCCAAAGTCCCGGGTTGGTTTTCTCCGGATCAAAGATCAGTCCGCGATGACCGTTCATACCAACAGCGCGAGCCTCGATGCCGGGAGTTTCGTTAAGCCAGCTCCCGTCGTTTACCCTGATGGTGTAAAAATAACCGTCTAAATTACCTTGCAGACAAATGGTCCAGGTTCCCTGTTCAGCCTTTTCAAACAGGTCGATCCGAATGGCTGAACCTCCGAACCCCTGCCGGTAAATGCGCAGTTCAACCTGTTTGGCTGTTGGCGCCCAGATCCTCATCCGGGTTTCTTCGTTTGTCCACCACACCCCCAGATCGTCACCCCCGTAATAGGGGTAAGTCGAAAAATCAATGCCTGAAAATCGCCAATCTCTCATCCGGGGCAGTTTTTATCTTTAGAATACTTTTCATGTACAAAGGTAAAAACGAGAAGTGTTCGGCGTCCTGTGAAACAGAACATTTTACTTCAGCCTTCTCTTTTTTACGTTCACCTTGATCAGGTTACCAGGCTTCTCCGGAGCTTAACCTTATTCGATCGCCATTTGCGGCCATCAACATCGGTCACATAAATGCGGGCCCAATAGTACGATTTGATTGAACGGTCGTACTGGTGAAAGGTTGTGGTTTCGATATGCAACTGGTGAATCTTGCCGGCATCGATAAATATCGGGTAAATATTATTCCCGTTGATCCCGTTCAGCCTGAATTTCCGAACCGACCAGATTTTTCGGAATTCGATTACCGGCGCATCAATGTCGGCCTCGCGTTTCCCTGTATTTTCAATGGTCAGGGTCAGCACCTGCGGATAAAACAAACGGTCTTTCTTCAGGGTAACTTCGAGCCGCACTTTCCTGAAAATTCTCTTGAAACGGCCTTTTGCACTACCCTTGAAAATCCGGTGTATTTCATACCCGACAACAGCCAGCAAAATGAGCGACAGTATGATGATTACCCTGACCAGTGTTTCCTTGTCAACATTAGTCCCGATTTGCAGAACCGGACCGAACAAAAGCAAAATTGAACAAACTTTGATCATGAAGCGACTGATTTGATTTCCAAAAATAGGAAAAGTCCGCCGATATAAATGCAGGACTTCGTGCGATTTGGAGGAAATCGCTTCTAAAACACGGAATTAAATTGCCCGCACAGGGCGACTGGAAA
>CAZAVU010000044.1:17748-34039 GCA_964488805.1 uncultured Odoribacter sp. | reverse complement strand
GCTTCTCTTTCGTTTAGCGGCTGCAAAGATAGACGCTCTTTTCCTTTTTCCAAACCTTTCCCCACTCTTTTTTCAAACTATTTTTGGAAGGAATCACTCCATTGTTGTATATCAGACTGTTATAAAACACAAAAAAATCAAAAGATCACAGGACTCAGCAACTAAACCTGCCCGTTCAAGCTCCTAATACCTCTCCGGTTCCTCGAAATAGGGAGAAAAAAGTGTCTGGGAATCTCTTCTTCTATATGACTACCTTCCTAAAAAAGATCATCGCAGATGTTTGAAATAGGAATTCTACACCTTTTGGATAACAGAAAAGCCAGTCAAACGACCGGCTTTTCCTATTTTTTTAACTAATCAGATCTTTAAAGATCAAACCGTATTCAGAGTTTACTCCATTTCGATCTTGTAAGCGGCCAAATCTTCAACAACCGAAGTGCGTATAAACTCGGCATGCCCTTTTATTGCTGATTTAGCCAGTTTAATAAACACTCTGGCGGAATTGGTAAATGAAGCATCCCTGTTACTATCCAATACGAGCAAATAGCTCATAATTAAGTAAGCTGCCATTTCGACCAACCGACGAGCATGGAAATCAATAAACTCATTGTCATTGCTGTTAACTACTTTGTTTACGGCCTGTTCGTAATCTTCAGTAAGAACAATCAGCTTCCGACGCATGAATTCCAGTTCCGGAGTAATCTTCTGTGATTCATATTCACGAATCTGTGCCAGATAACCGCCCGTGGTAACCCCACGAATAGCAGCAACTACCTGCAACTGGGTTGTTCCTTCATAAATGGATGTAATACGTGCGTCCCGATAAATACGTTCAACCGGATAATCCTTCATGAAACCCGAACCACCATGAATCTGAACCGCATCGTAAGCCAACTGATTACAGAACTCGCTTGACATTCCCTTGGACAATGGAGTAAATAAATCAGCAAGTTTCTGGTATTTCTTCAATTCGGCCCTTTCATCTTTATCGAGAGCGCGTTCTTCCGAAATGTGCATATATGTCTTGTAAACATCGACAAAACGAGCTGTTTCGTACAATAACGTCCGTGAGGCATCAAGTTTTGCCTTCATTGTCGAGATCATTTCGTATACTGCGGGGAATTTGATGATAGCTTTCCCAAACTGGGTACGTTCTTTGGCATAAGCCAATGCTTCGCGATAAGCCGATTCAGAAACGCCAACCGACTGGGCAGCAATTCCCAGACGAGCGCCGTTCATCAACGCCATCACATATTTGATCAACCCCATTTTGCGGTCGCCCACCAATTCGCCGGGCGCATCTTTGAATACCAGTTCGCAGGTTGGAGACCCGATGATACCCATTTTGTGTTCGATACGACGAACAGTTACGCCACCATCGCGTTTGTCGTAGATAAACATCGACAAGCCACGTCCATCCTTGGTACCGGCTTCCGACCGAGCCAAAACCAGCGAAATATCGCCATCTCCATTGGTAATAAAACGTTTTACACCATTCAACAACCAAGTTCCTTTTGCTTCACTCCAGGTAGCTTTAAGTTGTACAGCCTGCAAATCCGATCCGGCATCGGGCTCGGTTAAGTCCATAGCCATGGTTTCACCGGCACATACGCGGGTCAGGTATCTTTCCTTTTGTTCTTCTGAAGCAAATTCGTTAATGGTTTCTGCGCAGTCCTGAAGCCCCCAGATGTTTACAAATCCGGCATCGGCACGCGAAACAATATCTGCAGCCATAATATAAGGAACAATCGGGAAGTTCAACCCATTGAACCTGCGTGGCAACGACATTCCCATCAATCCGGCCTTCCGGAGTGCATCAATGTTACGTTGAGTCCCGCTGGCATAAACCACGTGACCATCCACAACTTTCGGACCTTCAGCATCAATACCTTCAGCGTTTGGACCTACAATTTCGCCACAGATTTCACCTACAACTTCCAATACTTTGTCGAAACTATCCAAAGCATCTTCAAAGTCAAGGGGTGCATAATCATATTTTTTGGTTTCTTCGAAATTCCGTTCTTTCAGCCGAACAATTTTCTCCATCAGCGGATGGTTTAAATGGAATTTCAGATCTTTATTATCGGTATAAAAATTAGCCATCTTGTTTAAATTTTGAAGCCCCTCCTAACCTCCCCAAAGGGGAGGAATTTAAAGAAAAGACTTTGGTTATTCCATTGAATATTCATTTTTTAGTTCTCCCCTCCTTCGGAGGGGTCGGGGGAGGCTCCTCTACTTAGTATTCGCTTTATAATACTTGATCATTTTAGGCAGTATATCAGCCACATCGCCGGTGATCACATAGTCTGCGATCGAATTGATCGGAGCTTCAGGATCGGTATTGATGGCAATGATCTGTGCGGACTCTTCCATACCGGCACGGTGCTGGATTTGTCCGGAAATACCGCAGGCAATATATAGTTTCGGACGAACAGTTGTTCCGGTTTGTCCAATCTGACGTTCGTGTTCGATGTATCCGGCATCAACAGCCGCACGCGAAGCGCCAACTTCACCGCCCAACACTTCGGCTAATTCAAAAAGAAGACCGAAGTTTTCTTTCGAGCCAACACCGTAACCACCTGAAACAATAATTGGAGCCCCTTTAATATTCACTTTGCTTTTTTCCATGTGACGAGAAATCATCTCAACCACGAAATCAGTGTCGCTGGTATATTTCGAAACATCAAGCTTTTTGATTTCACCTTTATAGTTGGAGTCGAGGATGGCTTTTTTCATTACACCTTCACGAACTGTTGCCATTTGCGGACGACAATCCGGATTAATAATGGTGGCAATGATGTTTCCTCCAAATGCCGGACGAATCTGATAAAGCAGGTTCGAATATGATTTACCTTCCTTCTTATCTTCGTGATCGCCGATAACCAATGAGGTACAGTCGGCAGTCAAACCACTGTGAAGGGCTGAAGATACTCGGGGACCTAAATCGCGGCCAACAGAACTGGCCCCCATCAGAGCGATCTGCGGTTTTTCTTCCTGGAACAATTTAACGACAATTGAAGCATGTGGCAAGGTGGTATATGGAGACAGACGCTTGTCGTCGGCAATGTGCAATACATCCACACCATACGGAAAAATATCCTTTTCAATGCCATCGAGGTTGTATCCAATGGCAATTGCTTCGAGTTTACACTTTAATTCGGTGGCCAACGCACGGCCTTTGGTCAGCAATTCGAGGCTAACCTCAGCAACCTGGCCATCTTCTATTTCGCAATAAACAAAAACACTATTCATATATGATGTTTTATCAATTATCCGATTGTATGATTTTCAATTAACTCGCGCATCAGTTGATTAATTTCTTCATCCGCCGGAGAAACAACTTTTGCATCCTTGGCCTGAAGAACAACATTATCAACTTTTTTAACTTTAGTAGGCGACCCTGCTAAACCCAACTCTTCCGGATTGGCATCAATATTTTGAACAGTCCATTCTTTAATGTTCAGGTAAGGATGCTCGTTATACAAGTGCAAATAGTCTTCGTTGGCTTCCTGCATTTCCGAAACTGTTTTGGCATGTTTGTATTTCATGATCAGCTTCGCGTTGCGTGCGCGACAATCGGCAGCAGAACTATTTACGGTTATCACCAGCGGCATGGAGCATTTAACCACTTCAACACCGCGTTCAAGGCGACGTTTTACAGTTACCTTTCCATCTTCGATAGCCTGAATTTCTTCCGCATAAGTAATCTGTGGAAGTCCTAATTTTTCGGCAACCTGAGGGCCAACCTGAGCCGTATCACCATCGATAGCCTGACGACCGGCAATAATCAGGTCGTAGTTCCCGTATTTTTTCAGGGTTTGACCAAGTGCATACGAAGTTGCCAGCGTATCGGAACCGGCAAATGCACGATCGGTAAGCAGGATACCATCATCGGCACCACGAAACATACCTTCGCGAATAATTTCGGCAGCACGACCCGGTCCCATCGTTAAAATAGTAATAGTTGTACCTGGAAATGTGTCTTTAATTCTCAAAGCCTGCTCCAATGCATTCAAATCCTCCGGATTGAAGATCGCAGGAAGGGCCGCACGATTGACGGTCCCGTCGGCTTTCATTGCATCTTTGCCAACATTGCGGGTATCAGGTACCTGCTTGGCCAGAACGATAATTTTGTAACCTTTCACGAGAAAATATTTAAGTTATTAAACAAATATCTGTAACGTTCCGGTACACTTGCCTGATGGCAAGGTGAACCTACATCATAATGCAGAAACACCTGCGCCGAACGTTAAATGGCATCGGAAAACCTCATTATATTCATGCTTTGTAAGGGTTTTCCTTTACCTAAAAATCTAAAGGGTAGCAAATATAGGTATTCAAACCAAAGAAATCAAGCCATCGCAACGCACAAATAAACGGATAAAAGGCTTGTCAGATGCGGGAAAGCGGCGAATCCAGAGAATTCAATGTTTTTTTCGTCCTGAAGTGCTCTCCGGCAAAGCAATTAAAACAATCAACCTTACTTTTCAAAAAATCCTTTTCAAAAAAACAGTCCAATAATTTATAATGAATTTAATTAAGGCCAGCCAAAATCGTTGATGGTTAACTCTACTTACCCAACATTATCGACACAGATGACCGCGACCTATCATCACTACTCCAATATTCATTTAATTCAAATAGCACCTCCGATGATTTCTGTTGACTCCATATCGTGTCGCAGTTCACTCCCAGTAACAACATAAAATTTCCACTTCACATTGCTAGGATTATTAAAAGGTTTTCAATATTTTTAATCGGTTACCTTATTTCCATAAATTGAGGATAAAGTGAGTGAGATTTAATGGATATGGATGCCTGAAAGTAACAAAACATCAGACTCAAAAACATTATACAAGAAGTATCCAATGAAAATAAAAATCTCAGATAGCCAAACCATCTCGCAGCTTGGAAAAACAATAACATCGGCTTTTGCTATGATTTTTCTGATGGGATGCTACGGAATGGCAAAGGCACAAGAAAAACCATTGCCCACCATTGATCCTTATGAGTTAAGCCTTGAACAACTCGGAAAAATTGTAATCACTGCTTCAAAAACCCCTCAATCGACCAATAAGGTCACCCAAAAAGTGGATGTTGTACCTGAGAAGCTCATAAAAAAGATTGTGCAATCGAACCGTAATGTAGCCGAATTGATTCAATACATACCCGGCGCAGCAGTAAAAGTGTTATCCCGCAATGATGCCAACTGGGGCGCTTATGGCGGAATCGGCCCCAAATACAATACGTTCATGCTGCAAGGCTTGCCTATTGACGGTTTCATGGATCCGATGAACCTCGAAATGATGGCCGTCCAACGAATTGAAATACAAAGAGGACCGGCATCTGTACTTTATCCGAATTATCTTTCGCAAGACTTTGCCGGCAACCAAAGCCCCCTGGCGGGCACTGTCAACCTTATTTTAAAAGAAAATATAGTCCGGCCACAAAGTATGGGCTGGTTCAGCCTGGGATCATTCAATACGTTTACCGGTAAAGTTTACCATGAAAACCGGATCGGGAAACTGCAATTTTTTGCTGGCGGTTCGTACGAAAAATCAGATTACACCAATTATGGCTCAACGGGATCGTGGCTCGACATGCTCAAAAACCCGCAATATCAGAAAGGGAAAGCTATTCTGGGCGGATCGGTCTTCCTCGATAAAGCTGAGAAACACAAAATTTCGGGATTCTCGAACCTAACATTTCATAAAGGCGAAGTCGGACGGGTCAATCGTGAGTTTGACAACAACTATGGATTATACAACCTAAGTTATTCAGGCCAATTGTCAGATTCGCTGAATATCGCTTTCAAAGTCGGTCTGCGTAATTACAAACGAACATGGCAGGAAGATAATTTCAGTTCGAACAACGATCAGTCGCTCAGAGAAACCGATGGAGTCAAACAAACCATCATTCCGGTTGATTTATCAATTTCACGGCATCACTTTAAGACAGGCATTTTAACAGCAGGCGCCGATTATCAACGTGCTTCGTATTTAACTACAATACAACCAGTCAACCTGACAAAAGCCACAGGCAACGATGCTTTCGTTTCACAAGCCGGCTTGTATTTCCAGGAAGAATTGCAGTTGCAGAAACTAACCGTCAGGGGCGGCGCCCGTTTTAACACGATAGGCTACAACATCAAAAAATTAAGCGGAACAGCACCTGGCATAAAGACACAATCGTGGAATATCGTTTTATGGAGTGCAGGCGCCCGGTACCGTTTTGCCAATGACTGGTCGGTTTTTGCCAATGCAGGAAGCAGCTTTATGCCGCCGGGATTAAAATCGATTGGCGGCACATTGTCGATAAACGACAAATTTGTGCCGGGGAAGAACGGACAGTTACCTAATCCCGACCTGAAACCAGAACAGGGAGTTGGATTTGATCTGGGAATCGACGGGAAACTTCTCTCCACCATTGATTTCTCATTTCGAGCTTTCAACAGTACAATTACCAATGCCATTATCGACAACGTAGTGAGCAATAACCCGTCGCAAACCATGTCGGTAAATGCTGACGGGAAGACTCAGGCAAAAGGCTTTGAAGTCAGCTTCAATCAATCAGTTGGAAACGTGGTAGAATGGGTGGCCAACCTGACTTATTCAGATTCAAAAATTACGGACCCGAATAATCCTGATCAGGACGGAGTGGACATACCTTTTGTGCCGAAGGTAACGGGAAACCTGGGGCTCAGTATTTTTCTGCCCAAATCGATCGAAGTGTGTCCGTGGGTTCATTGGGGTGGACGAATTTACGACAGTAGTTCCCTGAGAACCAGGCAGAAATTCAACTCAAAAGAATTGGTAAACATTTATGCGTCGAAGACTATAAAGATGGTGGATAACCAAAACCTGGTTCTTTTTCTGAAACTTTACAATATTACTAACAACAAGTTTGATATGCCCTGGCAATTTCGGGATCCCGGCTTTACTTATACGCTTGGAGCTCGTTACAGCTTTTGATAAAAATCAGTCAATTGAAATATGAAATTCATGCAAATGAAACAAATAACTCGCTTTCTGGTCCTTTTGACCGTTTGTTTGTTTGGAAAGATGTCGTTTGTATCTTCCCAGCAACTTCAGCGTCCGGTCGCGGTGAGCGCCTACATTTACAATTTTGCCAAAAACATCCAGTGGCCCGGAGAAAGCCAGTTTAAAGAATTCAATTTCCTGGTAATTGGTCAGGATGAAAAAATCATCCGCGAAATGCAAAACCTGGCCCGATCGAAAACCATCCGCGAAAAACCGATCAAAATATCTGTGGCCCAAACAATGACTGACCTCGCCAATGTGCAGCTAGTTTTCTTGCTAAAAGGCACAGAAGAAAGCCTGACCAATGTTTTCGACCATATTGAAGGAAAAAACATCCTTTTGGTTACCGACGGGTTCCAGGATAAAAGGCTGATCATGATTAATTTTTTTGAATCGGCAAAAGGCACGCTGCAATTCGAGATAAACAAAGCCAATATTCTGAATCAGCATCTCCAGATCATGCAGGAAATGATCTTGCTCGGAGGCACCGAAATTGACGTGGCCGCCCTTTACCGCGAAGGACAGCAAAGCCTGAGGAGCCTTCAAAAGCAAAATGATAACCTCGAAACGAATGTAAATGAATTGCAGAAAAACCTGAAACAGCTCGAAAAAACAATTGCGCTGCGCAACAAGGAACTTCAGGATAGCAAAGACAGTTTAAAAAACCAGTCGGCAAGAATTCTGGAGCAGCAGAAAAAACTGAGCTACCAGTCAGAGAGGCTCAAACAAAGCGATCAAGAGCTGAATTCGCAGATTGCAAAAATTCAGGAACAACAAAAGGTACTCGACCGTCAGGAAAAAGAACTGGAATTGCAAAAAGCAGAATTTGCAAAAGGAAAGCAGGAGCTTACAGACCTGAAAGAGGAAATCAACCGCCGCAAGGAAGAAATCGCCGCTCAATCGAAGATTCTGGAAAACAAAGATATCAAAATACAAAGGCAACAAAACCTGGTTTACCTGCTTGCCATCATTAGTTTGCTTGTTGTAATACTGGTTTTTACCCTTTACAAAGGCTACAAGAACAAACAAAAGCTAAGTAAAGAATTGGAAATAGGGGTTACCGAACGGACAATTGACCTGGATACGACCAACAGACAATTGATGATCGAGCTATCGGAACGAAAACAGGCTGAGAAAAAACTAACGGAAAGCGAATCCAAATACCGGACTTTGCTGGAAAACATTCCACAGAAAATCTTTTATAAAAATAATGACCTGGTTTTCGTGTCGTGTAACGAAAATTTTGCAAAAGAACTAAAGATTTCAGCCTCGGACATCGAAGGTAAAACCGATTTTGATTTCTTCCCGAAAGAACTTGCCGAAAAGTACCGCAAAGAAGATGCAGATTTCCTGGCCGCCGGGAAACTTCTGGAATTGGAAATTAATGAAGAACGTGATGGGAAAATATGCTGGACTCAGGTTATTAAAGTTCCGGTGAAGGACGAAGCAGGGAATATCGTTGGAGTTCAGGGCATTTTCTGGGATATAACCGACCGAAAAATGGATGAGGAAAAATTACAAAAGATAAACGAGGAGCTTATGCTTTCGAATTCTGAACTCAAGATATTGAATAAAGTAATTATAGAAAGTTCAGGCCAAATGGATATGGAGCGTCTAATGGCCTTAACCATGGATGAAGCCCTAAACCTAACCGGTCTTGAAGGTGGAACGGTTTGTACAGTAACCGAAAACAATCGGTTACATTTAGTTACCGGGAGAAACACTTCGGAAGCAACAAAGTACGATTTACAGGAAAATGTAATTCAAATTGGTGATTGTTTGTGTGGAAATTGCGCCTTAGATAAAAAACCATTAATTCTTAAAAACAGGAACGAGGTACTGAAATATTCGTCCAGAGAAGTTTCAAACAATGAAGACATCCGCTTTCATGCGGCGTTTCCAATTATCGCGAAGGAGAAATCGCTCGGTGTATTGTGCATTTTTACATATACGGATTATAAACCCACTGAAAGGAGTCTTAAATTAGTCGAAACCCTGACCAACCAAATGTCGCTTTCCATTGAAAACGCCAACCTGTACGAAAAAATCAGCCGGCAGGTGGAAGATCTGGAGATTCAGGTAAAAAACAGGACAATGGATCTTGAAAGTAAGAATACCCAACTGGTGCGGATGAATAAAATGTTTGTCGGGCGCGAAATACGCATGGCCGAATTGAAGAAACAGATTGCTGAATTAAAGCAACGCGCTAAAACGCAGTGACCTTTATTGCATGTGTGAGGAACCGCAAATTGCATGATTTTTTGAAACGAAAAAGCAGTAAAGAAAGATGAAAAAGCAAATCATAAATATCAGCCTGATTGCAGTAGTTTACCTGATTACCGCCAAACTGGGGTTAATGCTTTCCTACCCCGGCACCAATGCTTCGCCAATATGGGCGCCAACCGGCATCGCAATAGCGTTCACCCTTTTGTTGGGGTACCGTATTTGGCCCGGAATTGCCATTGGCGCCTTTGCGGCAAATTTCATTTTCCTCAGTAATTTAAACCTGCCTCTGCCAACATCTGTTGTTGGATCGCTGGCTACCGCTTCGGGAAATACGCTTGAGGCCCTGGCAGCCGTGTTTCTCATCAGGCGTTTCTCCAAAGCAGACAATGTTTTCGAACAAACCTCCGACATCATTAAATTCATCCTGTTAGGAGCATTAATCAGCACAACCATTAGCGCCACTATCGGCACGTCAACCATAAGCTTCAGTTCGGGTAATTGGGATCACTTCAGTTCGATATGGCTGACCTGGTGGCTAGGCGATGCAATGGGCGCCCTGCTGATCGTTCCTTTGATCCTGTCGTACAGCAAGCAAGAGCTACTTGGGTTGATCTCTCCCACCCATGCGTTAAGAAACCTGATTCTGGCCGTCAGCACCATTGTTATTTGGTACCTGGTTTTCCAGAACAGCTATCCATTGGTTTATTTGCTCATTCCTCTTTTGGTGTTTACCGCATTTTATCTGGGGCAGTTTGGTTCAGCTACCGTCATACTGTTCATTTCGGTTTGCTCCACCATCATAACTGTAAAGGACGGAGGCCCTTTTGCCGGTTTTTCGTTGAACGAATCACTCCTCCTGCAGCAAACTTTTATCGGGAGCATTGCGATAACCACGATCATCCTTTCGGCACTCGTTGCCAATCAAAAAAAATCAGCAGATACGTTGCGTGCCAGCGAAGAATACAACCGATTGTTGTTCAACACATCTCCTATAGGATTGGTTTTAAGCCGCATGGATGGAAAATTAATCGATATTAATCCTGCGTACGCCAGAATCGTTGGCCGAACAATTGACGAAACGTTAAAGCTGACTTATTGGGACATCACTCCTGAGAAATATTCCTCTCAGGAAGCAATGCAATTAAAAAGTCTGGAAGAGACAGGCCATTACGGACCTTACGAAAAGGAATACATCCATGCCGACGGCCACTTGGTTCCGGTACTGCTCAATGGTTTGGTTATTGAGCGTGGCGGCGAAAAATACATCTGGTCAAGCGTCGAAGACATCACGGTCCGTAAACAAATTTCGAAAGAACTGGAAGACAAAAAAGACCTGATTGAAACACTAATTCATTCCATCCCCGATCTGATCTGGCTAAAAGACACAAAGGGGGTGTATTTAAAATGCAACCCAAGTTTTGAACGTCTTTGTGGGGTTAAGGAATCAGAAATTGTTGGAAAAACGACCTACGACTTTGTAGATAAAGACTTAGCGGATTCACGTACAAAAAGCGATCAGAAAACCCTGGAGACAAACAAACCTTGCTTTTATGAAGAGTTTATGACATTTGCTGATGATGGCTATCAGGGTTGGTTTGAAATTACAAAAACTCCGGTGTTCGACAAAGAAGGCAAAATCCTTGGTGTTTTGGGCATTGCCCGCAATATCACCGAGCGAAAAAGAGCGGCATTGGCCGAAAAAGAAAGTAGAGAACGCTTCTATACCTTATTTGAATATGCCCCTGACGGTATCTTTATTTCTTCTCCCGGTGGAAACTACATTGAAGTTAACCGTGCAGGAGCCGAATTACTTGGATATTCCCGGGATGAACTGATCGGGATGAATATTTCAAGCGTTGTTGATCAGGAACCGGTCACTAATACTGAATTGGAAGAAATTCAAGCGAATATTTTAAACAACCGTGAGTGGAACTTAAAACGAAAAGACAACTCCACTTTTATTGGTGAAGTTTATCGCACCCTTTTGCCCGATGGTAATACTTTGGGAATTTTAAGGGACATCACCGAACGAAAAGATACGGAAAGAAAATTGCACGAATATCAGGTCAACCTCGAAAAACTTATTGAAGAGCGAACCTCGGAAATCGAAAAGAAAAGTAAAGAACTGGAAGAAAACCAGGTCGCCCTTTTAAATTTGGTCGACGACCTGAACCTTAAATCGATTGAACTGGAACAGGCCAGATTAAAAGCCGAATCCGCCGATCAGCTTAAATCAGCATTCCTGGCTACCATGTCGCACGAGTTGCGCACACCGCTAAACTCTATCATTGGCTTCACCGGAATGCTTATCCAGGAATTGCCCGGTCCGTTGAACGACGAACAGAAAAAACAACTTCGAATGACCCAAAAAAGCGCCCGGCACCTGCTATCGCTGATTAACGACATTCTCGATTTGTCGAAAATTGAGGCCGGCCAGCTAAAACTCAGCACCGACCGGTTTAAAATTGCAGATGTGATTCAGAATGTACTTGACCTTTCCCGACCATTTGCCCAGTCAAAAAATCTGGAACTTACAGCAACCATCGATCCTGAAATACCTGAAATAACCAGCGATCAATTCAGGATTCAACAAGTGATTATCAACCTGGTTAACAACGCATTGAAATTCACAGAACGAGGTTCGGTCAATGTAAAGGCGTCAGTAAGTGGGACCAATGTACTTGTAAAAGTGGAAGATACAGGTATTGGGATTGAGCCTGATCAGATCGAAACCCTGTTCAAACCTTTTATTCAGATCGATTCGGGAGTTGCCCGAAAGCACGAAGGCACTGGTCTGGGATTGTCGATCAGCAAAAAATTGATGACCATGTTGGGCGGCATTATTTCCGTAGAATCAGAAGCCGGGAAAGGCAGTACATTTACCATTACGTTACCGTTCGAAAACAGTATTCACCTATAACATCAGGGATAAAAATGAAACTCAAAGCATTAATCATAGAAGACAACGAACAGAACATGTACATGTTGAGCTTTTTGCTTGAAAAGAACAACTACGAAGTATTACAGGCATTCAATGGATTGGACGGTATTAAAGTTGCCAAAGAATGTTTGCCCGATGTCATTCTCCTCGATATTCAATTGCCCGAAATGGACGGCTACCACGTTGCCCGAAACCTCAGGACGTACACCGAACTGAAACATATTCCGATTATTGCAGTAACATCACACGCGATGGTCGGCGACCGCGAAAAGATAATGGCCGCGGGAGCAACCGGTTATATCGAAAAACCTATCGATCCTGATAATTTTATACAAAAAATGGAATCCTGTTTCGACGAAGAACTCAAAAAAAGGAGGAACCAACAATGAAAAGAGCCCTGATTGTTGACGACATAAAAGAAAACCTGTATTTGCTCGAATCGTTGCTCAAAGGTTATGGGTACACAACCATATCGGCAAACAACGGGGCCGAAGCACTTGGCCTTGCGCTGAAATATCCGCCCGATATTATTATTTCAGACATTCTGATGCCGGTGATGGACGGATATACCCTTTGCCGTGAATGGAAAAAGGATGAAGTGCTCAAACATATTCCCTTCGTTTTTTACACCGCCACTTACACGCATCCCAAAGATGGTGAGTTTGCCATGAGCCTGGGCGCCGATAAGTTTATCATTAAGCCACAGGAACCTGAAGTTTTCATGGATCTGATCGAGCAGGTTTTGGCTGAATTCAAAAATGGTAAGATTCAGGCAGCCCGACCTGCAGAAGAATCGGAAGTAACCATGCTTAAAGAATACAACGAGACCTTGATCCGGAAAATGGAAGACCGGATGTTGAAAAGTGAAGAGGCCGAAAAGAAAATCAGGATATACGCCAATCAGCTCGAAACCGAAATCGAACATCGCAAACAGGTTGAAACAGCATTGAAAGAAAGTGAAATTCTTTTTCGCAGTGTAGTCGAAAATGCTGCCGAAGGTTTTGCAATAACCGACGAAACCGGGAAGATAATCATCTGGAACAATGCCATGGAAAAATTAACCGGTCACTCAGCCAATATCATTATCGGGAAATATATTTGGGATGTCCAGTACAACCTGATTTCGGAAAAGCTCCCAGAGGAAAATGAGACAGAAAATCTCCGCAAAAGCATCTCCGAATTTCTGGCGAGCGGAAATGCCCCGTTTGCCGGAAAACTCATGGAACGGCTTTACGAACATCCTGATGGCACGCAGGTGTACATCGAAGCACGGATCATCCCGATAAAAACAGATAAAGGATTCATCCTGGTTTCCACAGCCGATGATATCACCGAGCGAAAACGGAACGAAGAAAAAATCAAAAACATGAATGAAGAGCTGGAGCAAAAAGTATTTCAGAGAACGGCTCAGCTTCAGGCAACAAACAAGGAACTGGAATCATTCAGCTATTCGGTTTCTCATGATTTAAGGACACCACTTCGCAGTATCGACGGTTTTAGCCAAACGCTTTACGAAGATCACTTTCAATCATTTGACGATCAAGGAAAAGACTATCTCAGGCGGATCCGGTCGAGCGTGAGTACCATGTCGCAACTGATTGAAGCCATGCTGGATCTCGCAAAGGTTAACCGCGCCACGATAAACAAGGAAAGAATTAACCTTTCGGACCTGGCTGTTTCTATTGTTGATGAGCTCAAAAGAAACGATCCGCAAAGGACCGCCGAAATAAATATTGCAACCGGTCTGGAAGAAGAAGTAGATCCAACACTGATCAAAGCCGTCTTTCAAAACCTGTTTGAAAATGCCTGGAAATTTACCTCCCGTCAACCCGTGACCCGTATTGAATTTGGATCGACGGCGATACCCGAAGGAAAAGCTTATTTCATACGCGACAATGGAGTCGGATTCAATATGGAATATGCTTCCAACCTGTTCGCCCCATTCCAAAGGCTCCACAAAGCAACTGATTTCCAAGGCACAGGCATAGGACTTGCAACAGTACAACGCATCATCCACCGCCACAACGGAAGAATTTGGGCCGAAAGTGAAGTAGATAAAGGTGCTACGTTTTATTTTACATTTTACATTTGATCTCAGATGCTTAGCGTCATGAATCAGCTATAAAGCAAATGCCCATACCAAAAGAAAAGGAATAAAAGGTCATTCCTTCGTTGGAGAAACTGACCTGGAAATAACGCAAATACAAAATCCACAGGATAACAACCTAAAATACAAACAGATGAAGACCCCAATCCGCATATTGATTATTGAGGACAACGACAATGACAAGGAATTATTGCTGATAGAACTAAGGCGAGGCGGCTACAATCCCGATTACATCCGGGTTGATACAGAACCGGATCTGATTGCAGCCTTGGATCAATACAAGTGGGATATTATCATCAGCGATTATTCGATGCCCAACTTTTCAGGCATTGCAGCATTGCGAGTCCTAAAAGAAAGGAATCTCGATATTCCGTTTATCCTTATTTCAGGAACCATTGGGGAAGAAATAGCTGTAAAAGCCATGAAAGAAGGGGCCAACGATTATCTGATGAAAGGCAGTATCAAACGGTTAGTCCCGGCAATCGAGCGTGAGTTGAAAGAAGCTGAAATCCGCAGGGAACGCAACCGAATTGAAGAAGCACTTCAAAAGAACGAGGCAATGTTGTCCCTGATATTGAACACCATACCTCAATCGATATTCTGGAAAGACAAAGAAAGCATCTATCTGGGGTGTAACAAAGTGTTTGCAAAAGTAGCCGGATTTGAAAACCCCTCCGAATTGATTGGCAAATCGGATTTCGACCTTCCATGGAGCCGAGAAGAGAGCGAAGCTTACCGGAAAGATGATAAAGAGGTCATTGAAACCCAGTTACCCAAAACGCACATCGTCGAAACACAGCACCAATATGGAGGTTCCCAGGTTTGGGTGGAAACAACTAAAATTCCACTAAAAGATATTCACGACTCTGGCTATGGTGTCCTCGGAATCTATGATGATATCACCGAACAAAGATCGGCACAGGAAGCATTGAAAAAAAGCGAAATGCTGTTCCGGATACTCGCAGAATCCTCTCCGGTAGGCATATTCACTACTGATGCCCAGGGAAACACCATCTATGTAAATCCGCGATGGTGCGAAATTTCAAAATTAAGCTTCGAAGAAGCCCTTGGTTACGGGTGGCTTAAAGCCATTCACCCCGACGAAAAGGACAACCTGGTAAAAACCTGGCAACAAACAGTAGCTTCCGGCTTAACCTCCAAAGAAGAGTACCGTTTTATACACCCCGATGGTTCGTCGGCCTGGTTAATAGGACAAGCAGTTCCTCAAAAAGACGAAGACGGCAACATAATGGGATACATCGGTACAATTACCGACATCACCGAACGAAAAAAAATGGAAGCCGACCTGATTCATTCAAAAGAAAGAGCGGAAGAAAGCGACAGGTTAAAAACATCGTTCCTTCAAAATATTTCTCACGAAATCAGGACCCCGTTAAATTCCATCGTCGGATTCTCCAGATTAATTGCAGAGCCGGATACATCTCCCGAAGAACGAGACAATTTTGCCAATATCATTAGCGAGAGCAGCGAACACTTGACAACAATTATCGGTGATATTATCCAAATCTCAACCATCGAAACCGGGCAAGCCAGGCTTAATGAAAAAGAAACGAATGTAAATACCGTGTGCAATCAGGCTTATAATCAATTCATTTCAAGAACTCAAAAAATGGACATCGATTTGATTTGCACAACCGGACTACCTACTGACGAAGCATTCGTGATGACTGATGAACAAAAACTATCGCAAGTGTTACACAACCTGATCAGCAATGCGATTAAATTCACCAAAGAAGGATCGATCACAATCGGCTACAAGCAGGATGACAGTAACCTGATCTTTTTTGTTGAAGACACAGGCATAGGCATTGCCACCGAGATGCACCAGGAAATATTTAAGAGTTTTCGTCAGGTTGAATATAGCCTGACGCGTCAGTTTGGAGGTTCAGGATTAGGATTGGCCATATCAAAAGCTAATGTCGAACTGTTGGGAGGAAAAATCGGTGTCGAATCGGA
>CAZAVU010000044.1:0-17648 GCA_964488805.1 uncultured Odoribacter sp. | reverse complement strand
GATCGGGAGAAAATTATTGAGGCGGGCTGCAACGACTACGTTTCCAAACCAATTAGAAGAGAACTCCTGAAGAACGTTGTTGGTCAGTATTTCAAAATAAAATAACGAAAAAACGGAGGTAAAAAAGGGGCATATCAGTTGATATGCCCCTTATATTGTTTAAAATAAACTTAAGCGATTGGTGCAGGACCTCCAAAAGACATGGGTGGAAGCAATGGATCGTGTCCACGCAAGTTCTTAATCGGGCCATTGACACTTTCGTATTTCTGAATATTTTCCTGAAGCGCCAAAAGCAAGCGTTTTGCATGTTCCGGAGTTAAAATAATCCGTGATTTCACATTGGCCTTTGGGATACCGGGCATTACCCGAACAAAATCGAGTACAAACTCAGAACTTGAATGGGTAATAATAGCCAGATTGGAATAAATTCCCTGAGCCACTTCCTCGGTCAGTTCAACCTGCAACTGATTGTTGTTTTTCTGATCGTCCATGATTAATCTCTTGAGTATTTATCCGAATCTTTTCCTTCACCCATTTTTTCGTACTCTTCACGCGAGCCAACCACCAAGTTTTTATATTCTTTCAACCCAGTACCGGCTGGGATCAGGTGTCCGCAGATTACATTTTCTTTCAATCCGTCGAGGTAGTCAACTTTTCCCTGGATAGCAGCCTCGTTCAACACTTTGGTTGTTTCCTGGAATGATGCAGCCGACAACCAGCTACGGGTTTGCAATGCGGCACGTGTGATACCCTGAAGAATCTGACTTGAAGTTGCCGGAATAGCATCGCGACCTTCAACCAGCTTCTTGTCACGTCGGCGAAGAGTTGAATTTTCATCTCTCATACGGCGCGAAGTAATAATCATACCTGGCTTCAGACTGTCAGAATCTCCGGCATCTGTTACAACTTTCTTGTTGTAAATCCAGTCGTTTTCATGCAAGAATTCGTGTTTGTCAACTATCTGTTTTTCAAGGAAGCGGGTATCTCCCGGGTCATCAATCTCAACTTTACGCATCATCTGGCGAATAATTACCTCGTAATGTTTATCGTTGATTTTTACACCCTGCATCCGGTACACATCCTGAACTTCATTCAAAATGTATTCCTGAACAGCAGTCGGACCTTTGATCGCCAAAATGTCTGAAGGAGTGATAGCTCCGTCAGAAAGCGGGGTCCCGGCACGGATATAGTCGTTTTCCTGAACAAGGATCTGACGCGACAGCGGAACCAGGTAGCGTTTAACTTCGCCCGTTTTTGAGGTTACCACAATCTCGCGGTTACCACGTTTAATTTTACCCAGCGAAATTTCACCGTCGATTTCAGAAACGATAGCCGGATTGGATGGGTTACGGGCCTCGAACAACTCGGTTACACGAGGCAAACCACCGGTGATGTCGCCTGCTTTACCAGCAGCACGAGGTATTTTTACCAAAACAGCACCAGCTTCAACAGTATCACCATCTTCAACAGCCATGTGACCTCCTACCGGTAAGTTGTAGGTTCGGATGGTATCGCCGTTTTCATCCAAAATCCGCAAAGACGGGTTCTTGGTTTTATCACGGGTTTCAATGATCACTTTTTCTTTATAACCGGTCTGTTCGTCCGATTCTTCACGATAAGTAACCCCATCGATAACCTGTTCGAAAGCGATTTTCCCTTTGAACTCAGTGATGATAACACCATTATATGGGTCCCATTCGCAAATTTTCATTCCTTTCTTCACTTCCTGTCCGTTTTCAATGAACAGTTTCGAACCGTAAGGAATGTTATGCGATGAAAGTTGAATCCTTGTATTTTTATCGATAATACGCAATTCAGCCAAACGGCTTACCACGATGTAATTCTTTTCTCCGCTTTCGTTGAACTGCTCAACAACGCGCAACTCGTCAATTTCGGCAATACCTTCGTATTTCGACTCGATAGTTGACTGAGTAGAAATGTTACCAGCGATACCCCCTACGTGGAATGTACGCAGTGTTAACTGTGTACCAGGCTCACCGATCGACTGTGCAGCAATAACACCCACAGCCTCACCACGCTGAACCATTGTACTTCCGGCCAGGTTCAATCCGTAACATTTTGCACAAACCCCGATTTTTGATTCGCAGGTTAATACTGAACGGATTTCAACCGATTCAATCGGCGATTCTTCGATCTTCGTGGCAATGTCGTCAGTAATAATTTCACCTGAAGCCACAATCAATTCTCCTGAAAGTGGATTGTAAATATCGTGAACGGTTGTACGTCCAAGGATTCGTTCATACAAGGAAGCAACAACTTCTTCATTGTTTTTGATTGCTGTAGCAACCAATCCACGCAAAGTTCCGCAGTCTTCTTCCTGAATAATTACGTCCTGAGCAACGTCAACCAAACGACGGGTCAAATAACCAGCGTCTGCAGTTTTCAGAGCGGTATCGGCCAAACCTTTACGGGCACCGTGGGTTGAAATAAAGTATTCCAAAACCGACAGCCCTTCTTTAAAGTTTGCCAGGATCGGGTTTTCGATAATCTGAGATCCGGTTGAACCTGATTTCTGAGGTTTTGCCATCAAACCACGCATACCGCACAACTGACGAATCTGTTCTTTCGAACCACGAGCCCCAGAATCCAACATCATGTAAACTGAATTGAATCCCTGACGGTCGGAACTCAGTGTTTTCATTACCGAGTTGGTCAGTTTGGCGTTGGCATGTGTCCAGATGTCGATCACCTGGTTGTAGCGTTCGTTGTTGGTGATGAACCCCATGTTGTAGTTCATCATCACTTCTTCCACTTCGTTGTAACCGGCATCAACAATTTCTTTCTTGTCAATTGGAACAACTACGTCGCTTAAGTTGAACGACAGACCACCACGATAAGCCATGGTGTAACCCAGATCCTTGATTGCATCGAGGAAATGAACAGTTACAGCATTGCCCGATCTCTTATAAATATCGGAAATAATGGTACGAAGCGACTTTTTGGTCAAAAGCTGATTGATGTATCCACATTCTTTTGGAACTGACTGGTTGAAAATGATACGTCCAACAGTAGTTTCAATGATGTGTTTAAACATCTCACCGTTTTCATCGACATCTTCAACTTTAACTTTCACGATAGCGTGCAATTCAACAGCTCCTTCGTTATAGGCAATGATAACTTCTTCAGTTGAATAGAAAATCATTCCTTCTCCACGAGCACCTGGTCTTGGTTTGGTCATATAATACAGACCAAGAACCATGTCCTGAGAAGGTACAGTGATAGGGGCGCCGTTAGCAGGATTCAGCAAGTTGTGCGATGCAAGCATCAACATCTGTGCTTCCAACACGGCAGCATTACCCAGTGGTACGTGAACAGCCATCTGGTCACCGTCGAAGTCGGCGTTGAACCCGGTACAAACCAACGGGTGCAACTGGATAGCTTTACCTTCGACCAATACTGGCTGGAATGCCTGGATGGACAAACGGTGCAATGTGGGCGCACGGTTCAGCATTACAGGATGTCCTTTCAATACGTTTTCAAGGATGTCCCAAACAACCGGATCTTTACGATCAACGATTTTCTTGGCTGATTTTACTGTCTTCACAATTCCACGTTCGATCAGTTTCCTGATGACAAATGGTTTGAAAAGCTCGGCAGCCATATCTTTTGGAAGACCGCATTCGTGCAACTTCAGCTTCGGACCAATAACGATTACCGAACGAGCTGAATAGTCAACACGTTTACCCAACAAGTTCTGACGGAAACGACCTTGTTTACCTTTCAAACTGTCGGACAATGATTTTAATGCGCGGTTATTTTCTGTTTTAACAGCATTCGATTTTCTTGAGTTGTCGAACAATGAATCGACAGCTTCCTGAAGCATACGTTTTTCATTACGCAGGATCACTTCCGGAGCTTTGATTTCGATCAGTCGTTTCAAGCGGTTGTTACGGATAATCACTCTGCGGTACAAGTCGTTCAAATCGGAAGTGGCGAAACGGCCACCATCCAATGGAACCAACGGACGCAAATCAGGAGGAATAACGGGAACAACCTTTACAATCATCCATTCAGGACGATTAATATTTTTGCTGGCTCGGAAAGCTTCTACAACGTTAAGACGTTTCAACGCTTCGTTTTTACGTTGCTGTGAAGTTTCAGTATTGGCTCTGTGACGAAGGTCGAACGACATTTCATCCAATTCCAAACGTTGCAACAAGGTGTACAACGCTTCGGCACCCATTCGTGCAATGAATTTATTTGGATCTTCATCATCCAGATACTGGTTTTCTTTGGGTAAAGTATCCAGAATATCCAGATATTCTTCTTCCGTTAAGAAGTCGAGATATTTAACGCCATCCTGAGCTTTAATACCAGCATTGATTACCACATATCTTTCGTAGTAAATAATTGCATCAAGCTTTTTGGTTGGTAAACCTAAAAGGTAACCAATTTTGTTAGGCAGCGATTTGAAATACCAGATGTGAGCCACCGGAACCACCAGTGAAATGTGGCCCATTCGCTCGCGGCGAACTTTCTTTTCGGTTACTTCAACACCACAACGGTCGCAAACGATTCCTTTGTAACGGATGCGTTTGTATTTTCCGCAGTGACACTCATAATCTTTTACCGGACCGAAGATTCGTTCACAGAACAAACCATCACGTTCAGGTTTATAAGTGCGGTAGTTGATCGTTTCTGGTTTCAAAACTTCACCGTGCGAACGTTCGAGAACTTCTTCAGGCGAAGCCAGACTGATACCAATTTTGGCAAAGCTGCTTTTAACTTTATTGTCTTTTCTGAATGCCATATATCGATGGTTATTTTATCAAGTTTATATCAGGAAAATCAAACTGATTCACCATAAATTAATCCAGAGTTACACTCAAACCAAGACCACGTAATTCGTGCAGCAATACGTTGAGTGATTCAGGAATACCTGCCGCTGGCATTGGTTCACCCTTCACAATTGATTCGTATGCTTTTGCTCTTCCTAATACGTCATCTGATTTAACTGTCAGAATTTCCTGAAGGATGTTCGATGCGCCGAATGCTTCAAGCGCCCAAACTTCCATTTCCCCAAAACGCTGACCTCCGAATTGTGCTTTACCTCCAAGTGGCTGCTGAGTAATCAACGAGTAAGGACCAATTGAACGGGCATGCATCTTATCTTCAACCATGTGACCCAGTTTCAGCATGTAGATAACACCCACAGTTGCCGGTTGGTCGAATGGCTCGCCGGTACCACCATCGCGAAGGTAAGTTTTACCGTAACGAGGCACACCTGCTTTGTCGGTAAATTCGCAAACCTGCTCAAGCGAAGCACCGTCGAAAATCGGAGTTGCAAACTTCAATCCCAATTCTTTTCCGGCCCAAGCCAACACGGTTTCGTAAATCTGCCCAAGGTTCATACGCGAAGGCACACCCAGCGGGTTCAATACGATGTCAACCGGAGTTCCGTCTTCAAGGAACGGCATATCTTCGTCGCGAACAATACGCGAAACGATACCTTTGTTACCGTGACGACCTGCCATTTTATCACCAATCTGGAGTTTACGTTTCTTAGCTACATAAACTTTTGCCAACTGGATAATACCTGCAGGAAGCTCGTCTCCGATCGTAACGTTATAACGTTTCCTCTTCGAAACAGCCTCAAGCTCTTTGTGCTTCATGATATAATTGTTGACAAGAGCGAAAATCATATCGTTCTTATCCTTATCAGTAGTCCATTTCGACGGATTAATGTTGAGATAATCAATCTCCTGAAGTTGTTTCAGTGTAAACTTGATCCCCTTACCAATTACATCGGCGCCAAAATAATCTTTCACACCCTGACTGGTTTTACCATTGACAAGGGTAAAAAGCTTATCTTCAAGTTTGGCGCGCAAGGCCGAAACCTGACGGTCAAATTCTTCATCGATAGAATCAAGCAAAGGTTTGGTTGCCATTTTACCTTTCTTGTCCTTAACAACACGTGAGAATAATTTCTTGTCGATAATGGTTCCGTTAAGCGAAGGAGATGCTTTTAATGAAGCGTCTTTTACATCACCGGCTTTATCACCGAAAATCGCACGAAGCAACTTTTCTTCCGGTGAAGGATCTGATTCACCTTTTGGAGTGATTTTACCAATTAGGATATCGCCTGGTTTTACCACAGCACCTACCCGGATCAAACCGTTTTCATCCAGATTTTTGGTGGCTTCTTCACTAACATTCGGGATGTCGGAAGTAAACTCTTCAATACCGCGTTTGGTGTCACGAACTTCCAAGGCATATTCGTCAACATGAACCGAGGTGAAAATATCTTCACGAACAACACGTTCGGAGATCACGATAGCATCCTCATAGTTATACCCCTGCCAAGGCATGAAGGCAACTTTCAGGTTGCGGCCCAATGCCAGTTCACCACCCTGAGTGGCATATCCTTCAGTTAAAACCTGACCTTTGGTAACACGGTCACCCTTAAACACAATCGGTTTAAGGTCAACAACCGTTCCCTGGTTGGTTTTCTGAAATTTAGCAATCCTATAAGAAACAATTTCCGGATCGAAGCTTACAAAGCGCTCATCATCGGTTTTATCGTACTTGATATGAATTTCATCAGCATCAACATATTCAATAACTCCATTATCCTCGGCAACAACCAAAACTCTGGAATCGATAGCAGCACGGGCTTCCAAGCCGGTACCTACGATTGGAGCTTCAGGTCGAAGAAGCGGAACTGCCTGGCGCATCATGTTCGATCCCATCAAGGCACGGTTAGCATCGTCGTGTTCAAGGAAAGTAATCAACGAAGCGGCCACCGATGCTATCTGGTTAGGACCAACGTCCATCAGGTTCACATCAGTCTGGGGAGCAATCGGATAATCACCATCCAAACGAGCTTTAACCCGAGGATTGATAAAATTACCATCATCATCAATCAGAGCGTTTGCCTGAGCAATTATCTTTCCTTCTTCTTCTTCAGCGGTCAAATAAATTACACCGTCATCCGACAGATCAACTTTACCGTTTTCAACTTTCCGGTAAGGAGTAGCAATAAACCCAAGATCAGTAACTTTAGCAAACACACAAAGCGAGGAAATCAAACCGATGTTTGGTCCTTCAGGTGTTTCAATTGGGCAAAGACGTCCATAGTGAGTATAGTGAACGTCACGTACTTCGAACCCGGCTCTTTCACGCGAAAGACCACCCGGACCCAAAGCCGACATACGACGTTTATGAGTCATTTCAGCCAATGGATTGGTCTGATCCATGAACTGCGACAAGGCATTTGTTCCAAAAAATGAATTGATTACAGAAGACAGTGTCTTGGAATTAATCAAATCAATAGGAGTAAACACTTCATTATCGCGAACATTCATACGTTCACGAATCGTACGGGCCATACGGGCTAAACCTACGCCGAACTGATTATACATCTGTTCGCCAACAGTACGGACACGACGGTTGCTCAAGTGGTCGATATCGTCGACATCAGTCTTCGAGTTAACCAGCTTGATTAAATACTTGATAATTTCAATAATATCTTCCTTGGTCAATACTTGAACCCCCATTTCAATATTGAGGTTCAACTTTTTGTTGATCCGGTAACGGCCAACTTCTCCAAGGTCATATCGTTTTTCCGAGAAGAATAATTTGTCAATCACATCGCGGGCAGTAGCGTCATCTGGCGGTTCAGCGTTGCGCAACTGACGATAGATATGAAGCACGGCTTCTTTCTCGGAGTTACATGGGTCTTTTTGTAATGTATTGTAAATAATGGCGAAATCCTGAAGGTTCTGATCCTCTTTATGCAAGAGGATGGTTTTTGCACCTGAATCAATGATTTCATCAATATGGTCATTGTCAATGATTATTTCTCGGTCGATAACGACTTCGTTACGTTCGATAGATACAACTTCACCGGTATCTTCATCTACGAAATCTTCCACCCATGTTTTCAAAACACGGGCTGCCAGTTTGCGACCAACAATTTTTTTCAAACCAGATTTCGATACCTTAATTTCATCAGCGAGGTCGAAAATTTCAAGGATATCCTTGTCACTTTCAAATCCGATAGCACGAAGCAAGGTCGTTACCGGTAATTTCTTTTTACGATCGATATAAGCATACATCACACTGTTAATGTCCGTTGCAAACTCGATCCATGATCCTTTAAAAGGAATGATCCTTGCTGAATAAAGTTTTGTGCCGTTTGCATGCATACTCTGGCCAAAAAATACGCCAGGAGAACGGTGCAACTGCGAAACGACAACACGTTCAGCGCCATTAATGACAAAAGTACCCCTTGGAGTCATATAAGGAACTGTGCCCAAATAAACATCCTGAACTACTGTATCAAAATCCTCATGCTCAGGATCGGTACAATACAGTTTCAATTTTGCCTTTAACGGAACACTGTAGGTCAATCCACGCTCGATACATTCGTCGATCGAATAACGTGGCGGATCTACGGAATAATCAACATATTCAAGAACGAAATTATTTCTGGTATCGGTTATTGGGAAATTTTCTTCAAAAACCTTATACAAGCCTTCATTTTTCCGTTGTTCAGGAGTAGTTCCTAATTGGAAAAATTCGACAAACGATTTGACCTGGATCTCTAAGAAATCGGGATAATCGAAGGCATTTTTTGTTGAAGAAAAGCTAATCCTCTGGTTTTCAATTTTTACTGACATCTATGTATATTAATTAATTGAACTTAAAAGATAAATATACAAAAAGGCATAGAACCCCACACATGTGAGGTTCTAAACCATATCAACCTTAAAATAAGGTCTTAAGACTTTTATTTAAGTTCAACTTCAGCTCCAGCTTCTTCCAATTGAGATTTTAATGCCTCAGCCTCGTCTTTAGAAACTTTTTCTTTTACTGCTTTAGGAGCAGCGTCAACTACTTCTTTAGCTTCTTTCAAACCAAGACCAGTTAATTCTTTAACTAATTTTACAACAGCCAATTTAGACTGTCCAGCTGATTTCAGAATAACATCGAATTCAGTTTGAACTGCAGCTTCAGCTTCTTCAGCAGGACCAGCAGCAGCAGCAACAGCTACAGCAGCAGCAGCAGGTTCAATACCATATTCCGATTTTAAAATTCCGGCTAATTCATTTACTTCTTTTACAGTTAAGTTTACTAACTCTTCCGCAAGTGCTTTTAAATCTGCCATTTCGATAAAATTTTTTAATATAATTTGATAACTAATTTTTTACTTTTCTCCTAATGTCTTCAAAACTCCATGGATAATGTTGCCACCTGATTGCAGGCCACCCAAAACATTTTTAATTGGTGACTGTAACAATCCAATGACTTCGCCAATAAGTTCATTCTTAGACTTAATAGAAACTAATACATCCAATTGATTTTCGCCAATATAAACAGACTCCTGTACATAAGCGCCTTTCAGAATTGGCTTTTTACGTTTCTTGCTGAAGTCTTTAATCAGCTTTGCAGGGATATTTGCATCCTCGCAAAACATCACAGATGTATTACCTTTAAGAACCCCGCAAAGTTCCTTAGCATCTTTAGTGGATGCTTCGATAGCTTTACGCAAAAGAGTATTCTTCGCTACAACCAATTTTACTTTCTGTTTATTGCACAAACGCCGTAAATCACTTGTATCAGCAGCATTCAGGCTTTCAATATCAGTAATATAAAAATGATTCGATGAATTGATCTGCTCTGTAAGACTACCGATGATTTCGTATTTTTCTGATCTTTTCATATCAATTCGTTTACTTTTCAGAGACAGACTTTGGTTCAACTTGTATTCCCGGACTCATAGTACTAGAAAGATAGATACTTTTAACGTATGTACCTTTTGCGGCTGAAGGTTTCAACTTGATAAGCGAATTCACAAATTCAGTAGCATTTTCTACGATCTTCTCAGGAGTAAAGCTTACTTTACCAATAGAAGTGTGAACGATACCAAATTTATCAACTTTAAAGTCGATCTTACCAGCTTTTACCTCAGCAACAGCCTTTCCTATTTCCATTGTAACTGTGCCACTTTTAGGGTTTGGCATCAAACCACGGGGACCTAAAATACGTCCCAATGCTCCAACCTTTCCCATAACCGGTGGCATAGTAATAATTACATCAACATCGGTCCAACCACCTTTGATTTTGTCAACATAGTCGTCAAGACCAACATAATCAGCACCAGCATCTTTAGCTTCCTGCTCTTTGTCAGGAGTAACCAAGGCCAATACACGCACTTCTTTACCGGTTCCATTAGGTAAAGTGACTACGCCTCTAACCATCTGATTAGCTTTTCTAGGGTCAACGCCAAGACGGACATCAATATCCACAGAAGAATCAAACTTGGTAAAAGTAATTTCCTTTACCAAAGAAGAAGCTTCTTTCAGGGTATAGATTTTCCCCTTTTCGAGTTTCGCCAGAGCAAGCTTTTTATTCTTTGTAATTCTGCCCATTTTTGTAATTTTAATTAGTTTTTGAATGGGCTCTCGCCTTCAACAGAGATACCCATACTTCTGGCAGTACCAGCTACCATGCTCATAGCAGCTTCAAGCGTGAAACAGTTAAGGTCTTCCATTTTGATTTCAGCAATCGCCTTTACTTGATCCCAGCTTACAGAACCCACTTTGCTTACATGCGGTTCTGCAGAACCTTTTTTCACCTTCGCAGCTTCAATAAGTTGCACGGCTACTGGGGGTTGTTTGATTACAAAATCAAATGACTTATCTGCATAAACCGTAATAATAACCGGAAGTACCTTGCCAGCAAGATCCTGGGTCCGGGCATTAAACTGTTTGCAGAATTGCATAATATTTACCCCTTTAGAACCTAATGCTGGGCCTATTGGAGGTGAAGGGTTAGCAGCACCCCCCTTAACTTGCAATTTAATTAATCCAGCAATTTCTTTAGCCATAATAAAATCGATAAAAGATTTATTACTCCTTCTCTACTTGCATAAAGCTAAGTTCCAAAGGAGTTTTTCTTCCGAAAATTTTAACCATTACCTGAAGCTTTTTCTTTTCCTCATTGATATGCTCAATAATTCCATTAAAGCCATTAAATGGTCCGTCAATTACTTTCACAGTTTCACCTACAACAAAAGGAATGTTCATTTCCTCGCTTGATTCAGCCATTTCATCTACCCGACCAAGAATCCGGTAAACTTCAGACTGACGCATTGGCACAGGATCTCCGTTTTTTGTATCCCCAAGGAAGCCGATAACGTTGGGAACATTTCTCAAAAAATGTGGAATCTCACCGACCAAACAAGCTTCAACCAAAACATAACCAGGAAAGAAATTTCTTTCTTTGCTGATTTTTTTTCCGTTACGAATCTGGTAAACCTTTTCAGTAGGAATTAATACCTGCGAAATGTACTCTTGGAGACCAGCATTTGCAATCTCGTTTTCAATATATTCTTTGACCTTCTTTTCTTTTCCACCAATAGCCCGAAGAACATACCATTTTTTTACGTTTTCGCTCATGTTGTGCTCCTAGTGATTTAATAAAATAAACTGTACACAAAGTTCATAATCTTCTCAAAAGAGAAGTCCATTATGAAAACTATTAGTGCTATAATTAAGGAAGCAACCATTACAATGAAAGCACTACTCTGTAATTCTTTCCATGTAGGCCAGGAAACTTTATGAACAAGCTCATTATAAGCTTCTTCAAAGTAAATTTTAAGTTTCATTTTATAAATTTATAAATTAGTACGGAAGGTAAGATTCGAACTTACGTTTACTTTAAACTCCCTACTGAGTTACATCCGTAAAAAGTCCCGAACATAAAGTCCGGGACTTTCTTTCAGAATATTTTATCAGAAATTATTTTACAATTTCAGTAACCTGACCAGCGCCTACGGTACGACCTCCTTCGCGGATAGCGAAACGAAGACCAACGTTAAGAGCTACTGGATAGATCAATTCCACTTCAATAGAAACGTTATCACCAGGCATAACCATTTCACGTCCTTCTGGTAAGTGAATTTCACCAGTTACGTCAAGTGTACGTAAGTAGAACTGTGGACGGTATTTATTGTGGAATGGAGTGTGACGTCCACCTTCTTCTTTTTTCAGGATATAAACCTCAGCTTTGAATGTAGTGTGAGGAGTAATTGAACCTGGTTTAGCAAGAATCTGTCCACGTTTGATTTCTTTTTTGTCTACACCGCGAAGCAACAAACCTACGTTGTCACCAGCTTGTCCATCATCAAGAATCTTACGGAACATTTCAACACCAGTACATACTGTTTTACGACCTTCTGCTCCAAGACCAATGATTTGAAGTTCATCACCAGTGTGAACAACACCAGTTTCGATACGACCTGTAGCAACAGTACCACGACCAGTAATTGAGAATACGTCTTCAACTGGCATCAGGAATGGTTTATCAACATCACGAGGAGGAAGTGGAATCCAAGTATCGCAAGCGTTCATCAATTCCATAACTTTTTCTTCCCATTGTGCTTCTCCGTTCAATGCACCAAGAGCAGAACCCATGATAACTGGAGTGTTGTCACCATCAAATTGATAGAAGCTTAACAATTCGCGAACTTCCATTTCAACAAGTTCAAGAATTTCAGGATCATCAACCATGTCAACTTTGTTCATGAAAACAACCAAACGAGGTACGTTTACCTGACGTGCCAATAGGATGTGTTCACGAGTTTGAGGCATAGGACCATCAGTTGCAGCAACCACGATGATAGCACCGTCCATCTGAGCAGCACCAGTAACCATGTTTTTCACATAGTCAGCGTGACCGGGACAGTCAACGTGTGCATAGTGACGAGTAGCTGTTTCATATTCAACGTGTGCAGTATTGATAGTAATACCACGTTCTTTTTCTTCTGGAGCACTGTCGATTGAATCGAATGATTTCACTTCACAAAGACCTTTCTTTGCCAATACCATAGTAATAGCAGCAGTTAAAGTGGTCTTGCCATGGTCAACGTGGCCAATAGTACCAATATTGACATGGTCTTTCGCCCTGTTAAATTTTTCTTTAGCCATAACTTGTGTAATTTTAATTATCTTTTTAAACTTTCATCTGAGCTGAGGGCGAGATTTGAACTCGCGACCTCTTCCTTACCAAGGAAGCGCTCTACCCCTGAGCTACATCAGCAAAACATTATTTAAATTGAGCGGGAGACGAGATTCAAACTCGCGACCCTTAGCTTGGAAGGCTAATGCTCTATCGACTGAGCTACTCCCGCAATTTCAAGTAAAAAGTTCAAAGTCAAAAGTTTAAAGTTCAGAAACAACTTTAAACTTAGAACATAAAACTTTCAACTCAAGTTGTGGGGAGAGCAGGATTCGAACCTACGAAGACGTACGTCAGCTGAGTTACAGTCAGCCCCAGTTGGCCACTTTGGTATCTCCCCAAAATCAATATTTTCAGAACTTCTTTTTGATGAGCCGAATCACAGATTCGAACTGTGGACCCCGAGATTACAAATCACGTGCTCTGGCCAACTGAGCTAATTCGGCAAAACTATACATTTCAAACGCCCCGACAAACAACAAAGATTCTATCATCAGGAAGTTTCTTTTTTCTCGAAATATCCTGCATCAGATACTTCTCCAAAAAAGGTTTGCAAATGTATAAATATTTTGTTTGAATCCGCAAGGAACAAACTATTTTTTCAATTTTATTTATCCTTCAGTTTTTCTTTGTATTTGGAAACCTGACGACGGATAGCGTCAATTGCCAGATCAATAGCTTCTTCAAAAGAATCAGCCTGTTTTTCAGCAAAAAGATCAGCTCCGGGAATGGACAGCCTAATTTCAGCAACCTTGTTGTTCACTGATTCAGGTTTTACAACCTTCATTATAACTTCAGCACCAACAATACCTTCGAGGAAGGTGTCAAGTTTTGATACTTTTTTGTTTACAAAGTCAATCAGCTTCTGATCGGGTGTAAAGTGAACTGTGTTTACCTGAATGTTCATAATTAATCCTCCTAATTTTTTATGATCGTGGGTGTGCTTGTCTATAAACTCTCTGAATTTTATCAAGTGAAGTATGAGTATAAATCTGTGTTGCTGAAAGATTGGAATGACCTAGCATTTCTTTTACTGCATTCAAATCAGCACCCCGGTTTAACAAATGAGTGGCAAATGAATGACGCAGCACATGCGGACTTTTTTTATCGATTGTAGTTACCAATGCTAAATTTTTATGGACAACCCTGTAAATAAGCTTTTCATAAACAGGGTCCCCTTCTGATGTTAGCAACAAACATGGAACTGAACATCCAAACAAATTATTTCTTTCTGCTTTGTACTGTTCTATCAAGGTATTTAAGCTTCTTGGATATGGAATTATTCTTTCCTTATTTCTTTTACCCAACACCTTAATCAGAAACTCCGACTGAAATACATCAGAATCTTTCAGATTCATCAACTCTGACAGCCGAATTCCTGTTCCATACAACAAACTAACAATTAACTTGTCGCGCAGTGCTTCAAAGCCTCTTCCAAAAAAACCATCATCAAGCAAATGATCCAGATTTTTCTCCTCCACAAACTGAGGTAGCTTTTTTCTAATCTTGGGAATAACCACATTTACCAGCTTATTCTCCTTAACTACCTCCAGCCTTAACAAATACTTATAAAAAGACTTTAACGCTGAGACTTTTTTATTTACAGTTCGGGCCGACAACCCATTGTCCATCAATTCAATAATCCACTGTCGGACTACCTTATCATTTATACCTTCAACATTAAAATCCCCGACCGTTTTGACAAAAAACTCTTCAAACTGATCGAGGTCTTTTTTATAGGCTACTGCAGTTAAACGCGAATACCTTTTTTCGTATTTCAGGTAATTAATAAATGATTCCTGATGGGACATTTGCAAATAAATTACATCGTAAGCAGGAACCTACAAGAAAATTCTAGTCGTCCTGACGCAGCAAATTCTCAATATAAATGGCTTTCTTAATCTCAGCCCTTCTTTCTACTGATGGTTTAGTAAAAGCTTGTCTTTCGCGAAGTTCTTTTACTACACCTGTTTTTTCAAACTTTCTTTTGAATCTTTTAAGCGCTCTTTCGATATTTTCGCCTTCTTTTACTGGAATAACGATCATACAATTATATTTTTTCTAGTTAAAATTCGAGCCGCAAATTTAGAAATTAAACATTACTAATCAAATTTATATCTAAAAATTTATTCTTTCGCAAAATTCTTCTCTTTTCACTTCTAATTACAAAACGATAATCTTAATGTTTTTGTTCTAAAAATAGGGTTTTAATCTGGTATATTCATCCATGTTTAAGATCATACTATCACGCAAAACAGACAAATCCCGAATGCTTCCATTTTTTGCTCTGAATTTTACGATCCTGCCAGCCAACTCCCTTTTTATATAGGGATGCCTTGATAGTTCATTCATATCAGCAAAATTCAAATCAATCTTCTTGATTTTTGAAACGTCAACAGTAACTTTATCACCTATTTGACTCATGGTTTGTTCACTCAAACCATACACTTCTCTTAACTGATCTATGGAATAAAATCCTCCCAACAATTCACGATATTTTACAATACGCTTCGACAGCTTATTTCCAATTCCGTTCAACTGTTTGAGTTGGATTGAATCCGATGAATTGAGTTCTATTTGTTCAAGAGAAATCTGATTCTTCTCCAACCTCGTGATTTCATTATTCTTTATTACAACAAAGTCGGCCAAAACTCTTTTTTGTTTATCTGTCAGGCCCCAAATCTTAAAGAAATCGGTCTTGCTGTGAAACGAACCTCCTTTATCCTGGTATTTTCTAATTGTAGAGATAAGCTTGTCAGACAATCCCAACCGACGAAAATCGTTATCCGAGGCATCATTCGGATCAAACGGAAACAATTCCGGTTTCTTTTCGTCCATTGTATTTGAAACTTTGGCATCATTATCAAACATCAGATAAGGTTCAACCCGTTTAAAAACTGAATCGGTAATGCCATAAATCTTCTTAAAATCGTTTGCTGAATGTAATTTACCTCCCCGACTTCTGAATTTCAACAGATTTCGCGTTATTGTTAGTGAAAGGTCAAGACTATCAAGTGCAAGGGAATCAATTGTATTAGGATTGAACGAAAATAACTTTTTCAGAATTGGAGGTCGTGTCACTGAGTCATTAAATTCGCCCAACTCGATTCTGGCAGAATCAAGAAGGATTTCATCAATTTGAACAGGTTTCTCAAAATAAAACAGGACTTTATTGGCGACGGCAAGTAAAAAAATAATAATCAGGAGAATAGTGATTCCCTTTCGTTCATTACGGCTAAAGGTAAAATAGTCTTTAATTAACTGTCTGAAATTCATATCCCAAAACGTTTCTTACTAATTTACTCCTTTTTAACGAAATAAAAAATAATCATTTAGTAATTAGAAGACACGTAAGAAGAACTTCCGAAATCTGTGTTAAGTATTTTTTAAAATGCCTCACGCAACCCCTCGAATAAACTGATTTTTAGCAATAATTCATTAATATTGCAAAGCTTTAATGCAAAGCATTAGTAATCACAATCGTTAATTAATTTAAAAACCACAAAATGAGTACTAGCTATAAAGACTTAGGCCTTGTGAACACGAAAGAAATGTTCGCAAAAGCAGTTGCTGGCGGATATGCAATTCCGGCCTACAACTTTAACAACATGGAACAGCTTCAGGCAATCATCCAGGCTTGTGTTGAAACTAAGTCCCCAGTAATTTTACAAGTTTCATCAGGAGCCCGCAAATATGCAAACTCTAATTTGCTCCGTAACATGGCTAAAGGCGCCGTAGAATATGCCAAAGAACTGGGATTTGAAATTCCAATCTGCCTGCACCTTGACCACGGTGACACCTTCGAGCTTTGCAAAGATTGCATCGACAATGGTTTTTCTTCAGTAATGATTGATGGTTCACACCATTCATTTGAAGACAATATCGCTTTAACTAAAAAGGTTGTTGAATACGCTCACGCTCACGGCGTAACTGTTGAAGGCGAACTTGGCGTTCTGGCCGGTGTTGAAGATGATGTGGTTGCTGAAAAATCGCACTACACCAAACCTGAAGAAGTAATTGAATTCGTAACCCGCACTGGTTGCGACTCATTGGCTATTTCAATTGGCACGTCTCATGGCGCCAACAAATTCACTCCAGAACAATGTACACGCAATGAGAATGGCGTTTTGATTCCACCTCCACTCCGTTTCGACATTCTGGAAGAAATTGAAGCTAAACTTCCCGGATTCCCAATCGTATTGCACGGTTCATCTTCTGTCCCACAGGAAGATGTTGACACCATCAACAAATTCGGTGGTGCATTGAAAGATTCAGTTGGTATTCCTGAAGAACAACTTCGTAAAGCAGCAAAATCAGCAGTTTGCAAAATCAACATCGACTCTGACGGTCGTTTGGCTATGACTGCTGCTATCCGCAAAGTATTTGCTGAAAAACCGGGAGAATTTGACCCACGTAAATATTTGGGTCCGGCCCGCGATGCTTTGAAAGAACTTTACAAACACAAAAACATCAACGTTTTAGGTTCGGCTGGCAAAGCTTAATCCGAATTCGTACGAATCGCATAAAAGGGTGGTCTTTCGACTGCCCTTTTTTTGTGTGAACAGGTCGTATTTACAGGATGACAGGCAAACAATGGGCGATGACAGTATGTCCTCTTCTGGAATAGCTTGACATTAAAAACAAGTTATTATGGAAACTATTAG
>CAZAVU010000043.1:0-34506 GCA_964488805.1 uncultured Odoribacter sp. | reverse complement strand
TAATGGTTCATTCCCTTTTTGTGTATTACTTTTGAAGTATGAGCATAGCAGAAAATATACAACTTGTCAAGGCAAATTTACCGGAAAGTGTCCGGCTGATTGCCGTATCAAAAACCAAACCGACCGGTTTGCTGATGGAAGCATACAACTGCGGCCAACGGGCGTTTGGCGAAAATAAAGTTCAGGAAATGGGATGGAAATACGAGGAACTGCCCAAGGATATCGAGTGGCATTTTATCGGCCATTTGCAAACCAATAAAATCAAATACATTGCCCCGTTTGTCCACCTGATTCATGGCGTCGATTCGTTTAAACTGCTAAAAGCGATTGATCATGAGGCAAAAAAGATTAACCGGGTTATCCCGTGTTTGCTTCAGTTTCACATTGCCGAAGAAGAAACCAAATTCGGGTTGTCGCTGGACGAAGCGGTTGAAATGCTGAGTTCCGAAGAATTTAAACAACTGGAGTACGTTCATCTCATGGGCGTTATGGGAATGGCAACCTTTACTGACGACGAAAATCAAGTCAGAAAAGAGTTTGCCTGTCTGAAAACGTATTTCGAAAAACTCAAATCAGACTTCTTTGACAAAGATGCTGATTTCAAGGAAATTTCGATGGGAATGTCGGGCGATTACCTGATTGCTGTGGACGAGGGAAGTACCATGGTCAGAATCGGGAGTACCATTTTTGGGGAACGGAACTACAATTCTGCAACCAAATAAATCAGCGGTTTGTTATTTGACTAACCATTAAACGATTCGATATGATTAATCTGGAGACCCTTTACATGGGATTAAAATTGAAGAATCCTATCGTAGTAGCCAGTTCAGGACTGACCAACTCGGTTGAAAAAATAAAAGAGTTGGAAAATGCCGGAGCAGGAGCTGTTGTTCTGAAATCCATTTTTGAAGAGCAAATCAACAACGAAGTTGACCATCTGATCTATCGGGATCCGCAAAATTTGTATCCCGAAGCGGAGGATTATATCTGGAATTACATCCGAAATAACTCGATTACCAATCATCTGGATTTGCTGAGTAACGCAAAAAAGGAAACAAAGATTCCCATTATAGCCAGCATCAACTGCGTTTCGGCATCAGAATGGACTATTTTTGCCCGTGATTTTGAAAATGCTGGCGCTGATGCGCTTGAGCTCAACCTGTTTTTTCTGCCTACCAACCGGCTGATGAGCTCAGAAGAAATCGAGCAGCTTTATCTGAAGATTGTTGCTGACGTAAAGGGGCATGTAAAGATTCCCGTCTCGGTCAAAATCGGCTTTTACTATTCCAATCTGGTGGCGATGGCCGACAAACTGGTGGCCAATGGCGCCGATTCGCTGGTTTTGTTTAACCGCTTTTACGAGCCCGACATCGATCTCAAAAAGCTGGAATTTACGGTTGCGTCTGTTTTTAGTTCTCCTTCCGAAATCAGCCGTTCGCTGCGCTGGGTCGGCCTGATTTCATCACAACTACCCAAGGTTGAAATTGCAGCAGCTACCGGTATCCACGACGGAGATGCGGTTATCAAACAGCTTTTGGCCGGAGCGCAGGTTGTTCAGATCTGTTCTTCGGTTTATATCAATGGTTCTCAGATTATTGCCGGGATGATCAGCGATTTGACTGATTTCATGAAGAAACAGAATTTTAAGACCATCAACGATTTTCGGGGCCGCCTCTCGTACAAAAACATCCCCGATCCGATGCTTTACGAAAGGGCTCAGTTCATGAAATATTTCTCGACCAAATAGACTCCAACCAATGAAAAGGCCAGCTTCGGTATTTCAAAGCTGGCCTTTTCGGTATTGTCTTTTTCACGCTAATAACCTATCGAAGGGAGGAAATCAATCACATCGAGAATCAGTTCCCGTTTCGAATCGGAAATGGCAGGCAACAATTTTTCCAGACGATCAATTTCAATATCCAGCTTGGCCTGATCGATCTTGGCGGTCATGTTCGTAATTACCGTGTAAGCTTCCAGGGCAACCGCATAATCATTATCGTTCAATAAATCAACAAACAGGGAAATATACGGACTGAAATCCAAGCCGTTTTCCCAGCAGCTCGAAACCAGCAGTCTTCGTTCAAGGGCATATTCCTGGTTTTGTATGGCCGAGATAATCAACGGGATTACCTCTTTATCCTTTAAATTATTAAACAGTTCTTTGATCTTTTCTCTTACCTCCTGATCCTGACAAAGATGAAGAAGTTCAACAAGTACGGGAATATCTGAGGCTTTCCCTGATGCCTTTAATTCTTCCAGGCTTTTAAGAATTTTTTCCTGACTGGCTGATTGGAGTCCATTCAGAATATTCTGATGGTCGGGGTGCGTATGGTTACTGCTCATGTGATCCTTTCATTTTCGGCAAATGTAATAATTTGACAAGAATAAGCGACTTTCTATCGTCCCGGTTGTTTATTGTGTGTTCGCAGGTTAAGATTGTGTGATTACCTTTCCGGGAAAGGCACCCGAAGAACTGTGACTTAGGCTTTATCGTACTTTTGTTCACCACAAAAAAATGCAAATGAACGAAAAAACAAAGGAACTTGCCGAGATGAAAGTGAGCCGCCTGATGCTCAAATATTTTATTCCCGCCTTTGTCGGTGTTTTTGTCAACGCCCTGTACAACATTGTCGACCGCATCTTTATTGGCCAGGGAGTTGGAGCACAGGCTTTGAGCGGGGTTTCGGTTACCTTCCCCATCATGCTGATTGTAATGGGATTCGGGATGTTGATTGGTATTGGATCGGGAGTCCTGATTTCTATCAACCTGGGAAAACACGACACCAACAAGGCCGAACAGGTACTTGGCAACAGTTTTCTATTGATGTTGCTGGTTTCCGGCCTGATTACAGTGATTGGCTTTGCTATTAAAGGACCTATGCTGCGTTCGTTTGGAGCAACCGCCGAAACAATAGAATATGCCAACGATTACCTGAATATCATCCTGGCCGGAACGGTTTTTCAGGTGGTCGGCTTCTCGCTCAACAACATCATCAGGGCCGAAGGGAATGCAAAAACGGCTATGTTTTCCATGCTCATCAGTGCCGGAACCAACATGATTCTCAACCCGATCTTCATTTTTGGCCTTGGATTGGGTGTAAAAGGCTCAGCCCTGGCAACCGTAATCTCCATGATTATACTGGCTATCTGGGTCTTGATGCATTTCCAAAGTTCAAAAGCGGTGTTAAAGCTTAAGCCTGAGAACATCGCTTTAGATCGTAAAATTCTGTTCGAAATTCTGGCTATCGGGATGGCTCCCTTCGCCATGCAGATTGCCAACAGCGTGGTCCAAGGGTTACTCAACAGCCGGCTGATCGCTTTCGGAGGGGATTTGGCCGTTGGAGCAATGGGAATTGTAAACAGCGTGGCGTCCATGATTATCATGGCAATTGTTGCCATAAATATGGCCTCGCAACCCATCGTCAGTTTTAATTATGGCGCCCGTTCTTTTGGCCGGGTAAAAGAAGCTGTACGCATTGCCATCATTTCGGCGACCTGCATTGTGTTTGTGGCATTTATACTGGTTGAGGCATTGCCGGAATCAATTGTCAAACTGTTTAATTCAACAGACAAAGGCCTGCTGGATATAGGGAAAGATGGACTTCGTCTGGGACTATTGTCACTCCCTATCGTTGGGTTTCAGGTGGTTTCGGGCAGTTTCTTCCAATCGATGGGGAAAGCCAAAATTGCCCTTTTTCTCACCCTGCTCCGCCAGCTTATTGTGTTGGCTCCATTGCTGTATATCCTCCCGAATCATTTTGGGCTTCGGGGAGTCTGGTATTCAATGCCGACCTCAGATTTCTGCTCTGCAATCGTTGTCGTTGTTTTTCTGATCGCCCAGTGGAAGAAACTGGATGTTGCCCCAAATGCCTCCGCTTAAATGATCTGCAAATGACGTCTGAACATCCGGCCAAAACTATTGATTTACAAAACAGCCAAAACCTTCGGCATACAAACTCGGAGTAAATTCGGTTATCTCATATTTGGCAACGCCATTCTTATAAAATGGATCTTCCGAAATTATTTTCTTCACTTCATCTATACTTTCAGCCCGGCAAAGAATAATGCCTCCGGTGCGCGGGATTTTAGCTCCCGAACAAATGAATTTTTCCCGAGCGTAATATTTTTTCAGGAATTGAATGTGAGCCTCTCTGAAACGATCGACCTGATCCAGAGAAACCTGATAAATAAGCGACAGTAAAAACATAATACTGAGTTATATAGGGATTTAAAAATCAACGTTTACCCCCAAAGAACGCAATTCCCGGATTTGCGACAGAGGAATCGGGTTTCCGGTAAGGTCGGCACATTCAAGAGTATCTATCCCGAATAATGGCTCAATGTCGTCAATCAGGTTATTCGACAAATCAATATTCCTGAGCTGACGCAGGTTACTAAGAGCATCGATGTAGCTCAATTTATTTTCCGAAAGATTTAGCTCTTGAAGCTGGTACAACGCCGAAAGTGGCGACAAATCGGTAATCAGGTTGCCCGAAAGATCCATAGAAAGGGTGTGGATGCAATACTCGGCGCCATCCAGATCAGCGATCTCCGACTCCGAAAGTTCAACCTCGTCAATATCTTCAAGGTAATAGGTCGGGAAGCTGGTGTCTGTGTCGCCGTATTGCCTGATTTGCATAGCCTCATAAAAACTGTATCCGTCAAAATGCTTCGGAGTTCTTTTGACCCGGGTTTTCTTCTTAAGATCCCGATAAAAGTTAAAACCTGCCGAATCGGCATCCCACACATATTCCGGTGAAAAATCGATATCTTCAAGGCTTTCGATATTGGAAGCAATCTCTTCAATATCCTGAATTACAAAAATATGCCGAAACTTTTCAAGCATCATCAAGTTGTTTTCACGAGCCAGTTCGACGATGCGCGACCTGTAATATTCGCCCCTGTCGGGATGATACAGCGAGATGATTTTCGAAAAACCTTTTCCATCGGGTTCTATGGCAATTGCAATCCATTCCGAGAGCATCCCGGAAATGATATTCAGCTTTTCGAATTCCTTTTCCTTATACAAGCGGATCAGGTTTCGGGTAATTTTGTTCAGGTTCGCTTCGGAATAAGCTTCCAGAAGCCCTGAGGATAATTCATCGATAGAATTCATGATTCAGATTTATTCCTTGTATTTCAAAAAATCGCCGTCAACAATAAGCAACTTCACACCATTTGGGGTTACAGAACGATGAGAACTCAGTTCATCGGTTACCACGTAAGTCATTCCTGCTGTCAAACGACTATGTTTCCCGTCAATCGACTCGCTGGTGAATTCACCTTCAAGGCAATGTACGATGTGCCCTTTCCGGCACCAGTGATCGGCCCGGTAGCCTGCCGAATACTCTACCATCCGGATTCGCAATCCTGGCAATTGAATGGTTTGCCACCAGGCTGTTCCGGTTTCTCCCGAATGTTCTGTCTTCTCGATTTTCGACCAGTCAATAGTCTGGAAAGGAATGTTTGTGCCCATGAGTTTTAGCTATATGCAAGTTATTACAACTGAGGACCATTACCGATTTCCATTTTCCCCATGTAATATTTTCGCTTTATTTCAGCCGATTGCTCCACAAAAGCTTTCAGACCGACCTGGTTAATCAGGCAAAGGTTAAAAACCTTCAGGTTATGGGGCAAAATATCGGCCCGGTCGGCACACGGCTGAAGTCGGTTGCAAGGGAATTCGGTACAGGCAGAACAAAACTCCAGTTCATTTTCCCTGACGCATTTCCACGTCAGGCAACCGGATGGCTTAACCGGGCAGTCACCTTCGATGGCCCGACATCCGGGGCAAGGCAATTTTTCTGCCGGGATTCCGCGTTGAACCATTTTCTGAAACAACTCGTCGTTTACGGTTAGTGTGTGCAATTCGCATATTCCGCAATCAATACCACAGGGGGCAACCTTGCTCAGACGATCAGTGAATGTATCTGAAATCATTTTGTAGTTGAAATTAAATTTTCCAACAAAAGTAGCCCTGCTGCTTGTTCTCAGCAATTAATTATTCCTGAATGGCGGCAAATGGGGTTTGAACCTCTTTTTTGAAGGATTTAATAATTACCCTGCGGCTTACTGAAAGTTCAAAAAGCGGACAAAGAGTTCCCAATTGGGAGTCCAGATTCCCCTTTCATCCTAAAATTTAACCGTCAGTTTTAAATTTAATTTCCGCTTCGTCAGGTAATTGGGCACTGCAAACATATCGCCCGAATTGTTGGACACCCATAAATAAGAAATTGTGTTGTTGATCCCCAAAAGGTTAAAGACTTCAAGGCTCAGCCACATTTCTTTGATTGAATCAAGTGCCTTGTTGCGGTAATTCTTATGATCGGGATTTACCAGGATTTTGGAAAATCCAAGGTCGATGCGCCGGTACGGAGGGATTCGGAACTGATCCATGTACCGTTCTGAGTTGGGCGGACCGGTGGGCAGCCGCGAACCAAAGAAGGCCGTCAGGTGCATCTTGTAGGTAGGGTTTCCCGGGAAATAGTCCTGAAAGAAAACGCTGAAATTAAACCGCTGATCGGTTGGCCGGGGAATGTAGCCATGACCATCATTCAAAATATCTTCCTGGGTTTTCATTACCGAGAGGCTGGCCCACGACTCGATCCCGCTCACAAATTCGCCGTTCACTTTCATATCCAGCCCGGTCGCATAACCTTTCGACTGGTAGTCGGGCATGTACCGGATGCGCACATTGTCAATCTGGTAGGGAGTTAACCGGGTCATGTATTTGTAATACAATTCGGAGGTGAATTTAAAGGGACGGTTCCATGCCCTGAAAATATAGTCGGTTCCAAACAAAACCTGAGCCGAGCGTTGCGACTTGGTATCGGGATAAATAGCTCCTTTTCGGTCTTTTAACTCTTTGTAAAACGGAGGCTGGTCGTAAATACCTCCTGAAAGATGGAATGCAAAATTGGTGTCCCATTCAGGATAGTACCTCAACGTTGCTCTTGGTGAAAACAAGAATTCCCCGGAATAAGACCAGTATTGGGTCCGGACACCGGCAGTTGCGTACAAGGCCCCACGTCCAACGGGAATCTGGTAAGTATCCTGAATGAAACCTGTCAGCCGGGTCGAATTCATGTTGTTTTTACAGTTGGTCGTGCTGTAAAGTTTGATTTCCTTGCCATCGTAAGGAATGTTATAGCCGGTTGAGTCGCGCAAGATCCATTCATTCATCCGGTCGTCAATCTTTTCGGTTTGGGCTTTAACACCCCAGTTTACCAGATGGTTAGCCGAATTGTAGGCTCCTTTGTGTTCGAAGCTGTATACCGTTGCATCGAGGTAATTTCGGGCATGGTTCAGAAACGTGCCAACACCAAGGTTTGCCGTACTGTCGCCAACATCGTCTGACTCCTGGTTTTGTTCCAGCTCATTCAGGTAGTATTGCCCTAAAATATCATAGGTTTCAGCTTCTTCCGAATGAAACGCCGATGCAATAAATTTCAGGTTTAACCGCTCGCCCCGATGGTAATTTGCGACAAGAGCGCCTGTATTTGTTGCAAATTTATCGGCTTCCTGACCTTCAAAATAAATGGTTGCACGATAGGCCGATTGCAGTGTTCCGAAGCTGGTTCGCCGGGTTTGGGGAATGAAATTATAACGGTTCTGGGCCAGGTTCCCAAGAAATGAAATATCGAATGTCGGACTGAATTTATAAGTCAGATAGGTTTGCACGTCGATGAACCGGGGATCATATTCACCTTTTTCGTCGAGCGACCCCAGCAGGTAACGGTTCGTTTTGTAGCGCACTCCGGTGATATGCGAAAACTTCCCGTTTTTGCTCAAATCTTCCAATTGCACCGATGCTCCGAGGAAACTGGCTGATGCCGATCCTGCAAATTCGGTTGGCTTGCGGTATTTGATATCGAGCACCGACGACATTTTATCGCCATATTTGGCATCGAATCCACCGGCAGAGAACTCGATGGAGGAAACCATGTCGGAGTTGATAAAACTCATCCCTTCCTGTTGCCCCGACCTGATCAGGAAAGGGCGATAAACCTCAACATCATTGACATACACCAGGTTTTCGTCAAAATTCCCACCCCTGACCGAATACTGCGAGCTCAGTTCGTTGTTGTTCGAAACCCCCGGCAAAGTTTTGATCAATGCTTCCACGCCACCGGTCCCGGCATCATTCATGCTGGTAATGTATTTCGAGTCGATCCGCTGAATGTTGGTTTTATTGCGCCGGTGTTGGGTTACCTGAATTTCATCGATTTGCTGGTCGGTTTGCTGAAGTGATACATTCAGCTCTGTTCGTTGTTCTTCAGTAACGGTTATTTTTTTTTCGACAGTCTGATAACCAACTATTGAATAAACAATTACGATTGGTTTTCTGGCCGGAACACGCAAAAGGTAACCACCATCATGATTCGACACGGTACCAATAGCAGTTCCCTTGAGGGAGATGTTGGCCAGTTCAAGGGGCTTGCCGGCTCCATCGGTTACTTTTCCAAACAATGTTGCGTTGTTGCTTTGAGCATGAATGTGGGTGACGCTCAGGAACAGAAGGATAATGACTAAAATTGATTGTATCGACCTCATACCGGCAAAAATAATACTTCTGCAATAATTAACTGTTAAAGTGTTTATTAATTGTTCCGGCCATCTTTTTTGTTCCGAAAAGAACGAAATCAGGCAAAAGGGAGTCGGGAATAGCAATTATTAACGGTATTGTTACCTTTGATCATTGAATTTGAAATCTATTTCGATATGCCATCGCGCGATTACCTGATCAGACAATTCGAAGAAATGGGACTTTTTCTGGCCATTTTGCTTCGCCGCATTTTAAAAATGAAAGAGGAAAATCAGCAGCAACAAATGGGAACAGCTGTTCGCGAGGCTTTGCTTGACGAATTAAAACTGGATATCGATCAGGTAATTATGCTTGACAACGATGACTTTTGGCAAATCATCAAAACTCATTTTACGTCGGAAAACCAACTGGAAAAACTGGCTGACATTCTTAAAACGCTGGGCGAAGACATTCAGGAATCATTCACCCTGACTAAAGTAAATTATCTGAAGAAAGCTTTGTTTTTGTTCTCCACCCTTCAGGAAAACAGCTCTGTCTTTTCGTATGAGCGTCGGCTCAAAATCATGGAACTTCAGGAAATAATGCGACTTCGGGGGATTTAAAAGTTATTTTTTCTGGAATCGATTATTGCTATGTTTGTCAGCTAATCACTGATTCTAGAAATCATGGCAAAACATCGCCCTTTAAATTCGGTGTTGATAAAACCCACCGGCCCCGACTGCAACCTGGACTGCACGTATTGTTTTTACCTCGAAAAATCGGCTCTTTTTCAGAACACAACAATTCACCGGATGAATCCTGAAATTCAGGAAGAACTGATCCGGCAGGTGATGCAGCAATCGGGCGACCATATTTCGTTGGCCTGGCAGGGGGGAGAACCAACTTTGATGGGCCTTGACTTTTATAAACGGGCCATCGAGCTGGAGAAAAAATACGGTCACAACCAAATGGTGGGAAACGGACTGCAAACCAACGGCCTGCTTTTAAACAAAGACTGGGCAGCTTTCCTGAAAGAATACGACTGGCTGGTTGGTATTTCACTTGACGGACCAGCACACATTCACGATCGTTATCGCTTCGACAAGGGGAAAAAAGAAACGCACAAGAGAGTTGAGGAGAATGCCATCATGCTCCAGCAGGAAGGTGTGGCTGCCAATGCGATGTGCTGCCTGACCTCATACTCGGCACAGTTCCCCGATGAATTATATGCTTATTTCAAAAACCTGGGTTATACCTTCATGCAGTTCATCCCGATTGTGGAACCCGACAGAAACGATCCGTCCAGGGCGGCTGACTTCTCCGTTTCAGCCGAGGATTACGGGAAATTTCTGGTGCGCATGTTTGATTTATGGATAGCTGATTTTAAAGATGGGATGCCTGCCACATCAATCCGGCATTTCGAATCGGTTTTTCATTCGTATGTAGGAATGGAAGCTCCTGAATGTACCACCATGAAAGAATGCGGCCCTTACGTGGTAATTGAGCACAACGGGAATATTTATAGCTGCGACTTTTTTGTAGAACCCAAATGGAAATTGGGGAACATTGCGCACGACCACATCATCAACATGCTGAATTCGAAAACCCAGCAGACTTTCGGTTCGGCAAAATCAGTTCTTCCCCGCGAATGCCGCCAGTGCTCCTGGTTGAGACACTGCTATGGCGGATGTACCAAAGATCGGATCAAAGATCCGCAAGATCATCGCAAACCCAGGTTCTGCACCTCTTACAAGATGTTTCTCAGGCATGCTGATGCAACACTAAAAAGTATGGCCGAACAATGGAAAGAACAGCAGGCCATACAACAAGCAAAGCAACAAAACGGCGGCGTTTATAATGCTTTCGATGATTTTATCGGGAAAGGATATTAATCTGTTCACCGTGTCAGCGAACAACTTCTTATAAAGCAACAAGACTAAGGAATATGAGAATCCTCCCCATTCCTTAGTCTTGTTCTTTATCTTTTTAGCCTCAGTCTGACACTAGTGACCAGCGCCACCAATCATTTTCAGATGATCTCCGGTTTGATCTACGATCACCTTTTTCCACCAATCCGGATATCCGGGTTGACTTGGACCAACCGGCATTCCGGTTTCACTCCGTTCAAAAACGCCGTCCTTTTCCTTCTTGATGTTCCCGTCAATAAATTTGACGATCAAATATTCCGACAACTTTTTCCATTCTTTTGTCATCCCATTGGCCTGATTCACTGAATAATCAGTCAAAAAAGCAATAGTTTCCTTCTTTTTCCCGCCATTCCAAAGACTTTGGGCTGCCTGATCAACACTTGCTGTATAGGCAACAAATTTATCTTCAAGGTTCTTCTGAACTTTCAGAATATCGGGAATCATGGCATCGTAACGCAGGTAAGCAAAGTTTGAAACCACATTGAAGGTCCAGAAAGCTGATGTTTCCGAGAAAGTAAGCAAATCGCCATTCCCTACCCTGAAACATTCGGGAACATCGGTAATACCGCAATACATAGGTACATAGCAGGTGCTGTAAGTATCGTCGACACCAAACCAAAGAATTCCGCCAATGGGATCAGGCAGCCAAGAGCGCGACTGAGCCACAAACGAGAAGCCGGTCTGCTGCGTGGAAATTGCACGTTCGTTGCAGTAACTGGCCGAATCAACTTTAAATGACAATGGCCTCCAACGGTAAGGTAATTTGAAAGGACCGGCACCAATGTCTTTGGTCATATCCAGGGCTGTCCCTTCGTAATGATCGCGCATCATAGCCATCACGTCCTGAACGCTCAGCTTCTTATCAGGCTTGATCCAAAGCGGCATCCGGTTCGATGGAAATTTATTTTCGCCGTCGTGTTTTACATGTCCCAGGACGTAATCCTCATATTGCTTCATTCCTGAATACACCTTGTTAAAACCGGCATACACACGGGCATCGCTGAAACGTGCTCCGCTAAAATCGACAGGCGCATAAACGTCTGAAAAACTGAAATCCTTATTCTTACCATCGAACCATCCTTTTTCGCGGGCAAACGAAATAACATCTTTGGCAAACAGGCAATTGGCCGGATCGTTCATGGGGAAAGTCGTAATTCGGGCCTGATTGGCATGACCGCTGATGTAACCATCTGGAACACGCTGGGCCACCCAAACGGCGCCTTTTTCACCCTCTCCTTTCCCGATCATTTCCAGAATCCAAACTTCATCCGGATCGGATATTGAAAACGACTCGCCTGAACTAGCATAACCATATTTTTCAACCAGATCAGTCATCACTTCAATAGCCTCGCGGGCAGTTTTCGCCCGTTGCAAAGCCACATAAATCAGGCTGCCATAGTCCATGATGGCACCCGACTGTTTTCCCAGTTCTTCCCGACCGCCGTAAGTCGTTTCACCAATAGCAACCTGGTGCTCGTTTATATTCCCAATCACGCTGTAGGTATGCGAAACCTGCGGGATGCGTCCCATAAATTTACCGGTATCCCATTCATAAATATCGCGCATGGCATCTGCCGGATAGTCTTTTGCTGGTTGGTAATACAATTCGCCATAAAGAGTATGCGAATCAGCGGCATAAGTTATCATTGCCGAACCGTCAACCGAGGCTCCTTTGGTAATCAGGAAATTTGTGCACCCGAACGAAACCGGCACCGAAAAAGCAACTGCCAGAAAAGACAGGATAACAATACGTTTTGAAAATTTTATCATGATTTCTGTTATTTGAAATTGTTTGCCCGACAAATATATAATTAATCTCAGAGTGCAATGAGTTGCATCCCGTTTAGCGGTTTAAAGAAGTCGGATTTTAAGCAAACGAACCATGAGAATCCTCAGGAATTGCAGTTCTGTAAATGATAAACAAAAAATCCCGAAAGAAATTCCTTCGGGACTTTTGAATTTATACTTTAAACTTTTGCCTTAATTAATCGAGCTTGTGAATAACAAGTCCTGAGCGAAGTTTAGGTTCGAACCATGTGGTTTTAGGAGGCATGATGTTTCCCGAATCGGCAATGTTGATCAGTTGCTGCATTGAAACAGGGAAAAGGGCAAAGGCCACTTTCATCTCGCCACTATCCACACGTTTTTTCAGTTCACCCAAACCGCGGATACCACCAACAAAATCGATACGGGTTGAAGTCCGAAGATCAGCAATACCCAAAATCCGATCCAAAACCAGATTCGACAGAATGGTCACATCCAGCACACCAATCGGATCGTTGTCGTTGAACGTACCCGGTTTGGCATTCAGTTTATACCAGTTTCCTGAAATGTACATACTAAATTCGTGCAGACTGGCCGGCTTATAAATTTCAGCACCAATTTTCTCCACATCGAAGCTCTGCGCCAACTTATCCAGCAATTCAGCTTCAGTCAAACCATTCAGGTCTTTGACAACCCGATTGTAGTCAATGATTTGCAATTGATTATCAGGAAAATGAACGGCCATAAAGAAGTTATATTCTTCGTTACCGGTGTGGTTCTGGTTCTGACTTTTCTTTTCCAACCCAATACGGGCAGCAGCGGCAGTGCGGTGATGCCCGTCGGCCACATAGCTTGCCGGAACCTTCGAGGCAAACAGTTCTTCTATTTTCCGGTTAGTAGCCGAATCGTTGATCGTCCAGAAGTGGTGACCAAATCCGTCTTCAGCAACAAAATCGTAGTCCGCTTTCTGGTTTTTCACAATCGACTCAACAATAGCATCAATCTCAGGAACAGCGCAATACGAGAAGAACACCGGTTCGATGTTGGCATTCAGATAGCGGGTCAGGATCATGCGGTCTTCTTCTTTATCCGGGCGGGTAAGCTCATGCTTTTTAATGATACCCTGGTGGTAATCTTCGCACGAGGCTGCCCCGACAATGCCATATTGAGTACGCCCATTCATGGTTTGGGCATAGATGTAATATTTGGCTTCTTCGTCCTGAACCAACCAACCTTTTTCCTGAAAGTCTTCAAAATTTTCAACCGATTTCAGGTAAACTGTTTCAGAATGAATATCAGTTCCTTCCGGACAGTCGATTTCAGCGCGGGTGATATGAAGCAATGAACAGGCTTTGCCTTCAGCCATTTGAGCTGCTTCGGTGCTGTTCATTACATCGTAAGGCAAACAAGCCAGGTCACTGGCAATAGCTTGTTGCGGACGAAGTCCTTTAAATGGTTTTACAATAGCCATAAATCTTTTTTTTCGAGTTAATTTTAAAATGACAGTCAGAGACAATTCATCCCCGGGCTGCTTGAAAAAACGGTCAAAAATATAGGTTTATACTAAAAACTTAGACGATATGCTCCTTCAAAAGCTGATTCAGGCAACGATTCGTCTTATCTTTTTATGTACCTGTGATACAAAACAAATGCAAAACTGCGAATAGCTACTTTCCTTCCCATCTGAAGGTTTGTAGCCCTGGCCCACGGCGTAAATAAAACTGCCACCCCGGCCGCAATAACCGCTTTTGCAGGATTCATGTGTATCGAAAATATCCATACAAGAAAATAGATGATATCGAAAATAATCAGGAATATCATCAGATTAAAAAATACTATTTTGAATTTAAGACTCATAACACAAATCAAGTTTATTTCACACTCAAACTTAATCTATTCAACATCAATGTCATATTTTCTTAAAAGGCCAACAATTCCGGAATAGGAAAACCGGGCCTTTCTGATCTTATTTTGCTCAGGATCAAGAGCATAATTGACCGCTGTCCGAAAATCTGCCTTTTCCAGGTTGGTGCGATGAAAAACAGTCTGATACAAATCACAGTCATCAAATACCGCCGACGAAAGATCGGTGCCCGAAAAATCAGCTTCTTTCAGCGAACACCCCAGAAATATGGTCTTCTTCATTTTCTTCTCCGCGAACGAAGAATAGTCAAGAATACATTTCCTGAAATTCACTGAAAACAAAAAATCGGAACAACTGTCAAAGTTAATCCCGATCAGTTTGCACTCTGTAAATTGCACAGATTTCATTCCTGTGCCCACAAATTTTGTCGCTGCAAAATTACAGTTTTCAAACTTACAATCAACAAAATCGCTCTCCGAAAAATCAGCTTCCGAAAAATCGCAATTCAGGAATGAACATCCATCAAACTCGGTCTGAACCAACTTTTGCCCTGAATATGTGACATTTACATAAGCCTGATCTTCGTGCCATTTTTCAATCATTTCCTCTTTTTTTCTTTCAGCTATTCCTTCGGAGGAACATTCCCCGCCGATGGCGTAACGTCATGCCAAACTTGTTTCGGCATCCCTTCAATGTACAGCCCCTGAAAACCTACTAAATTGTCGGGCAGGAAGTTCAGGGTGACCTGCTCCTGTCAGAAAGAAGTCAACACAACTCTAGTTCACCCTGAAAGTCTGGTCGCCTTTTTCGAAAAAAGCCACAATTTGCTCGGCGGCAGCAACTCCCGCATTGATGTTTGCCTCTGCCGTTTCAGCTCCCTGTTTTTTAGGGGTTGAATAGTAACGTAATTCATATTTTTCGGCCAACTCGGCATGACAAGCGGGCGCAATATCGCTCACGTATTTAAAATCCGGACGTTCTTCCAACATTCTTTTCAGGCCGTCCTCGTCAATCACTTCTTTCCGCGAAGTATTAACCAAAGTTGCCCCTTTAGGCATTTTGCCCATCAGTTCATAATTAACTGATTTTTTAGTCGTTTCATTGAAAGGAATATGAAGCGACAAGTAATCGCTTTTAACAAACAATTCTTCAACCGATTTGGCGGCTGTTATATCGTAAGTTTCCATGCCAACTTTGGTAACACACGGGTCGAGAGCAATTACCTTCATCCCCAGTCCCTGTGCAATTTTAGCCACCCGTTTCCCTACGTATCCACAGCCCCAAATGCCAACAGTTTTCCCTTTTAATTCGGTTCCGGCAATGCCTTTAAAGTTTCCCCGGGCCATAAAAATCATCAGGCCAATAGCCAGTTCGGCTACCGCATTCGAGTTTTGACCGGGAGTATTCATAGCAATTACCCCCTTTTCGGTACAGGCAGCCAGATCAATGTTGTCAAAACCCGAACCGGCACGCACCACAAGCTTCAACTCTGCGGCAGCATCAAGCACTTCACGATCAACAAGGTCACTTCTGACAATCATGGCATGAACATCTTTCACTGCTTCGAGCAATTGTGATTTCGACTCGTACTTTTCAAGCATGTTCACCTGAAAACCAGCTTCTTCGAAAATTGAGACAATTTGCCTGACCGCAACGGCGGCAAAAGGCTTTTCAGTTGCTATTAATACCCTTTTCATCTGTCTATAATTTGTTTTTTAATTGCCAGATGGAACTCGCCATTAAAGCCATATCCCTGTAAGTGAGGTAGTCTCTCATGGCTCGTTTCATGTCTTTATCCCCTTTTTAAAGAAGAAAAGCAGAACCCCCATCCTGCTTTTCTTCCTGTTTTTTTATTTAAGCTTCATTTTTTCAAATTCTTTCATCGCATCAACCAGTGCAATTACACTTTCTTTCGGAAGTGCATTGTATGTTGAAGCACGATATCCTCCTACCGAGCGGTGACCTTCCAGTCCAAGCATACCCAATGATTTTGCATAGGCGAGGAATTCAGGCTCCCATTCTTTGTATTCGTCGTTCATTACGAAACAAATGTTCATTAAGGAACGGTCTTTGACATCAGGAATATTGGCTTTGAATAATTTGTTGCGGTCGATTTCGTCATACAAAATCGCGGCCTTTTCAATGTTCTTTTTCTCCATCACTTTTACACCACCCATTTCCTTCAGCCATTTCAAGGTTTGAAGTGCAGCGAAAATAGGAACAACCGGAGGTGTATTGAACATCGAATCATTTTCAATGTGGGTTTTGTAATTCAACATCGTAGGAATTTTACGAGTGACCTTGCCCAATGCATCTTCTTTAACAATTACGAAGGTTACCCCGGCAGGAGCCAGGTTCTTTTGTGCCCCACCGTAAATGATGGCATATTTCGAAACATCGAGTGGACGGCTAAGAATATCGGATGACATGTCAGCTACCAATGGCACTTTGCAATCGATATCTTCATGAATTTCTGTTCCGTAAATTGTATTGTTGGTTGTGATGTGAAAATAATCGGCATCTTCCGGAACAACGTAATCCTTTGGAATATAGTTATACGTGCTGGCTTTTGAAGAAGCTACTTCAATTACTTCGCCAAAAAGTTTGGCTTCTTTCTGTGCTTTATCAGCCCAGGTTCCTGTATTCAGGTAAGCAGCCTTTTTTTCAAGCATATTGTAAGGAACCATCATAAATTGCGAGCTGGCGCCACCACCCAGGAACAGCACATGGTAACCGGAAGGAATGTCAAGCAATTCCTTGAAAAGCTGCTGTGCTTTTTGATTTACAGCAACGAATTCTTTACTGCGGTGTGAAATTTCCATCAGGGAAAGTCCAGTTCCTGCAAAATCAATTAATGCTTCGGCTGTGTTTTTAATGGTGTATTGCGGTAAAATTGAGGGTCCCGCATAAAAATTATGCTTCTTCATTTTGGTTTTAATTATGGGTTAATAACTATCTACTTTATGCACTTCAAAATTCGAATAAAAAATCGAGGCTTCAATCCCAAACCGGTTATTTTTTCCATTTTTCAGGAAAAATTACGTGTTTCAAGGAGCCTAAAATAAAAAATCGAAGAACAACTGTCATCCTGTGCTGTTGCCTGAGACAACTTTTCTCTGTTTAACAAATCTTCATAATTTCAGAAGCATCAACCAACTGGTCGTTCTGAAAAACCGGCACTACACGAGTTTGATCAGCGGTCAGGCAATATTCGATGCAATTGTCCAGTCCTTTTGAAGCCAGTCTTGTTTTTTGGGCGGCCTTTTGGATATATCCGTACAAATCAGCTTTCGCAAGGTTCCATAAATCGATGGAAGCGGTAACCGCATCACAAATCGATTCGAATTTTCCCGATTGCAAAAGGCGTTCGGCCAAGGCACCCGCAAAAACGGTATCTTCCAGACTAAAACGGTCTTTCCACGATGCGCAAAAGATCAGTACAGGGGCATCCTGCTGAATAAGCCAATCGGCCAGTGCAGATATGTTCAGAAAAGACCCGATAACCACAGCCTTTGAATGACTGGCCATGTGTATACAACGGGTTCCGTTGGTGGTGGAATAAACAATTTCTTTCCCTTTGACTATCTCGGGTGTGAAATTGAACGGTGAGTTTCCAAAATCAGCAAAATCGAGCACATACCCGTCGCGTTCGGAGGCAACCATGTACCCCTGCTGTTTCATTTCCCTGGCCTCTTCAATACCCGAAACCGGGATCAGACTTTTCACACCGTTATGAAGTGCAGCACACATGGAGGACGTTGCCCGCAGAATATCGACAATCACTACCAGATTGTTATCATCGGCATGTTTGCTGTAAATTGCGGGGGACAAACAAACCTCAAGCCGATTCTTTGGTTTTTCCATAGTCGTGTAAAAGGCGCAAAGATATAAAAGGATTGAAGAATTGGTTACCACAGATTACACGATTAATGATCGGACGACCGGAGTTCATCCGGTCACGAAATGCCACAAACCTCCTGAAACCCGCGAAAGGACTGCGTCCCCTTTAACAGGACGGCTCTCCGGTCAACAGGATGGCCAAAATTTGAACAGGACGGCTTTCTTTCCAACAGGACGACGATTTTCTTTAACAGGGAGGCTTTCCAACCAACAGGACGGCGATTTCTTTTGCAGGACGGCGAAAAACTCAGCGGGGCGAGCGGGGACGGGCATTTGGGGAGTTGACCGGTATAAAAGAGAACGACTGTTTTTTGAAAATAATCAGAAAACATCAATCTTAATTATCAATAATTATTGAAAAAAGTACTATATATTTGGCAGAATATTCTAGTTATGGGCAATTCTAACGCAACCGAGGAACAAGTCTGGGCATCTAATAAAAAAAACAGAACTATGACCAAAAATTACATCTTGATTTTCATAGTTGCACTTTTCATATTTGAAAGTTGCGAAAAAGCCTCAGATATTAAGGAGATTAATACAACTCCTATTCTAAATGGTTGGGAGATTACAAAAAACAAATTAGATTTTGACATAAATTCACGAGATCTGTTTTTTATAAATTCTAAAATAGGATTCGTAGTTGGATACAATGGTGATATTTACAAAACCATCAATTCTGGAGAATCTTGGCAAAAACAAAATTCAGAAACAACCTTGCATCTTCTTTCTGTGTATTTCATAAATGAAAATATAGGATTTGCCTCAGGACAAGCTATGAGTGGTTGTCTTGACGAGGATTGCGACAAAGGCTGTGTATTTTTAAAAACTACAAATGGCGGTGACACATGGACTAAAAAACTATTTAAGGATTATATTAGAATCAAATCATTACACTTTTTCAACGAATCAAGAGGGTTAGCGCTTATATATACACCTGATATTCCTAATTCAAGAGATTACTATATTGCCAAAACCGTGAATGGTGGTGATAGTTGGGAATTTATTGATTTAGCAATTAAGCCAACTCGTGATAGATTTTATTGTGTGGATAATGTAGTTTTTATAGCAGGTGAAAATCAGAAAATTTATAAAAGCACTGATTTAGGAGACAATTGGAAAACAATAACTACACCTTTACCTGCATGGAATGATGTGAGAAATTTATATTTCTATAATAAAACGATTGGGTTTATGGATGGAGTAACAGATATCTATAAAACCACTGATGGAGGGAAAAAATGGGGAACTGTTGATTTTCCTTTCTCATCATTCAATGTATTTCATTTTTATAATGAGACAGAAGGATTTAACATTGAGACAATTTCAGCATATGAGGGAGGAGATTTCCCCACTTTTAAAGGAAGTCAATCCTTTCTAACGCATGATGGTGGAGAAACTTGGAACAAATCCGAATTAATTGATTCAATATACCTTGGATTGACTTATTTTCCAGAAAGAGATTTGGGATATGGAATAAATGGTTCTGAGTTCTATATGATAAAGAAGAAATAACAAAAGTACTGTGCCTAATAATTAGGACTTTGAGCGGTCTGCAGCACCCAGCGATGAGTCGGTGTTGAACTACACCCGCCGGGATCAGTGCTAAGGTTTCTGAGTCTGTCGAACTATGCCCTTTGAGACCGTCTTATGGCTTTCGTGTTATTAAAAAAGGGAAACTCTCGTCTCCCTTTTCCTGTATTCTTTTCTTCGTTTTTATGCCGGATTGATAAACGGCAACTTAACGATTTTTGCTTTAAGCAGTTTGTTCCTCACATTCAGGAAAACCTCGGTGCCAATGGCCGAATAAGCTTTGTTGACATATCCCATCCCAATTCCTTTATTTAAAACCGGCGACATGGTTCCCGAAGTGACCCTGCCGATCACATTACCATCCTGGTCGGTGAGTTCGTAATCGTGGCGCGGGATGCCGCGATCAATCATTTCAAAACCACGAAGTTTGCGTTCAACGCCTTCCTGCTTTTGCATCAGCAGAAAATCTTTATCGATGAAATATTCGCTGTTGAACTTGGTAATCCAGCCCAAACCAGCCTCGATGGGCGAAGTGGTATCGTCGATGTCGTTCCCGTACAGGCAGAAGCCCATTTCGAGGCGCAAAGTATCGCGGGCGGCCAAACCTATTGGCTTAATTCCAAACTCAGCGCCAGCTTCAAAAATGGTTTTCCACATTTGTGCGGCAAATTCGTTCCTGAAATACAGCTCGAAGCCACCTGAACCGGTATAGCCGGTAGCCGAAATAATAACATCGTCAACACCTGCAATTGCTCCGGTCACGAAAGTGTAATATTTGATCTCGGACAGATTAACTGAGGTAAGTTTCTGAAGAGTAGCCGTAGCCTTAGGCCCCTGAATGGCCAACTGACTGATGGCATCCGACGAATTTTCAAGAATAGCGCCATTTACATTCTGCGACACCACCCAATCCCAGTCTTTTTGAATATTGGCAGCATTCACAACCAGCATGTATTTCGCAGGTTCATAGTAATACACGAGCAAATCATCCACAATTCCACCTTTTCCATTCGGGAAACAGGAATACTGAGCCTGCCCCGGAGTCAGTTTGGAAATATCATTTGAAGTAACCCGCTGAATAAGTTCATAAGCATTAGGGCCTTTCACCCAAAATTCGCCCATGTGCGAAACATCGAACACCCCTACCGATTCGCGAACAGTCATGTGTTCGTCTTTGATTCCGGAATACTCGATGGGCATTTCAAACCCGGCGAACTCCACCATTTTAGCGCCCAGTTGTTTGTGTATCTGATTGAAGGCTGTGATTTGCATATAGTTTTTTCAATTTTAATTTAAATGTGACAAAAATAGCGCATTATCAATGTTTAAAGCATGAATAATATCATCAGGCAAATATATTAGTTTTTCGCCGCCACAACATGGATTGAAGCCCGGAAGTTTCCAAAAGATATTAGTCATATTATTTGGTTTCAAACGATAATTTTGTTTATTTTTGACAACATAACATCCTTTCAAAACAAAAAAGAAATGGCACAGGAACGATTAACAAATTTGTCATACTTAAAAGAGATTACAGGCGGAGAACCTGAAATAATGAAAGAATTTATCCAGATGTTTTTTGATCAGTTACCCGAATTCAGAGATGGATTGACCAGTCATTTAGCCGATAAAAAGTACAAAGAACTTGGAGAACTGGCACACAAAGCAAAATCGTCGGTTATGACATTTGGGATGAACGAACTGGGATACCGGCTGAAAGAACTTCAGTTGAAGACTCAGAAACTGGAAGATATTGAAAGCTATCCTGAATACGTAAAGGAGTTTATGGATGAAATTGCCCAGGCTGAGAAAGAACTTCAGGATGATATGAGCAAAATGTAAACACACCTGCTTTATAGAGAATAAAAACCCATAAGCTCCAGCGCTTGTGGGTTTTTTATTGACTTGAAATTCGTTTAATTTACATCACTGGAATCGTCCGTTCACAGCGCTAAATTCGTCACTCATGATCATTTTCAATTCTCAACCAGACAACTGGAATTAAATTCACACCTAGTTTGAAACACATTTTATAAAACCGGATGGAACACGATTGTTCTGAAAATAAGTTTTTCCCCGACAACCTCGAACTCTTTTTCGAGATGATTGAAAATGCACGAGATGGGATTAACATCACGCAAAACGGCATTTTCAAGTATGTAAACAAAGCCTTTTGCGACATGCTTGGTTATACTCGTGAAGAACTATGCTGCAAATCGGCCCCCGACCTTCTCCCGGAACGTGAAAAAAAGCACATGGTTAAACAACACTTCGACCGAATGCGGGGAAAAGGCAAATACGGTTTAGATTACACAACTTTACTTCATAAAAACGGCTCTAAAATTGCCATCGAGTTCAATGCTTCGCCAATAACCTACGAAGGGCAACCGGCATCGTTCATTTCGATCCGCGATGTTACCGAACGTAAACTGATGCAGGAAAAGCTGGAGCAAAGCGAACAGAAATACCGCAACCTGGTTGAAAATGCCCACGACGGAATCATCATCACCCAGTTTGGAAAATTTAAATATGTCAATGCGGCTTTTTGCAATGCAGTTGAGTATTCGGAAGAAGAATTGCTTGAAGAGTCATTTCTGAAAGTGGTCGCCGAAGAAGACCGGAAGCGACTGATTGAATACCACCGGTTGCGCATGTCAGGCGAAAAACACCAGATGATTTATGAAGCGAAAGGCATCACCAAATCGGGCAAAGTAAAATTCTTCGAAATAAACACCTCATACATCGAGTACAATGGTCATCCGGCAACTTTTATCATTTTGCGCGACCACACGAGCCACCGAATCATGGAAGACACCCTGATTGCCAGCGAGAAAAAATACCGCAGGCTTTTTGAAGCTGAATCAGACGCCATTTTCCTGATTGATAAAGAAACAGGCCGGATACTGGATGCCAATCCCGCGGCCACTAAAATCTACGGGTATAGTCACGAAGAATTTATAAACTTAAAAAATACAGACATTTCAGCCGAACCGGAAAAGACAAAGATAGCAACGGCTGAAGACCACCCTCATGTTCCGATACGTTACCACAAAAAGAAAGACGGAACCGTATTTGCCGTTGAAATCTCGGCCGGGGTGACTGAGCTGGATTGCCGGCAGGTACACATCATCACGGCTCACGACATTACCGAACGTTTACGGATGCAAAACAATCTGGCTGAAAGCGAAAAAAAATACCGGACACTGATCGAAAAATCACTCGATGGCATTGTTATTTCGCAGGATGGAAAGGTACTGATGGTCAACAAGGCGTTTGCCGACATGCTTGGCTATACTGTTGACGAGTGTATGCAGAGTTTCGGACCGGAATCGATTGCCCCCGAAGACCGCGAACGTGTGCTGCAAATTCATTACAGCCGCATGAAAGGCGAACTGGGCGACAAACGCTACAACGCCTCAATAATCGATAAAAACGGCCAAAAAGTGATCGCCGAATTCAATTCAACAACCATCGAAATCAATGGCCGGATCGCCTCGTTTATTACCACCCGCGACATTACCCAACAAATAAAAATGCAGGATGCGCTTGAAAAAAGCGAACGTAAATTCCGTGAACTGGCCGAAATGCTGCCCCAGACCGTATTCGAACTTGATGCCAACGGTTTGGTTACCTACGTGAATGAAGCCGGGAGAGAAACTTTCAGGATGGGAAAAGCCGAACTGAGTTTCGATTCGACAACTGGCGTGATCCCTGAAGACCGAATCCGTATGCAAAAAAACAGGGAGCGGGCCTTTGCCGAAAAGATTACTGTCGGGGTAGAAGAATATACCGCGCTGCGCAAAGACGGAACAACTTTCCCAGCCATTTTCTATGCTGCATCGATGATTGAGAACGGCGAATTTGTAGGTACCCGCGGATTAATCATCGACATCTCCGAACGAAAAGCGATGGAAGAAGCCCTGAAAAAAAGCGAACGGAAATTCAGGGAACTGGCCGACCTGTTGCCTCAAACCATTTTTGAACTCGATCTAGAAGGTCGCGTAACCTACCTGAACAAAGCAGGTCTGAATGCTTTCGGGCTTACGGAGAGTGATATCGGCTTCAAAGCAACTGAAGGCATTGTTCCCGAAGACCATGAAAGACTCCTGGACAATATCAAAAAGGCCTTTATCGAAAAAGGAAGAGATGGCGGCATGGAATACACGGCGCTGCGACGCGACGGGACCACGTTCCCAATCGTAATCTACAGCAGCCCGATGAGCGAGAACAACAAACCTTTTGGCGTCCGTGGACTGGTCGTCGACATTTCGGAGCGCAAAGCGATGGAAGAAGCCTTAAAAAAGTCGGAAGAACATTACCGGCAGGTGATACAGAGCCTTCAGGAAGGATTGTTTGTGCTTCAGGACGAAAAATTCGTCTTCGTGAACAATGCCATTGTGAATATACTGGGCTACACGGTGGACGAAATGAAGGGACAGCATTACAGCGCCGCCATTCCGCCTGAGTTATTCGATGAGGCTGTAAGAAAAAATATCCGCAGGAAATCGGGCAATGGAGATTCCTGGAGCTATGAATTCAAGCTGCTTCATAAAGATGGGAAAACCCGGATTCCGATTATCCTATCGACCATCGTAACTGAGCTGGATGGAAAAACTGCCGTAATCGGCACTGCAAAAGACATTAGTGACCGTGTAAAAGCTGAAGAGGAAATAAAGGCTGCTCACAAGCGACTCGAAGAAATTAACCGCGACCTGGAACAAACCATCCGCGAACGCACCAAAGAGCTGACCAAAGCCAACACCCAACTGCTGAAACTTCAAAAAGAAAACCTGCAATCGCAGTTCGACGTGCTGAAACAACAAGTCAACCCGCATTTTCTGTTCAATAGTTTAAATGTACTCACTTCACTCATCAGGCTTGAACCCGAACTAGCCGAAAAGTTTACCGAACACCTGGCTAAAGTGTACCGCTATGTGCTCGAAAACAAAGACAACGAACTGGTTACGCTCGACACAGAAATGAGCTTTCTCGATGCCTACATTTTCCTGATCAACATCCGGTTTATGGACAAAGTGCATGTGAACATCGACATTCCCGACCGCCGGAAAAACTTAAGGGTAATACCGCTGGCCATGCAATTGCTCATCGAAAACGCCATCAAGCACAATTCCATGTCGAAAAAATCGCCGCTGGTCATCAACATTTTTATCGACGACAACAACTTCCTGAACGTCGTGAACAACCTTCAGGAGCGCGAGGCACACATGGTTTCAACCGGCGTTGGCCTGAAAAACATTCAAAACCGCTACCGTCTGCTGAACAATACGGTGCCTGTATTCGAAAAAACCGATACCCATTTCAGGGCGCTCATTCCGTTGGTTGCCGAACCTTAATTCATTCAAAAAAGGTATGAAACAGTTACTCCTCATATTTCTGGCGCTCATTTTTCAGCTATCGGTTCCGGCTCAGAGACAGGTGAAAACAATCACCGTTTCCGACAAACTGAAGCTGGTACAACTAACCGATCGCGCCTGGGTGCATGTGTCGGTTGAGAACATTGCAGGCTTTGGCAAAGTGTCATCCAACGGTGTGGTTTACGTCGAAAAAGGCAAGGCTTTCCTGTTCGACAGCCCGGTGACCGACTCGCTGACTTCGGTTTTGGTTCGTGTAATTCAGGATTCGCTGAAAGCCAAAGTGGTGGGCTTTGTCTCCAACCATTGGCACAGCGACTGCATGGGCGGACTGAAATACCTGCAAAGCATCGGCATCGCGTCGTATGCCAACCAACTGACTATTGACGAAGCAAAAAAGAGAAACCTGCCCGTTCCGGTGAAAGGTTTTAAAGAATCGCTGAGACTAAAACTTGCGGGAAAACCTGTTGAATGCTGGTATCCGGGCGGAGGACACACCAGCGACAACATTGTGGTTTGGCTTCCGGAGGAAAAAGTGCTGTTTGCCGGGTGTATGTGCAAGGAAATGAAATCGACCGGCCCCGGAAACCTCGCCGATGCCGACGTGAAAAGCTGGCCTTCGACGATTAAAAAGATGATAACCAAATACCAGGATGCCCAAATCGTGGTTCCGGGACATGGCCTGTGGGGCGGCCCCGAATTGCTGAACCATACGCTCGATTTGGTTTCGAAAATCAGGTAAAAAAGTCGCAGTGATCAGTCACAGTAAAAAGGCGACAACAGAAACGATAGAATCTACAGGAATAACAGAAACTAAAGAAACAATGAATTTCAAATCAAAACGGTGCTTTTTGAGCGCCCAACAACAATTGAATTTTACGCCGGAAAAAATATTTCCGCAGCTTTGTCCGACCCGCGAATACGACTGGATCGAACACTGGGAATGCGAACTTATCCATTCTGAATCGGGTTTTGCCGAACTGGATTGTGTTTTCTCCACGCATTTCCCGGGCGACGAAAAGGAAACCTGGGTAGTTGACCGCTTCGAGCCCAACGAATTGATTGAGTTTGTCCGCACAACCGAAAGCCGGACGATACGACACAGCATCAGGCTCAGCAACAATGACGACGGCTCCACCACCCTCTTCTGGCTGCAGATTATAACAGCACTCAACGACAACGGGAACAAGTATATTGAAAGCTGTTCGAATGAAGAATTCAGGCAGGAAGTTAAAATACTGGAAAAAATGCTTGTTCATTTTCTGGAAACCGGCAAAATGCTAAAATCTTAAAAACAAATGAGAATGAAGCTGACTGAAAAAATACATTTGCTGAGGATTGACTTTGAGATCGCTCTGGGTCTGGGGAAAAAACTGGAAAGGTTTGTGAATGTAATCATCATCTTTGGAGACAAGATTACCCTGATTGACTCGGGAGTAAAAGGCAGCGAAGAAAAAATACGTCAATATATAGAGCAGCAGGGACGCGATTTTTCAGAAATTGATACGCTGATCCTGTCGCATTCGCACCCTGACCACATCGGGAGCGCTGCCAGGATCGAAGAACTAACCGGTTGCAATGTCCTGGCTCATGAAGCCGAAATTGACTGGATTGAAAGCATCGAACTTCAAAATCAACAGCGTCCTGTTCCCGGATTTTTCAATCTGGTCGATCGTTCTGTGACCATCGACGGATTTCTTTCCAATCATCAGAAATTGGTTGCAGACAAGGGACTGACCTTAAAAATCATTCATTCTCCGGGTCATTCAAAAGGTTCGCTCAACATCGAATTTGTGGAAGACCGTATTCTTTTCACTGCCGACTCAATTCCTTTAAAGAACGACATTCCAAACTACGATAACTTTACAGATCTGGTGAGTTCGCTTGATAAAATCAGCGCGATGGAGTTCGACACGTTGCTTTCGTCGTGGACTGCGCCTTTGCATGACAAAAACGAGATCAATAAGCTCATCGAAGAAGGAAAAACATACTTGCAGGTTATCGACGCAGTTGTGAAAGAGTGCTATGCGAACAGGAACAATCCCGATTCGTGCAAAATGGCTGTTGCCAAACTCGGATTGCCTACTTTTCTGGCCAATACTCTTGTTGACAACGCCTTCCGAAGTCATTTGAACTAAAAAACCATAACTATGAACGTACTGATCATTGAAGATGAACAACTGGCTGCACGCCGCCTTGAATGCATGATCCTCTCATACGATCCTGAAATTAAGGTGCTGGCCAGACTCGAATCGGTGGAAGATTCGGTGGAATGGTTCAAAAGCCATGCCCATCCCGACCTGATTTTCCTGGATATTCATCTGGAAGATGACCTGAGCTTTGCCATTTTCGAGAAGGTAAAAGTGGAGTCGCCCATCATTTTCACGACGGCTTTCGACGAGTATGCCATCCGTGCTTTCAAGCTAAAAAGCATCGACTATCTGCTGAAACCCATTGTTCAGGAAGATTTGAACAATGCCATCGCCAAATACAAGGAATGGAACGGGCAGAAAAACGGCATAGACATGTCGGCGCTGTTCGACCTGATCAGCAAAAAAGAGGTCTCGTACCGCGACCGTTTTTCGGTGTCGTACGGGCAAAAAATCAAGTCGTTTGGGGTGTCCGAAATTGCCTATTTTTACTCGAAGGAAGGCATGACCTACGCCGTGCTGAACGACTCGAAACAGTACCCGGTTGACTATTCGCTCGACAACCTGCTGAACGAACTGAACCCGAAGGATTTTTTCCGCATCAACCGGCAATACCTCATCAAGCACGCAGCAATCAGGCAGGTGCATATTTTCCCGAAGAGTCACCTAAAACTGGAGTTGGCGCCCAAACCCGCCGAAGACGTTTTTGTGAGCATCGACAAAGTGACCACGTTTAAAAAATGGCTGGGGGAATAAATCCGATGCAAAAGTGGAAGACGAAAAGTAGTGTAGAGGTTGTTCAGGTGCTCGACGGACGAAGCAATGCCTATTTAATCCATTCTGAAGAAGGTACTATTTTGGTTGATACCGGTAAAACGTCCGCTTTTGAGCGGCTTCAGAACAACATACAAATACTTGGTTTTCAAACAAAAGATATTAAACACCTGATTTTAACGCACACCCATTTCGATCATTGCCAAAATGCGCATGTTATCAAACGCCTGAGCAATTGCAAAATATGGGTCAGCGAACAGGAGTCTGAATTTGTAGTGCATGGATACACCCCGTTACCCAAAGGAACAATACTTTTTTCACGGATGATATCAGGTCTGGAAGGCTTGATCGGCAAAAAACAGTTTGGTTACAAGCCTTTTACTCCTGAAGTAGTTATTGCCGGACAAACTGATTTGGATAACTTTCCGGTTAGAGTCCTCCCGACTCCGGGACACTCAGAAGGATCGGTCAGTGTTATTGTTGATAACGAAATAGCCTTGGTTGGCGACGCTTTGTTTGGGGTTTTCAGAAAATCTGTATTATCACCTTTTGCCGATGACTTCCGCCAATTGGTCTCAAGCTGGGGCACTCTTTTGGGCTCCGGCTGCCATACGTTTTTGCCAGGTCATGGAAAGGAGATCAAACGCAATCTATTGGAAAGTGAGTTTATTAAATATTCCAGAAAATAAGCAATGATACAAACAAAACGACTGATGATCAGACCGCTAAATTACAATCAGTTACAAAAGTACATCGAAAACAATCATTCGCTGGAAATCGAACTGGGATTGTTCGCAACCAACCGAATCATTTCATCTGAATTAAAAGAAGCGCTTGAACAAGCGATTCTTCCGATGGTTGCCCAAAACGAAAGCAATTATCTGTACTTCACTTTGTGGACCCTCATTTTTAAAGCAGGAAACCGGATGATCGGCGATTTGTGTTTCAAAGGATTACCCAATTCGGACGGCGAAATTGAGATTGGCTACGGAACTTACGAAGATTTTCGGGGAAATGGCTACATGACCGAGGCCGTTGGCGGAATGATTGAATGGGCAAAGCAACAACCGCGTGTCAAAGCGATTACCGCCTCAACCGACCAGACAAATTTGCCATCTATGGTGATATTACAAAAGAACCAATTTGTGAAAGTCGGCGAGTCGGAAGATTTATTTCACTGGAAACGAAAACTCTGAAATCCATGATTATCAAGCTGAAAAAATGGGAAAATGAAGATGTGGAGGCCTTGCTGAACTTTGCGGGGAACCCCAAAATCACGCAATTTATGTCCGACGGTTTTGCCGGTGTTTCAACTCCTGAAGGCGCTAAAAAATTCATTGCGTTTGCCAACAGCGGTCCCTATAAGATTTACCGCGCCATCGAAGTTGACGGTGTAGTCGCCGGAAGCATCGGCGTTTCGGTTCAAACCGATATTCACCGCAAAAATGCCGAACTGGGCTACTGGCTGGCCGAGCCATTTTGGGGCAAAGGCATTATCAGTCGTGCCATCCCGATAATTGTTGCTGAAGCATTTGAACGACTTGACATCAACCGCATTTTCGCCCGACCTTTTCACTCCAATCTTGCCTCGCACCGGGTATTGGAAAAGTCAGGCTTCACGCTGGAAGCTATTCTTAAGCAAACCGTGTATAAAAACGGCGAATATCTGGACGAACATATTTATACTATCCGAAAATGAAACGAAACTATCAAAAAGAAGTAGCATCCGGGTTGGCTCAAATCGGAAACAGAACTCCGGAGATCGTTACAGAAGCCGATTTGGCGCATTTGCCGGAATTAGTCAAACGATACATCCGCTATTCAGGGGCAATCGGGAAACCAAGAGTGATCGGCTTTAAAGCAGCATTTGCCGGAAAGATCCGCAAAAACGAACAGTCGCCCTGGATGCCATTTCGGGTAGAACAGCATAGTTTTATTAACGAGTCAATCCGCCTGTTTTGGATGGATGCCGTCATGATGCACCTGCCGGTAAAAGGTTTTCACTGTTTTAAACAGGGCAACGCATTTATGGACATCCGTTTGTTTGGGCTTTTCAGGGTTCAGTACATGGACGGAAAAGAAATGGGAATTGCCGAAACCGTTACCTTTTTCAACGACATGTGCTGTCTGGCTCCTGCTACTTTGATTGATCAGCGTATAAACTGGCTGAAGACTGAGGATAACCGCGTTTTAGCCGAGTTTACCGATCGTGGCATAACCATTTCGGCCTGGCTCCATTTCGACGCCGAAGGGAAATTGGTCAACTTTAGTTCCAACGACCGATACGAATACATCGGGAAAGGGAAAGCCCTTCAACGAACCTGGCTCACTCCCATAAAGAATTACAGAAAAATTGGGGGCTTCATCTTGCCGTCGGAAGTGGAAGTCTTTTACAAACATCCCGAAGGCGATTTCTGTTACGGGAAGTTCGAGATGACTGATATGAAATACAATTTTTATTAAAACTAAAGTCCGGAATAGCCATGACTTTTTATAAAAAGCTGGTCGTCTATTACTTTTCGGGAACCGGAAATTCGGAAAATGTGGCGCATTGGCTGGCTGAAATTGCCCGCGAAAAAGGCATGGAAGCAAGCCTGAACAACATTGCCAAAACCGACCGGCTGGCAATTCCGACACCTGAACCCAATACGCTGGTGGCTTTCGTTTCTCCTATTCATGGGTTCAACTATCCGCCGGTGATGCTGAATTTTATCCTGCGGTTCCCGAAAGCAAAAAACCATGTGCTGCTTCTGAATACCCGTGCCGGAATGCTCATTGGCAAATGGAATGTGCCCGGATTGACCGGCATTGCCTTTTATTTTTCGGCACTTGTCCTGAAGTTGAAAGGCTATTCGATACGCTCAATGTTTCCGGTTGATTTGCCCTCGAACTGGATTTCGGTGCATCCCGGACTGAACGAGCGCACGGTGAAATACCTGCACGAGCAGAATCAGGAAAAAGTGTACCGCTTTGCCCGAAAAGTACTCGACGGAGGTAGCGACTTTCGCGGAGTCCGCGAAATTGTTCAGGATTTGCTCATATCTCCCGTTTCGCTGGGGTATTACTGCATCGGGCGCTTTTTTTTCGCCAAAACCTACTACGCTTCAGCCGATTGCGACAACTGTGGTCTGTGCATCAGAACGTGCCCGGTGAAAGCCATCAAAACCGTTGACAACCGCCCGTTCTGGACTTTCAACTGCGAAAGTTGCATGCACTGCATGAGCAACTGTCCCAAACGAGCCATCGAAACGGCGCACGGCTCGGTGGTGCTGATTACCATCCTCTCGTCGGTTGTTTTTTCAGGCTTGTTTTATCATTATTTCGGACAGTTATTTTTCGACACCGAACATACTTTCCTCGGCTTTATCCTCGAATCAGCTATGTTTTTGGGCATTCTGGCCGTATGGTACCGATTGCTTCATTACGCCATGAGGTTTAAACTGGTCGAACGGCTGGTAGTGTACACATCGCTTACCAAATACAAGTTTTGGGGAAGACGATATAAAGCATTGAAAAAATTCAGATCAAATGAATTATGAAGAAAATGGATTTTTTTGGCATTGGGCCCAAAATCGGGATTGTGCTAATTCCCTGGTGGCTGGGAACAATTGTTACAAGTTGTTTTTTCAGCAGTTTTAAATTCACTCCTGAAAGTTCAACCGGATTGATGCTTGCGGGAGCGATCCTTTTGCTCTTTGGCCTGATTTTCTATTTCTATTCGGTCAAGTTGTTGCTGAATGGCTTAAAGGAAGGCAAGTTGATCACCAAAGGGACTTTCAGCCTTTGTCAGAATCCGCTTTATATTTCGTTTGTCTTGTTTTTCATTCCGGCCATTGCTTTGCTTTTAAACTCATGGCTGGTACTCACCGCAAGTTTAGTCGGATTTATAATGGTGAAACTTTATGTACGCAATGAGTACCAGATGCTGGAAGAAACTTTTGGCGACGAATATTTGAAGTACAAAGCTGAAACGCCCGAGTATATTCCTTTCCCGCTTAAAAAATGGCTGAAAAAGAAAGGCTGATTCCAGAAACACCCGAAACAGTTCATTTATCGGTAAAAACCCGCCATTCACTTATTTTTATTTAAGCAAGCGCTTGCCCCGGTCTATTTTCGTGTCAGAAAACCTGTAACGATTTGGTCATGTAAACGTCACAGAAAACAATATTCAGAAAACAGAACCAAAAGTCAACCATGAACAACCAACCTAAAGCAGTAATCGTCGGAGCAGGAGTTGGCGGATTAGCCACAGCCAATTTTCTGGCGCAACAGGGCTATGCCGTTGAGGTGTACGAAAAAAACTGCAATCCCGGCGGGCGCTGCGGACAGAAGATTCAGGATGGTCACCGCTTCGATTTGGGCGCCACCATTTTGCTGATGCCATCGCTGTACAAACAGGTTTTATCCGAATTGGGCGTCGACCTTGAAAAAGACCTCGAAACCACTTCGCTGGCGCCTATTTACAAGCTTTTCTTCAGCGATGGTTCCGACTTCTCGTTTACCCGCGATGAAGAGCAAATGCGCCGGCAATTGGAAGCTTTCGAACCCGGAAGTTTCCCGAAATACAAGGCTTATGTGGAGGAAGGTTACGAATATTTCAACCTGGCGATGAACGATTTGCTGGGCAAGAACTTCGATCACCTGTTCGAGTTTGTTAACCTGAAAAGCATCCGTTTGCTCCTGAAGTTGAAAACCTACCGCAACCATTCGGGCTATGTGCGCGAGTATTTCGACGATCCGCGCCTGCAAAAAGCTTTCACCTTTCAAAACATATACGTTGGCCAAAATCCGTACGAAGCACCTGCCTTTTTCTCGATGCTTCCCGGAGCTGAAATTGCCGAAGGTGCCTTGTTCCCGAAAGGTGGCATGCACCGGATTATCCAGACTTTGGTGGCTTTAGCCGACAAAAACGGAGTGCAGATTTTCTGCAAAAAGCCGGTCGAAAAAATTATCCTGAATGGCAAAAAAGCCGATGGAATTTTGCTCGAAGATGGCACCATCATTCATGCCGATTTGGTGATTGCCAGCGCCGACCTGCCTTATGTGTACGACAAGCTGTTGCGCGACAAACGCAAAACACGCTCGTTAAAAAAGAAAGAATATTCGTGCTCGGCCATCGTGTTTCACTGGGCAGTTGATAAGGTGTACGAACAACTCGACCACCACAGCGTTTTCCTGAACGACCCGTTCCGCGAAGGACTGGACGCCATTTTCAAGAAAAAATCGTTGTCTGACAACCCAAGTTTTTACATTCACGCGCCGGTGCGGAGCGACAAAACTGCCGCGCCTGAAAATCAGGATTCGCTTTCGGTGATTGTGCCGGTGGCTCACTTGGATGCCCGTGCCGATCAGGATTGGAAAGCGCTGAAAGAAAAAGCCCGCGCCGCCGTGATCCGCCGACTGAAAGAAGCCGGAATGGACGACATCGAGGAGCACATCAAATTCGAGATTTGCTACCTGCCCAAGACCTGGGAAAACAGTTGCAACGTCACCAATGGCTCGGTGTTCGGAAGTTTGGGCCACACCATTTTTCAGATGGGCTATTTCCGTCCGCACAACCAGCATAAAAAGTATAAAAATTTGTACTTTGCAGGCGGAAGCACACATCCGGGGAACGGCGTTCCTCTGGTGCTGCTGGGAGCTAAACTCACGAGCGAACGGATACTGAAAGATGCTAAAATGAATAATTAAACACAGCGACACGGCGACACAGAGAAAAAAGGAAATCGTAAATAGTAAATCGTCCAATCGTCCAATCGTAAATATCAACATGGAAACTGCGCTTCAAACAAAAACCGAACTGTATTACCAGATCTTCGAATCCATTGATTTTGAAAAGGTGGTCGATCACCCGAACATACTGATTGCTGCGCATTTCTGGGATGCCGAGCGCTACCAGGCGGCCCGCAATTGCTACAAATTCATGCGTGCCATCGACGACCTGATCGACAACTACAAAACTGAGCACATCGCCATTGCTCCTGAAAATCAGGCACGGTTCGAAGCCGATGTGTACCGCTGGATCAGCACCGTAATTGAAGCCAGCAGCGAAATGCCTTCGCACCGCGAACTGATCGACACCGTGCAGCGCTTTTGCATCCCTTTTTGGCCGCTCGAAGCCTTTGCCAAATCGATGATTTACGATATTTACCACGACGGGTTCCCAACGCTCCAAGGATTTCTTGACTATGCAGGCGGTGCGTCGGTAGCTCCGGCTTCCATTTTTGTGCACCTGGCCGGATTGACACAAAAAGATGGGAAATACCTTCCGCCGCTGTTCGACGTGAAGGAAGTAGCCACGCCCTGCGCCATTTTCAGCTATTTGGTGCACATCATCCGCGATTTTCAGAAAGACCACCTCAACAACCTGAATTATTTCCCGGACGACCTGATTGCCCGGTACGGCATGAACCGCCAGCAATTGCTTTTCATGGCCAAGGGCGGGCAAATCACCGATGGCTTCCGCAGCATGATATGCGAACTGTACGACGTGGCCGATATTTACCGCGAGCGTACCCTTGAAATGATCCGCCAAATCAAGCCACTGGTGGAACCACGCAGCCAGTTGAGCCTCGAAATCATTTTCGATCTGTACCTGATGGTTTTCGAGCGCATCGACATCGAAAAAAGCACATTCACCGCCGCCGAACTCAACCCCACCTGGCAGGAAATCCGCAAACGGGTAGGGATGGTGATT
>CAZAVU010000042.1:0-35457 GCA_964488805.1 uncultured Odoribacter sp. | reverse complement strand
CAACCATCCCCACCTACTCGCTGGTAGCCGATTCGTTTATGAACTGGTCGGGCATGGAGGAGTCGGAAGGTCGAAGAATCATGAGGTCACTAAAAATCGACATGAAAAGCGTGCGATTCTGCAACGAACAAATGCTTAACAGGTTTGCAAAAATTAAACTAATAAAGGACTATATTACTGAAAAACAGGAGGAAATTAGAAAAACAAATAATCCTAACACTGGGAACGATCTAGCTGTAAATGGATCACAGCTAACAAATCTTGGAGTTTTCAGAAAATATCTCGAAGCATACCTGCAAAACAATCCTGATATAAATAAGGATATGACATTTTTGATCAGACACCTGCAACCAACCGAAACAGGTATCCCAATCGAGATCTATGTATTCAGTAAGAAAAAACAGGTGAATGACTACGAAAAAATTCAGGCCGACATTTTCGAACACGTCCTGGCTGTAATACCTGAGTTTGAATTGCAAGTCTTTCAGGCGCCATCGGGAACCGACATCAGGGGGCTTTCAGAAAAACTATCCGCCGGGAATGCACGCATCTGATGCGGCCCATGGGATTTTGAATTCCAATGATTGTGTGATCAAATTATTACAAACGAGATGATTTTTCATCTGAATATTTAGAATTTATCATTTTTTTGTACCTTTACGTTTCAAATTTTTAAACGTCCGTTTTATTTTTTAGTTATGAATGATCTGCATATTGAACCACCGCTACCGAATATCGATGAGCTGGATGAAAAAATCCTGAAACTGATAACTAAAAATGCCAGAATCCCATTTTTGGAAGTAGCCCGCGAATGTGGCGTTTCCGGGGCAGCGATTCATCAGCGGGTTCAGCGGTTGCTCAACCTCGGTGTAGTATCGGGAAGCGAATTCATCGTCAACCCCCAAAAACTAGGTTATTTTACCTGCGCATACATGGGGATTCACCTTGAAAAAGCAAAATACCACAAGCAAGTTGTTGAAGCTTTGACGAAAATACCGGAAATCATTGAGTGCCACTATACTACAGGACCTCATGCTATTTTTATCAAGGTCCAGACCAAAACCAACAAGCATTTGAAAAAGCTTATCGATGAAGATCTCCAGGAAATAGAAGGCATTGCCAGAACCGAGACATTTATTTCGCTCGAAATGGAATTCAAACGTCAGGTTCCTATCAAATAGACCGGGTAATGCTGTACAAAAGAAAAGGGTGTCAACTGCTGTTGGGGCCCATTTTTTTTACAAGTCTTCTGTTTTTTACCGTTCAAATTGATATAATTGGCTATTTTTACAAGCAAAATCATCGGTTTTTCGTTAGTTTTGAACCACTTTTATCTAATACAATAAACTGTCATGACATTAAGGAACCAACTGGACGATATAGATCTTAAAATACTGGACATCATTTCAAAGAATGCCCGAATCCCATTTAAAGATGTAGCTGCTGAAATTGGTGTTTCGAGAGCTGCCGTCCATCAACGGGTAAACCGGATGATCGAACTGGATGTCATTGTAGGTTCAGGCTATCACATCGACCCGAAGAAAATTGATTTCAAGACTTGTACCTACATTGGCATCTTCCTTGAAAAAGGAAGCTTGTATATGACTGTAGCCGAACAGCTTAGACAAATCCCTGAGATTGTTGAATGCCATTACACAACAGGACAGTATGCCATTTTTGTAAAAGTCTATGCCAAAGACAACGAACATCTTCGGGATATTCTGAGCGATAAAATCCAGAAAATCAGCGGAATTGCCAGTACAGAAACGTTTATTTCCCTGGATGAAACATTTAAGCGCGAGGTTCCTATCCTTTAGCTTTTAGAAAGAAGGCAAGTAAAAAATTCTCTAAAATCGAACGATCCACCGCCAAAGGAGGTGGCCTTCTAAAATGCAATAAGGAGTTTACAAACCGAAAATCGGAATAAGTAGGTTTGTCCTGATCAACAGCCACAGCTACCACTTCGTTCTGTTAAAAAAGAATGGACAATTGTTGACAATTCTTTCACTGAAAGCCCCAATTAGCCACCAATGTGTGTTAAAAGTCCGTATTTTTGCAATGCACTTATAAGCTGCAAACATCTATGTTCGAAAAGCTAATTCATCTTGAGGGAATTGATCCACTTGAATTTTTTGGCGTCAACAATGCCAAAATGAACCTGATTAAATCATTTTTTCCAAAACTTATAATTGTATATCGGGGAAACGATGTAATTGTCAAGGGCGATGATGAAGAAATTTACCGGTTCGAAACCAAGTTTCATTTAATTCTCGATCACTACAACCAATTCAACGTTTTACCCGACAACGTGATCAACCAGGTATTTCTGGACGAATCGGACGGAACCACCGATAACTGGGATGACAAGGATGTTTTGCTTTTCGGAATTAACGGGAAAGCCATCCGGGCAAGAACGCCCAACCAGCGGCTCTTGGTCGAAGCCTGCCGGAACTCGGACCTGATTTTTGCCATCGGCCCGGCAGGTACCGGAAAAACATACACAGCAATTGCCCTTGCCGTAAAAGCGCTCAAAAACAGGGAAATCAAGCGCATTATCCTGAGCCGTCCGGCCGTTGAAGCCGGTGAACGGCTGGGGTTTCTTCCGGGCGACATCAAAGAAAAAATTGATCCCTACCTTCAGCCACTCTATGACGCCCTACTGGATATGATTCCGGCAAAAAAGCTGGATGAGTTCCTGAAAGACGGCACTATACAGATCGCACCTCTCGCTTTTATGCGTGGGCGCACGCTCAGCAATGCCTTTGTGATATTGGACGAAGCCCAAAACACAACTGTCTATCAGTTGAAAATGTTCCTGACCCGCATGGGAATGAATACCAAATTTGTGATAACCGGCGATGAAACGCAAATTGATTTACCTTCACAAAGCCCTTCAGGACTGATTCTTGCTAAAAAAATCCTGAAAAATATCAAGGACATCGTCTTCATCCAGTTCGATGTGAAAGACATTGTCAGGCACCGGCTGGTGCGCGAAATCGTTCTGGCATACGAAAAACACCATGCCCACGAATTAAGCAAACGAGAAAAAGAGAAAAATCAAACAGATAAAACCGAAGAAAAATGAACAAAGCATTGACCCAAACCAATTTTAATTTCCCGGGACAAAAAAGCGTTTACCATGGGAAAGTGAGAGACGTTTACAACATCAACGATGAATATCTGGTAATGGTTGTGAGCGACCGCATCTCAGCCTTCGATGTTGTTTTGCCCAAAGGCATTCCTTATAAAGGACAGGTGCTAAACCAGATAGCTGAAAAATTTTTGGATGCCACCAGCGACATTGTCCCCAACTGGAAAGTTGCCTCGCCCGATCCGAATGTCACCGTTGGACACCATTGCGAACCGTTTAAAGTTGAAATGGTTATCCGTGGTTACCTGACCGGACACGCCTGGCGCGAATACCGCAGCGGGAAGCGCACTTTATGCGGCATAGCACTTCCCGAAGGAATGGTTGAAAACCAGAAATTCCCGGAACCCATCATCACTCCTACCACCAAAGCTTCGGAAGGGCACGATGAAGATATCTCGAAAGAAGAAATCATTGCCCAGGGATTGGTTAGCAAAGAAGACTACGAAATGCTTGAAAACTACACTCGTAAGGTATTTCAACGCGGAACCGAAATCGCTGCCGAAAAAGGATTGATTTTGGTTGACACCAAATACGAATTTGGAAAGAAAAACGGACAAATTTACCTGATCGATGAAATCCATACTCCCGATTCATCACGGTATTTTTATGCCGAAGGCTACGAAGAACGCTTGGCTAAAGGCGAAGCTCAAAAGCAACTTTCGAAAGAATTTGTTCGCCAGTGGCTGATCGAAAATGGATTTCAGGGACAGGAAGGCCAGGTTGTGCCTGAAATGAGCGAAGCTTTTGTAGATTCGGTTTCTGAACGGTATATCGAACTTTTCGAAAATATTACCGGCGACAGGTTTGTAAAATCCGACTTGACCAATATTCAGGCACGCATTGAGAAAAACATCAATGACTTCCTGAAAACGCTTTAAAGCAAATCCGCTTCCCGTTCTGTTCTAAAACGGGAAGAGAAACAAACATTCAATCAATGATATTAAAAGAAGCTGATCCTGGAGGTCAGCTTCTTTGCTTTTAATAAGTGCCAAATCCTTGACTAAATAGTGAATTTCCAACTTGAGGAACAAAATGTATTAACTTTATTTTGAACAACATAGATCGTTTTAGCGTAAAACAGCCGTGACGTTTTCATGCCCCCCGAGGCTTTGATTTTAATTCTGATTCTGAAATCTAAAAATGAATTACAAAACATAGCCGAAGACTGCTTTTCGGGATTTATTCCAGTTTGTTAACATCATTGCAAATAAAAAGACACAGATCTATGAAAACAAGAAACTTTTTTGTAGCTATAACAATAGCCTTCTTTGCATACTCATGCACAAATGATTACCTAATTGATTCTCCAGAGATGGTTTCAGAGAACAATATTCTGAAATCGGCCAGCACTCACCTTAAAATCGCGGTTGTTTCAGACATTCATTATCTGGATCCATCGCTTCTGCCCGACGATATTTCCAGCAGTCCAACCTTCCAGATGTATCTGGCGCAAGATCCTAAGCTAATTGAGTTTAGTGACCCCATCCTCAGAGAGGTTATTTCTGAATTGATTTCTCAAAAACCTGATATGGTGCTTATTCCCGGCGATCTCACAAAAGACGGTGAAAAACTAAGCCATGAATCGGTGGCAACTATTCTCAAACAACTAACTGACAATCAAATCAAAGTATTTGTAGTTCCGGGAAACCATGACATTAATAATCCGGAAGCATTTTCCTATAAAATCAACACGCCTGTTGAATCAATTGTTGCGGAAGACTTTGCATCTCTATATGGAGATTTTGGATATAACGACGCCCTTTACCGCGATGAAAATTCGCTGAGCTATATTTGTCAACCATTCAGTAAGCTTTGGATTTTGGGCATTGATGCCTGCAAATACGAGGAAAATACAACAGCCCCCATTGTCGGTGGAGCAATTAAGGCAGGTACAATGAGCTGGATACAGGAAAAAATGGCCGAAGCCCGCGAAAAAAACATCACCGTTTTGCCAATCATGCATCATGGTATTATGGAACATTATAACGGGCAAAACAGTCTGGACGCCGGTTATGTTGTTGATAACTGGCCGGAAACTTCAGCCGCATTAATGGAAGCCGGAATCAAAGTGGTATTTACAGGCCACTATCATGCAAACGACATCTCGGAATTGACATACAACGGGGAAACGATTTCCGACATTGAAACCGGATCGCTGGTAACTCCACCCAGCCCATACCGGATTATGACTCTGGACGATAATTTCATTAACGTTGATACGAAACAGGTGACGAACATTAATGTAAGCTGGCCTGCAGGAATGGATTTCTGCACATATTCCAATTTATTCCTGACGGGTCATCTTGACGCCTATTTCAATTACGTACTGTATTACAACTTCGGAGTGCCTGCAGAACTTGCTGCTACGGCAGCCCCATTATTTCGAAATGCGATCATGGCTCACTATTCTGGTGACGAAAAACTGATGCCTGCCGAGAGAAAGAAAATAGATGCTCTGGGAAAAGTTGCACCTCCTTTCTTAACCGGCGCGCTATATAGCTTATGGACCGACCAGAATCCGAAAGACAATAAAACACATATTAAACTCAAATAATTCCAGGTTTTAGCCTGAAACGAAAAACCCGGGGATCGTCCTTTAAAGAACTATTCCCGGGTTTTTCGTTTGAATAATTAAGCGTTACCAAATGGAGTCTGGCTGCACTTCCGGATTCCCAGCTATGCTTAGAACCTGAAGGATAAATTAATTCCGAGCGGCGAAGGAACAATCGCATAACCTCTGGGTGAAAGCTGGAAGAATAAATCACCGTTCCTGAAAAACACATGCCCGTTAACAAGAACTCTCCTGCATTCTACTGGGAGTTGTTCAAAATAAACGTAGCGAGGAGCTTCAACCACACAATACCCAATTCCCCTGCGATATTTGTAGAAATGATTGCCATAGTAATAGTAATCGTCGCGATCGTGATGAAAAACTACAGGGTTGCGATCGAACCGGTGATAAACACGCCCATATCTCGGGTGATCGAAAAAATCCGGGTGACCGTGCCTGCTTTGGTAAGAATACTGCGGACGGTATTCATGGCGGTCATCATGATTTTTTTCATATCGTCTGTCGTATCCCCTTTCATTTCGTTCATTCCAGTCTTTTCTTGCGGTCCGTTCATCATTCCGCTCTGACTCGCGATATTCTTTACGGTCATGGTCTTTCCACTTTTTCCCATCGTTATGGCGATTTTGTGCACTGGCATCAATTGTTGAAACAATCAGCAGCATGGAGATGGTTACAACCGGAAAATACTTCCTTAAATTATCAATACTTTTCATGTCCTTCAGTTTTTAAGGTGAATAATCAAATTTTAGAACTTTACCGGTAATCTGATCAGGCTAAAACAAAGCTTGTGCCAAAACTGCAATAAGCAAAGTTAGTTTACCATCACATTAATAATCAAAATATTACCCACATGTATTTTAAAAGAAGATTTTCCAGACATCAGGTTCCTGAAAGGATCGTAAATAAAATGCTATTTTTGCACCAAAATTGAACGTTGTGGGCAGAATACTAGCTATCGATTACGGGAAAAAACGAGTTGGACTGGCGGTTACCGATCCATTACAGATCATTGCAAACCGGCTAACCACAGTTCCTACCCATGAAATCTGGACATTCCTGAAAGATTATTTGGCCCGGGAAGATGTGGAAAAAGTTATTGTCGGATACCCCCTTCAAATGAACAATCAGCCTTCTGAAGCCGTTCAATACATAAACCCGTTTCTGAAAAAGTTCCAAAAGGATTTTCCAGACATGCCGCTTGAACAGGTTGACGAGCGATTTACCTCGAAAATGGCATTTCAGACTATGATCGATGCCGGCTTGAAGAAAAAAGACCGGCAGGATAAGGGAACTATCGACGGAGTAAGTGCAACAATTATTTTACAGAGTTATTTGGAACAAAAAAAATACAATCGATGATTTACCCGGTTACTGTGTTTGGCGATCCTATTTTAAGGAAAAAAGCCGAGCCAATTACAAAAGAGTATGACGATCTGAAAACTGTTATTCAGAACATGTTCGAAACCATGTACCATTCCGACGGCGTTGGTCTGGCAGCACCACAGGTTGGCCTGTCCATCCGGCTTTTCGTAATTGACTCAAATACGGACGACAAAGACGAACCTGCTGGCATCAAAAAGGCATTTATAAATCCTGAAATACTTGAAAAATGGGGCGACGAATGGTCAATGAATGAAGGTTGTTTAAGCCTTCCTGAAATCCGGGAAGATGTTTTTCGCCCCGAAACTATCCGGATCAGGTATATGGACGAAGATTTTAACGAGCACGAAGAAGAATACAGCGGCTTTACCTCAAGAGTAATCCAGCACGAATATGATCATCTGGAAGGAATCATGTTTATCGACTATCTGAAACCTCTGAAAAAGCGAATTCTCAAGAATAAACTTACCGCTATTTCAAAAGGAAAGGTAATTCCTAAATACCGGATAAAAGTTCCAGGAAAATAAACATGTCAATTCAACAAACAAAACCCCATCGTTCGAATCAAAAAACCTTCATTTGAAAAAATTTAGGTCATTCAGTTAAAACATCTGAGATTATTTAACGTAACCGGCAAGAAAAATCGATAAATGCCGGTTACCAAAAACATTTTCCCAAAAATACCCTTCATCCGGATTACCAGTCTCTTTTTACTGGGAATTCTGTTGAATTATTACCTGACACTTGACTTACGCCTGACCGCGGTACTACTAACTATCCTGATCGCAGTCCTGCTGACTCTGTGGCACAACAGCAACTATTCAGGTGTAAAAATCCAAAATCTGCTCATTTCGTCGGGCATTATTCTCACAGCCTTTTTTTACCCTAGTAAGACTCCGGAAACCCAACTTCCTTCTTTAAGAAAGGACTATTATTTAGCCGAAGTTTGCCAAAAGCCGGCAGAAAAACCCAAAACGTTCCAGACCATTCTAAAAATCACAAGTATTGCACTACCGAAACCGGAAAAAGTAATTGCCTATTTCAGCAAAGAGAAATTCGACTCCACCCTAACGACCGGTGATCAACTGATAATTTTAACCAAACCACAGGAAATCAGAAACATGGGTAATCCATTTGAATTCGATTACCGATCGTTGATGAAAAGGAGTGACATCTGTTTTTCGGTTTACCTGCCTTACGGAACCTACCTAAAAACAGGACGGCAGTCAAAACACCTGCTATATTGGGGAGAACAATTTCGCGACAAACTAATCACAATACTGGCCACTGTCTTACCTGATAAAGAGGAACGAGCCGTTGTTTCGGCCCTGACCCTCGGATACCGCGCTGAGATTGACAAAGACACTATCGACTATTTTGCCTCGACCGGAGCCATGCACGTGTTGTCGGTTTCGGGATTACATGTTGCGCTAATCTATTATATTCTTGGCTTTTTGCTGGCATTTGCAAAGCGTGGGAAAGCAGGATCAATCGTTTTCTCCATCATGATGATCCTGTTTTTATGGATTTATGCCTTTATCACCGGCTTTTCGCCTTCCGTTCAACGGGCAACCGTAATGTTCACCTTTGTAATAATAGGCAACAGCCTTCGTCGTCCGGTAAATATATACAACTCGTTAACTGCATCGGCCCTGTTTTTAATACTTTTAAACCCCAATGTAATATTCGACATTGGTTTTCAGCTTTCGTACCTGGCCGTATTGGGTATAGTTCTGATTCATCCCAAACTAAATGCTTTGCTTGAAGTTACCAACCCACTTCTAAAATGGAGCTGGGGATTGGTTACCGTATCAGTTGCCGCCCAACTGATGACGTTCCCGTTAGGCTTGTTTTATTTCAACCAGTTCCCGAATCTATTCTGGTTAAGCAATTTTGTCGTTATTCCGGCAACCACCCTGATTATCTGGCTAACTCTGGCTTTTTTCGTTGTAAGCCCCGTTCACCCACTCTCAATAATCATCGGGACGATCATTCAAAAAATCACTGGTATTATGCTCGATTTGCTGAAATGGATAGATTCGTTACCACTGGCTGTGACCAAAGGCATCGTGCTTTCCCCTCTTCAGGTAGTTCTGCTGTTCGGGTGTATTTTGGCTTTGATCATTTGGAGCTATTCAAAAAAGAAGGCATGGGTTTTCACAACTCTCCTTCTGGTTGTGCTGTTCCAAACCGCTGAACTCATCAACAAGCATAAGCTTTTCAACCAAAATGCAATGATCGTTTATAATACAAAAAACCTGATGGTCCATTTGATCAGTGGAAGAGAAAATTACCTGGTTACAACCAGTTTTCAAGAACTATCGGAGCACGAAAGATCAACATTTGAGAAAGTAGGCGTTCATCTCAAACTGAACCGGCCAAAGATCATTTCACTCGATCACTCTGGTCAGATTAAGCTTAATGGCTTATTTAAAAGAGAAAACACGATACTGTTTGGACACAGCACAATAACTTTCATCACCGAAAAAAAGAACAGCCGGACACCCGACCGTATCGACCTGACTATAAACACAAATAAATCAAGCAGTAGGAGTATCTATATCGATAAATTAAGTTCTGTGGGGAAAGATATTGGGCAATCATTTCAACTCCGCCGGCAAGGCGCATTTTATGCCAATCTCAATCCAAAATAGTTATTCCTCAAATACGCCCTTCCCCTGCCTGACCAAAACCGGGACCTCTTCGGTACAATCAACTATGGTAGAAGGAATATTGGCGCCGTATCCTCCATCAACAACCAGGTCGGCAATGTCCTTGAACTTTTCATGAATCAACTCAGGATCAGTGGAGTATTCAATAATTTCATCGTCATCTCGAATGGAAGTGGACATGATCGGATTTCCCAGTTCACGAACAATTTCAATAATGATCGAATTATCGGGAATCCTTATTCCCACAGTTTTCTTCTTTCCCTTAAAATATTTGGGAACATTGCTGTTGGCATTCAGGATAAAAGTAAACGGCCCAGGTAAATAGCGCTTCAGAAGTTTGAAGATTGAATTGGGAAGCGGTTTTGAAAAATCAGCCACGTGGCTCAAATCGCTGCATATAAAAGAAAAGTTTGACTTTTCAACCTTAACATTTTTGTACCGGGCAACCTTCTCGACCGCCTTGGCATTCATAATATCGCACCCAAGGCCATAAACCGTATCGGTCGGATAAACAATGATGCCGCCATTCTTCAAAACGTCAACAACCTGCCTGATATCTTTGGGATTCGGATTTTCCGGATAGATTTTGACCAACATTTCAACCTCCGTTTTTCTTAACGATGTAAATTTAGTTATTTTGGCCCGTTCTTTTTCTAAAAATACCACAGATGAACAGAGAGTTCATATTAACTGAAGATGGCTCACATACGATCTATCTCCCTGAAATGGATGAGCATTACCACTCAGTACATGGTGCAATTCAGGAGTCGAGGCACATCTATATTGAGCAGGGTTTGCTCCAGACAAACACCAATCCGGTTTCAATATTGGAAATCGGGTTTGGGACCGGACTAAATGCCTTTCTTTCATTCTGTTATATGCAGAATAAAAATCAGATTGTCAATTACACCAGCATTGAAAAGTATCCGTTAACCGAAAACGAGTATACAAAACTAAATTATCCGGCAACTGTTTTTCCTGAACATTCGTCCATATTTGAGCAAATACACCGGGCGCAATGGGATTCGCCCATCAGGATCTCGCCTGAATTTACTCTTCATAAAATTCAGGCAGATCTGTTGTCCTTTCAATTTTCAGCCATTCCTGAATATGATTTGGTTTATTATGATGCCTTTGCTCCGGGGAAACAGCCTGAAATGTGGACCGATGAAATTTTACAAAAAGTTGCTGCCAGTGTAAAACCCAATGGCATCCTGGTAACCTACTGCGCCAAAGGAACGGTAAGAAGAGCTTTAAACTCGGCTGGATTTACCATGGAACGGCTTCCGGGTCCAACCGGCAAAAAAGAAATCCTGAGAGGCAAAAAGAGCTTTTAAGCTTTTCGCAAGTAATAAAAATTACTTTATATTCGTAGCCTGAAATTCAAAAGAAAACAATGCCAGAAAACCAATTTAAAGACCAGCTCGAAGAATTTTCATATTCCCTTGGACTTACGATTTCATCCAATCTTATCCAGTCTGGAGTAAAGAATATTGATTCGCTGCAATTTTTGGCAGGTTTACAGGATACTTTTGCCGGGAATAAACCCAAAATTTCGTTGGATCAGGCTAATGAAATTCTACAGGAATACATGATCTCTCAGGATTTTGAGTTAGCCAGGCAAAATCTGGAAGAAGGATTACAATTCCTGTCCAATAACATTAACAATGAAGGTGTAATTGAGACCGATTCCGGATTGCAGTACAAAGTTTTGAAAGAAGGTTACGGAAAATTCCCGACAATAAATGATGAGGTAAAATGCCACTATCACGGGATACTGCTTGATGGTACTGTATTCGACAGTTCCGTTGAACGTCGGCAACCGGCAGTCTTTCCGGTCAGCGGAGTGATAAAAGGTTGGGCAGAAGCTTTGCAAATGATGCGGGTTGGCGCCAAATTCAGGCTATTCATCCCATCAGATCTGGCTTATGGGGAACAAGGGGCTGGCGGTTTGATCGGTCCTAATGCCATGTTGATTTTTGATGTCGAATTATTGGATATTGTTTAATTAAATATAAAAAAAACATGAAATTGAAGTCAATTATTTATGCATCAGCACTTGTGCTATTTGTAGGAGCTGCTGGTTGCCAAAATTCAGGTAAAAAGGGAAACATGACTCTTAAAAGTAAAAACGACTCCGTCAGTTACTCTTTGGGAGTTCTTATCGGTGAAAGTAACAAACAACAAATGAAAGGCGCTCCGGGTGTTGACCAGTTAGATAAAGACATCATCATTGCAGCTTTCGAAAAAGCTTTCCTTGGTGATTCAGTTCAGATTAAACCGGAAAAAGCAAATCAAAACATTCAGAAATTTTTCACGGAAATAACAAAAGCTGAAGGTGATAAAAACCTTAAAGCCGGTGAAGAATTCCTCGCTTCAAATAAAACCAAATCAGGTGTTGTTACCCTTCCCAGCGGACTTCAATATGAAATTATTAAAGCCGGAACAGGGCCAAAACCAAAAGCCGAAGATCAGGTAAAATGTAACTACAAAGGAACAACCATTGATGGCAAAGAATTCGACAGTTCAGCCAAACATGGCGGTGAACCTGCAGTTTTCCCTGTTAACCGCGTTATCCCTGGATGGACAGAAGCATTGCAACTGATGCCCGTTGGATCGAAATGGAAACTGTATGTTCCGGCAGCTCTAGGTTACGGCGAAAGAGGTGCAGGGCAAGACATCAAACCTAATTCAACTCTTATTTTCGAAATAGAATTACTCGAAATTGTAAAACAGTAATCCTGTTCAGACGCAAAAAACACTCTTGCATTGCTGATGCAAGAGTGTTTTTATTTTAAAGAACAAACAAACAGCGAATATCTATGAGCATGCAGGTAAAAGGAACACTGCTCCAGATTCTGAAGCAGGAATCAGGAGTAAGCAAAGCAGGAAAAGAATGGAAAAAACAGGATTTTGTTATTGAAACCAACGAGCAATTTCCAAAAAAAGTCTGTTTTACCCTCTTTGGCGATAAGACATCTTTAATTGCCGGAATCACAGAAGGCACAGAAATAGAAGTCTATTTTTCGGTCGAATCGCGCGACTTCAATGGAAAATGGTATCACAACATCAATGCCTGGAAAATTGAACACATAGGAGCAACCAGTGCACCCCAAAACTTTCCCCCTGAATTCTCGATGGGCGACATCCCTCCGGAACCGGCAGACGATTCTGGCAATGACTTACCATTCTAAAGCAAAAAAGGCAACACTCAATTCAGAATGTTGCCTTTTTTTGTATCGCTTATGTCTGGTCCTGAAATAGCGTTACTAACTTTTCTCATTGATCCGAAACAATTTCTATAAAAACAAAAGACCCAAACACAGATCTGAGTCTTTTGTGGAGCTGGCGGGAGATTGCACCCCCGTGTATCACACTTTATTTCAATATCTTAATATGTGTCTGTTTTGTCGGTTTCTGACCGTTTGTATTTTCTTTGTTCAGAATGGAATATTAAAGCCAGCTTTAATATTCAAAACTTACTAAGATTGCGGTTTGTCCTCCGTCTTTATCGATCTTAGGAGTTCCGGTACTTTTTATTTCATTTATCTTCCCTTCAATATATTCTATCACTTTCATTTCATTAGGATTTTTACCCAATACCATACGAACTGGTTCGTTATTGAATATATCCTGAAGAATTCCATATAATTTCTCATTTTCTTTATAAGAATCCAAAAGCCGTTCTTTTATAGTTGAAAAATCCTTTTCCCCATTTTCTAAATCCTTAAACTTGTTAAGGTTCATGTAAAATCCTACATTTGTCATATCTACTTTTTTTAAAGTGTTTATCATTCAGCCGCTTTGCTACTGCTAATAGCAAGGCGGCTTTGTTATTTATTTAGTATTTCCAATATATTTTCTCCAAAAGCCAGTTTTAATACCTGTTCTTTTTTCTCTTTTTTCAGCTCAATTTGTAGGGTGACCTTTGTTTCTTCAGTTTCTTCTCTATTTTCAATCGGTGCCCACTTTTCAGGATAAGTAATAACATCAATCACAGACATTTGAACCGTGTTTGCAAAAACCTCAAGCGTTTCAAAGTCAATTTTTGTTTTTCCCAACTCAATTCTTGCATAAGCAGACTGTGTTTTCTTCATCAAGTCTGCTAATTCATTTTGGCTATACCCCTTTAGCTCTCTGATTTTCTTAAATGTCTCATTTAGTGGTCTCATAGTGTAATTATAATTAATTGATTATTAAAATACTATGCGATTTATAATAAATAATGTACAAAAAATGACTTAAAAATTTTGAACAAGTCAAAAAATGACTTAATATTGTATTACACAATTCATAAATTTTTAAGGAAATGGAAAACTTATTTGATCATTACAGTTCACTTCCCTTTAAAGAAAAAAGGGAATTGCGCAAGCGTTTAGTAAAAGCTTGCATGATTGAACCGCCCACATGGTATAGCTGGATGAAAAAAAGGGCTATACCGAAACCCTCACAAAAACTTATTGCCATAGAATTAGGGCAGGATATGAATGAGTTATTCCCAAACAACTAATTAACTACCTTAAAATCAATCAACCCAAATGGAAAATTTGGATTTTCTTTTACAAAAAAGTCCTGAAAGAATTGTGACTAGAGTCTCAACCAGGACAAAAGAGTATATCCGAATACTTAGCGAAATGCGAGGAATGAACGAAAGCCAATACATAAAATTGGCCTTAGAAAATCAGATCAACGCGGATATTCAAGCCGAACAATCTAAACAACAAACAACAAACAACAATTCCACCCATGAACCTGCTAATTAATCCAGTACTGTTACTTGCAGCCGGTTTGATTATCCTTTCGGCGGCTGTGATTTTCGGAGTAATCGATTATCAAAACGATCTTGATAAGTTCCGCGCCAACCTTCGCCCCGGCGATATGGTCCGGGTAAAAACCTCTAACGGCATTGTCCGCGCCCGCATTATGAAGCGTAACGGCTCAAACTCATTCTATTCGATGTGCATTGATAGCCGCCAGCCCATTTTAACCCCTCTCAAAAACATCTTAAGGCCATGACTTTTATTACCACAGACGAACAGCTTGCCCGCGTAGTCCGCAAAGAAGTTTCCCAGGCATTGAAATCCGAAAAGGAAAAACCCGCACCGGAAACCCTCTACACCATTGCCGAAACCGCCCGGATACTGAAAAAAAGCTATACCACGGTTTGCCGCATGATCCAGCAAAAACGCATCATTGCCACCAGCGACGGGCGGTATATTTCTCAACGATCTATTGATAACTACATTGAAGGAGTGAAATAACTATGAATGCAAAACTTACGGAAATATGGATTTGTTTGGATGGTGCTGAATTTCACTATTATCTTGATTTTGAAATAGAGGGTATTTCTTGCCGCGCTAGTTTGTTAAGGGATGAGTTTAAAAAGCTCTTGCCAAAAACAAAATTCCACCACTCATTCAGATCACATTTTTGTCGAAACATCCGGGCCACGTATTATTCGATTTTCAGATTTAAAGAAACCGAATGACCTACTGGCAAACATACCGCCCCTGGATCATTCGCCTATTGAACGAACGGATTTATTTATCAGGTGTCGGATTTTGCCCCGAACTCTTAAAAACAGCTATCAGCCTTAAAAACCTGATCGAATACAACGGGTATAGAAGCAACCGCACATTTGCCAGCTTCATAACCCGCAAACAACAAGAAATCAAAATGTTAATTCCAACAAACAAAGCACATGAAAAACGCATTCAAACTTTTAACCTGGCTTTGGAACAGGCGAAAAACCAGGTCGATAAGGATTCCTAAAGGCGGTATAGCCCTGATCCTGAAAAACCGTGAAGATTATATCTTTTTAGTCGATGCCCTTTGTGATGCCGAAACCTATACCGGAATCGATTACCCATCTGTTTTAATGAATCCTGAAACCCAAATTTTTAACAACTAACATCATGGAAAAACAATCTTTTACCCTCGAATTAAATAATGACGGCACAGTAAACACAGTTGATGTGAAAGCTAATTGCACCAATACATTTCTGACCAATGGGTTAGCTCATATATTGAAAAAAAATCCCGCTTTACTTTCCATTTTTCTCGATGCCGTTGGCGTTGCCCTGCTCGATAATCACCGCAATTGTGGCGACTGTGAACACCGCGAAGGCTGTTTAACCCTCGAACGGGAGGCCGAAGAATGCGCCCGGAGAATGAAAGATATGATCAACCTTCCCGACGTTACCGAATGACCCGGCCATGAACTACAAAGTTCCAAAATCGCCCGTGTTTTGGGTACCCATCCCCGACACCGGACAAAACCGGATGCAACTGATCGACTGGCAATTGAACCGCGAAATCAAACCCGTTCAAATGACATTGACCGACCCCGAAACCGGAGAATACACCGTTGAAATTCTCGATTACCTGGGGCCTTATTCCATGAATGAAATCCCCGGTTATTTGGCGCGGCAAATCATTAACCGCGACGCCACAGGCCGAATACTGGCCACCGTCCTACGCCAACGGGTACCCGAATTCAAAAACTGTCAAAAAGTACTCTTTTATCAAGTCAACCCGCTAAATAAAACAACATGAAAAAAGTTACAATCATACTAGGCCCCTCCGGTTCAGGAAAAACAACCCTTGCAAAAAAAATAGCTGAAGGCCGAAAAACATTATTTATATCATCGATAACTGAAATTCTATTATCAAAGGATTTTATTCATGAGATAGAGATTATTGTTTGTGAAGAGATATTTCAGTCCTCAATAATAAGTTTAATCGATTCCAATCAGATCGTTATCCAAAGGCATAGAAAAGGATTTCCTGATAAAATAATTGATTGTCCTGATTTAGTTATTACCTCAAATTATTTCCACCCTGAACATTTGGAACGCTTTAAAAATAGGCCAAACGTGCAAATCATTGAACTAAAATAATCAATACAATGGCTACAAAATTAACTGAACTATTCAAAAAGGCAGGGATAGAACGCTCTTTCTTGAAAGTATTAACCGATGCCTATGATTGTTGCATTTTAGTTCGTGATTTTACCGGTAATGTAATTGCTGACCCTGATGATGAAATCGCGGGTGAATCCGATCACGAGAACTATAAGAAAGCAGACAATTTTATCACTTTTTACGAAAATTTAGTTTCGAAAAATGGCTAAGAAACAAAACACCGCCACCCCCGCGCCCGAAACAATAGAAACCACAGTAACAACCGGGACCATAGAAACAACCGAAACACCGGCCCCGGAGCGTAGCTACTTTCAGCGCCGCATTTTCGACGAACTGGGCGTAACTGAGGAACAAAACCGGGTAATGTTGAAATTCTACCAGCTTGAAAGTAACACCTATCAGGAGGTTGAATACCCGATTTTCCGCGAAGACGAAGCCGGGAATATCCTCATTACCCCGTTCACCATACACCGCGAACTGATCCAGTACGATAGCCAGAAAGCCACGCCGGAAAAGCCAAACATTGAAAACAGCCGCCGGAAAAACTTTTGCATCAAACGACTGAAGACCCCCGAAGAATTCACCGACAAACAGGGCGACAAACAGGTCAAAAAATACGAATTCCCGAAGGGAACCGACACCCGGCCTTTTATTACCCCCGGATTGCTCGAAAAGTTTGAACGTAAGGCCAAAATCCAAACGCTAGTCCTGACCGAAGGGTATTTTAAGGCTTTCAAAGGCTATTTGTCGGGTCTGGATATTGTCGGGCTTTCGTCTATTACCCACTACAAACAGAAGGACACGCAGACCATGTACACCGATGTTTTGGAGATTATCGATGTTTGCGCGGTCGAAAACATCATCATCCTTTACGACGGCGACGCCCGGAATATCAGCCTGAAAGACCTTGTAAATAAGCGCGATTTACGCCACCGGCCAAAGGTGTTTATCAATTCGGCTCTGGCCGTCCGTGAGCTTCTGAAAGACTGCAAAAACACGGATATTTATTTTGCCTCCGTGGCTTCTGATGACATTTTAGGAAAGCCGAAGGGTTTGGATGATTTGTATTGTGCCCTGCCAAAAGAGGCCGAAGCAATCAGCCGCGACCTGGTAACTGTATCAAAACCGGCTACCTATTTTCACCGGCTAAACATCAAATTCGACCCCGCAAAGCTCTATAAATACTTTTGCCTCGATACCGTTGAAAATTTCCACGGGCTGCACAGCGAAGCAATCCACGGGCGCGAATTTGTGTACAACGGCACAACCTACAAATACGACGAATCAAAAGGCAGTTGTGAAGTTTTGGTCCCCGGTCAGGCAAAAAACTATTTTCGCGTCGGTGATGATTATTACAAATTTGTTTTGGTACCCAACAAATACCAGCAAAACGAACGGAAGTTTGTCCGCCGCCTCAAAACAACCATTCAGGAAGACCACGGCAAAAAATTCACCGGTTTTATACCCAAATACGAAGCTTTTTGCAACGTCCCCGATCACACCAACTATCAGCAGGTTTTCAACAACTGTTTCAATGTTTACGCGCCGTTTGAATGGGACCCCGAAGCGGGCGAATGTCAAACCATTCTCGATTTTATCCGCCACATTTTCGGCGAACAGTTCGAATTGGGATTAGATTACATTCAGTTGTTATACCAGAAGCCCACACAGATTTTACCGATCCTTTGTTTAGTATCAAAGCAAAACAAAACCGGAAAATCAACCTTTATCAAGTTGTTGAAAGCCATATTCACCCAGAATTGTACGGTGATCGGTAACGACGATTTAGGCAACCAGTTCAACAGCTTTTGGAGTACCAAACTGATTGTGGCCTGTGAAGAATCTTTCATCGAAAAGAAAATCATTATCGAGAAAATCAAAGCCCTTTCAACCGCCGATAAGGTGAACATGAACGCCAAAGGAAAGGACCAAAACGAAATCGATTTCTTTGCAAAGTTCATTCTAGCCTCAAACAACGAAGATACTTTCATCTTTGCCAGCCGCGACGACGTTCGTTATTGGGTTCGCAAAGTGCCTGTTTTCGCCGGAAAGGAGAAAGTGAACCTATTGCCCGAAATGATTGATGAAATACCGGCTTTCCTCGATTTCCTGAACAAACGGACCATGCACACCCAGAACGAAACCCGGATGTGGTTCCGCGAAGATTTGCTAAAAACCGACGCATTGGAAAAGCTGATCCACAACAGCCGCCCGGCCATCGAAAAGGAAATCTATGAGCACCTGAAGACTATTTTTCTGGAATTTGGCGAATCTGAAATTTATCTTACCCCTACCAACGTAAAAGAACTGTTCCTTAAAAAGAACATTGAAATCAGTTTTTTGAGCCGGATTTTTAAGGAAAACATGGGTGTTCGCCCATATACCGACCGCGAAGGGCGCGAAGTTACAAAAGCCTATTCTATCCCGATTTGGCACACCGACGGCGAAGGAATTACACACCGTCAGGACCTGAAATTTAAAGGCCGGCCCTTTGTTTTCCGCGCCGCCGAAATACTCGACAAATCCGATTTTGAGCTATGGCAAAGCCTACAATCAAAAAAAGAAGAACCCGAACCGCTTAAAATTCCCTCTGCACCGGTACCCGAACCGGAATTGATTCCCGAAGCAATTGAACAATATTTACCATTCTAACAATCAAAACTTTAATCAATGAAAACTTACGTTCTAACAGTTAGCCGAACATTTCCGACCACTCACCCACGAAAAGGAGAAGAAACATACTTTATAACAAAAATTAAACGACGCCTTTGTTTCATGTTCTTTGATATGTGTTGTTGTGTCGATTGTAATATTTCCGGTACTGAAACCAAAATTCACACGATCCGCGCAAATTACGAACTTTGGTATAAACGCATCAAGGAAGTTCAGGAAGGTAAAGCCATTCTTTCACTTCGTTACTGGTCAGGCAAGCCGTATAACTCAAAGCAAATCGAATTGGCCAGGCTGGATAAGAATTCAGGAATAAGCGTCCAGAAACTTGAATTCTTTGAATCTGATTTTAATTGTCCTTATACATACGGTTTAGATGGAGTCTCAAATGAACCTCTTTTCGAAATCAGTAAGTTGGCTTTAAACGACGGCCTTTCACTCGAAGATTTTAAACAATGGTTCAGAAAGTATGACCTTTCAAAACCTATGGCAATTATTCATTTTACACCATTCAGATACTAACCTCATGTATGAAATGCAAAAGAAAATAGATCAATCATTACGATTGATTGAAGACCTATACAATGCCGATGATCCTTATTACTTAGGTTTTTCAGGTGGAAAAGACAGCGTTGTTATTCTTGACTTAATGAAACGTTCAGGGGTTGAATTCACGGCGCAATATTCAAACACTACAATTGATCCGCCTGGAACAATCGCTTTCATAAAAAGCTATTTTCCTGAAGTTGAGATTTTACAGCCTCAAAAATCTTTTTTCCGATTGATTTGTGAAAAAGGATTACCTACCAGAACCACACGATTCTGCTGTGATATTTTGAAAGAACGCTATGGAATAGGTAAAAGAACCGTTGACGGAACTAGACGCGATGAAAGTACACGCCGAAAAAACTACACTCCTGAAGATTGTGACACCAGATCATACATGAAAGGAGCTAAACACATCCGTCCAATTGTTTATTGGTCAGAAAATGAGGTTTGGCAATATATTAGAATGTTTGATATGCCTTACATCAAATATTACGATCCTCCATATTGCTTCAATAGGCATGGTTGTATTGGATGTCCGCTTTCAGGTGTTAAACAACAAATCTTTGAATTCAGAATGTTCCCCGGTTATGCAAAAATGATTCTTAAGGGAATCTATCAAAACATGATTCTTAAACCTGAAAATACATTTGCTAAAAATTTCGCCAATGAATATGAAGTGTTTTACTGGTGGTTAAGCGGTTTAAGTACTAAAAATTACTACCAGTTCAGAAAATCCTCTCTTTTCCCAATCACAGATTTTAAATGTTTAGTAGAAAAAGCTTTGAATATATAACCATGAAAATCAATTTTTACACCGACAACCAACAGAAAGCCCCTACGGTCGAAAACTTTCTTTTCTCCGATCATTACGCCGAAATCAAACAGGGCCAGTTTATAGAGCACGAAACCGACCAGTACCGCGTTAATTCCCTCCATTGGAGCGACGAACAGCAAACCGTTCTGAATGCCTTTGTCTGGAAATACCCGGCTAAACACAACCAATTAAGAAAGGAAGGTGTACTATGAAAAAGTAACCTTTTTGCAGCTTTTTTATCCAGTTTTGCAAATCCAACACGAACCCGGCCAAAAACCGGGTTTTTTATTTTCAGAAATGGGCTGTTTCTCCTTTATAATTGATGTTTTTTAATTTATAATTTCTCTGTTACTTTGTTACTATACCAATTAAACTATTAACAATTAAGCAATTAAACGGTAACAACCTTGTTACTTTCTGTTACTTTCTGTTACCATTGATATTCAAATAGTTAGTTTTTAAATAACTGAATATCAACAAAGTAACAAGATTAAAACCTGTTACTTTTTGTTACCGTTGTAAACAATTGAATAGCAACAAAGTAACAGAAGTAACAGCGGTAACAGGATTTTCATTATTCACGTTTTTTTCTGTTTTAATTTCATCCGTCACCCCTTCACCCCTCAATAATTCTCTTTTTCAGTCAAACGAAAAGAAAAACTTTTCATTAACCGGATTACCTTTTTAGAAGACTGGTTTATCAGCAGTTTACGAAATATTTTTGGTTCAGTATTCTGGTTGACCGCCTGAAAACAGCGGTTTTCGTTGTTCGGTTTGCCGGAATACCATTTTAAGGAAACCATTTAAATTTTAGAAAACATGGCATTACAAGTTTTTTCCGGTAAGGTAAGCCCCGAAGTTGCCGAACAATTTAAGGCCGCACAGGAAAACAGCGAAGCCCTAACCTTTAACGCTTTTATGGAAATGCTTTTGGAGGCTTATCTCAATCCCAAAACAAAGCAAGTAGAAGTACCGCTCCCAAACTTTGTACCGTTGCACGAAATCCAACTGAAAGACAATGAAATCGGCCAGCTAAAGACCGCGATTGATTTGAAGAATCAGGAGATTGAAGCCCTGGGCGAAGAAACCCGCACATTGACCCGCCAACTGAACGAAGCCCGCGCCAAACAGCCCGAACCGCTGAAGCTGGAAGAAAACCAGGTTGTTTTAACTATCCCTTCCATTGTGGCTGCAACCCTGAAAGTTGAACAGGAAGTGGCAAAAAAGAAATCAGGGAAAGATTTTTCAATCGGTGATATTCTGCTCAATAATTTTTGGGAATCAATTAAAAACGGGGCTTCTCACCCGTTCCGCATCTGGTCACAATCCGAATTATCCAATTTAGCCAAACAGATTAAAGGAGTTGAGCAATGAATCAGGTACAGGCAAAAATGCTGTTTTCGATGGTAAAGCCATTTTTAACGCCCGACAAAGTCCGGGGCGCGGCTCGTGCATTTATCGATTGGGTAAAAGAGTTTCAACGGCAAATAGTTCTTAATCCTGAAAATGGGGAAATCCAGATAGCCGCTATTTTCTACGAAACTGAAGGAAAGGAATATTTTGCAATTGCGATGCTGAATGAAGAAAATCAGATTGTACGGTTCGATTCTGTCCGCGAATTGAACGAATTAATTGAGTTGATTATCTCAAAAATGTAGTTTATGCTGCCAACACATACCAACCCCGAAAATTTAACCGACCGCCCGGCAATCAAGCGCGATTTTAATGATCTCGATTCACTTTTAAATGAATTGAACACCCCGAAGGAAGTCATTAGCTCAACGCCATTACAAGGAGCCACGCCGCAAACCACAGGAACAACAGGAACGACAGAAAACACAGGAAAAAACATTTCTGACCCGTTCGCCGGTGATCCTTCAGAAACAGTCGAACCAATGCCCGACGAATTGGCCCAATTGTCAGGAAAGACCATAGCCAATACGATTGACACGGCTTTAGGAACCGGATTCAGCCTTTACGCCAAAAACACCACGCCCGAAAAATACCAGGCCTCCGGCAAACAGCTTTCCAATTTAGAGGACGCATGGACCGCCGTAGCCAAAAAGTATAATTACCGGGTTGAAGATTCTCCCTGGTTTAATGTCATTCTTTTGACCGTTGCCGTCTATTTGCCACACTTTCAGGAGGCCAAAACTGACCGCCGGTTTGCACAGGTTGACGAACGTATTAAGGAAATGGAGGCGCGGTACTCCGAAACTGAAAAAAGGCTAAAAGCCATTGAGGAAAAAGAAATTAAACCCGCTGCATGATGAAAAAAAGAACCGCAACTAATGTACTTTTTGGAGTAACAATCTATTTTTTGTTTGAAACCATTTATTTTCAGATAAATAAACAATATAATCAGGTTCTTTTTTATCTGTTTGTGTTATCTGTAATGATTTTGATTTCCTATATAAACTCATTACGAAAGGATTAAAACTATGGCTTACAAAAATCAAAAACAGAATAAAAAGCACAACATGGAATTAAGAGCCGACAGAGAAAGGAGAAAAAGAGAAAGAAACCAAAGGCGCCAAAGTGAAACATTTGAACAATGGAAAAAAAGATTAATCTCTAATCTTTTGAGTTAAATCATTCCCTCAATCCTTCAATCTATGGAAGAAACCCGCACACCGAAACAAATAGTCGTACTCGGTACCAATGGAACCGGGAAAACTACTTTTGTGAAAAAGCTGGTAGCCAACGAATTGAAAAAGCCGGATAGTCAGGTATTGATTGTTGTTCCCGATGATATGGAGTGGCCGTCTATTCCGTGGGTTCATTCCAAATTTCCAAACCGGATTGAAAACTATGTGAAAGCCCGCAAAATTGTGTATTACCCCGGCTTGATCGACGTTATCCGGGAGAAGTTCCGAAATGGAATGGTTGTTTTTGATGATTGCCGGAGCTATTTCACAGCCGCGCTTGAAATCGATTTACATAGTTTGCTGATCCGCCGCCGCCAGCAAATGATTGATATTGTTGCCTGTGGTCACGGATTTACTGAAGTACCACCGAAATTCTTCACGTTCGCCACGCATTACGCCTTATTTAAAACCATCGACAACATTAACCGGCGCAAATACGATATGCAAAACTTTGAGGAAATGAAAGCCGCCCAGCAGCGGATTAATGATAAATCAAAAGAGGATATTCACTATTTCGAAATAATTAAGGTATGAAAACCCCTAAAAAGATGAATCCCGAACAGCCAACTTGGGGCCAGTTAGTCAAACACTTGTTTGCGGTGATCCGTTGGCGCGTTTCTCCTAAAAAATGGATCGGAAAAAGGTTTTACCTGGCCGGTAAAATGAGAACTGTAATATCCGAAACTTACGATCATGTTTTTGTTTCGGGAATGCAAAACCCAATCAGAAAAGACAGCCGCTATTTTTATAAAAAATGACCCTGCCAAACGACACAATAAAGCCGAAAGCGATGACTTTAACGCAATTAGCACAGCAATATAAAGTTTGCACCAAAACATTACGGAAATGGTTAAAACCTTTTTCCGCCGACATTGGCACCCGTCAGAACACCTATATATTTACTCCTGAACAGGTTGCAAAAATTTATGAACGAATTGGAGAACCCTAAATTTTAAACAGTATGGCACCAAAGAACACCAAAAAGACAAAAGAAAGCGAATTTAAAGCCGTTGCAATGATCGACGGAATCCGCAAAAATGTAACGATTACCGCTATTAGTCTGGCTGAAGCCCGCGAAAAGTTCAAAGAACAATATCCAGGCAATCCGGTACCCGACTTAAAATAGCATTGCTGTCCTTTTTTATCGTGACTTAGTTGTTTGGAAAAAAGCCTCCGAAAATTTGGAGGCTTTTTTTATGCCTGTTTGCGCCGGTGTTGTGCTTGTTTAGTACTGTTCGTTCCTATGTGCTCCTGTTCTGGAAATCAGATTTTTAAGCTTTTCAAAATTTGGTTCAGTTTAGTTCAAAAAAAGTTTAACAAATCAGCATCTATCAAATGGAAAAAATTTTTAAAAACCCTGTTTATATGGGTTGGGTAGCCCTGGCAACCCTCGCAATAATCCTTTTGTGGGTTTGGGATGAAAAAAAGAACCCAAATAAAGACTTCTACGGTCTTTTAAAGTCAACAACCGTTTAAATCAGTAAGTCATGGCTAACGAAAAAGTTTTAAAAGCATTGGGCGAACGGTTTACGTTCACCGTAAAAAACACCACAGGTGCAAAAGTTGTTGTAGCCATTCTGGCCGCAATGTTCGATACGCTGGTAATTGCCGGTACTGCTAACACCTCTACCGGGGCTTTGACTCTGACCAAAGCTTACACCGACGCTTCGGCTATTGTTAATGCAGGTTACGCCTGTAATTATGTGCTCGATGATGGCACTATCGATACTAACCTGGTTGCTGCTTCCGGTAATTCGGAAATGACTATCCGTCAGTTCCGCGAATTCATCAAAACCGGCGGTGGTAAAGTGTTGGTCGATATGTCGGTTCGTGCAAACAATGCCGCCGCATTTGCCGAAGTAATCAAAGTAGTTAAAATTACCCCGCTTGGTGGATCGAAACCGGATTATCTGCCTTTGGATGATTTTAAATCAGTCGATCAGTCGGCAACCGATAAGATTGAAGTTCGCGGTATTGAATTGGAAATGGCTTACGATACATTAATGTTGCTGCCAATCCAGAACGGCCACGAGATTACAATCTCATTCCGCTTCTCTTAAAAACCTCCCCCTCGAATAGTCAAAAGGCACTCAGGCGAACGTTGCCGGGTGCCTTTTTTTTAACCTTCAAATTCATTAAGTCATGCAACAAACTGTTGATGAATTATTGCAGAATAACAGCGCACGTGTAGGAATTTTATTGAGGAAGCACCGGGTTCCGGGTCCTGTCAACATGGAAACCATAAAAAAGGCTTTCGACCGCAAAGGTGAAGGGTTTATGATGGAATTAATGGAAATCCTGGTACCTGATCAATCGAATTTCGAAACCCTGATTCAACCCAAATCAGCCGTTCTTACCACGCAAACCGATACAAAAAAACTTATGCCCATGAATACCCCCACAACCCAACCAAAGGGCGGTTTCTGGAATTTCTGGGATAAGCTTCTCAACACCGTAGCCAGTACCGGCGATACGATTCAGGAATTTAAATCTGATGTAGCTACCGAACCGGCACAGGTTTACGAAACCGCCGCCGACGAAGCAAAGGCCGCCAGCCGCTCTAAAACGTTGTACCTGGTTGCCGCCGGTATTGGCTTTTTTATTCTCATCATCTTATTGTTTCGAAAATGAAAAACTTTGTAATACTCCTGATTTTAGGGCTGGCCGGATGGTATTTTTTCATCCGTAAAAAAACCGCCGCCACCGAAACAACCGCCGATACCTGGACCCTTGCAAATGCAGTAGTTTCCAGTTCATTTATAGGCAATGCCCCTTCAGCCGCTACCGTAATGCCTGGCAGCCCATCCGCCAGCGCGTCGGGTTCTTCCAGTTCGTCGGATACTTCAAGTTCTGCTGACACTTCCAGTTCGTCGGATTCTTCCGGTTCGTCGGGTGGTTTTGTATTGGGTGGAAAACTCAGGGTTCCTATTGAACCATTCTCATTCTGGGGTAAAAATTCACGGTCGGCTTTTGTTGGTAATAATTAAAATATCCGAATATGGCAAAATCATTATTTAAAAAGGTTTTAATGGTTCCCGGACAAACCGAAATAGCCAAAGTGAACCGAAAAACCGGAACACTTTACCTTTCGTCGGATATTTGGGACCGCTTACCCAATGCGGAAAAAAACTTTGTGATTTACCACGAAGAAGGTCATCTGAAACTGGAAACCGCCGACGAATTTGCGGCCAATAAATACGCCATTGGAAAATATCTTTCAGCCGGGCAATTCACCAGCAAAGAATTAGGCAAAAAGATCATGGTTATGAAATCCATTTTCGACAAAGCCGAAGACTCGCAGACTTCCAATTTTGCTATTGCTGAAGCCGTTGCCGGGGCTGTTGGTTCTATAACTCAAAGTCTTCCAGTTTTGGGAATTGGCAGTAAAAGCAGAATCAAGGAAACTCAGGCCACAGCCGCTGCAAACGCATCTGTTTATGCAGCTCAGGCAAATGCAGCGTCAGCCACATCAAAAGCACAGGCGAAAACAACAACAACAATTCTGATTGTTGCCGGAGTAATGCTAATTATTGGTATAGTAGTTTATTTCACACTTCGCGGAAAATGAAAAAGAAAATAAATTCTGACCCCAATATTTCAGCCTTTTTAGGTATTGGTGAAGGTAAAAGGAAAAAAGCAAAAGCCGAAGCGCAAGCCGCCTTGCTAAAGGCTCAGACTGAAGCTGAAGAAAAACTATTAGCAGCAAAAGTTTCTGCATCTCAGTCTGGGTATAAATCGCCGGAAATATTAAACGCTGAAAGCGATTTAATCACTTCTCAATCGAGCAATACTCTTTACTATATACTTGGTTTAGTTGTAGTTGCTATTATGATTGGACTTTATTTTATAAAACGCCATCGACTATGAAAGCTTACTGGCCGCTCATTATTATCCTGGCTATTGCCGTCATTCTGTTTTTCACCGGAAAACGGAACGGATTTATACTTTCAAAATCCTAAAAACATGAACCCTGACAAATATTTACCCTATTTGAAGCTGTTGGGCGTTGTAGTTATTGCCCTGGTTATTGCCTATTACATTGGCAGCCGCACCGGTAAAGCCAAAAAGGAAAACGAGGCCGAAGATCAGCTAAAAAAGGAAATCGACCGGGCCGCATTAACCTACGAACAGACGCAATATTCAGCATTAGCCGACGATCTTGAAGCCGCCATGTATGGATTTCGAGATAATGAAAATACAGTATATGCCGTAATGGCTAAAATGAGAAACAGAAGTGATTTACTTCAGTTAATCAAGTCTTTCGGAATGCGTCGGATTATTTGGACTTGGGGAAATTCAAATCTGAATGCCTGGATAAACAACCGGCTCGATACGGCAGAAATCGCACAGGTAAACGACATTTTGGCCCGTAATTCAATCGATTATCAATTTTAAAACCCGATAAAATGAAAAAGTATCTTATTCCTGTACTTCTTATTGCTGGCATTTTTGCCGCTTATTGGATCGCCTACGGGATTAATCCATTGAAAAAGATTTTTGGAGGATCTGGCACCGATTCAAATGCCGATACTCCAGCACCCGAAGAAACAACGGGAGCCGCCGACAGTACCGGCAAAGTTTCGCCCAACGCTCAACCTTCTCAAAGTTCATTCCTGAAGTCACCGGCACCAACCAAAGATAGCCGCGGGTTCCCGCTTTCGATTGGTTCAACCGGCGAATATGTCAAGATGATCCAAACCGCCCTGAATGATCGGTTTGGATGTAACCTTACGCTGGATGGCATTTTTGGGCAGAAAACCGCCAAAGCTTTAAGCGCAAACGGGTACAATGCCGATGCTATTTACTACAAGCATTTTAACGAAATTGTTGGTTATCAATACTGGAAGTAATGGAAACGACACCAACCACAACCAAAAAACAAAATTTGCTTGAAAAATTGTGGTCAGGCAATTTGCCGGATATGAATCTGGATACAAAGGTTGCTTTGTCGCAAAATACCCTCTTTGAAGTTGCCGCCGTGATATTCGTCACCGCCGCGGTTATATTCCTGGCTTGGTTCGCATTTAAAAAACTGTTCAACCAATGAAAAAGACTTACACCAAAACCCACACCAACCCCAAAGCGGCTGAAAACCATATCGCAAAGATTAAAGCCCGTGGCGGTAAGGTTACCAAAACCGGAAGCAAAGGAAAAATTAAACTGTATTATTCATTCTGACAATGATTTACGAAAACCTGATCATAGAGAACCGCGCCGCTTTTCTGGCAAAAGTAACGGCAATAGCTGCAAAATTGGGTATTTCGCCCGATTGGTTAATGGTTGTTTTTAAAATCGAATCATCGATGAACAGCCGCGCCGTTAATCCAAAAAGTCAGGCCGTCGGTTTAATCCAGTTTATGCCATCCACAGCCCGAAGCCTTGGAACTTCGCCCGAAGCATTGAAGGCTATGAGCAACGTTGATCAGCTCGACTATGTGTATAAGTACTTTAAACCATACACCGGGCGGTTTTCGTCAATTCTCGATTTGTACACCGTGACTTTCTTCCCGCGTGCATTGGGACAAACCGACGGGTATATCTTGAAAACGGACACCCTTTCAGCCGGGACCATTGCCGCTCAGAACAGCCCGTATGATTTGAATAAAGATCACCAGATCACTTACGGCGAACTGAAAGCCGCCATTACAAAGAAAATCCCATCCGACGCGATGATTTTCATAAAAAAAAAGTGACCCCGGCAAACCTGGTATTGTTTGCGCTACTGGTTGCCCTGATAATATGGTTCAGCCGAAACTATAAACACCTGAAATTTAAAATTTAAGAAGCTATGCAAAGAGTTGATTACACCAATATAGCCGACCTCCGCGCCGCCGCTGATATTTGCGTCGAAGAATCCGACAACGTGACCTATTTAGGCTTTTGCGCGCCGAATACCGAAAGCGAAAATTCAAACACCTGGTCAGTCCTGAAAATTGAATCTTCCGGCGTAGTCCAGCCGATCAAAACGACTTTCAAATGGGCTGAAGGAATTGCCTGTTTCAGCCACCAATTCAGCAACCGCGCTAATTATAACTATCCATTAAGAAAGTTCTAAAAACATGAAATCATACTTTGACAAGCTTTTAGGCCGGTTACGCGATCGCGACGCCGCCGGGGTTAGCTCTACACCGGGCGCAAATTCGGAACTGAAAACATACATCGAGGAATTGATCAGTAAATCGACAATCAATTGGAGCCAGGTAATCGGCAGCCCAACCACCAACACGGAGCTAAAAAGCTACATTGATAATTTGCTCGAATTGGTTTCCCTGAATCAGTACACGGCCAATCAGGAGATTACCCAGCAAATGATTGATTATTTTACCGCGCTTCAGTCACAAATTACCACGATTACCAACCAGATAACCAATCTGGAAACGGTCAACAGCACGTTTAAAACCTACGTTGACACACAGGTTTCCAATCTGGCAACCTATATCAATCAACTTGTTCTGGGCGACACCTACACCAGCCAGTTGAAACAATACATCGAGGATTCAGTTTCAAACCTTCAAACTATTCTCGAATCGCTGATTTCAACCACCGTCAGCAATGAGGTTCAAAACTACATCGAACAGGTTACCAATGTGAACACCGAAGGTACCCGCTTGATTTCTGGCACGGTGACCTGGATCCAGAACCTTGTTTTTTTTGTTTCTCACCTAATTTATCAGATATTGGCTAACCGCGTTGAATCGGCTGAAAAGACGCTCACCATTCCGGCCAATACCGAAAATAATCCGCGCTTTGCCGTCATTTATGCCGATATATGGGGAAATGTTGGTTATATCCTTGGAACAGCCGCCGAATCGCCCGCCGTTCCGCTGGTCAATCCGTCCACTCAAATACTGATTACCCAGGTGTATATTCCGGCCAATGGTACCGCCCCGGCACCCGATCCCAACGGCGAAACCCCGGATATTGCAACCGAAACCATCTACAACGAAAATGTGGAATGGACCACGGCCAAAACCGAAGAAACCGGAGTCGCTATCAATCTGGAAGATACCACCGAACCCGCCGCCGGGACCAAACACATTTCGTTAGCTATTTCAGGCGGTACCGACACCGCTGTTCGCTCCTCCTTGCTTTCATCCGACATTAGCCAGGTAACCCGTCCGGTAACATTGACCGAACCGCTGGTAAGGACCACCGGCATAATTACCGTCCCGGTGACTGAACTTTTCGCCGACCACAAAACCGACAGTATCAGCGGGGCAATTCGCCACCTGGTGTATTACAACCTGAAACAAAACACGCGGTTATCGGCTTACCTTCGCCGGGGCGAAACCGGGACCATTTACCGGCTCGCAACGCTTACCCCAACACAGGAGGCTTTTTCTGTTTCGGAATTGAATTTTTCGGTTGATACACTCCCGGCAAGCGTAAAATTTACCCCTGAACGTGGTTTTACACCGGTACCGGCAGGAAATTACACTCTTGTAATTACAGGGTTCACCCGTTACGACCAGCAATTTATTGTATCAGCCGCCACCAGCTTTGAACCGACCGCCGCCGCATTGTCTTTCACCCGGTCGGCAGCCATCGACGCCACCGGCGGGAATATCAGTATATCGCTGAAAATGTTGGATTCCTGGGAGGCAAACACCGCCCTGTTATTCGAATTATACAACGGTGCCGCCAAAATTGGAAGCCTGGTTTTGATGCCTGAAAATAATTACGGTTTTTTCCCCGACTATATCACCGATTACCAGCGTATTACCCTGCCAATTGCCGATTTTAGCCCAACCGGAAAAATGATTGACAAGCTGGTTATCCGTCCGGTCAATCAATGGCCGAATTCAAGTTTGTATGTCGATCTGATCCAGCTTCAAACCGGGTTGCAGGTTACTGAAAACCCGGATAAGTATGTTGAATCTGTTGAACTGGATGAGAATGCAAAAATGACCATCAAACAAACCGGCGGTCAGGATGATATTAATGTTCAGTTTGCCAAAGTTGCCAAAACCGGCAGTTATGACGATTTGGGAAACAAACCCACTTTGGGGAGCATTGCCTCGAAAGGATTCTGGACCGGTACCGCATCCGCTTATACGGCTTTAGGTACTTACGACGCCAACACCATTTATTTCATTCAGGAATAACGCCGCTATGCCAATCTATATAGGACAATCAACCGCTAATCAAAAACAAATTGCGTTAGGTGCTACCCAGATGCAAAAAGTGTATGTAGGTGCAAATCTGGTGTGGAGCAAAACTCCTGCATTTGTCCAATTTCCAGCTACAAGAGGCTTTCTCTATAATTGGTTCAGTGCAAACTCTGGATTAAATATCGCTGCGGCTGGGTACAGAGCAATGACATCGGCTGATTTAGCATACATAGATACTTATTTAGGTGGCGCGGTTAAATTAGCCGGTGGACAGTTAAAAGAAACAGGCTTGGCTCATTGGGCTTCTCCCAATACAGGGGCGAGTAATTCAACTGGGTTTACGTCAATAGGTACAGGATTGCGCTATTACAGTAATGGGGCTTATTATTCATTATCTACGGGTGCTTATTATTGGCTGTCTGATGCTTTTGATGCTTCAAAAGGAAAAATGTTTTCTCTTACTTCAGGTTCAGATAATATAAGCCCTAACAATGAACCTAAACAAAATGGCATGGCTATAATTTTGGTGAAAGAAGATTCTATAAACCCAGGATCATACACCGGCAATGATGGAAGGATTTACCCACTATTAAAAATTGGGAACTTAGTCATTACTCCTCCAATTGCAGAAACATTATTCCGGGATTTATCCCCTATTCCTGAAGTTGCTAACGCATCCACATGGATCGGGTTAAATACACCTGGTCGAACTTGTTTTGAAAACAATATTTCCAATGCTTTATTAATCCCATATTAATATAAATGGAATACTTAATCACAATTTTAGGTTTTATCACCGGTGGCGGGCTTACGGCAGTAGTTTCAGCCCGCTATATTCGGAAGACTTCGAAAATCGACGCCGCCGATAAGGTGGTCAAGTTCTACGAAGACCAGGCCGTTAATCTGGTTAATCGGCTGGAAGGAATAGACAAACGGGTTAAAGCCCTGGAAGAAATGGCTTGTTCGCGCAAAGATTGCAAGGACCGGATAACCCCGATTGTATGAAAGCAACCGCCCAAACCGTTATTATCTGGCTGTTCCTGGTATTTGTTGCCGGTGAAAGTATGAACCTGTATTTCAAGGCCAACAGCCGCGCCAATAGGTTAGAGAATAACCTGAAGATAGCCAATGAACAGGCCGAACAGTTCCGCACCCGCGACGGCCAGCAAGCCAGCCGCCTGAAAGCCCAGGAGCTAACCATTTCGGAGCTTCGGAGGATTAACCCGCAAATCATTGCCCGCCTCAAAAACCTGTATATCCCGCCGCGCCTGGCACAATCGTACACCCAAAGCAGCCAGCAACTAAAAGCAGAGGTAAAGGCCGCAATCAAAGATTCAATTGTTCCGGCCAGCATAACAGAAACAACAGGAACCAAAGAAACAATAGGAACTTTTGACTATGCAGATGCCTGGATAGAAGTAAAAGGGCAATTTGTGAGCGATACTGCCACGCTGCACATTTCGGCCAATGACACCATTTTCACCGCGATCTACAAAGGAGAACGCCGCCACCCGTGGGCATGGTTCCTGAGCAAACGGCAATTAACCGCCGCGGCCACCAACCGCAACCCCTATATTTCAATAAAAGTGATCCAGTCCGGAGTAATTAAAAAGTGATATTATGAAAGAAATCTTTGCATTGATCAAAGCCCAGGTACGGGGCGGAATCCTGTTAGCCAAACAGGTTTTACAAAATCGGATTGATTTGATTCTATTGGCCGCCGCCGTCATCCTCTCCATTCTCGACCTTTGCGGGCTGCATTTCCGCGCCACCGCCGGGGTTTTGACTGGTTACCTGTTTGTGGTATTAATCAGGCTGGCAATTCATTCAGGAGTAAAAAAAAGTGACTAAATTTGTCCATACACAAAAATGAAAGGTTATGACTACAATTGTTATAAAAAACAACTCCAAGGCTGCCCGGTTGATGATTGACTACCTGAAAACACAGTCTTACGCGAAGGTGATTGAAAATGATGAGCCAAACGACGAAACAAAAAAAGCAATTGCTGAAGCTAGGGCTGGGAAGACTACCAAGTTCAAGGATTTTAACGATTATTTAGCCAAAACAAAGTAACATGTATAGTCTCGAAGCAACCAATCAATACCTGAAGGATTTGAAACTAGCCAGGAAACGAAATTTTGATGAAAACAAGCTCAATGAGATCATTAAAACTCTATTGACCGGGCAATCATTACCCCCTAAAAACCGCGACCATAAACTAACCGGAAATTTTGTCGGACTGAACGAATGTCACATTACTCCTGACTGGTTACTCATCTACGAAAAAAACACAACTATCAAACTTATTACATTGATCCGCACCGGCACCCATGCCGACCTATTCAAATAATTCTCCTCATTTTTGTATAATAAAAAATGCCCATTACTCTGTTATTAGTAGCGGGCATTTTTTTATCTTTAAGTCGCCAAACAAAAAGACTACGTAAAAATAATGAAAAGTTTTAAATTCCCCTCAAGAGGTATCGAACTTATTAGCAACATTATGAACATTTTAAATATTGTTTTCGGTTGGTTGGTAATCCAAAATTATAAAACTTGGGTTGGAGTTCTTATTATCGCATCGGGTGTGCTGGCAATGGTTTTAATATACTACCGGTCGAAATTGCAGGCCGAAATTTCTACCTATATTTACGGCAATTCACAACGCTACAAAGCCGAACGCCAAACCGCTTTTCGAGATGTCGATGAAGAAAAGCAATGGATGTTCCTGCAACTTTCCGAAAAATACCCGGGAATGAGTTGTCAGACGCTTAAAAAATTAATTGAAACACACTACTCCTAAAAACAAACCCCCGTTAAGAGCCGGGGTTTTTGGTTATAGTGTTGGAAAATTGTTCTGTAATTCAGATGATTTGAAACCTATTTTATTTTTAAAATACTCCTCTGTACTTCTCATTGAGGAATGTCCGTTCTGCTTTTGAATGTGATAAATTGGAACTGGACTATCTACCAGCCTAGAATTACCGGTATGTTTAAAACTATAAAGCTTATATTCTTTAGGTAAGTTCAACCGATCCCGGATGATATTGAAACGATTCCTTAAATTATTACTTCCTAAGCATTCAAGGCCGGGAATTCCATTTTTACCAATTACATAGTAATTAGACGGATACAAATGTAATTTCCATTCATTTAAAAGGTAATCTCTGAATTGGTTAGGAATAATTACGGTTTTATTATCTCTTGTTTTTATAAATTCCTTTGGCACATTAATAACACTCCTGGCAAAATCAAACCATCCAATCTGAGCAAACCGGATTTCAAGGCCGGGGCGTAAAAAACAATAGTATTCCATTTGAACGGTAAGCCAAAGTTGCCTGTCATTTTCTTTTATCTCATTGACAAGCTTTTCAATATCATATTCGTTAATTGGGCGCGGGGCCTGATCATTTTCGCGAGTGGTAACCGGCAAATCTTGAACAGGAGAAACTTTTATGTGCTTATTCTTTACTGCCCACAGAAAAAACCGTTCTAACATGTGTTTATACTTCGAAACCGTGATTTTTGCAAGTTCCAAATCATTAATCAGGTAAATAAAAAAATCCCTCATTGTTGCCTGATCAATGGTTGTTAAATCATTTTCGGCCAAACCTTTTTTTAATAACCATGAATCAAAAATTCTAAACTTCGAAACGTAATTTTTGTAGGTTTTATCGGCCATACCCTTAACTTCTGGTAGAAATAAGTTGCTGTAATAGTTAAAAGTACGGTTCCCGGATCGCATATTTTTAAAAACCCTTGTTACAGTCGCATACTGTAAACTGTCCTCATAGATTGCTTTAGGTTCATCTATGAAAGGATTCCAGCCAGTCGCGAGCATGTCCGAATACTTTTTTATCATTTTTTCGCCATGCTCATACTTTGCCTTTTTGGTGTGGCATTCTGTAAATGGATCACTTCATATTGTTGAGGGGAAGTATTAGTTAAGCAAAAATATTTGATAGT
>CAZAVU010000041.1:0-35575 GCA_964488805.1 uncultured Odoribacter sp. | reverse complement strand
AATTTTTTTATTCAATGGGGAAAGGAAGTTAAAAAATGTAAAAATGTATAGATTTGTAGCAATGGAAGGCGAACAAATCATATTATCCGATCAGGAATTGTGGAAAGACTTCATTTCAGGAAAAGATGAAGCCTTTAAAGCTATATATGAAAAGTACTTCCCTGAGTTATTTAAATACGGTTGTTATTTTTCATCTGATGAGGATTTAGTGAAGGATTGCATTCAGGATCTTTTCGTCAATTTGCACAACTATCGTTCGAAATTAATAGTGACCAACAAAATAAGACCATACCTGATTGCTTCTTTTAAACAAAATATCTTTAAAAAGTTGAAGGCAATCTCAGAAGGGAAGAAAAGGCTGGTAAGCATTGAAAATTTATCTTTTGATTATTCATTTGTTGAAGATCCAAACGACAATGATGATAAATTTATTCTGTTACAAAATGCGATGGACGAGTTGACTGCCAGGCAAAAAGAAGCAATCTATCTAAAATATGTTACGGGTCTTAGCTATGAAGAATTATCGGCTGCCATGAACTTAAATTATCAGGCATCGCGTAACTTGATTTATCATGCGATGGAAAGATTACGAAAAGTGATTGCCATGAAACGCCTTCTGCTTTTGACCGTTATTTGCAAGATGCCCTTCCTGAAAAAAAGTAATTCAGAGCATTAAAAAAAATCCGAAAAAAAGTTAAAAACATTAGTTACAAAAAGACCTGTTTTTTCATTTATGGGGAAAAAAGGTCCATTTGTAATGAATTCAACGCCACGAAATAGATTTCAAGACTTCATCGATGATCAGTCATTTGTTGATTGGGTGAAGCATCCCACTTCAGAAAGCGATAAATATTGGGAGGAATATCTCACTCAACATCCTTTGGAAAAGGATGATTTTGATCAGGCAAGATATATGCTGCTGAAATTCCAAAAAGAGAAACATAGTCCCAAAGATCATGATGCCATAAATGTTTGGTTAAATATTCAGTCACGAATTTTAACTCCTTCCAGGAAAATCAGGTTTATAACCAGATGGTCGGTTGCAGCCTCTGTTTTATTAATCATTGGAGCAGGAAGCTTCATTTTTACACGGATACAAAAGGATACGGAAGTAAATTATGCTGCTTTGGTTATGAAGGAACCTGCTGGAAATGAGGTAAAGCTTATTCTTTCCGATAATTCAGAAAAAAAACTTGTCTCGGAAGATCCTTCGGTTAAGTATGGTCAGGATGGTCAAATTCTGGTTGATTCGGTTGCTCTGTCGGATAAACAAACGGCTCCAGGTAAAACCGATGCCGAAGCATTTAATCAATTAATAGTTCCTAAAGGGAAACGGTCAAGCCTGATTCTATCTGACGGAACGAAGTTGTATCTGAACTCTGGAAGCCAGGTAATTTATCCGGTTACATTTAATAAGAAAACAAGAGAAATCTACATTAGGGGCGAGGCATACCTTGAGGTTGCCCATAATGTCAACTGCCCGTTTATTGTAAAAATGGATAATCTGGATGTTAAGGTATTTGGAACTGAATTTAATGTCAAATCATATCCTGACGATCCGAGTTCTTCGGTGGTATTAGTTAAGGGTAAGGTACAGGCCATTTTAAAATCGCAAAAAATAATGATGGCTGAGAGCCAGCTACTCACATTGGATAATGCAACTAAAAAAACATCCTTAGAAAAGTCAAATGTCTTGGAATATGTTTCGTGGAAAGATGGTTGGATGTTTTGTACGAATGAAAAAATTGAAAGCATTGCAAAAAAGTTGTCCCGTTATTATGATGTGAATATTCAGTTTAATGAATCTGTAATGAAAGATATTACCCTGACTGGGAAGTTGGATCTTAAAACCGATTACAGGGAAGTTTTTGATGTTATCAGTTTTATTTCGCCGGTTGATTATGAGATAGTTGGTGAGAATATAATCTTGTCATTAAAAAATAAATAAGAATGCCTATGGGAGAATAATGCCATTTCAAGGGTAAAAACAAAAAAGGACAGGCTATACTCCTAATATAACCTGCCCAATGTTTTAACTGCATCTCTGTGTTAATTAATTGCTAATTAAAACTTAAAGCAAATTTATGAAAAAAAACAAGTTTTTAGTTCCTTTAAGTAGGAGCTGGAAGAAATTATTGCTGACAATGAAGCTATGTCTGCTGTTTTTATTGATTTCTACGGTGTCGCTAATGGCCAATAGTGGTTATTCACAGAATACCACGTTATCCATTCATTTGAAAAATGCCACTTTAAGAGATTTAATAAGTGAAGTTGAAAAACAGAGCGAATTTATCTTTGTTTTCGACGATAAAGTGGTTGATTTAGAGAAACAGATCGATGGTAAGTTTGATAATCAGACGGTTGATAAAATCTTAGACCAGATTTTTAAATCGTCGGAATTGACTTACCGGATTTTTGGCCGTCAGATTGGGATTGGAAAGCGTAACCCTGTAACAGGTGTAATTGAATTGCCCCTGCCATTGGAAGAAATAATGATGGAAAATAAAAAATTAACAGGGTTAGTTAAGGATGTAAAAGGAGACCCGATTCCAGGTGCAACAATTGTTATAAAAGGCACTACCGTCGGCACCATAAGTGGTCCTGACGGGAAATTTACCTTATCAGTTCCTCAAACTTCCAAAACTATATCGGTCTCCTTTGTCGGGTATCAATCTCAGGAAATAGCTATTGGTGGCCGCACTGATTTTGTCATTGTTTTGAAGGAACAAACTATGGGCCTGGAAGAAGTGGTTGCGGTTGGTTATGGTGTTCAGAAGAAAGAATCAGTGACCGCAGCCATTTCAACGGTGAGCACAAAAGATTTGAAGCGAAGTTCTGCTCCAAACCTCTCCGTAGCTTTGGCCGGCCAACTGCCTGGTCTGACAGTTATGCAGTCATCTGGTCAGCCGGGGAACGATGTGGTAAACTTTTACCTTCGTGGAGTAAGCACATTAAATAATTCGTCGCCGTTGATCTTAATTGATGGCGTGCCACGTACCGATATTGACAAACTCGATCCGAATGAGGTTGCTTCAATTTCTATCCTGAAAGATGCTTCAGCCACTGCAGTGTTCGGGGTGCGCGGGGCTAACGGTGTTATCCTCATTACCACACGCCGCGGCGATGAAGGTAAATCAGAATTAAATATCACTGTTGATAAAAGTTTTCAGCAATTCCTGGTTCATAACGACCGGATTCACTCCTGGGATTTTGCCGAATTACGAAACCAGGCTTTTCGTAATAGCAACCCAACCGCATCCGATGCTGAAATGCCTTTTACCCAGTATATGATTGACAAATATAGAAGCGGCGAGGACCGGGTATTCTATCCCGACAGGGACGTGTACCATGATTATTTCCGCGATTGGGCGCCGCAAACGCGCGTTAATGCCAACTTCAACGGTGGGGGAAAAGGCTTTACCTATTTCCTCAATGCAGGCTATATCGGGCAGGGTGGAAATTTCAAGACCGAACCCGAAAGCTTCCTTGGCTATGATCCAAGTTACAGTATGGACCGCTATAATTTCAGGGGGAATATCGATTACAAAATTGCATCTAACCTGAAAGCCTCCTTAAATATTGCAACCTACCTGCAACAGATGAATACTCCGCAAACGGTGGATTTGTTCAGTGGCGACGTGAATGGAATGGTTCAAAACATGATGGCCTATACCTGGGGAACACCGCCAACAGACCCGGGACCTGTAACTGTTGCAGGATATGGGGTGCCCGAAAATGAAATTATTGCACAGTCGGGACAAGACCGTAATACTTACGGGGAAATCAACAGACGCGGGTATCGGCAGGAATATTCAACCGTGCTGAATTCTTCATTATCCCTCGACTGGGGGTTGGATTTTGTTACCAAAGGGCTAAGCGCCAAAGGACTTGTTGCTTTTGACAGTCATGCCTCTACCGTGAGACAGGGAGTCCGGTCTCTTAATACGTTTGCGTTCTTCGTAGCCCGTGATGCAACACAAACATCAGGATATTCTCCTATTCGCGATAATCAGGATAAGGCTATTCGGTTGTCAAAAAGTATGAGTACATATTATTTCATGAACTATCAGGTATCTTTAAATTATGCAAGAAGGTTCGGCCTTCACAGCGTGACGGCCATGTTCCTGCATCAACGCGATAACTGGGATAAATGGTCGGCAGACCTGCCGTACAATGTGATCGGTTATGTTGGCCGTTTAACATACGACTACGACAATCGTTATCTGGGTGAAATTAATTTTGGATACAACGGTTCCGAACAATTTGCTCCTAAAAATCGTTTCGGCTCGTTCCCGGCTTTTTCATTGGGATGGGTTGCAAGCAACGAAGAATTCCTTAAAGGTAATCCTGTGCTTACCCATTTGAAACTGAGGGCTTCTTACGGGATCACCGGGAACGACAAACTGGGCGACAGCAGGTTCCTTTATCAAAGTTTTATAACCATGGGAGGTGGCGAAATTCCGGGATTGGGATTAGGACAGAACGTTTCCCAGGGAAGAATGGGGAACGAGACTCTTCAATGGGAAAAAGCCGAAAAGAAAAATATTGGAGTCGATTTAAAAGTATTCAACAATTTGTCGCTCACTGTTGATGTTTTCAATGAGCACCGCGATAAAATCCTGATAAGCAGAAGCACAATCCCTGTACTGCAAGGGGTTCCAATCAGTAATATTCCGAAAGTAAACATTGGCGTTGTCGATAATCATGGTTATGAAGCCGAACTGGCCTACCAGAAAATCATCAATCCTGAATTCTCGTTTAACCTTAGGGGTAATTTTACTTACAACAAAAATACTGTCAAGTTCGCTGATGAAGTTAAATATGGAGAAGAATATGCGTATCCATACCGGAGTACTGGTTTCAGCATTGGTCAGAAATGGGGATACCAGATTGATTACAGCAACGGAAATGGCTACATCAATACACCGGATGAATTAGCCAGCTTGCCAACTTATGAGGTTGGAGGAAAGGCTCGTTTAGGCGATTTTAAATATGTTGATGTTACCCAGGATGGCAAAATTAATGACCGTGACCTGGTTCCGATGGGCTACCCGGAAGTGCCGCGTATTTCGTATGGTTTGTCCGGAACTTTAAACTACAAGAACTTTGATTTGTCATTTGTTTTCTCAGGTATTTCCCAAACCAGCGTTACTCATAATGGCTGGGGCGTAACAGAATTTGGTCTGGTAGGATTTTTCAGCGATTGGCATTTCCAGGCATGGACACCAGAACGCTACGCCAATAACGAGAAAATCCTTTATCCGGCTTTGGGAATGGCACCTGGCGTAAGTCAGAAATCGAACAACTTCTTTATTATGGACCGTTCCTTCCTGCGTTTGAAAAATGTGGAAATCGGATATAATATGCCTCAAAGTATTCTCAAGCCAGTGGGAATCAACAGAGTGCGGATCTATGCCAACGGAAATAACTTGTTTACATGGGATAAATTGCCTGTAAATACAATTGATCCGGAACAAAATACGTCACTCGTATATCCATTGACAAAAATGGTAACCATAGGTGTTAATCTGACCTTCTAACCGTTAAATCTGAAAATAAAATGAAACATATCATATATATATTTCTGCTGTTTATATTCTTTCAATTAAACAGTTGTACCGATGCGCTTGACAAAGCCCCTGACGGGAACATGCAATTGGACGAGGTGCTGTCTGATGCTGATAAAACAGAAGCTTTGCTGAATAGTATATATTCAAATATCCCTAGGAAAGGATATATCTATTTCTTTTTTGATCCGGCTGTTGTGTCTTGCTGCGACGATGGATGGTCGTCGGAAGATGGTGCTGGTCAGTTGGTCGATCAATACTATAAAGATAATACTTCTGCCAGTTGGCATCCCATGCGGGATTTTCCTGACGGTCATGGCGCTAATACCAATGCTTATTGGGACCGGTACTGGCAACAGATTCGTTTATGTTCGCAATTCCTGGAATTGGCAGACAAAGCTGCCATGAATGACGAGGCTAATCGAGGACGATTTAAAGCTGAAGCTCATGTCATGCGGGCATTTTTCTATATGGAACTTGTGAAATGGTTTGGTAAGCTTCCAGTTATGGATGCAACGGTTCCGTTTGACACTGATTTTTCAAAAATGAGCAGGCAGTCGGTATATGATGTTGCCAAGCTGATTGTAGCTGATTGTAATGCGGCTCTGGGTGAATCGTCTTTACCATGGAGGATTGATACCGATGGTAATGGTGGTCGTGCCACTAAAGCGCTGGCTTGTGCGCTCAAATCAGAAGCGATTTTGTTTGCCGCAAGTCCGCTTCATAACGAAGGTAAAAACTATTGGGAAGAAGCCTATCAGATCACAAAAGAGGCTGTACAACAACTGAAAGCAAATGGGTATGAACTATTTACCTCCTGTACTCAACCCAATGTGTTTGGAAAGGGAGCAGCTGCAGCTTTCCGTCAGTTAGTCGACCAGAATGCGGATTATTCTGGCACTCCGCGCGACAAGGAAACCATCTTTCAGACAAGAACAGGAGGCACATTTGTGTGGCACATCGGTTACATCGGCAGTAATATGGCAAATACCTACAAGTGCGGCACTTGTCCAACCCAGGAATTGGTGGATGCCTTCGAAACTATTGATGGAAAACCCATCCTCGATCTTACAAAGCCTTATCTGGATGAAAAACATCTCACCCCGAATTACAACAAAGCCAATACACTGTATAATCCGAACGACCCGTATGCCAATCGCGATCCGCGCCTCGATCAGACCGTGTTACATAACGGGAGCCACATCTTGTGGGATAATAAGGATGTGACTGTTCAAACTTATACAGGAGGAGCACATGCTCCCAGTTTCGATGTAACCAGCCGTAGTTTCTCGCGGACAGGGTATTATCACTGCAAAATGGTTACACCCGGAGCTTGTGGTACCAACCAGATTAGCAATGCCAACTGGAAATTCTATCGTATGGGCGAAACCTTACTCAATTTAGCCGAAGCGGCCGCAAATGCCGGACATGCTGATGATGCCAGGGCTGCAGCCAATGAAGTACGTGCCAGATCGGGAATGCCTGCGCTGTCGGCCAGTTTATCTCAGGAAGAGCTTATCCTGCGCATCCACAACGAACGCCGCGTCGAGCTGGCCTGGGAAGAAAACCGCTATTTTGACCTGCGTCGCTGGCAAAAACCAGATGGAGACCTGAGTGAAACCTGCAAATGGCTGACAGCCATGGTTATCACTAAAAATTCCGACGGCAGCTTCTCTTACATGCGCCGTAATATTTCGGGAAATGCACGTGGTGGATGGCAAAATAAAGACTTACTGCTTCCGCTTCCACTCACTGAAGCATCACTTCTTGAATCGGTAACCGGTCAAAAATGGCAAAATCAGGGATGGTAAATTAAAAATTCATAAATATGATTATCCAGAAGTATATCAAATATATAGCGATCAACATGGTATTCTTGTTGGTCTGCGTGAACCTTTATGCACAGGAAACATCAGTTGCACAGAATATTGTTGTTAACGAATATGGGAAGCCTATAGCAGGCGCTTTGCTTGTATCTGAATTTGGCAATGACCAATTTGTCACCCCCAAAGATGGAAGCTACAATCTGGAGGTAAACGACGGAAGCTCTTTTATAACTGTTTCGGCTGCTGGATTCCTGAATTTAAGGATTCCTATTGAGCAACTGAATAAATCCGGGAAAATTACCCTGCAATTTGATGTTCACAATTTGGGCGGTTTTGTGAGTATGGGATACGATTCTTATACGCGTGAATCGTTGACAGGCGCTGTTTCTTCTGTAAGCGGAGCTGTTTTGGACAAGAGCCCGAAGAACATTCTTTCAGAAACATTAGCCGGACGGCTGCCTGGTTTAACTACGGTATCCGCTCTGTCGGAACTTACATTTTTCGGTTACCAAAATACCAGGAAAGCTATCCGTGGTATTTCAACGGTCAATGGGGCAAGTCCATTGGTTATAATCGATGGTGTGGTTTGCCCGTCGCAATACTTTGAGTTTATTTCACCAAAAGAAATTGAAAGTGTATCAGTGCTCAAAGATGCTTCGGCAACGGCTATTTATGGGATACAGGGAGCTAACGGTGCTATGGTTATTACAACCAAGCGCGGTTTCAACGGAAAGAAGAAGGTAGAAGTATATGCTGACCAATCTTTTCAGCAAATGATTAAACGCCCTATGTTTATCAACTCGGCTCGCTATGCTGAATTGCGTAACGAAGCAGGAGAACGCGACGGGCTTGGCGCTTATTCACAATTCAGTCAGGAAGCGATTGATCATTTCCGTGCCGGAGACGACCCTTCATATCCCAATAATGACTGGTATGATATGTTTGTCAAGGATGTCGTGATGCGGCAGCGTGTTGGTGTTAATGCTTCGGGTGGTTCCGAAAAATTCAGGTATTTCTCGCATTTGAATTTTATCAACCAGGGAGAACCAATGAAAATTACTGACGAACCCAATCGGAAATATACCCCGAAACCACATGTAAATATTGTGAATATCCGCTCCAACATGGATGTCAAATTCAACGATTACGTTTCGGGTTTCATGAGGCTGGCCGGAAGTGTAAAACGCGAAATGCAGGCAGGTGCAAATATGAATTGGGATATTTACGGTCAGATATTTAACCAGCCCCCAACCATGTTTGGCCCATTGTCTCCCGATATTGAAGGTAAACCAGAGCTGAGCAATCAGGTCGTTACAGTCGATGGAGTAGATAGTCCGGTTTATGGATTGCTTAATCGTTCTGGCTATTCTCAAATAATTGAAACGAACGTAATTGCACAGGCTGGATTGAATTTTGACATGAGTTTCCTGACCAAAGGTTTATCCATGAGTGGGGCAATGGCTTATCAAACTTACATGAGAAATCAGACTTATACCCTTCAGGATTTTGAAAGGGTGGTTCGTGGCAAAGACTATTTCGTACTTGATAATTTCACAAAGTATAAAACATGGATAAATTCGCCTCTGACTTATGGCAAGGGGTCTGTGTTTTTTTATTACCTCGACTTGTTTGCCAACATGGAATACAAACGGCGGTTCGGCGACCACAGCATTAATGCTTCGGCTCATACCTATTACCTTTTGCAGGAAAGTGAAACGGTTGGAAGCAGTAATACTGTTTTACCCTACAAACGCCAAAATTTTGGTCTCAGCGCACTGTACAGTTTCAAAGACCGTTATTTCCTGAAAGGGGACCTTGGCTACTCAGGTTCTGAACAATTCCACCCCGACAACCGTTTCATTGCCACTCCGGCCATTTCGGCAGCATGGATTGCTTCCAAAGAAGATTTCTTTAAGGTTGATTTCATCAGTTTGCTGAAGTTAAGGGCTTCTTATGGGATTACTGCCAACGACCAGATTGGTGGCGCCCGTTTCCTGTATTTGGATAACATTCGTTCCAGTGGAACAGAACTTGAACGTGGTAACACAAAACTGGCTGCCGAAAAAATCAAAAAACTGAATATTGGTGTTGATCTTGGTATGCTGAACATGTTTACCCTTGGATTCGATTATTTTACCAACAAAGTGGATAACATGCTGGTAAATAGTTCCTATAAGATTCCGGTATATCAGGGAATTCCGCTCGGTTATTATCCGAAGTTGAATAACGGGGAAATGGAAAACAAGGGACTTGAACTTTCTTTGAGTTTCAAAAAACATTTCTCTGAAGATTTGTCGGCCTTTGCCGAATTTAGTTTCACTCAGGCTAAAAACAAGGTCATTAGTACCAACGAATCGCCATTCTCAGACGAATATGCTTATCCCTACCGTACTGAAGGATATCGAGTTGGTCAGTTATGGGGCTACCGGATTGACTACAGTAATGGCAATGGGATGTTCAATTCAGCCGAGGAATTGGCCGGCTCTAACCTTACCTACTCGTTTGGCACGCCGCGTGTTGGTGATTTCAAGTATCAGGATTTGAACAACGATCATGTTATTGATGCGAAAGATCAGGCGCCCATGGGATACTCTTACTTCCCGGAACAGGAATACAGTCTGGCAGGTGGGGTAACCTGGAAAAGATGGGAACTCTCATTCCTTTTACATGGTGTCAGACACAGTTCTTCATTCCTGAGTGGAGTGGGGGCTTACGAATATGGAAGCCAGGGACAGTTTAACGATATTCATCTTAACGCATGGACCCCGGAACGTTACGCTGCCGGTGAAAAAATTACTTTCCCAGCCTTATCGCTGTCGCCGTCGACCAACCATGTGAATAACGATTTCTTCCTGATGGACCGCTCATATCTGCGTTTGCGCAACCTGGAAATCGCATATAATCTTCCTGAAAACCTTTCGAAGAAAATCTGTTCAGAAGGAATCCGGGTTGCATTCAATGTTCAGAACTTGTTTACTATCGACAACATGCAGACCAAATATGTCGATCCTGAAATTGGCAGAATGAATACCTTCCAGCCTTATCGTGTTTACAACATTGGTCTTAATTTTAACTTTTAAACTTCTTAAGCATGAAAAGCTATATTTTCAGAATATTTATGGTTGTCACTGCGTTTTTGGGCCTGGCCTCCTGTGCTGACCTGGATCTTCCTTCGGATGGACGCATGACGCTGAACGACATATTTAAGGAATACAATACTACGCGGAACTATTTTGACCGATGCCGCGACTATATTCCACAGGTCGGTTTTTCATACGGGAATACACCATTGGCATCATTCAGCGATGAGGCGCACGACGCCAGCGATGGGGTGAGCAGCCTGATTAATGATTGGTACAACAACCGCACATCTTCATCAAATAATCCGCTTACCAGAGGTAACATCGATCCCTGGGGATATTATTTCGAGGGCATCCGCAAGTGCAATACTTTCTTGGAAAGTATCAACGATCCTAAAGTAGCTACCGCAAATATCAATCAGGATGAAAAAAACGGCTGGATTGGAGAAGTTCTTACCTTACGGGCTTTTTATTACCTGCAATTGATTAAACGTTACGGCGGAGTTCCAATTATTTCAGAACCCTACGAAGTTAACTACGACTTTTCAAAAGACCGGCGTGCTTCTTTCGAAGAATGTGTCGATTTTATCCTTGCCGATTGTAATTCGGCTTTGGCCCTGCCCGAAAGCAGTACACCTACCATTGGTTTTAGATGGAGCATCAGTGATAATGAAAGAGGCCACGTCACCCGGGCCTTCGCTTATGCCGTGAAATCACAGGCTGCATTGTTTGCTGCAAGTCCGCTCTGGAACTCGGGTAATAGTAAATACACCTGGGCAAAAGCTACTGAAATTACTAAAGAAGCGCTTGATCAATGTCTTTTGCACGGGTTCAAGCTTTTCGACATAACGCCTGGCGCCGACATTGCACAAAGTGCTTATGCCTACTATTTCATATATCGTTCCGATCCCAGCCGGTCGGTTGACAAGGAAACCATATTTGAAACCACGGCTGCACGTACCAATGTTTGGAAATGGGCAGGAACGCCTATTACTGTAGGTGCCGAAAAGGCTGGGGCAGGCCCGTCACAGGAACTTGTTGATGCTTACGGGATGCAGGCTACAGGCGAGATGCCCATCCTTGGTTATTCCGATGCCAATCACCTGCAACCAATCCTGAATACCAAATCCGGCTATGATCCTGCCAATCCGTATGTAGGAAGAGACCCCCGGTTTTATGCGTCGGTTTACTACAATGACTCACCACGTTCGCTCAGCATTGGCAAAGTTGACAAAGATTTGTTCCCACTCAGTTTTGGGACTACGGTCAATAATGTAACTGCAACTAAGAATGGAGATGAAGTCACGCTGAAAACTACTGGAAGTGACCCATGGATCTTCACTTCGACCTTGACACGTGCCTTAACAGCCGGTTCAAAACGATTGGTTACTTTCGAATATAAAAGCAATAAATCGATTACGGATGCCGAATTCTTCTTTTGCGTGGCCGGAGGACCTCAGGGAGGGGTAGAAACCGGTCAGAATATTAAGATTGATCAGGCATCTGAATGGACTAGGTTTGAATACGACCTCAGCTCGGCCATTAGCACATGGGGTTTTGGAGTTAATGCCAATGGGGGTGCAATGCCTGAAAACCACTTTTTGCGGTTTGATGTTACAGGTGGCTCAGGGTATGAAATCACGATCCGTAATTTCAGGATCGAATGTTTCACTCCTCCAGGGGCTCCTACGCCTGTTGAAACTTTTGTGGGTGGAAATTGTGAAATTTCCGATCGCGTTTCGGAAACCCGCAACACACGAACAGGGTACTACCTGCGTAAATTCAACAATTATAAATCGGGAGTAAATGTTGATCAGGACGGGTTGATGAAAATTTTCCGGTTGGGTGAATTGTACCTGAATTTTGCGGAAGCAGCTTACCAATCAGTTGGCCCCGATGCAGGGGTGGCTTCGAAAGTTGGAGGAAGCGCCATGTCGGCCCGCGAAGCAGTCAATGCAATTCGCAGCCGTGTAAATATGCCCGCGTTACCGGCCGGTTTGTCAAAAGATGCGTTCGAATTACGTTACCGCAACGAGCGTCAGGTGGAATTGGCCTTTGAAGAACATCGCTTTTTCGATGTCCGCCGCTGGAAAATTCTAAGCCAGACTGACGGATTCGTTACAGGTATGAAAATTACCAAAAACGGCAACGGCTATATCTATTCCCGTATCAAGCTGAAAGACCGGGGGACAAATGCCGACAAATATCTTATGTATCCCATTGATCAGTCGGAAGTGTCGAAAATGGACACTTATACCGGTGCTAGCTGGCAGAATCCGGGATGGTAAGAGTAAATTGCTAAACTAAAGAGAAAAGCATCGATAATTGATAAGTTGATTTATACAGAACCAGAAAAGGCAGCCGTTAAGGCTGCTTTTTCTGGTGTTTCTTTTCGAGAATAAATTCAATAGCTCGTTCAAAACATGGTTGAATTACTTAAAATCAATAAAAAATTGTTGAAAATATTTGATTCAAATCTTGATAACCAATAATTTAACTTGATTTGACATAAAATAAAAACAAAATAAATCAAACATTTATTCTCATGAACACAACCAGACTATTTGTGGCGACTTTAATTTTTGTAATTGCTACTGTTTATAGCACTTCAGGCCAAACAAACAACGGCATAGCACCGCAGAATTTATCAACAATAGCGATTACAAAGAAATACCTGAACCTACCGGTTTCGCAAGATGCACCCCGTGGAAAGATAAGTTTTGAGGCTGATGAAATGCCAGGGTTAGACTTTATAATTCGGTTGGCATCCTCCAAACCTGATTATTGGGTATTCTACGATGTAACCAACTATATAGGGAAAACACTTAAAATCAGCTATACCGGCAACCCTGATGAGTTAAATAAAATTTACCAGGATGATGTAATTGCCGGTCAGGATAGCCTGTATAAAGAGACCAATCGCCCACAGGTCCACTTTACCACGCGCCGGGGCTGGATCAACGACCCCAACGGCATGATTTACCTCGATGGTGAATATCACCTGTATTATCAGCACAACCCGTTTGAACGCGAATGGGAAAATATGAGCTGGGGACACGCAATTAGCAAAGACCTTATCCACTGGGAAGAACTGACTGATGTTATCTACCCTGACAAGTTGGGGCTTATGTTTTCGGGCACAGCGGTAATGGATTATCAAAACACATCAGGCTTTGGAAAAGACGGCAAAGTGCCGATGGTTGCTATTTACACCGTTGCAAGTTCCGACAATCAGAGGCAATGCCTTGCTTACAGCCTCGACAAAGGCCGGACGTTCACCAAATTCGAAGGCAATCCGGTCATCGATTCAAAAGCTAAATGGAACACGATTGACCTTCGCGACCCGAAGGTGTTTTGGTACCAACCTACAAAAAGCTGGGTGATGGTGCTTTACGAGCGCGACGGCAATTCAATCTACACCTCGAAAAACCTGAAAGACTGGAATTATGAAAGCCATGTGACTGGCTTTTTCGAATGTCCGCAGTTTTTTGAACTGGCGGTTGACGGGAACAAAAAGAACACCAAATGGGTGATGTATGGAGCTTCGGGCACCTACATGCTGGGTAAGTTCGACGGAAAAAAGTTCACTCCTGAGTCGGGAAAATATTACTATGGCAACGGAAGTCTTTATGCAGCCCAAACCTTTGAAAATATTCCGGTCAGCGACGGACGCCGGATACAAATTGGCTGGGGACGTATCCAGCAACCCGGAATGCCTTTCAATAGCATGATGTTGTTGCCCACCGAACTGACGTTGAGAACTACCAAAGAAGGTGTGCGGATGTTTAATGCTCCGGTAAAGGAAGTAGATGCTTTGCAGGAAAAGGAATACGCCTGGGAAAACCTGGATGGCGAAAAAGCTTCGGAAGTGCTACAGCAATTTAATAATGCTGGTAGTCTCCGGCTTAAGGTTACTATTAAATTGTCGCATTCAACCGATGCCGGCCTCAATTTATTTGGACAGACCATATTTAAATATGATCTTAACTTCAATCAAATCAACGGGTTGTTTTACACACCGGAAGATAGGACCAGCATGGAGATCAGCATGGATTTGATTCTTGACAAAACATCGGTTGAAGCATTTGTTGATAGAGGCGCTTTCTCGTATTCCATTGAGCGGAGAGCCAATCCGGGCAATAACGAAGGATTCAGATTCTTTGGAAACCGCATCGAAGTTAAAAGCCTCAAAGTTTATCCTTTGAAATCAATTTGGACAAAATAATTAGTAAATCAATAAAATAGCCATGACTGAATAACATTTCATGGACATGATGCTCAAATTATGGCTATTTTAATTGCTATTGAAAACAAATTTATACAAATGAAAAAGTCGAATTCTCTGGTCGTGCTCTTTCCGTTGATGATGGCATTTTTTGCCATGGGTTTTGTCGATTTGGTTGGTATTGCCACCAATTACGTAAAAACCGATTTTAAGCTGTCTGACACCATGGCAAACCTGTTGCCGTCCATGGTTTTTCTGTGGTTTTTGGTTTTCTCGGTGCCAACCGGTTTGCTGATGAATAAAATTGGCCGGAAAAATACCGTTTTGCTAAGCCTAATCGTCACACTTCCGTCATTACTGATTCCGCTGGTAAGCTACTCCTTTGCAACCATGCTTGTTTCGTTTACCCTGCTCGGAATTGGGAATACCTTGATGCAGGTTTCGCTAAACCCGTTGATGGCCAATATTGTGAACGAGAATAAAATGGCAAGCACGCTCACGTTTGGCCAGTTTGTCAAAGCAATAGCATCTTTTATTGCACCCATCCTGGCTGCGTGGGCGGTAGTCCGCTTTGCCGACTGGAGAATGATTCTGTTCCCGCTGTTTTCGGCTATTTGCCTAGTCGTTATTATTTATCTGTTTTTTACCCGAATCGATGAGAAGAGAGTGGAAACCAAAGCAGCTTCGTTTGTCGAATGCTTTTCTCTTTTGGGCGACACAACCGTGCTTTTGTTGTTTCTCGGTATTATGGCTCACGTAGGGCTCGATGTGGGAATCAACACAACAGCGCCCAAACTGCTGATGGAGAAACTTAATATCAGTTTGGCCGATGCTGGTTTTGCCACCAGTTTCTACTTTATTTTCCGTACAACCGGATGCCTGCTCGGTTCGGTTATCCTTGCAAAGTTTTCGGGCAAGAAAGTTTTTATAGTGAGCGTAAGCATGATTTTGCTTGGGATTTTAACCTTATTTACAGATGAAAAAAACTTGATTTACGCAGGGATCGCCATGTTCGGTCTGGGTAATTCAAATATTTTCCCGGTTATGTTTTCGCAAGCTCTTTTGCGTCAGCCCGACCGCAATAACGAGGTTTCCGGCCTGATGATCATGGGCGTTTTCGGTGGTGCGGTTTTCCCTTTGATTATGGGTGTTATGTCCGATCTCATTGGTGGGCAGGTTGGAGCCGTTCTTGTGCTCCTATTCTGTGTCGCATACCTCCTCGGATTTGTTTCAACTAAAATAAAAACTCAGAAATGACAAATAAACCAATCATCGTTGGAATTGGCGAATTGCTTTGGGATGTTTTCCCTGAAGGGAAACAACTTGGTGGCGCTCCCTTCAATTTTGCCTATCATGTTTCGCAGCTTGGTTTTGATGCTGTGGCAGTCAGCGCTTTGGGAACCGATGCACTGGGCGACGAAATTGACGCACTTCTGGAAGAGAAAAAAGTAAAATCACTTGTCAACCGTGTGCAATTTCCAACTGGTACTGTTCAGGTGGAGCTGGATGCCAACGGCGTTCCGGCCTACGAAATCACAAAAAATGTAGCCTGGGACAACATTCCCTGGAGCGATAAATTGCACGAAATGGCCCGGCAAACCAAAGCGGTATGTTTTGGAACGCTGGCGCAACGCGATCGGGTTTCACGCGAGAGCATCAACCTTTTTCTGGACACGATGTCCGGCACCAATACCTACAAAATTTTTGACATCAATCTCCGGCAGGATTTTTACGACCGCGAAATCATTGAGAATTCGTTAAAGAAAAGCAATGTACTGAAGTTGAACGACGAGGAATTGATCTCACTTGCAAAAGTTTTCGGTTACAGCTTACACGACACCGAAACAGATTGCCGCAGAATAATGAAAGATTTTGACCTGGAAATACTGATATTAACTTGCGGTACAAACGGAAGTTACGTTTTCAGTGCAGGCGAAACTTCGTTCCTGGAAACCCCAAAGGTAAACGTGGCCGATACTGTTGGCGCCGGCGATTCGTTTACAGCAGTATTTTGTGCCTCAATCCTCGATGGAAAATCCATTCGTATGGCTCACAAAAGTGCAGTAGGAATTTCGGCGTTTGTGTGTACCCAAAAAGGTGCAACGCCTGTTTTTCCAGTCGAACTATTGAAATTGTAATCTGGGTAAAAAAGTCAGAAAAATATTACCGAAGTTAGAATTCAGTCTCGTTTTTGATAACTACATTCAATAAAAACAAAAGAGTATGCGTCGATCAAATTATTATAAGTTTGTTGTTCAGGTAAAAAGGAATTTTTTTTTGATACTCTTATGGCTTCCGCTTTTCAGTCAATGCCAGAAAAGTCAACAAGAGTTGGTACATGTTGATAGTAACAGCACGGGAATTAGTAATGGTGTTCTAACTTTAAAACTTGATTTAACCCGTGGCGGAGCCATTTCATACCTGTCATTGTCTGGCACCGATCGTAATATTGTCAATATTAACGACGAAGGCCGCTATATTCAGCAATCCTATTATGCGGGGAAAAGTGTAAACCGTCAAAATGAAGGACAATCACCATCGTGGTCACCCTGGAGCTGGAATCCCATCCAGGTAGGAGATGCATTTGGTAACCGTGCTCAGATTCTTAATTTTAAGAAAAGTGAAAACGAACTCTATGTGAAATGTATCCCGATGCAGTGGGATATGAAAAACCGTCCTGCTGAAGCTGAAATGGAGCAATGGACTACTTTACAGGATAATGTGCTGAAAGTAAAGAACCGCTTAACTTGTCACCGGACTGACCGGATTTATGGTGACAGTATTTTAAATGATCAGGAATTACCTGCCGTTTACCCAATATCAGCTTTAAAAAAGTTGTACACCTATATAGGTGATTCGCCTTTTACCAACGCAACCTGGACGAATCCGGCAGTGGTAAATCTGTCGAGCGGTTTTTGGGGAACCTATAAAAATGTTTCCGAACATTGGATGGCTTTTGTTGATGATAACCTTTGGGGAATGGCTGTTTACAACCCCCGATGCAATTATTTTCTGGCCGGAATGGCGGGAGTACCCGATAAGGAAGCCAAAGACGGATCGACATCCTATATTGCGCCGATTAAGAAAGAAATATTATACAAAAACTGTGTTTACGAATACGAGTATTACATTATCGTTGGCTCGCTGTCCGAGATGAGGGCAAAAATTTATAAACTACATTCCCAGAACAATCCATGATTATAAAGTTTTCTTGAATTTATTTTGTATTGCTTTGATTTAATGGGTTTTGATGATTCAGGAAAATCAATCTTGCTTTATTAATTAATAAAAGTTTCTTTGACACTTATTGATATTGCTGAGGGAACCTAAATTATTTTTTTTTAGTTTTGCCCAAAATTTCAGGAAAATTTGAATTCAATGGCAGTATCAAAAGTTTTGGAGGAAATGCCTCCCATGGCTCTGGATGAGATTTTCAATTTCTATTATCCCCGCCTTGTCTTATTTGCCATTAAGCTTACTGGTAAAAAAGAAGATAGCGAGGAGATTGTTCAGGATGTATTTGTCCGTTTCTGGTTGAAACAAGATTCTGTCTCAATAAATTATTCATTAAAGAGTTTCCTGTTTAAGTCGGTATTTAATGCTTGCCTGGATTACTTGAGGAAAGAAACTGTTTTGAAAAAAAGAAACGGACTAATTTCTGTAAATTTTGAAGATGTGGTCCAGTTTCAGGATCCCATTCTTGAGGAGGAGCTCGAAGCGGCTATCAATAATGCTATTTCGGAGCTTCCCCCCCAATGTGAACGCATATTCAGGCTGAAAAAACAAGACGGCTTCTCATATAAAGAAATCGCGGCCCAGCTTAACATCTCAGAAAGAACAGTGGAAGTACAGGTTTCAAAGGGAATAAAGCACCTAAAAAGGAAATTGCTGGTTTTTCCATTAATTTTTCCGTAAATATTTATTTTCCGATTAAGGGATAACGCTGTTTTCTTCGTCTTATAACTGAAACGAGCGTGAAAAATAAAGATTTGACATAAAACAAGCCGGTTGCTTGTGAAAATCGTAAATAAATGACCGAAGACGAAGTTGTCGAAATATTATTGTCAAGATACCTGAAGAATGAACTTGACAAAGAAGAAACGAGGTTTATCGAATCCTGGATTAATGCCAGTGAGAAGAACAAGGCGCAATTCGACCGGGTTCGAAGAATTGTGGCTGAACAGAAGGTTCATTTGTCTGAAAGTGAGTTGCAACAGGCACGCGAACGGATGAAGACGATGCTGATCAGCCGCTTAATCGCCCGAAAAGGACAGTCGAAACTGGTTGCCGCTATATCTTCTGTATTGTTAATTGTTACAGGCAGCCTTGCCTTATATTATGCCAATCATCGCCCCCTGACTGGAGCCTATTCTGCCGGGGAAGATAGTTTTGTTGCCGTAAAAAACGGGAACGGCGAGAGCTCTGAATGTATTCTCCCCGATAGTACCCACGTATGGTTAAATTCCAATTCGGAAGTATGCTATCGGCTAAAAGAGAATGGGAAAGTGAGGAGTGTGGAGATCAAAGGTGAAGCGTTTTTCGATGTAGCTAAAATGAAAAAAGTCCCCTTTGAAGTGTTGAACGGCAATATCCGGTTAAAAGTATTTGGTACAAGGTTTAACGTGAAAGCATTTGAGGAAGATGTTCAGGTAACCCTCGAAGAAGGAAGTCTGGGTATCTACAATGGCGAACAAAATGAAGTTACACGATTGACCCCCGGGGTTCAGGCTGTTGTTGCTCAGTCGGGGCTTTTGGTTTCATTGGACAAAGTTGATCTTGATGCTATTCTGGGTTGGAAGACAGGAACCTTTGAATTCAGGGATGTTTCGCTGGATGTTATTGCCAATAAGTTGACAGACCTCTACGGGGTGAAAATCAGATTTGATAATGAAAAGCTTAAAAATGAGCGTTTTAGATGTGTTATCAATCGGAATAAATCCATTCTTCAAACAATGGAAATATTAAAACAAACTTCCGGTCTGGATTATGCGATTACGGGCTCCGAGATTGTTTTAAAATCAATGAATTAGTCGTAAGTGCAGTTGCCCAAATCAATGGGACCCAGGAACAAATGGCTGTTCGCTTCATGGATTAGAGCAACATCTGTTTAATCCGTGGATTGGAATATAAAGAGATCGGGAGAAAAAAATGATAAAAAATAAAGGGAACAACCGGCGTCATTCCCTTTAATCGGTTTTCTGCTTTACTGCAAATAAAGCAGAAACATTAACTAAAAACAGACTAACAATAACAAATCTATGCAAAAAATGGATATTTTCCAGAATCTGGTTTAATTTCGGGAAGAAAATAGTTAACGAATATGAAATTAGCAGCAATTCTTTTATTGCTCTTTATAATAATTGCTCCTTTCAGATCTTATGGACAACCTTCTGTGTTCACTATAAGAATGAAAGGAGTAACGCTTTTAAAGGTCTTTGATGAAATCGAGAATCAATCGGAGTATAAGTTCATCTACAACAAGACCATCGTTAACGAGAACCTGCCAGTGGATATCAACATCAAAAAAGCTTCGATAAAAACGGTATTAAACAGTCTTTTCGCAAATACCAATCTGGATTACAAGATTGTAGAAAATGAAATTGTAGTTTCGAAAAAGGCCGAAGTTCGTCAACAAACTGGGACTAAAATAAAAGGTTCTATTACTGATGAGAAGGGACAACCTGTTGCCGGAGTTTCTGTCACCATTGAAGGGACTGCCCATCGGGTTGTTTCGGACAACGAAGGGATGTATTGCATTGAAGCTAAACCAGACAATATTCTGGTCTTTTCGCTGATCGGATACCTAAAACAAGCTGTACGCGTGAGCGACAAAAAGGTAATCAATGTAGAGCTATCGTTAAAAAGCCAGGAACTGGATGATGTAACTGTTGTAGCTTTTGCCAGGCAAAAAAAAGAGAGCGTGATCGGGGCTGTTGCAACCGTTATTCCTGCCAGCCTGAGGGTTTCTTCGAGTAACCTGACCACGGCGTTTGCAGGTCGCGTACCGGGGTTGATTTCATTCCAAAGAAGCGGAGAACCCGGTCAGGACGACGCACAGTTTTTTATTCGCGGGGTCACTACATTTGGGTATAAGAAAGATCCGCTCATACTGATCGACAACAACGAAGTTACTTCTCGGGAATTAGCCCGGGTTCAGCCCGATGATATTGCCAGTTTCTCAATCCTGAAAGATGCTGCCGCAACAGCCCTTTACGGATCACGCGGAGCCAATGGGGTAATTTTGATTACAACCAGAGAAGGAGTACCCGGTAAGGTTCAGATTAGGGTAAGGGCAGAAAACAGCATTTCACAGCCAACACAAATAGTAAAGTTGGCCGATCCGGTAACATATATGCGCCTGCACAATGAAGCTGTTTTGACGCGCGATCCGTTGGGCGCAATTCCGTATTCTCAAAATAAGATCGAGAATACAATTCTAAGGAGGAATCCTTATGTCTATCCGGCCAACGACTGGTACAAAATCCTTTTCAAGAACATGGCTGTCAATCGTCGGGTGAATTTCAATGTAAGTGGCGGAAGCAAAAACATCCGCTATTATTTTTCGGGAAGTTATTCGAAGGACAACGGGATGCTGAATGTCGATAAAGTGAATAATCTCAGCACCAATATCGACCTTAACAAGTACCTTTTTCGTACGAATGTCAACATCGGACTTACAAAATCAACAGATGTAGTTTTCCGTATGCAGGGAGCTTACGATGATTATTGCGGTCCGATAAATGGGGGAGCTGATCTGTTCTATAAAGTAATGCGTACCAGTCCGGTACTTTTTCCCCCGTATTACGATCTGAACAGTGCCGGTTTCTACTCGCAACATATCTTATATGGCAATTATGGTGATGGACATTACAATAACCCTTATGCCGATATGACCAAGGGGTATAAGAATTACACTGCCAGCCAGATTTTACTCCAATATGAACTGAAACAAAAATTGAACTTCATAACCCCGGACCTTTCCCTGCGTGCCTTGCTGAGCATCAACCGTTATGCATATTTCGATGCTTCCCGCTACTATAATCCGTTCTTTTATAAGGTGTCGCAATATGACAAGACCACCAATCAATATACACTGGAAGAGATTAACGAAGGTAGTGGCAGCGATTATCCTGACTACCGACAGGGGTATAAAGATAGCAATTCGGCTACCTATTTCGAGAGTGCTTTGACCTGGAGCCACACGTTTAACGAGAAGAATGCGTTTACCGGCTTGTTGGTTTATACCATGCGCGAACAGTTGTATGCCAATGCCGGAGATCTTCAAAAATCGCTTCCTTACCGGAACATCGGGCTGGCAGGCCGGGCAACGTATGCTTATAATTCACGCTATTTTGCTGAATTGAATTTTGGGTATAATGGATCCGAACGTTTCTCCAAAAAGGAGCGTTTTGGGTTTTTCCCGTCGGCAGGCCTGGGCTGGTTTATATCCAACGAGGATTTTTGGAACGAAAGTTTGAAAAAGGTGGTTAATAAACTTAAACTGAAAGCCACCTACGGGCTGGTTGGTAACGATGCCATCGGCGATGAGAACGACCGTTTTTTTTATCTTTCCAAAGTCAATATGAATGATGCCGCGAGTGGTGCCGGTTTTGGCCGATTTGGCGATAACTATATAAACGGGATTTCCATTTCCCGTTATCCCAATACCGATATCACCTGGGAAACAGCCCGGAAATTAAACTTTGGCATTGAGTTGGGATTATGGAACGACCTGGAGATTCAATCCGACTTTTTTCATGAATATCGCTACAATATCCTGATGGACCGGGCATCAATTCCTCCTACCATGGGGCTTCAGTCTGTAATTCGGGCCAATACCGGTGAGGCTTCCAGTAAAGGCGTTGATATCTCATTAGACTACAAACACGCTCTGGGACATGACTTCTGGATTTCAGGCCTGGCAAATTTTACTTATGCCACCAGTCAGTTTATAAGATATGAAGAACCTGATTATGCGGGAGCAGCATGGAAATCGCATATTGGTCATTCCTTGAGCCAGAAATGGGGATATGTGGCCGAACGATTGTTTATTGATGAATATGAAGTTGAAAACTCGCCTAAACAATTTGGCAAATATGGTGCAGGTGACATTAAATACAAGGATATCAACGGCGATGGGAAGATATCTGAATTAGACCAATATCCGCTTGGCAGACCAACCAATCCGGAAATTGTTTATGGATTTGGATTTTCAGGAGGATGGAAAGGATTTGACCTGAGTTGCTTTTTTCAGGGACTGGCACGTGAATCGTTCTGGATTGATACCGATATTACCTCACCTTTTATTGATGGACAGAATGCTTTGCTCAAAGCGTATGCCGATGATCACTGGTCGGAAGAAAACTGTAATATTTATGCCTTGTGGCCCAGGCTTTCGACCAAGCAGATTGAGAATAACATGCAGACTTCAAGCTGGTTTATGCGTAACGGTTCTTTTATCCGGTTGAAATCGCTTGAGCTGGGATATTCGTTTTCGTCCGGAGCTGTTTCCAAGGCTGGGTTAAACAATCTTCGGTTGTATTTTAGCGGGCTTAATCTTTTGACTTTTAGTGATTTTAAGCTTTGGGATCCTGAAATGGGCGGAAATGGACTGGGGTATCCGGTTTCGAAAGTTTATAACATAGGAGTTCAACTATCCCTTTAAAACCGAACTAAAGAATGAAAAATACATTCCATATCATTCCGGCATTTTTCCTTTTCCTGTTTAGTCTGGCTTCGTGCAGCTATCTGGATATTGTGCCCGACAATGTGGCAACAATCGATTATGCTTTTACCACAAGGACCGTTGCCATAAAATTCCTTTATACCTGTTATGGTTACCGACCCGCTGTGGGGGCTATCGATACCGATCCGGGAATGAACGGAGCCGATGAAACATGGATGTGTTACGGCGGTTTTTTCGATCCTTATCAAACCTCTTTATTGGCCGGTGGTGGGTATCAATCGGTGACTAATCCTTTGCTGGATTGCTGGGACGGTGAATCGGGCGGGAAGCCGTTATGGATTGGGATCCACGATTGCAACATCTTCCTTGAAAATATAAATAAGGTCCCCGACATGACCGACAAGGAGAAAAAGAGGTGGGCTGCGGAAGTGAAATTTTTGAAAGCTTATTATCATTACTGCCTTTTTAAACGATACGGGCCAATTCCGCTTATGGATAAGAATCTTCCCATATCGACAGAAACAGATGCGGTTATGGTTTACCGCGAACCTGTTGATAACGTTGTGAAATACATTGCCGACCTGATGAAGGAAGCTGCCATAGATCTGCCCGATGCCGGCCAGGTTTCTTTAGAAACCGATGCAGGACGGGTGGATAAGCTGGTTGCCTTAACAATGAGAGCTGAAGTTTTGCTTTTTGCAGCAAGTCCACTTTTTAATGGTAACACTGATTATGAGGGGGTGGTCGATAACCGGGGAAAGAGGCTGTTCTCTCAAACCTATGAGGCCGAAAAATGGCAGAAAGCCGCTCAGGCCTGCAAGGAGGCCATCGGTGCCTGTCACCTTCAGGGAAAGGCTCTTTATGACATCATTCCTGCGGAAGCTGAGTTAGCCCCCGAACCGTTTAAAGTTCAGACGACTTATCGCGAAGCCATTTGTGACCGGTGGAACAAGGAACTTATTTGGGGCGGGACCAACAATGATTGCGATTTGCTTTCAAGGGAAGCCCAGCCTAAAATTGTGCGCATTGAAATGGGGCTGGTGGAATCTGCAAAAGCTGACTGGGCGCCAACCCTGAAAATGGCAGGGTTGTATTATTCGTCGAATGGCGTTCCGATTGGGGAAGACATCCAATGGCAAAACAACGGATGGTTCAAAAACCGCTTTAAAGTCAGGCCCGAACCCTCTTCGGGAAACGAAGTCTTCTATGTGAAAGAAGGCGAAAAAACGGCTTATCTGCATTATAACCGCGAACCCCGTTTTTATGCAAGTCTTGGTTTCGATAAAGGCATTTATTTTGGTAACGGATATTATAATTTCCCCGATGATGTAAAATACTGCGATTTCTTCAATAAGCATTTTTCAGGGAGGGCCGCTGCTGAAAACTACAGCATAACCGGCTATACTGTGAAAAAGATGCACAGTTTTAAGAATATATTCACTTCCAATAAAGCCACAAGGGAATATTTCCCATTCCCGATTCTCCGCCTGGCCGATCTTTACCTGATGTATGCTGAAGCTTTGAATGAGGCGTATGGTCCGGCCGACGAGGTGTTTTTCTATCTCGATAAGGTCAGGACCCGGGCTGGATTAGAAGGAGTAAAGGAATCGTGGCGGAAATATTCCACGCACCCGGAAGAACCTGATTCCCAAGAGGGTTTGCGCCGGATAATTCATCAGGAGAGGACAATAGAGCTGGCTTTCGAAGGGAAACGTTTTTGGGATATCAGGCGCTGGAAGGAAATCGATGTTTTGAATGATCAGCCTAAAGGATGGAGTGTACTTGGCGAAACTACTGAAGATTTTTATAAAGTTAAGATGGTGGCCCGTGATTCAGTGCGGTTTACGGTGAAAGATTACTTCTGGCCAATCAAAGAATCCAACTTTTGGGTCAATAAAAACCTGGTTCAGAATTACGGTTGGTAGTTATGTTTGTCAATAAAGAACTTAAATACCTATGAGAAATTGTCGTTTTACATACCTGATTTTTTTGCTGATGCTATGGGCTTGCGGGCAAACTCCTATCTTTCAGGAAGAAAATGATAATGTCCCTCCCGGACCGGTAACTCAGGTCGGGGTTCTCAATATCCCCGGAGGTGCTATTGTAACCTATACGATTCCTTCTGAAAAGGATTTGCTGTATGTTAAAGCTGTTTTTACATCGAAAAACGGGGAGGTTTGTAATATAAAAGCTTCGCGTTACGCTGATACGTTAAAAATCGAAGGACTGGCCGATATGCAGGAACGGGAGGTTTCGCTCATTGCTGTGGACTGCAGCTTAAACGAATCACGGCCTGTTGTCACCAAAATAAAGCCATTGGAAGCGCCTGTCCTGACCGTGGGGAAAACACTGAAGCTAACCGAAGATCTTGGAGGGGTTCATGCCTACTGGGAAAACCCGCTAAAAGCTGAAGTTTCGGTGGTCGTACTGAAAGAAGACCATAATAAGGAGTTTGTTCCCATCGAAACCTTTTACAATACAAGGGCAAAGAGCGATGGCGTTGTGCGAAACCTTGAAAACGTCAGCTCCAGGTTTTGTATTTACGCGCAAGATCGCTGGGGAAACCAAAGCCCAATGAGCTATTACACCTTGACTCCTTTGTTTGAGGTGAAGTTCGACAGGTTGAAATTCAACCCGCTATTTCTGTATGGCGATGAACACGATGCCTGGGAATGGGTGATGCCGAACATGTGGAACGATAAAGTTGGCGATGAAGGTTTTCATACCAACGAAGGAACGGGCCGGTGGCCCCAATCATTTACCATGGATTTAGGGTGCATGGGTAAAATAAACCGCATGAAAATGTGGCAGCGAACAACCTGGCTTTATGCCCGGGGCAATCCAATGAAGTTCCAGGTTTGGGGTTGCGAAAAACTGGACCCAACCGGTAATTGGAATAGCTGGACAAAACTGGTGGATTGCGAATCGTTTAAACCTTCAGGATTGCCATTGGGCAAAAATTCAAATGAAGATGTTGAATACGCCCTTGCCGGAGAGGAGTATGTTTTCCCTGCAAATATTCCTAAAGTCAGGTACCTGCGTTTCCTGGTGACGGAAGTCTGGGGTGGGGTAGATTTTGTACATATTTCGGAAATTCAGTTTTGGGGCGATAACCGGTAGCCCGGATGGATAAAGAAATAGAAAATGAAGCATTCACCATATTAGTCGTCGATTTTTCACCAGAAAGCATTCATTTACAGACTTTTGATTGCAACGAAAATCATATAGCCAGTGTGTTGTAATGTGTCGGGAGGCAGCTAAAGTCGGGATTCCAGATTCTGGCTGGGAAGTTATCCTGCAAAAATTAATTATAAGAATAAAAAGATGTCGCATTTTGAATTATCATTTTTGACTCACCCCTCGCTCGCAGTGCTCGCTCTGCCCCTCTACAATGGTAGCTACTCTTAATACACAAGTCTCGGCCTGAAGGGCCAGTTTAATCTAGCCCAGGGTAGAGTTTCGGGAGGAACGAACCGAAACGTCACTCAGGGTAATGGAAGCTCTGACAAAACCGTCCGCGCGATCATGTTTTTCAAAAAGAAAACCATTATTCGGACGGAATTGAGCAGATGATTCATTCTGTAATCAGGAACACACCATTTCGTCCGAATAAAGAATTGATCATTGTTGATTGTATTCCCGCGGACGATTCTCTTTCTCGTTCCCCAACCCAGGGCGACACTCCTTCGTCGTTTGCCCTGGGCTAGATTATTCAGGCCTTTCAGGCCGGTTTTTATTTTCGCTGTTATCATCATTTTCTTATCCAAAAGATATGTATAAAGAGTAGCTACAAAGGTAGAGGCAGAGCCGTTGGGGTGAGTCAATTATTAAGTGCGACAATAAATTGTTTTACTAACTTAGTTAAATGACTGAAAGATAAAATGTTTTATCAAATGTTAAATTTTTTTAAAAAATATTTAAGTGTGGCATAAGGGGCGCTATTTTATTTTTCGTCATAGCAACTGTAAGCGTAATTTTTAATGGCACAATGAAAGGATCGTTCAGGAATTTTTATGGTGTCGGTTGGCTCCGATTAAAAAAACGTTCAGCAGAAGGTGAAGGGGTAAATGACAGGTGGTTTGTATCAAATTGTTGATAATTAAATAGATAATAATATAGAGTTTTTAATCATTAAACCAGAATCAGGCAATGGAGAAATAAGCGCATTAAAAAAATGAAGGGAACAATCCAGTTAGTTCCCCTCAAACGGTATTCCTGCTTTACTGCAAATAAGGCAGAAACATTAGTTAATTATTAAAATAACCAAACAAATCTATGAAAAAAAGAAGTCTCTTTACCGATGCAGTGCATCGGCTCTGGAAGTTATTTGAATTTATGAAGTTAGCCGTGTTATTGCTGCTGCTTTTCGTGGGTCAGGTTTCGGCAAAAACTAACAGTAGGCATTCTGTAAACCAGGAGTGCAAGACCGCCGAAAATAATTTTTTTGCTTCGGGAACGGTTGTGAATGACCAAAGTTCCAGGAGAATTAAAGGAACCATTACCGATGAAAAAGGACAGCCTTTACCAGGTGTTTCTGTTACTATCGAGGGTACGACAAAGGGTGTTATCACAGATGTTGACGGGAACTACACCATTGATGCCGATACCAAGAGCACACTGGTGTTTTCGTTTGTAGGATATATTACTCAGGCTGTTAAGGTTGATGATAAAAAGATCATAAATATTGAATTGGCCGAGAAAAATCAGGAACTGGAAGATGTTACCGTTGTAGCTTTTGCCAAGCAGAAGAAAAACAGTGTAATGGCGTCAATCACTACGGTTAAGCCTTCTGAACTGAAAGTCCCTTCAAGCAACTTGACCACAGCCCTGGCCGGACGTATGTCGGGGATTATTGCTTACCAGCGTAGTGGTGAACCTGGACAGGATAACGCGCAGTTCTTTGTGCGTGGGGTTACCACCATGGGATTTAAGAAAGACCCGCTTATTTTGATCGATGGGATCGAATTGACTTCGACCGACCTGGCCAGGTTACAGCCTGATGATATTGCCAGTTTCTCGATCATGAAGGATGCTACCGCAACAGCCTTGTACGGTGCACGTGGTGCCAATGGGGTTATTTATGTAACCACTAAAGAAGGGGTTGAAGGTAAGCTTGCTGTTACAGCCCGTTATGAAAGATCGTTTTCGGGAAATACCCGCGATTTGGAACTGGCCGATCCGATCACTTATATGAAAATGCACAACGAAGCGGTAAGAACAAGAGATCCGTTAGCTGTTCTTCCATATTCTCCTGAAAAAATTGCCAATACCATTGCCGGTATTGATCCTGTTTTATATCCGACAACTGACTGGTACGGGATGCTTTTCAAGAAATTTGCCGTCAACAGCCGGTTAAACTTCAACGTCAGTGGTGGTGGAAAGGCTGCCCGTTACTACATTGCAGCTACTGTTGATCAGGACAACGGGATTATGAATGTGGATAAAAAGAATAATTTCAATAGCAACATCGATTTAAAGAAATATCAGTTGAGGACAAACATAAACCTGAATTTAACGAAAACCACAACTGCCAAATTCATCTTCAATGCCAATCTGGATAAGTACACCGGGCCTATCACCAGTGGAACCGATGTATTCAACAATGTTATGCGCACCAACCCGGTTTATTTCCGTCCTTATTATGAACCCGATGAAGCACATAAGTACACCAACCATATCCTGTTTGGTAACTATGGTACGAACGGGAACTATTACAACCCCTATGCCGATCTGCTCCGGGGATACAAAGAATATAGCTCTTCAAGAATTCTTACCCAGATTGAGCTGGAACAGGATTTGAGCATTATCACTAAAGGATTGAAAGTGAAGGGAATCGGTTACGGAAACGTCTATTCCTTCTTTGACGTGATAAGGGCTTATCAACCATACTATTACAATCCGGTGATAAATCCCGAAACCGGGAAATATATGTTGTCGGCGCTTAATCCGGAGAATGGTACTGAATATCTTGATTACCAGCCGGGAACAAAAGACATGAGCACTGTTTACTACCTCGAAGGTAATCTCACCTACAACCGCACGTTCAACGAAAAGCATAACGTTAGCGGACTGTTGGTTTACACCATGCGTTCAGAACTGATCGGGAATGCCCGTACTCTGCAAAAATCTTTGCCTTACCGGAATACTGGCCTTGCCGGTCGTTTTACTTATGGCTATTGTGACAAGTATTTTGCTGAAGCTAACTTCGGGTACAATGGTTCTGAACGATTTGCAAAGAATAACCGTTTTGGGTTCTTCCCTTCAGCGGGTTTGGGTTACCTGGTTTCAAACGAACCTTTCTGGGAATCGATGAAGAAAGATATTACCAAACTGAAACTGAAAGCAACTTATGGATTGGTAGGTAACGATGCTATCGGTGACGATAATGACCGTTTCTTCTACCTGTCGCAGGTAACAATGAATGATAATGGCCGGACAATTCCTTTCGGTAAGCTTTTTGATTATAGTAAATCCGGAGTGTCAATTCAACGTTATGCCAATGACCAGATTACCTGGGAAACAGCCAAAAAGCTGAATATTGGTGTTGAACTTGGATTATGGGACAAATTCGAATTCCAGGCTGATGTGTTTCATGAAAAACGCGAGAATATCCTGATGGACCGTATTAATCTGGCCAGCATGGGTTTACAGTCAGGGGTGCGTGCCAATATCGGCGAAGCAAAGAGCAAGGGTATTGATGCCTCGCTCGACTACAACCAAACATTCCAGAATGGATGGTGGATTCAGGCCAGGGCAAACTTTACCTATGCGGTAAGCGAAATGACCAAAAGAGAAGAACCTGATTATTCATCAACTCCATGGCTCTCACACGTTGGACAGTCGATCAATCAAAATTACGGCTACGTTGCCGAACGTCTCTTCGTCGATCAGAACGAGGTGAATAACTCGCCAGAGCAAACTTTCGGTGAATATGCCGGCGGGGACATTAAATACAAGGACATAAACGGCGACGACCGGATTTCGGGCCTCGATGTTGTTCCGATCGGATATCCAACTACTCCTGAAATTGTTTATGGGTTTGGTTTTTCAGCCGGATATAAAGCCATCGATTTCTCAGCTTTCTTCCAGGGACTGGCCAACGAATCGTTTTGGATTAATCCATACAACTCGGCCCCATTTATTGATACTTACGATGGAAATGCTTACGGCAATAATCAGTTGCTGAAAGTATGGGCCGATAGCTACTGGTCGGAAGACAATCCAAATGTTTATGCACGCTGGCCACGCTTGTCGAACAGCTATAACAACAACAACAGCCAGACCAGTACCTGGTTTATGGAAGATGGCTCGTTCCTGAGATTAAAATCAATGGAAATTGGTTATACCATTCCTCAAAAGATTTCCTCTAAACTGAAGTTGTCAAAATGCCGTTTCTATGGCAGTGGCACCAACCTGCTGACATTTAGTAAATTCAAATTGTGGGACCCTGAAATGGGTGGTAATGGATTGGGATATCCTATTCAGCGGGTGTTTAATTTAGGTGTATTGGTCGAATTCTAATGCGTAGAAGACATGAAAAAAATAAACTATATCGTATTGCTTTTTTTAGCAGGATTTCTTTTCTCCTGCGATTCTTTTCTGAATGTTGTGCCTGACAATGTGGCAACTATTGATAATGCTTTCACCGATAAATACAATGCGGAGAAATACCTGATAACCTGCTATTCGTACCTTCCGGATTTTCCCTCGCACCAAAGTAACCCGGCGATGGCCGGAGGCGATGATTTTTGGTATGCCGACAGCCACCGGTGGGATGGCCCGATGCAACTGGCAAAAGGGTATCAGAATATTTCCAGCCCTCTTTATAATTTCTGGAATTATTCTCTCTTCATTGGGATCAGGGACTGTAATACCTTCATCGACAAAGTGAAGGGTGTAAGAGATTTAAGCGATTATGAAAAAAAGCAATGGACTGCCGAAGCTGTTTTCCTGAAAGCTTATTATCATTATTACCTGACCAGGATGTATGGTCCAATCCCATTGATGGATGTGAGCGTTCCGGTATCGGCCCAAACAACCTCTATTAAGGTTAGCCGCGAGCCTGTTGATACTTGTTTTGCTTACGTGGTGCGTACGCTTGATAAAGCCATCAAGGATTTGCCCGAAGAGCTTCCTAACCCGCTCACCAATCTGGGACGAATTACAAAACCCATTGCCATGGCTGTTAAAGCCGAGGTACTGATGACTGCTGCAAGTCCCTTGTTCAACGGGAACCAGGTTCACTCGACTTTGAAAAATAAAGACGGAAAACTGTTGTTCAATCCAACTTTTGACCCCAAGAAATGGGAAAAAGCTGCGGTGGCCTGTAAGGAAGCTATCGACGAAGCCGAAAAAATGCAAATGGGCCTTTACCGCCCCGAAAATGTAATGAGTCCCTATCTAATGACCCCGCTCACAAAACATATCGCAGCTTTACGTGGCGCGGTTACCGATCCGTGGAATAAGGAGATTGTCTGGGGATCAACCAGAAGTACTTATGATATTCAATGGAGCTCAAGTCCCCGCTGGTACACTTACATCGGGAATGCTGCCGGTTCTTATCACAGCCCGACCTTAAAAGTAGTTGAAGAGTTTTACACGAAAAACGGGCTTCCAATTAATGAAGATAAGACCTGGAAATACGAAGATCGCTATAAACTGAGAACTGCCACCCAGGACGAATGGATCTTTATAGAACCGGGGCAGGAAACGGCAAATTTGAATTTTGACCGTGAATTACGCTATTATGCCGGTGTTTCGTTCGACCGCGGAGCCTGGTTCGGAAACGGATCACCAAATACCCCGGAAGAAAAGCCTTGGTACATCCGTAACCGCAAAGGTGAATTTGCTTCTATTTTCGAGATCAGTCAATTCTCGGCAACCGGAATGTATCCCAAAAAGCTGGTTAACCGCAATAACGAAGTGCGTGACGGTCAGTCTTATTATTCTTATCAGTATTCATTCCCGATCATCCGTATGGCCGACCTTTACCTTTATTATGCCGAAGCGCTGAATGAAGTAAAGAATGCTCCCGATGCCCAGGTTTACGAATATATCGACAAAGTTAGGGAACGTGCAGGTTTAAAAGGAGTTGTTGAAAGCTGGAGCCAGTATTCAAAAGTTCCGGAAAAACCAGCCAGCAAATCCGGTATGCGCGAAATCATTCAACGCGAACGACTTATCGAATTGGCCTTCGAAGGTCACCGTTTCTGGGATTTGCGCAGGTGGATGCTTGCAAAAAAATACCTGAATTCGCCCATTCAAGGATGGAATGTGCAAAAGAACAACCCACAGGAATATTATCGTGTTACCACTTTCTTTAACCAGACTTTCTCTGAACGTGATTATTTCTGGCCAATACCGGAAGATGAAACCGTTAAAAATCCGAACCTGGTACAAAATATTGGTTGGTAACAGCAGTATTAATTAAGCTTAAAAATATTATAATGAGAAAAATATATTTATTTCTGGGATTGCTGAGTTTAGCAATCCTGATGGGGTGTAAGGAAAATCCGCTTGGTCCCCTGTCGCACGATACTGAGGCTCCCGGGAAGTTGGAAATCGTCTCGGTTACCCCAATCAATGGTGGTTTTAAGGTGAAGTTTAAATCTCCAATTGATAATGACCTGCTCATGATAAAAGGAGAATACGACCTCGTTGGTGGTAAAAAAGGTGAAGTTAGTGTTTCTTATTTTAGTAATGAGTTAACCATCAGTGGATTTGGCGATACTGCCGAACGGACGATCAGGCTGTTTGCTGTGGATCGGAGCGGAAATATTTCGGCGCCTGTTGAATTTACTTCGGCCCCTCTGATTGCTCCGGTCAGATTGGTACAGAATTCGATGAACATTGGAGCTGATTTCGGGGGCGCCCGGTTTACCTGGGAAAACCTTGCTGAAGCTGCTATTTCAATCCAGTTTTTCGCCGAAGATTCGATTACCCATAAGCTTAAGCTGGTAAACACAGTTTATACTTCTCAGATGAAATCAAAATTTACTATCCGGAACATGCCATCGCGGCCAACTGCGTTTGCTGCGGTAATTCGCGACCGGTGGGACAATGTTTCCGATACCATTAAGCCATCGGGCAAGCTAACCCCGTTGTTCGAGCAAAAACTGGATAAAACCAAAATGCGCAAAATAATTCTGGATAGCGATACCCGTTGGGATGCCTGGGGATTCACGTATGAAGGATTAATTGATGATAATTTTACGACTTCTGCTCACACGCAGGGCGACCATCCCTGGCCACAGATCTTCTCGATCGATCTTGGAGCAAGAGTTAAGCTAAGCCGGTTCAGGGTGTATCAGCGTGGACCTGAAAATACAGGATTTTTATATTCTCATGGAAATCCGAAAAGGTATGATGTTTACGGCGCTGCTGAATTGCCCGCTGATCCGAATGATTTGTCGCAATGGATCAAACTGAGAGAGGAATGTGTTTCGGTTAAACCTTCGGGGAAAGATGGTATGACCGATGAGGACCTGGCACATGCTTTAAATGGCGATGAATTTGAATTTGATCAGACGACTTACCCTGCAGAAATCAGGTATTTCCGTTTTGTCGTATGGGAAACATGGGACGGAGCCGGCTTTATTGATTTCAATGAATTGACATGGTGGGGAAATGTTATCCAGACTTACAACTAAAAATGTATCAAAATGAAGAGAGTATCATTCTATAAAATTCTGCTTGTTGTTCTAACTCTTGCAGGGGTCTATTCATGTAAAGACATGATGGATTTTCACCAGGAATATATTAAGAATGGTGAAACTGTTTATCTGGCTAAAGTAGATTCACTAGTCACTTATCCAGGTAAAAACAGGATCCAGATTTCAGGATACCTGAGTAACGCTTACAATGTCAGTAAAATTAAAGTGTATTGGAACGATCGTGCTGATTCATTGATCTTTAATTACACAAAAGCGGAGGATATGGATTCGTTGAATCTAATCATCCCCAATCTGGCTGAAAAGTCATATATTTTTGACATTTACACGATTAACGATTTAGGAAACCGTTCGATCAAAGTGCCTATTGCGGGTACTGCTTATGGCGACTTCTTCCAGTCGACCTTAGCCGACCGTATGATTGATAACAATATGGCATTTTCGCTGAATGGAGAGTTATCCATAAACTGGTTAAGTTCGATTGATAATTCAATAGGGTGTGAATTGAATTATGTCAATACTGAAGGTAAAGCTGTTAAGAAAATCGTTCCCAACGACGAAGCTACGACTGTTTTAACCGATGTGGCCTCGGGATTAAAATACCGGACCCTGTTCTTACCGGAACCGACTTGCATTGACACTTTCTACACCAGTTTTAACCCGATTAAAGTAATTGTTGAAGAAAAACTCAGTAACGAAGGGTGGACTATCACCGGATTTGATACCGAAGAACCTGCCGAGGGTGCACCAAACGGATTAGCTTCAGCCGCGATTGATGGTGACCTGGGTACATTCTGGCATACGCAATGGGATGGTGGCAATCCGGGGTATCCTCACTGGTTTAGCGTTGATTTGGGAAAAGAAGTTACCCTGTCAAGCTTTGAAGTGTTCCGACGTCAGGGTGATGGTCGTGGTCAGACCCGAAATCAGTTCTTGTACAGCCTCAATGGCACTGACTGGAGCGAATTTGGCACCTTCTCCATGGATCCTAACACAGATGCAGGCCAGAAATGCAGCAGTACCGCTTTCCCGAAAGCCCGGTACATCAAGTATGTTGCTGTGGAAGGCCCGAACTTCTTTGCTTTCGTTTCCGAATTAAATGTTTACATTGCCAGGTAAGCATTAATCTACTTATTCTATCAGACAGGGGAAACTCATGGGATCCCCTGTCTGGTATTTTTTTTAATTGACTTGCCTAACCTGTTCTATTATGTTATTTTACCTGTTTGCTTACTGTTGTTGCAATTACTAATATTCCCGAAATGGTTCAATCCTTTTCTGGATCGTCATTTCATTCGTATAAATTTTATCTTTTCTATTAAACTTTGGTATGTACTCATGGAATAGCCATTTATTCATATTCGGTTTGTGTGAGATTTTCTCTCATGGCTATTTCATCCGAATATAATTTGTTTTTTAATTGCCGGATGGAACTCGCATGTGAGATATTCATCCGTGTTTGTGTTTAACGAACATGCTCGTTTCATTTATCTTTCCACAGAACAAAAGTCTGAAGGACTT
>CAZAVU010000040.1:0-37406 GCA_964488805.1 uncultured Odoribacter sp. | reverse complement strand
GTAAAAAATAAGAAACTTGTTTCAAAGAACAGAAATGCGATTATGGTGAATAAAAAAAAGCCCGTTCCTGAATTTTGGAACGGGCCTTGACGGAGATCTCCTATACTTTTTATTTTCCTTTAAAATCGGCAATAGTTTTAGCCTTGTCGGCGCTTCCCTGCGATGACCCGAAGTAGTAACTGTAGATTTGCGACAGGATGGCGCTCAGTACTCCCAGGATATACAACACGATATCGCGGCTTTCGGTAGTGATGCTTTTGGGTTTAAATATCAGGATGTAGAAGAATGTCAGCGTGATAAGGGTGGTGCCGATGGCAAGCACGTGCATGGTGTTTTTGGTCCACCAGCTTGCATTGGGCGCCGAAAGCACCTGGACTTCGCGTTGCCGGGCGCTGCTGATATCCCCAAGAATCATTTGTTGTTCTTCGTTGGAGAGTTTTTTCATGTCGAGCTGAAACTGCATTTCCGACTTGCGGATTTCATTTTCGAGCTGCATCTTTTCTTCTTTGGTAGTAACCACATTGTCGAGTACTTTGCCCACCGAATCGACAAGCGTATTGGCTCCTCCTGAAAATAAGTCTTTTAAAAATCCCATATCTGTTTGATTTACGATTTTGATATTTACCATTTACGATTTATGATTGAAAAAACAGCGAAGTCGCCAGGCTCCAATTGTAAATCGTAAATCGTTCAATTGTAAATTGCTTAGGCGTTTTCGCCTAATGCACGTAGAACCCAGCCATAGAAATATTTCCGGCTGGTTGGCCGTTTTTTGACGATGTGGATGTAACGTGCAATTTTTGCTACTGTAAATGCGGAGAGAAAATGTTCGGAATTAAAGTTGTTGATCAGGGAAACCGATTTCGGGCCAATCACTCCGTCAGCTTCGGCGCCAACAACCATCTGTGCCAGCGAGGCACTGGTACTTAATCCGGCATTTACGCCAAAATCGAAAATCGAATTGGCAACATCCTGGTCGTCAATCAGGTCGCCATTCATCTTATCCCAAAAAGTAAGCCGGTAGAAACTCAGCACATCCTGCTGGAGTTCAGCATCCTTGTCGAGGTTTGCCGGAAATCCGGGCTGACGTTTGAGCATATCTACTTTGGTCCAACCGTCCCATTTGCTGTGGATTTTGCGGGCAACCCCTTTGTAGGTTTCGCCTCCCGGATCATCCGGATCGTTGTCGTAGCCGCCTTCATGGGCTATTGTCAACGGGAATGCAAGGTTAAAATCTGCCATAAGCTGGTGTTTTAGTGAAAAAAGTGTTTGATACTGAATTTTCAAGACCCTCCTAATTGATTAGTTTTCTTGAGGTTCGTCGAAAACATACACAAGTTACGACGATTTTGGCAAAATCCATATAGCCCGGATCGTTTAAATATCAACATAAAAAAGACCCGCTTCGATTAACGAGACGAGTCTTTGGTCTAAAGTTTAATATTGTAGAAAGCTACTCGCAGAGGTGAGTAGCTAATGTTAGAGATTCGTTATTTATTTACAGTCATATATTTCTAGATGTCAAGCAGATGGTTGTCAATTGTATTCCTGTCATTAAAACTCAATGATTCATCCTTGAAATAGTTAAAAACCTATCTGCTATTGTCTGTCAAGTTTGCTTGTTGTTTACTGTCATGTCTGATTTGTAATATCATGCTGATAATTAAACCAATCATCGCTATAATTCCAAGTAATTTGGACAAATTATTAGTCCAAGTAAAATTACTATAATCTATAAGTGTCAAATTTGCAATGATTAGGACTATTGCTAAGACAATCAGTCCAACTCTAACTTTCTTTTTCATCACTATCAATATTTTGTTCTAAACTTATCGAATCGTGAGTCACCAATATAATGACTGCTAATTAAAGTCTTATCTATTTCAATCCCCGGCGTTTCAGCAATGGTTCAATCGATGGTTCCTGACCACGGAAGTTTTTGTAAACAACCATGCCTTCGTCCGATCCTGATTTGGTCAGCAGGGTGCGGAATTTAGCCGCAAATTCAGGATTGAAAATGTTGCCGCTTTGTTTGAAGGCGTCAAACGCATCGGCATCGAGCACGGCAGCCCAGATGTACACGTAATATCCGGCCGAATAACCTCCGGAGAAAATATGAGAGAAATACGTGCTGCGGTAGCGGGGGGCAATTTCGCTGATCAAGCCGATTTTGTCCATCGAAGCTTTTTCGAAGGCTTCCACATCGCTATTGAATGGTTGAGTGTGCCAATCCATATCGAGCAACGAAGCGGCAAGCAATTCGGTGGTTTCAAATCCCTGATTGAACTGGGCGCTTTTTTCGAGTTTGGTAATCAATGCTTCCGGAATCACTTCTCCGGTCTTGTAATGTTTGGCATACACGCGAAGAACTTCAGGTTCCGAAGCCCAGTTTTCCATGATTTGCGAGGGAAGTTCAACAAAGTCGTTCGGAACATTTCCGGCTGTACGGCGATAGGGGCCATCGGTAAAAAGTGCGTGCAAGGCATGACCTGATTCATGGAACAGGGTGGTTACTTCGTCGAAACTCAACAAGGCAGGAACGTCACCGGCAGGGCGGGTAAAGTTGCAAACGATCGAGACAACAGGTGTGACCATTTTTCCGTCGATATAATATTGGTTTCGGAATGAAGTACACCAGGCCCCGTTGCTTTTCCCGGCGCGCGGATGAAAGTCGAAATACAGAACTCCAATGTGTTTCTCATCAGCTTCCTGTACTTCGTAGGCTGTTGCTTCATCGCAGTAAGCCGGAATGTCGGTTCGTTTAATGAATTTAATCCCGTACAGTTTATTGGCTACATAAAATACCCCATCGAGTACATTGTCAAGCTTGAAGTATGGTTTAATCTGCGATTCGTCCAAGTCGTATTTGGCTTTCCGCACTTTTTCGGCATAGTACCACCAGTCCCACAATCCGAGTTTAAATTTTCCTCCTTCTTTATCAATCATGGCCTGCATATCAGCCCGCTCTTTTTTTGCCCGTTCGAGAGCCGGAGCCCAGAGTTTCATCAGGAATTCGTTTACCTTTTCGGGGGTTTTCGCCATATTCACATCAACCACGTAAGCAGCCCAGTTGTTAAAACCAAGAAGTTTTGCCTTCTGCTCGCGCAGTTTTACCAATTTGCCGAGAACTTCTTTGTTGTCGTTGGCATTTCCGTTGTTGCCACGGTTGAGGTATCCTTTGTACAATTTTTCGCGAAGGTCGCGGTTTTCGGCATACTGAAGGAACGGGATCATGCTGGGTTTTTGCAGGGTGAACACCCATTTCCCTGCCATGCTATCTTGTTTGGCTTTTTCGGCGGCGGCAGCAATCACATCGGCAGGCAACCCTTTCAGATCGGCTTCATTGTCGATTACCAATTTGAAGTTTTTGTTAGTTTCGGCCAATGCGTTTTCACCGAATTTGAGTTCTGCCATCGAAAGTTCGTCGTTCAGCTTGCGTAATTCAGCTTGTTTGTCGTCAGGCAGATTGGCGCCGCTTCGTTCAAAATCCTGGTAATATTTTTCAACGACGCGCATTTGTTCGGCATCGAGTTTCAGTTCTTTGCGTTTGTCGTAAATTGATTTCACCCGTTTAAACAGCTCTTTGTTGAGCATGATGTTGTCGCGGTGAGCCGAAAGTTTTGGAGTGAGCTCGCGGGCCAGAGCCTGCATTTCGTCATCCGTATTGGCCGAATTCAGGTTGAAGAAAACATTGCTGACATTGGTGAGCAAATCTCCCGATTTGTCGAGAGCCAAAATGGTGTTTTCGAAAGTAGCCTCATCCTTGTTGTCGGTGATGGCCTTAATTTCGGCAATTTGTTCTTTGATTCCTTCCTCGGTGGCGGGCAGGTAATGTCCCAGTTTGATTTCGTTGAATGGCGGAACCTGGAACGGTGTTTTGTACTCACTAAAGAATGGGTTGTTCATGTCTTTCTTTTGTTCTTTGGGTGCGTTGCACGAAGTTACAATCAATGCAAGAGCAACAAATGGCAATCCGATTTTTTTCATATTTATCTGATTTTTAAGTATTCAGGTTTTTGTGCATTTGGAGCGTAATATAGAAATTATGCCTTGCATCAAAGCTGATAAAAGTCGTTTTTCTTGGCGACTGCTGATTAATCCCGGCAGAAGTGATGGTTTGTCGGTTGATGGCAATGTATCAGAATATTTCCATCAATCATTTGGCGCATGGTTCTTCAATCAATTGTTAACCTTGGCCGACTGATGCTATTTTACAGGTTCATTTTGCCCCCGCACCCTAAATTTTATTTACTTTTGCCGATCATTGAAATTCGGACGTAAAAGATTTCTGTTATGAATATATCTTATCGCTGGTTAAAAGATTACATCAATCTTGATTGTACACCGGAAGAAGTAGCTGCTTCGCTGACCCAGATTGGGCTGGAAGTAGGAAGCATGGAAGAAGTGGAAACCATAAAAGGCGGGTTGCGCGGGCTGGTTGTAGGCGAAGTGGTGACCTGTGAAAAGCATCCCGATTCGGATCACCTGAGTAAAACCACCGTGAATGTGGGACGTGGTGAAGTTTTGCCGGTTATTTGCGGCGCTCCGAATGTGGCTGCCGGCCAGAAAGTAATTGTGGCTACTGTTGGAACTACTTTGTACGATGGCGATAACGAGTTTAAAATCAAAAAGTCAAAAATAAGGGGCGAAGTTTCCGAAGGTATGATTTGCGCAGAAGACGAAATCGGGCTGGGAAACAGCCACGACGGAATCATGGTGCTCGATCCTTCGGCAGTGCCGGGTACTCCGGCCAGCGAATATTTTAAAATCGAGTCGGATTATGTGCTCGAAGTTGACCTGACAGCCAACCGCATTGACGCGGCTTCGCACATTGGCATTGCCCGCGATCTGGCAGCTTACCTGAAGCAAAAACAGGCCATCAGTTACCAGCGTCCTTCAGTTGAGGCTTTCAAAGTGGATAATCATTCGCTCCCGATTCCGGTTGAAGTGCTGAATCCGGAAGCTTGTCCGCGTTATTCCGGCGTGACGGTTTCGAATGTGACGGTGAAAGAATCGCCTGAATGGCTGAAAAACAGGCTCAAATTAATAGGCATCCGGCCGATAAACAATATTGTTGACATTACCAATTTCGTTCTTTTCGAAACCGGCCAGCCGTTGCATGCTTTTGATTCGGCTGAGATTGACGGTGGTAAAATCGTGGTGCGCACGGCTGATCAGGGAGCAAAATTTGTTACTTTGGATGGCATCGAACGCGAAATGAACCAGGACGATCTGATGATTTGCAACGCGAATTCGGCGATGTGTATTGCCGGTGTTTTTGGCGGATTACATTCAGGTGTGAAGGAAACGACCACGAGCATCTTCATCGAAAGTGCCTATTTCGATTCGGTTTATATCCGGAAAACAGCCCGTCGCCATACGTTGAGCACCGACGCTTCGTTCCGCTACGAACGCGGAACCGATCCGAACATGACTATTTATGCGCTGAAACGTGCGGCTTTGCTGGTCAAGGAAATTGCCGGCGGCGAAATTTCTTCGGAAATCGTTGACATTTACCCGAATCCGGTAGGCGATTTTAAAGTTGACCTGAATTATGCCAACATCAAGCGGTTGCTTGGCGCCGATCTGGGTAAGGAAAAAATCAAGCAGTTGCTCGATGCACTTGAAATAAAGATTGAAGCTGAAACCGAAACCGGGCTTTCTGTTCTGGTTCCGCCATATCGTGTTGATGTTAAGCGCGAATGTGATGTGATTGAAGATATTCTGCGGATTTACGGATACAACAACATCGCCATTCCAACCCATGTTAATGCTTCGCTGCAATATTCGGTAAAACCGAACCCGACCAAATTGCGCAACATGGTGGCCGAAATGCTGACTGCTCAAGGCTTTAACGAAATCTGGTCGAATTCGCTGACCAAGACATCGTACTACGAAAACAATCCGGTTTTCCCGGTCGAAAGCACGGTGAAGCTGTTTAACCCGTTGAGCAACGATTTGGGAAGTTTACGCCAGACCTTGCTTTATGGCGGTTTGGAAGCCATCGCCTACAACGCCAACCGCAAAAATCCTGATCTTCGGTTGTACGAATTCGGGAACTGCTATTTCTTCAACGGAAGCAACCTGAAAGACAATCCAATCCGGAACTATCGTGAAGACGAGCACCTGGCTTTGTATGTATCTGGCGATAAAGAAGCTGCTAACTGGTTGAATCCGGCGGCAAAAACTACGTTCTTCCTCCTGAAATCGTATGTTGAAAACATCTTGAAGCGTTTGGGATTCGATGTTTTGAACCTGAAAACGGAAGGTTTCACGAACGATCTGTGCTCCGAAGGACTTCAGTACCTGGTCAATGGTAAAGAGCTGGTTCGTTTTGGAGTGGTTTCAGGAAAAACACTCAAGGCATTCGGCATCGAGAACCCGGTTTATTTTGCCGACTTCAGCATGGATGCCGTGTTTGTTGAGCTGAAAAACAACAAGGTGACATTCAATGAACTTCCGAAATATCCTGAAGTTCGCCGCGACCTGGCTTTGCTGCTCGATAAAAACGTTCAGTTTAACCAGTTGAGGGATCTGGCCTATCGTTCAGAACGGAAATTGCTGCAATCGGTTGATCTGTTCGACGTTTACGAAGGCAAAGGCGTTCCGGAAGGCAAGAAATCGTATGCACTCAGCTACATCCTTCGCGATGACGAAAAAACTCTGAACGACAAACAAATTGAAAAAATCATGCAGAAGCTGATCTCAACTTACGAACGCGAATTGGGCGCTCAGTTGAGGTAGTTTTTTTGAAAGATAAAACTTTTGAAAGGTGTCGCTGTTCATTCCGGTGGCACCTTTTTTAATAGCTATTAAAATGATTTGAAAATGTGAGAATTTGAAGATTAGAGAATGGTAAGCCTAGGGTTCGAAATTCCGACTTTAGGCACTCCGAACTTGAAACTTTGAACTTGAAACGTTGAACTTCTATATGAGCAATCAGGCAAAAGGACTCTTATATACTTTAATCACCGTTTTGATGTGGGGCGTTTTGGCCATTGGGCTGAAAGTAGCCGTAAGGGTTATCGATTCGCCAACCATTGTCTGGTTCCGGTTTTCGCTGGCCTTTTCAGGAATGGCGCTTTGGGCGGCTTTTACCGACCCCCAAGCCCTGAAAATATTATACAAGCCTTCGTTAATCCTGGTTATCTCAACTTTGATGCTGGCCTGGAACTACATTGGTTTTATGCTGGGCGTTCAGTACACCACGCCCGGGAATGCGCAGGTTGCCGTTCAAACGGGACAGGTTGTGCTGGCTATTTTTGGGGTTGTTTTTTTTAAGGAAAAACTTTCCCTGATTCAGGGATTTGGTTTTCTTCTGGCCCTTCTCGGTTTCTGGATTTTTTACCAGCAGCATCTGACCGCTTTGCCCGACAACCGGAGCGAATACACCAAAGGAATGTTGCTGACTGTTTCGGCAGCTTTGACTTGGGCCGTTTATGCTGCCATGCAAAAGAAACTGGTGCGTCATCACCCGGTGACCACCCTGAATATTTTTATTTTCGGGCTGCCCGTGCTGCTTTATTTCCCGTTTGTAAATTTTGGATCGTTGGCCCACTTAAGTTTCGGGTACTGGTTGCTTTTGGTTTTCCTTGGGGCCAACACGCTGATTTCATACGTGTGCCTGTCGCTTGCCCTGAAATACATGGAAGCCGGGAAAGTCAGCGTATTGCTGATCATGAACCCGATTATCACTTTCGTCATTATGGGCATTTTAACCTGGGTGCAGGTAAGCTGGATTGCCCCCGAACATTTTTCGGTACTGTCGGTTGCCGGAGCATTGCTGGCATTGGGAGGCGCTATCCTGGTGGTGAGGAAGAAATCTAAATCCTGAAAATCAGGGTTGCTGCAATAAGTGGAAGCCTTCGCTAATGAATGGCAAGATCACCTCTGAGATTATCATTTTATAAAATTTCACAGCTTCAGATCGTTGTTGCTCCTTTCAATTCTGTGCTGTGGCTAGTTTTGTGCCGGGAAAATACCAAGGCCCGGTATCCGGCATTTTGCAACAAATCGATCCGCACCCCGGGACCTGAAACTTGAAACTTTGAACTTGAAATTCTTTTATGTGGGTAATTTTAGCGCTGTTGTCGGCTTTTTTATTAGGAATTTATGAGGTTTACAAAAAGCTTTCGGTTCATAAGAATGCGGTGATTCCGGTATTGTTCATTTCCACGCTGACCAGTTCCCTTATCTTTCTTCCAATTACCGTCGGTTCAGGTTATTATCCCGATTTTTTCAAAGGAATCCAATTGTTTGTTCCTCACATTACGTTTCAGGAGCACGTGCTCATTTTCCTGAAATCGCTGCTGGTGGTCGCAAGTTGGGTTTTTACTTTTTACGCGGTTAAAAACCTCCCGATTACCATTGTGTCGCCCATTCGGGCTACCGGCCCCATCTGGACTTTACTGGGCGCTATCGTAATTTTTAGTGAACACCTGAATTTTTACCAGTGGGTGGGCGTAACGATCACCTTGCTGTTTTTTTATATGCTTTCCACCACCGGAAAGTCGGAAGGGATCAACTTCACCACCAATAAATGGGTATTTTTCATCATGGCCGGGACTTTTCTGGGTGCGGCCAGCGGTTTGTACGATAAATTCCTGATGCGGCGTATCGACCGGATGGCGGTGCAGGCCTGGTTTTCGTTTTACCAGGTGGCCATTTTATTCCCGGTTTTGGTTGTTAATCAATGGCTCGTGCCTAAAGAAGAACGGGCACAGTTCCACTGGCGCTGGACCATTCCGCTGATTGGCGTTTTTCTGGTACTGGCCGACTATCTGTACTTCAATGCCCTGAGTTATCCTGAATCCATGATTTCCATTGTTTCGTCGCTCCGCCGTGGAGGAACAGTTATCTCGTTTGTGGTTGGGGCATTGATCTTTCACGAAAAGAATATCAAACGGAAAGCCCTGTACCTGGCCGGTATCATGATTGGGATTTTGCTGATTTCGCTTGGAAGCCATTAGAAACTTTGGGCTGGATGAGAGCCATCCTTCGGGGGCAAAAAATAAACTTGTAAACCCATTTCGGGTTCTTACACGGTTACTTTCTCATACTCTTCTGAAAATTAGCGTTTAGCTTTTGTTGTGAACTTGTAATTTGCTGTTTTAAAGGTATTTATTTTGTGATAAAAGTGTCTTTTTGACACGTTATCAAATAAAAAATTTACGTTAAGAAATAGGCCGTTTTTGGTTTTGCCCGGTGCTTTCGTTTGGCTCCAGCGGAATATATTTCCTAGTTTTACGAACAAATTGATCAAATATTCGTTAACAAACTTATTCTAAAAAGTAAAGCGATGCCACAAGATTATATCCCGATTCTGATCCAATCCATTGTTGTTCTTGGATTTGTAGTAACGGTTATGGGGTTGACCCATTTTATGGGGCCTAAACGGTTTTCGCGTACGAAGCTTGAGAATTTTGAATGTGGAATCGAAGGGATGGGAAATGCACGAAGCCCATTTTCTGTTAAATATTTTCTGATAGCCATCTTGTTCGTCCTCTTCGATGTCGAAGTCATTTTTATGTATCCCTGGGCTGTGAACTTTAAAGAGCTAGGCAAGGAAGGATTTCTTGAAATGTTTTTGTTCATGATACTGGTTCTTGTCGGCTTTGTTTATGTTTTGCTTAAGGGGGCGTTGAAATGGGAGAAACGTTGATTGGTCCGAAAAAATTTTAATCATGACAGATAAACAATCCAATTCACCAACCATAGTTGAAGCCCCGGAAGGAGTCTCCGGACAGGGTTTCTTTCTCACTTCGCTGGATAAGGCCGTTGGTCTGGCCCGGAAGAATTCGTTGTGGCCGTTGCCATTTGCAACCTCCTGCTGTGGAATTGAATTCATGGCAACAATGGCTTCTACTTACGACCTGGCCAGGTTTGGTTCTGAACGGTTGAGCTTTTCGCCACGTCAGAGTGATTTACTGATGGTTATGGGAACTATCGCCAAGAAAATGGGGCCGGTATTGCGCGAAGTTTACACCCAAATGGCCGAACCCAAATGGGTAATTGCTGTTGGCGCATGTGCTTCGAGTGGCGGCATTTTTGATACATACAGTGTTTTGCAGGGCATCGACCGTGTAATTCCGGTTGATGTGTATGTGCCAGGTTGCCCTCCGCGTCCGGAGCAGATCATTAATGGAATATTGAAAATTCAGGAGCTTGTTGCCAATGAGTCACTCAGAAGAAGAAATTCTGCTGAATACCAGGATTTAATGGCCAGGTATAACATTGAATAAACTCAGAAGAAGTATTTTTTTTGAAAGTCTTTTCGTTTAAATAGTTCATACTAAATAAAATATAAAATCGTGTTCCAGATCAACCCCGAAAGAGACCAGTTGGTTGTTGCCAAAATGAACAGCCTCTTTGCCGATGCCGTTGTTTCGCACGAAGTGATGGGCGATATGCTGTGTATTACAATTCAGAAGGAATCGGTTCACGAGATCCTTTTGTTCCTACGCGACGACCGTGAGTTGCAGTACAACTTTTTAACCACCCTCTGCGGGATGCATTATCCCGAGATGGATCAACTGGGAGTGGTTTATCATTTGCAGAGCATGGTAAACAATCACCGGATCCGGATTAAAACGGCGACCGACCTTTCAAATCCGGTTGTGGCTTCAATCACCGACATCTGGCCTGCCGCCAATTGGATGGAACGTGAAACGTATGATTTTTTCGGCGTTATCTTCGATGGGCATCCCAATCTGAAGCGAATCCTGAATGTGGATGAAATGACTGATTTTCCGATGAGAAAAGATTTCCCGCTGGAAGATCCGACCCGAGAAGATAAAGACGACCGCATGTTTGGACGATGAAAAGTGAGTTATGAATTCTGAGTCCTGATTTGTTTCCACAATTTCAGGTTTCAACCATCTGACTTTAAAATATGGTACAGAAATACAATACAGGTTACTGGGCAAAAGATATTGTAAAAACGGAAGAACCGAAAGAATACAATACCCTGAATGTAGGCCCGACGCATCCGGCAACACATGGTGTTTTCCAGAATGTGATGCTGATGGATGGAGAGTTCATTGTTAATACCGAACAAACCATTGGCTATATTCACCGCGCTTTCGAAAAGATAGCCGAACGCCGGCCTTTTTACCAGATCACTCCGCTGACCGACCGGTTGAATTACTGCTCAGCCCCGCTCAATAACATGGGCTGGCACATGACCGTAGAGAAACTGCTTGGAATAGAAACTCCAAAGCGGGTTGATTATCTTCGCGTTATAGTGATGGAGCTTGCCCGTATCGCCGATCACCTGATCTGTAACACCGTGATTGGCGTTGATAGCGGAGCCCTTACCGGATTTACCTATCTCTTCCAGGACCGCGAGTTCATCTACGAGATTTACGAAGAAATCTGCGGGTCGCGGCTCACGACCAACATGGGGCGTATTGGTGGGTTCGAACGTAATTTCAGCGAGAAGGCCTGGACAAAGATTCGCCATTTCCTGAAAACATACCCGGTCAAGCTCAAAGAATTTGAAAAACTGCTGTCGCGCAACCGGATATTCATGGACCGTACCATAAACGTTGGCTCGTTCGCGGCCGACCGTGCGCTGGCCTATGGTTTTACCGGCCCAAACCTGCGTGCCTGCGGTGTCGATTACGATGTGCGGGTAATGAACCCGTATTGCTCATACGAAGATTTTGATTTTGTTGTCCCGATCGGTCAGAGTGGCGATACCTACGACCGGTTTATGGTCCGTCAGGAAGAGCAGTGGCAAAGCCTGCGCATCATCGAACAGGCTTTGGACAAGCTCGAAAAGATGGACGATAAGGAAACCTACTTTGCCAAAGATCCTCGGTATGTTTTGCCTCCCAAGGAAAAGGTTTACAACAACATGGAAGCCTTGATCTGGCATTTCAAAATTGTGATGGGCGAAACCGATATCCCTGTCGGCGAAGTTTATCATTGCATCGAAGCCGCTAACGGCGAACTGGGCTTTTACTTGGTCAGCGATGGCGGAAGAACCCCTTCGCGCCTGCATTTCCGCCGTCCGTGTTTTATTTATTATCAGGCCTATCCTGAAATAGTAACCGGCGATATGTTGTCGGATGCCGTTCTTACGATGAGCTCGATGAATGTGATTGCCGGAGAACTGGATGCTTAAAAAAGGCAACAGTCTGGAAAGTAAACTTTTGAACGAAAAGCCGCTCCCAGAATAGTATCGAAGGGATAAGGCCAAATAAAGGAAGACAAAGAGAGATAAGATACATGCAGAACAACAAAAAGATAAAAGAATTTAGCAGCGAAACGCTCGATCTGGTGAACCGGATTATCCGGCGTTACCCCGAAGGCAGACAAAAATCGGCCTTGTTGCCCATTTTGCATATCGCCCAATCCGAAAACGACGGATGGCTGAGTGTCGGAATGATGGATTATGTGGCTTCGTTGCTGAACCTTCAACCCATTGAAGTTTATGAGGTTGCTTCATTTTATACCATGTTCAACCTTCAGCCTGTTGGAAATTGCGTTATTGAAGTTTGCCAGACCGGTCCTTGTTGTCTGAAAGGTTCCGAAGAAATTTTGGCCCATTTTCAGAAAAGACTGGGCATCAAACCCGGTGAGACTACGGCTGATGGCAGGTTCACGCTGAGAACAGTTGAATGTCTGGCGGCCTGCGGCAATGCGCCGGTTATTCAGGTTGGTGCCGACTATCATGAAAATATGACTGTTCAGAAAGCCGACGAGTTGCTTGACCAATGGACGGCTGAGCATAAATGTTCACACACCCATCCATATCTGTAACCCATGGCAAAGCAAATTTTACTCAATAACATTGACGTTCCCGGTCTTGCCAGTTTCGAGGTTTACAGGAAACTGGGCGGATATTCAGCCGCTGAGAAAACGCTGAAAAACCTTACTCCTGATCAGGTTACTGATGAGGTGAAAAAATCGGGTTTAAAAGGCAGGGGAGGGGCTGGTTTCCCTGCGGGAATGAAGTGGGGGTTCATCGATAAAAGCTCCGGCAAACCGCGATATTTCGTTTGCAATTACGATGAAAGTGAACCTGGGACTTTTAAAGACAGGTATCTGGGGCAACGAAATCCGCATCAGCTTATTGAAGGGATGATTCTGGGTTCGTATGCCCTCGGAGCACGCACCTCCTACATTTATATCCGTGGCGAGCTGATGTACGTGATGCGCATTCTCGAAAAAGCCATTGAGGAAGCCTATCGCAATGGTTTTCTGGGCGAGAATATTTTAGGTAGCGGCTATTCGCTCGATTTATACTGCCATCCCGGAGGCGGCGCTTACATCTGTGGCGAAGAAACAGCCCTGATTGAATCGCTCGAAGGAAAACGCGGCAACCCGAGGATTAAACCGCCATTCCCGGCAGTAGTCGGGCTGTACGACAGTCCAACGGTGGTCAATAACGTTGAAACGATCGCCAATCTGCCGTGGATCATCAATAACGGCGGTGAGGCATTCGCTGCAATTGGCGTTGGCAATAGCAAAGGCACAAAACTTATTTCAGCTTGCGGACATATCAACAAACCGGGAGTTTATGAAATTGAGCTGGGCCTTCCGGTTGAGGAATTCATCTATAGCGACGAATACTGCGGAGGCATTCGCAATGGCAATAAGCTGAAAGCCGTGGTGGCCGGAGGTTCTTCGGTACCGGTACTTCCGGCCGAACTGATCCTGAAAACAGCCAAAGGCGAACCTCGCCTGATGAGTTACGAATCGCTGGCCGAAGGTGGATTTCAGACCGGAACCATGCTGGGTTCGGGGGGATTCATTGTGATGGACGAAACGGCCTGCGTAGTTAAAAACCTGCTGACGTTCACCCGGTTCTATCACCACGAATCGTGCGGCCAGTGCAGCCCGTGCCGCGAAGGAACCGGCTGGATGGAAAAGATTTTGCACCGGATTGAAAACGGCGAGGGAACGATGAAAGACATCGACCTGCTGGCCGACATTTCGAAACATATTGAAGGAAACACGATTTGCCCGCTGGGCGATGCTGCGGCATGGCCTGTGGCTAGCGCCATCCGTCATTTCCGCCAAGAATTTGAAGATCACGTAAAACTAAAGAGATGTCCCTTATCAAGGTAACTATCGATAATATTGAGGTTGAAGTAGAACCTGGTACGACTATTCTGAATGCCGCCCGAAAAATTGGTGGCACAGTGGTTCCGCCTGCCATGTGCTATTATTCAAAACTGGAAGGAAGTGGCGGAAAATGCCGGACCTGTCTGGTTAAAGTAGCCCAGGGATCGGCCAAAGATCCCCGCCCGATGCCCAAACTGGTGCCTTCGTGCCGGACCATGGTTATGGACGGAATGGTGGTGCAAAATATCACCTCTCCGGAAGTGATGGAAAACCGCCGGGCTATTGCTGAATTTCTGCTGCTCAACCATCCGCTCGATTGTCCAATTTGCGATCAGGCGGGCGAATGTCATCTTCAGGACCTTTCGTACGAGCACGGTCTGGACGAAACCCGGACCGATGAAGAACGCCGGACTTTTGAGCCCATTGACATTGGCGACCTGATTAAACTCAACAAGAACCGTTGCATTGTTTGCTACCGTTGTGTGATGGTGGCCGATCAGCTTACCGATCAGCGGGTGCATGGCGTGCTGAACCGTGGCGACCATTGCGAAATCAGCACTTATATTTCCAAGACAATCGACAATGATTTCTCGGGAAACATGATCGATGTTTGTCCGGTAGGCGCGCTGACCGATAAAACGTTCCGCTTCCAAAGCCGGGTATGGTTTACCAAACCGGTTGACGCACATCGCGAATGTCCCAAATGTGGCGGTAAAACGGTTTTGTGGATGAAAGGCGATGAAATTCTCAGGGTGACCGGTCGGAAGGATCAATATGGAGAGCTTGAAGAATTTATCTGCAACGATTGCCGCTTTCACCACAAAGATTTGAAAGACTGGATCGTTGAAGGGCCCCGGAAGATTTCGAGGCATTCGGTCATCTCGCAGAACCATTACCCAAAGTTGCCAGACAATACAAAATCATAAATTGCTTAAAACAGCGCATCTAAAGAAATACAACCTATTGACATGGATTGGACACTGTACATTTATAAAACCATTTTTCTGCTCATTATCTTGCTGGTTACCCTTTTGGTGGCCATGTATTCGACCTATGGTGAGCGGAAAGTAGCGGCTTTCATGCAGGATCGCCGTGGCCCAAACCGGGCTGGCCCTTTTGGCCTATTGCAACCATTAGCCGACGGAGTAAAAATGTTTATGAAAGAAGAAATCATTCCTCTTTCGGCAAACAAAAAACTTTTCATCCTTGGCCCGTCAATCGCAATGACCACGGCCTTGCTGATCGGAGTGGTAATTCCCTGGGGAGGAACGCTGACTATTGGAGGAGTCGATTTTTCGATGCAGATTGCCGACCTGAATATCGGTATCCTGTATGTTTTTGCGATGGTTTCCATCGGGGTGTACGGCATCATGATCGGCGGCTGGGCCTCGAACAACAAATACGCGCTGCTGGGGTCAATCCGGGCAGCTTCGCAGATGATCAGTTACGAAATGGCGATGGGCATGGCAATTGTCTCCCTGGTTTTGACTACCGGTTCACTGAGCCTTCACGATATTGTTGAGCAGCAACAGGGCCTGCACTGGAATGTTTTTTATCAGCCGCTGGGGTTCCTCATTTATCTGATCTGTGCCTTTGCCGAAACCAACCGCGCCCCGTTCGACCTTCCGGAGTGCGAAACCGAGTTGATTGGTGGTTATCATACCGAATACAGTTCGATGAAGCTTGGTTTTTACCTGTTTGCCGAATACATCAACATGTTTGTATCGTCGGCGGTGATTGCAACCTTGTATTTCGGCGGTTACAACATGCCGTTTATCGATCAGTTGGGGTTATCGCCCAACATGGTAACCTTGCTTGGATCGGCGTTCTTTTTCCTGAAGATTTTCTTCCTGATTTTCGTCTTTATGTGGGTGCGCTGGACATTGCCGCGTTTCCGTTACGACCAACTGATGAACCTCGGATGGAAAGGCCTGGTTCCGCTGGCGATTTTTAATATCCTGGCAACGGGAACTTATTATTATTTCACAAAACTGACTTAATCCGACGCCTTATGCAATCATTATCCAACCGGTCGAAAATGGTTTCGGACAAAAAGCTGACCTTCATGGAACGGATTTACATTCCGGCAATCCTGAAGGGCATGTTCATTACCCTGAAGCATTTTTTCAGGAAGAAAGCTACCGTTTGTTATCCTGAACAAAAGCGTGAATTCAGCGCCATATATCGGGGGCATCATGTGCTGAAGCGCGACGAGCAGGGACGGGAACGCTGCACGGCCTGTGGCTTGTGTGCTGTTTCGTGTCCGGCAGAGGCCATCACCATGATTGCTGCCGAACGTCAGCCGGGAGAAGAACATTTGTACCGCGAAGAAAAATATGCAGCGGTTTATGAAATCAACATGCTGCGTTGCATCTTCTGCGGAAACTGCGAGGAAGCCTGTCCGAAGGAAGCTATTTTCCTTACCGATCGCGTTGTTGAGTCGGAATATAAACGTGTTCCTTTTGTGTACGGCAAAGATAAACTGCTTGAACCGGCCGATCCAGCCCTGAGGATTGACATCTCAGGAAGGCAAACCGAAAACGTGCGTATTTTTAAACAAAATAAGCGCAATGCGCATAACCGATAAAAGTTTGGGAAACTAAAGTGCTTCAGGCACTAATAAAAAAGTATAAAAAATGACATTCTTATTTTACTTGCTTTCGGCGGTCATGATTATCAGCGGACTGTTTGTGGTTTTCTCCAGAAGCCCTATAAACAGTGTTATTTCTCTGATTATCTGTTTTCTTGGAATGGCAGGTCATTACATTCTTCTGAATGCGCAGTTTCTGGCCGTAGTTCACATCATCGTTTACACCGGGGCCATCATGGTGTTGTTCCTGTTTGTAATCATGTTGCTGAACCTGAACCAGGCCACCATTCCTCAGAAAACCTCGCTGACCAGGATATCGGCCGTTATTGCCGGTGGCTTGTTTTTTCTGGTGGTGCTGGCCGCAACCCGACAGACTTTTGCCATACAGCCGCGCTATCCGTTTACCGGAAATATCGGGTTGGTTTCGGAAGTGGGGAAGACCCTGTTTCGTGAGTTTTTATTGCCCTTTGAGGTATCGTCGGTACTGTTTATTTCGGCGATGGTCGGGGCTGTGATGTTTGGAAAAAAAGACGCTTAATATATGAAACGAGCATGTTCGCTAAATATAACCACGGATGGAAATTTTACATGCGAGTTCCATGTGGCAACTAAAAAACAAAATATTAACACATGAAAGAGTTATCATCAGCCATACAAATCATTCCGTTGGATCACTACATTTTACTGAGTGTGACCCTTTTCAGCATCGGATTGCTGGGCGTTTTGTTCAGGCGAAATACCATTATCATTCTGATGTGTATTGAATTGATGTTCAATTCGGTAAACTTGTTGCTTACCGCCTTTGCCGCCTATCATTCCGATCCGGCAGGTCAGGTATTTGTATTTTTTATCATGATTGTGGCAGCGGCAGAAGTGGCTGTTGGCCTTTCTATCCTTGTGATGATGAAACGCAATGTAGATTCAGTAGATATTAACCTTTTGAACCGTTTGAAATGGTAGCATCAGTTCCTTTCATAAACCTGGCCTGGCTTGTTCCGGCGTTCCCGCTGCTAGGGTTCCTGATCACCGGCTTAGCCCGGAAACAGTTAAAGCACAATCAGGCGGGCATTATTGCGAGCACCATGGTGTCTTTATCATTCCTGGTTTCGGCAGTTTTGTTTTTTACGCTTCGTTCGTCAGGACAGGATGCCGCAACAGTAACCCTGTTCGACTGGATTTCGGTCGGGAGTATGAAAATTCCCTTTGCATTCCTGATCGACCATCTCTCGCTGACCATGATGCTGATTGTTACCGGAGTCGGGGCGTTGATCCATATCTATTCCATCGGCTATATGCACGACGATGACCGCGTGAATACGTTTTTTGCTCAGATGAACCTGTTTACTTTCAGTATGTTGCTGCTCGTTATGGGCGCCAATTACCTGGTGCTGTTTATTGGGTGGGAAGGTGTCGGATTGTGTTCGTACCTGCTGATTGGTTTCTGGTTCAAAAATCCGGCTTACAACTATGCCGCCCGCAAAGCTTTTGTGATGAACCGCATTGGCGATTTGGGTTTTATCCTCGGGATCATCCTGCTTTTCTTCACGTTCAAGTCGGTTACTTTCTCAGATATTTTTGCACAGGCTTCCGCTTTTCAGGTTGGAGCGCCGGTCATTACCCTGATCACTTTGCTCCTTTTGGTCGGAGCTGTGGGCAAGAGCGCACAGATTCCGCTTTATACCTGGCTGCCTGATGCCATGGCCGGTCCGACACCGGTTTCCGCCCTTATCCATGCGGCCACGATGGTAACTGCCGGTATTTACATGATTGCCCGATCGGGTATTTTGTACAGCCTTGCACCGATCACGCTTACCATCATCATCATTCTGGGGCTGGTAACAGCTATTATGGCCGCAATCATTGGGTTAAGGCAGAACGACATCAAGAAAGTGCTGGCCTATTCAACTGTTTCGCAGTTGGGCTATATGTTTCTTGCACTGGGGCTGGGCGCTTATTCTACGGCGGTATTTCATCTTACCACTCATGCCTTCTTCAAAGCGCTGTTGTTCCTTGGCGCCGGAAGTGTTATTCACGCCATGGGAGGCGAGCAGGACATCCGGAAAATGGGTGGACTTCGGACAAAGATGCCCGTAACTTATTTCACCTTTCTGGCAGCAACACTGGCTATCAGCGGGATTCCACCATTTTCAGGTTTCTTCAGCAAGGATCTTATACTCAGCAAAGCTTTCGAACAAAATATGGTCTGGTATGTGCTGGCCCTGGGCGGAGCGTTGCTGACCTGTTTTTACATGTTCAGGCTTTTGTACCTGGTCTTTTTTGGCGAACAACGGCTTGCCGAAGCGCATCCGCATGAGTCGCCCAAAGTGATGACGGTTCCATTGATGATATTGGCAATCCTTTCGGTTTTTGGCGGCTTCCTGAATATCCCTTCATTATTTGGCGGTCATTCAGGCTTTGGTAGTTACCTGCAACGTGCAGTTTCGGAGCAGGCCCACGAGGAAATGAGCCATTCAACCGAAATCGGGTTGATCCTTCTTTCGGTCGTACTTCTGGCGTTGGTGATTGGCCTGGCCTATAGGGTTTTTGTCCGAAAAGCGACGGTTCCGGCAGAAGAAGGTGTGCCAATGCCGTTTTTTGCGCGACTGGTTTACAACAAGTTTTACATCGATGAAATTTACGCGACTGTTTTCGAGAAACCTTTCGGATATCTGTCTGATTTCTTTTTCGGGAAAGTGGAAAATGCGGTGTTAAATTCCGTGGTTGATGGCGTCGGCGAGGCCACTTCGAGGCTGGGAGCTCTTACCCGTAAGCTTCAGCGAGGGAACATCAGTTTCTACCTTTTTGCCATGGTGGCCGGAATTTTATTATTTATTGTTTTCATCCTGACAATCTGAACCCATGATACTACTGATCAATCTTTTAATCCCATTTTTGACAGGTCTGTTCCTGTTGTTGTGCCGGAATGTGAAAGTGGTGCGGACGACTGCGCTGGCTTCGTCCATAGTGAACCTGCTGATTACTATTCCGGTGGTTTTATCAGCTTCGGCAACCAGTTATTCACTGAACTGGATAGATTTCATGGGCATCCCGTTTTCGCTGGGCATGGATGGCATAAGCGCAATCATGCTTTTGCTGACCAACTTACTTTTCCCGTTCATCATTTTGGCCGGATTTAACCGCGAACAGAAAAACGTTGCCTTGCTCAATTTTCTGATCTTGTTTACCCAATCGGCATTGATCGGGGTTTTCCTGGCGCAGAACGCTTTCCTGTTTTACATTTTCTGGGAACTGGCGCTCATCCCGGTTTATTTTATTTTGCTTCTGTGGGGAGGCGATGGCCGGCGGACCATTACGTTTAAGTTTTTCATCTATACCCTGACCGGAAGTTTGTTCCTGCTTTTTGGAATCATTTACCTGTACCAGCTCACTCCGGCGCCACATACCACTGATTTCTCAGCTTTCTATCAGCTCCATATACCGGAAAACACCCAAATCTGGCTGTTCTGGATTCTGTTCATCGGTTTTGCCATCAAGATGCCGGTATTTCCGTTTCACACCTGGCAACCCACAACCTATACCATGGCCTCTACTCAGGGGGTGATGATCCTGGCAGGAGTGATGACCAAGATGGGCGTTTACGGGGCTTTACGTTTTCTGTCGCCGATTGTGCCACAGGGAGTTCTGTATTGGCAAAACCTGGTAATTGGGCTTTGCCTGATTGGGGTGATTTATGCTTCGGTTATTGCGTTCAGGCAAAGAAACCTGAAGATGCTGGTCGCTTTTTCGTCGATGGCGCACATTTCGTTGATGGCTGCTGCCATATTTGCGATGAATCATTTTGCGCTGAAAGGACTTCTGTTTCAGGTAATCAGTCATGGTGTCACAATCGTGGCCTTGTTTTATGTAGTGAGCCTGATCAAAGAAAAAACCGGAACGATCGAACTTCCGCAGTTGGGTGGAATAAAACTGAAAGCGCCCAACCTGGCGGTTCTTTTCCTGATTGTGGTTCTGGGATCGATTGCCCTGCCGCTGACTGCCGGTTTTGTAGGCGAATTCCTGATGATTACCGGGCTTTTCCAACAGTCAATTGTTTTTGCTTTACTGGGCGGGACGACCATGATATTAGGGGCAATCTACATGTTGTATGCCTATCAGCGTTCGATGCTGGGCAGTCAGAAAGCCGTTTTTGAAAAAGTAACCGATGTCCGGGCTCTCGACTATTTCGTTCTGATTCCGTTGATTGCGGTCATTCTGGGCCTTGGAATCTATCCCCAGGGCATATTGAACCTGTTGGAGCAATCGGTTCAAACCACACAATATTTACTGAAGCCTGTTGCCGATGTCGTTTTATCGCTGGCGCATTAAAAATAGTTAGAAACATACTTGATCACTGAAAGCAAATGAGTGCATTAATTTTTACCATAGTTCTTGGAATCATTGTTTTATATTTGGGATTCTTCAAAAACAAAGCGCTTCTGGCGCCTGTTGCCATTGCGGGGCTGCTGATTACCACCTTTCTTTTATTTAAAGACTGGGGACTTGGCTCGAAGTATTTCCACGATATGATCCTGTTTGACAATTTCTCGATAGCATTCAATATCTCGATGGTCGTTATATCCATTCTGATATTCATGTTCGGGGTCGATTATTATGATGCAATGGAACATCACGTAGCCGAGCACTATGCCATGATGGTTTTTGCGCTGACAGGGGCTTTTCTGATGACTTCCTTCTCGAACCTCATTATGCTTTTCCTGGGGATCGAGATTTTATCCATTCCGCTGTATGTGCTGGCCGGAGGTAAAAAGTACTCATACCGGTCGAACGAGGCTTCGTTTAAGTACTTTTTGATGGGGTCGTTTGCCACAACTATTTTTCTTTTTGGGATTGCCTTGGTTTACGGCGCTTCTGCTACTTTCTATCTTCCTGAAATAAAAACCTTCATCGCAAATTTCAATGGCCATTTGCCGCCTATGTTATTGGTCGGGCTACTATTCATTTTGATTGGCGTGGCCTTTAAAGTAGCCGCAGCGCCATTCCATTTCTGGAGCCCCGATGTTTATGAAGGAGCTCCCACACTGGTCACGGTCTTTATGTCGACAGTGGTTAAGACGGCCGGATTTGCGGCATTTTTCCGTCTGCTGGATATGGGGTTGCTTCCGCTGCCTGTTCCGCTCGAAAAAGCGCTTTGGGTAATGACCGGACTTACGCTTTTGGTCGGGAACCTCGGAGCCCTGAAACAAACCAATTTTAAACGTTTGCTGGCCTATTCATCTATTTCTCACAGTGGTTTTATCATGCTGGCTATGCTTTCGCAGCACAGTTCCTCGGCTGCTGTCATCCTTTATTACACGTTTGTTTATTCGCTGGCGACAGTTCCCTTGTTTATTATATTCATTTTGCTGAAGCGGGCTTCCAACGGATTGGAGGAGATTTCCATTTTCCGGGGATTATACAGGAAGAAACCTTGGATTGCGGTTATGGTAACCATCCTGCTGATGTCGATGGCCGGCATCCCGCTAACCTCGGGCTTCCTGGCCAAGTACCAGGTTTTTGTATTGGCAATTGGGCAGGGCATTCTGGGCATTTCTATTTTTGCCATTGTGATGGCCATTATCGGTATCTATTATTATTTCTTCGTAGTTCGCGAGGCATATACCGAAAGTGAACAACTGGGGCCTATTGTCATTACCCGGCTTAATGCCGTGCTGATTGTAGCTTGTACGGCAGCAGTTGTTTTACTGGGAGTATTTGTCTGGAATTTGCCGATTTAATAAGGGGCCACAGATATCAAATCATTAGGAACATTGGATACGGTTAGAGCAATGTACTGATCGATTCGTTTGTGAATGTTTGATTTAACATTACCAAACAAGTGCGATTCCGGCTTCATGATGGCAACCGGTGTAGATTTTATTTCCCACTGGAGCTGCATTCTTCAGATTTTAATAGTTTTGCTGTCGCTAATTGGACAAAGGAATGACTGAAGATGAAAAATATTTATTCGGCAAACTCCGGAATGGAGATGAAGCTGCATTTAAAGTCATTTATACCCGATATGTTCCCCGCTTATATTACTTTGTTTTTGAATACATTCCTGTCGCGGACCTGACCGAAAATATTATTCAGGATACCTTAATGGTCCTGTGGGATAAAAAGTCTGAATTGGCGGATGATACCAATCTGGGCGCTTACCTCTTTACGGTTGCCCGCAATAACTGTCTTTATAAGTTAAGAAACCAGCGGTACAAACAAAAGCTTTTTGAATCGGCTGATATTAAAGACATTGAGCTGAAAGCAAATTTCGATGCTTTAAGTTTGCTCGATACTTCCAGTATCACATTCAATGAAATTGAACGAATCATTGAGGAAACACTAAGTCAACTACCGCCGCAATGCCGGACAGTCTTTCAATTGAGCCGTTTTGAGGACAAAAAGAATAAAGAAATTGCTGAAGAACTTGGCATTTCAGTTAAAGCTGTTGAGGGGCACATTACCAAGGCATTGAAGTTATTCCGGACCTCGCTGAAAGATTACCTTCCCATTGTGGCCTTTTTGTTTGTTTAAGAGGCCCACTCAAGGGATATTTTGTATCTGGTAAATTTTGTATTCTAAAATTGCATATTTTCAATTGTTTAGAAACAAATGTTTCCGGCAGTTAAAAAATAATCGATTATTTTCTTCATCTCAACTAGGGTAAACCGAGGTTCGTGCATTAATTATACAGAACGAAAATATGGAACATATTGACGATATATTGCAAACAGTGACAGGAAATCAAAAAGGAAGCGAAAAAGAAGCATTGATTTCTTTGTTGGACGAAGATAAATCGGTCCGCGACGAATATTTGAAGATCAAAAATGCCTGGGCCCTGATTTCATCGACCAGGCAAATGCCCGAATACCAGGTGGAGAATCTTTATTTAGGTTTCCAGCGCCGGAAGAATGCCCGTCAAAAGTTTTTTATTCTTGGAAAGAATATTTTGTTGAAATATGCGGCTGTATTTGTTTTTGCAGTCGGGCTGACCTCGTTATTCTTTGCCGTCCAGCCGTATTTTTTTAAACAAGGGAATAGCCACCTTCGTTATACAACGGTTTATGCCGACAATGGACAGGTCTCAAAGATTATGCTTCCTGATAGTTCGGTGGTGTGGTTGAATTCAGGCTCTAAAATCACCTATAATACCAATTTTGCAGTTAACAATCGTGAAATCAATCTGGTAGGACAAGCATTCTTCAAGGCTGCGAAAAACAAACGGGTTCCGATGAGAGTTTTTTGTGATGATCTGGAAGTAAAAGTTTTGGGAACCAGATTCGATGTATGTGCCTATCCCAATGAAAAAATAATCAGTGTGGCTTTGGAATCCGGCAAAGTTGAAATGCTGAATACCAAAATAAAGTCGTTTCATTATGAACTACGTCCTGGCGAAATGGCTCAATATGATATTGCTACGGGACAATTGAACACTGCACTCGTGAATACCAGAGATTTTACTTCATGGAAAGAGGGTGTGTTGATTTTTAGGGATGATCCGATGCCGGAAGTACTGACCAAGCTCCAAAGAAGATACAACATCGATATTGAGGTTGAACAGCCGGAGGTATATAAGCCGGTATTTACGGCAACGATAAAAAACGAAACGCTGGAAGAAGTATTCAAATCGATTGGGTTTGCATGCTCAGTTAATTCCAAAATAGTTCGTAGCGAAGCCCCCAATATCAGAACCAAAGTAATTCTTTCAACAAAGCAATATAAACAGTAATAATAAAAACCGTGCCTATGAGAAACTAACCCTTTCAAACGAAAAAGGAGATGCTGGTAACATCCCCTTTTTTGATTCATTCGCCTTATTCATTTGGTCGTGAAAGGCAAAACAATTTGAATAGTTATCAAATCAAAACAAATTTATGAAAAAAAATCATTATTCATGGATTCCCCTGCTAAATGGAATCTGGGGATCAAAATTTTGCAGGATTATGAGAACAACTCTGTTCGTACTGATTGTAACCATTTCGCAGGTATTTGCATTGGGAACGTATTCCCAAAATACGCGTTTGAGCTTAAACCTGAAAAACGCCTCTATCAAGGAAGTTTTACAAGAGATCGAGAATAAATCGGAATACTATTTCATGTATGACGCATCTAAAATTAATGTCAATCAAAAAGTTGATGTAGTCTTGAATAATATGCTGATTGCTGATGTCCTGAATAAAATATTTCGGGAAACAGGGATTTCATACGAAATTAACAACAGGATGGTCGCCCTTAATGCGGTTGAAAATTCGGTAGATTTGAAAATTACAGGAAAGGTAACCGATTCTTCCGGGCAACCACTTCCCGGAGTTTCAGTAGTAGTGAAAGGCACTACTAACGGCATTATTACCGACGCCAACGGGAACTATTCACTGACAAAAGTTCCTGACAATGCCATCCTGGTGTTTTCATTTGTAGGAATGAAAAGCCAGGAAGTAAAAGTTGGCGGAAAAACATCGGTAAACGTGACTATGCAAGAAGAAGCAGTTGGAATTGAAGAAGTTGTTGCGGTTGGGTATGGTACACAAAAGAAAGTAAATCTGACAGGTGCTGTCGCCACGATAAGTTCAAAAGAATTAACAATTGCACCATTGGCAAGTACTTCAAATACACTTGCAGGAAGACTTCCTGGATTAATTACAAAGCAACAAAGTGGATTGCCTGGATCAGATGCTGCATCTTTAAGTATTCGAGGATTTGATTCACCATTAGTTATCGTTGATGGAATAGAAACGACTTTTAATAATATTGATGCTAACGAAATCGAATCAGTATCGGTTTTGAAAGATGCTTCTGCTGCAATCTATGGATCAAGAGCCGGGAATGGAGTTATACTTGTCACAACCAAAAGGGGTAAAATAGACAAACCTACAATAACGTTAAATAGTTCAGCAACCTTCCAAGGTATTACCAATATGCTAAAACCAGCAAGTTCAGGTCAAAATGCAGAAATGGTACGTGAACAACATTTGCAGGCAGGACTCCCAGAAGCCACATGTAGGTTTTCACAGGAACAAGTCGATCTTTTTTATGCCGGCACAAATCCTGATTATCCAAATACGAATTGGTTAAAAGAAGTTACCAGACCTTGGAGCCCACAACAGCAGCACAATTTAAGTGTTCGTGGAGGAAGTGAAAAAATAAAATACTATGGGTTTTTAGGTTATACTGATCAGCAATCGATGTTTAAAAACAATGGGGGCGAATATCAACGGTATAATGTTCGATCAAACATTGATGCTCAAATCCTTGATAACCTAAGCCTGCAAGTTGATTTAACCAGTATTATTGAAAACAAAGATTTTCCTACACGCTCGGATGAAAAAGAAAACTCGGTATGGCAGGACTTCTGGAATACAGAGCCATACTATCCGGCAAAGCTACCCGACCCTACAAAAATCTCTTATGCAAATGGAGGAGGAACCGGAGGAATACACATTATGGCCAATAGTAAAATAAGTGGATATCGAAGAACAAATAGTCAAAGCAATGTTGGAACCATCGCTCTCAATTACACTTTCAATCAGATTAAAGGACTTTCTGCAAAAGTTTTCGGTAACTACAAACAAGATTATAGCTTCTACAAAGACTTTTCTCGGCTTGTTGAAACATGGACATATGAATACACAAGCGGTACATATACATCCAAAGGAGGAGCAAATAATCCATCACTAACACACTATGATAGTAAAAGCCGGGTAATGACAGGACAATTTTCTCTAAACTTCGATCGGACTTTTGCAAGAGACCATCATGTTAAGGCTTTAGCTTTGTATGAAGTAATCGATTACAGTAGTGATTGGATAACAGCAGGTAGGGTTAATTACATGACTGCCTCAATTGACTATCTTTTTGCAGGAGGAGTTGCTAATCAAAAAAGTGATGGCAGTGCATGGGAAATGGGACGTCAAAGTTACATCGGACGTATTAATTACGACTACAAATCGAAATATTTGCTGGAAAGCACTCTTCGTTTAGATGAATCCGCAAAATTTGACAAAGAACATCGAAGAGGCACTTTCCCAAGTATTTCCGTAGGATGGAGATTATCAGAAGAAGGATTTATTAAGAATAATGTTTCATGGCTCGAAAACTTAAAAATAAGAGGAAGCTTTAGTCAAACAGGAAATGATGCTGTAGGTAATTTTCAATACCTGTCTGGTTATCAATTTGGCAAAAGCTACATCCTAGGGACCTCTCCTTCTAAAGGATTAGTTGAAACAGGCTTGGCGAATCCTCAATTAACATGGGAAAAAATGACCATATACAATTTAGGATTTGACTTTTCTGTAAGCGAACGCAAATTATATGGAGAGTTTGATGCGTTTTACAGAAATAGGGATGGAATTCCAGGAACCCGCACAGCAAGCTTACCTACTACTTTTGGAGCATCTCTACCTGTTGAAAACTTAAACAAAATAAACGACCGGGGATTTGAAATAATGATTGGTCATCAGGGGAGACTAAATGATTTCAGATGGGATCTCAGTGCAAATATATCCTGGTCCCGATCTAAATGGGGATTTTATGATGAACCAGTTTATGATGACCCTGACCAGAAACGTATAAACAGGCGCACCGGCCAATGGACAGATATTGCTTTTGGGTATAAGTCTGATGGCTTATTTACTTCACAGGATGAAATCGATGCGCTCAAATTTGTTTACAATGAAACTCAAGGAAATACATCCCTAAAACCAGGAGATGTCCGTTATGTTGACACGAACAATGATGGACTATTAAACTGGAGAGATCAGGTTGAAATAGGAAAAGGAACCATTCCTCATTGGATGGGAGGATTTAACATCAATCTGAAATATAAAAACTTTGATATATCTGCATTGGCTCAGGGTGCATTAGGCTTTTACCATTACCTGATACTCAAAAGAGGACTAACTTTTCCGGAAGTGATGTATAAAGAACGGTGGACTTATGAAAATAACAATCCGAAAGCAATTGTTCCCAGATTAGGAGGAGCTGGAAGTAACGATTATTCATCTGACTACAGATATATAGCAGCCGATTATCTAAGATTGAAAAACTTATCTATTGGGTATAACCTGCCAAAAAATTTGTTAGATGTAATAAAAATAAAAGATCTAAGAATTTACGTTGCAGGAACAAATCTTTTCACTGCTTCAAAACTCAATAAATACAGCATTGACCCTGAAGCTCCCAGTGGTTACGGAGGCTATTACTATCCTCAAATGCGAACCTTCACCTGCGGTATAAATCTTTCATTATAAAACTATTGGTTATGAAAAAAATTATAGCTTATCTCCCAATATTGTTACTTCTTTTTAGCAGTTGCGAAGATGTTTTAGAAAAACAACCCCTCGATATCATTTCTGACGCTGTTGTGTGGTCAGACCCTGTATTAATTAATGCGTATCTGAATGAATGCTATGCAGAAATGGGTTTCTACCATGAGATGCCCTATGGCGCCAGTCAGGATTGGTTCGACATCGACCAGGCCACAACAATTGCGGATGAGGCCACATCCGGATGGGTAGGTAATCCCAAGTCTCATTGGATATCTATCAACGGAGGTGTCTATGAGTGGTGGGGATACTCGACCATTCGCAGACTAAACCAATTTATTGAAAGAGTTGAGACATCTCCTCTTACTGAAAGCAATAAAAAACAAAGATTGGCAGAAGCCAGATTTTTAAGGGCTTTCGCATATTTTAATCTTGTTAAAAGATATGGAGGAATACCACTCATTGTCAAAGCACAGCAACTTAACGATTCGGAAGAAGAATTATACAGGTCTCGCGATAAAGAAGAAACAATCTATAAATTTATCCTTGATGAGATGGCTGCAATTCAAAATGATTTACCCGAATCATATAGTGCAAATGATACAGGACGTCCAACAAAATATGCTGCATTGTCATTAACCAGCCGTGCAGCAATGTATGCAGGCAGTATTGCAACCTGGGGTACGGTTAAACTTGGAGGTATCGTCGGAATCCCGGAAAATAAAGCAAATGAATTTTGGCAAGCATCGTATGACGCCTCAAGAACAATTATCACCAGTGCGAAATTTTCGTTGTACAACAAATACACCGATAAAGCAAAAAACTATAGGAATATTTTCCTTGACGAGAATAACTCTGAGGTGATTTTTTCTGAAGTTTTTGATGGCGTTTCCGGAAAAGGACATTCCTGGGATATGTGGCAAAACCCATTTAGCTACAATGCATGGGCAGGAGGCCAACAGGCATCAGTTTATTTGGAAATGGTTGAATCGTATGATAATATTGATGGAACGTCAGGCGTAATTGACCGTAATAAAACCAATTCTGGATATTGGTGGACTTTAGATGAGTTATGGGGGAAAAAAGATCCAAGATTCAAGGCTTCTGTTTATACTCATGGTACTCCGTGGGCTCCGGCAGGCATATTGGACTATCATGATGCTATTGAAGCGCCAGATGGCTCAGCTTGGTGGGATGTCGGCTCATACAAGGGAGTCTTAGCCCGCTCCAGAAGCTATGGTCGGCCAACACCTTTTGGCGTCTTGAAATATTTGGATGAATCAAAAGGAATTATTCCGGAACGGTATTATTCAACTACCGATTACATTATATTTAGGTTAGGTGAAATTTATTTGAATTATGCAGAAGCCGCTTTTGAACTAGGGAAAAATGGTGATGCTCTTTGGGCCGTAAATGAAATAAGAAAGCGTGCTGGAATGCCCGAATTGGGATCAGTCACCCGTGAAGCAATCCGCCATGAAAGAAAAATCGAACTGGCTTTCGAAGGAAATCGTTACTTTGACTTGAGAAGATGGAGAACTGCCGTCAATGATTTAACTAAGGCTTACCATGGCTTACGTTTTATTCTTCAAGGATCTTCTCTTGTTGAGGGTGGTTATAATGTAACTACACAAAAATTCAAGTTGTATATAGTTGACAATGTTGCGGGTATTCCAATGCCTTATTTTGATGAAAAGCATTATTACCTCCCTATTGGTTTAGGACGAACCTCAAATAATCCAAATCTTGTTGAAAATCCAGGATACAAGTAGCAAATAAATAAATTCAAAAATTAAATCCATCAACTAATCCCCTGTTCTGTTTTCATTCCAGAACAGGGGAATTAAACAAACCATTCATATTTGCTTTCTGAACAATTTTGAGATTTACGAAAATCATTTATCAACCAAACCAAGTAAGAATACAACCATGAGAAAAAATCTTTCATTGGCGTTCATTTTGTTAGCCATTTTTACATCGTGTAAGTCAACAAAAAAAGATAATTCTAATATTAAGAAAATAACAGTTGCTTCCTATTATTTTGCCAACTACCATACGAATGATCCCCGAAATATCATCAACAAAGGAAGCGAATGGTCAGAATGGGAACTGGTTAAAGCCGCTCAGCCACGATTCCCGGGACATCATCAGCCCAATGTGCCAGCCTGGGGTTATACTGATGAAAAAGACCCAAAAGTAATGGCTCAAAAAATTGATGCTGCTGCTGACAATGGTATTGACTGTTTTATTTTCGACTGGTACATGTATGAAGATGGCCCTTTTCTAAATCAATGTATTGATGATGGGTTCCTTAAAGCTAAGAATTGTGAACGAATTAAATTCGCTCTAATGTGGGCTAATCACGATTGGGTAGACATTCATCCCTATACACGTGGGGCCGAACAAAAACTGCTTTATCCGGGAAAAGTTTCTCCAAAACGTTTTGATGAAATATGCGATTTTGTCATAAAGGAATATTTTACTAAACCAAACTATTGGAAGATAGATGGCAAAGCTTATTTTTCGGTGTACGATGTACAAAAATTTGTAGAAGGATTTGGCAGTATGGAAGCCACAAAAGCGGCTATGGAACGAATGCGCGAAAAAGCAATTGCTGCCGGTCTTGAAGGAGTTCATTGGAACCTCGTTGCATGGGGAAATCCAATACTTCCGGTTGAAAAAGCTCCTTCCAATACGCCAGAGCTAATTAAAATGTTGGGATTTGATTCGGCCACCTCCTATGTTTGGATTCATCACGTTGAATTACCCCAAACTCAAACTGATTACAATTTTGTGCGTGATGCCTATTTTGCTCATTGGGACAAAGCAAAAATAGAATATAAAGTACCTTACTTCCCTAATGTAACTATGGGATGGGATCCTAGTCCTCGTTGCGATCTGAAATCAGAATGGGCTCCTGTAGGGTATCCGTTTATGAACACTATCGGGAACAATACGCCCGAGAATTTCAAAATTGCATTGCAAATGACCAAAGAAAAACTACTGGCTGATCCTAACGGACCTAGAATAATGAATATCAATTGTTGGAATGAATGGACTGAGGGAAGCTATCTGGAACCAGACACTATTCATGGGTGGGCTTATCTGAAAGCTATAAAAGAAGTTTTTAAAACCAAACAATAAAGCTGAACCAATCATGAATTCAACAAAAAGTAAAATTCTATTTTTCTTGCTCTGCCTTTTTTTGTTCAGTTTTGGGTGCAAAAGTCAGGATGAATCCGTTCCCATTGAGGAGCCCTTTGATATTGCACAAGGTAAAGTTCAGGTTGCAGCTTATTACTTTTCCAACTGGGGCCCGGTTTACGAATCGGAATGGAGTGTTTTAAAAGCAGCAAAGCCGCAATTTGAAGGACATCAACAACCAAAGGTTCCAATGTGGGGATATGAAAACGAGAATTTACCCTCAGTGATGGCAAAAAAAATTGATGCTGCCGCAGATAATGGCATCGATGCATTCATTTTCGATTGGTATTACTTTGATCCTGGGACCGAAGAGCATCCTGGAGATAAATACCTATATAAGGCCTTGGAAGAAGGATTTCTTGGTGCTCAAAATAATTCGAAGCTAAAATTCGCCTTGATGTGGTGTAACCATGATGTCGGAACAATGAAAGGGGCTGTTCAACCGAAAACTTTTGAAAGAATAATGGATTACGTGATAGAAAAATATTTCAAACATCCATCCTATTGGAAAATTAACGGATGTCCCTATTTTTCAATTTATCAGTTTAATACTTTTCTTGAAACATACGGAAATGATTATACAAAAGCCGCCGCTGCGATTGAACTATTCCGGTCCAAAGTCAAGGCCGCCGGATTCCCCGATCTTCACCTGAACGGAGTTTTATGGGGTCTTGGTGGTGGCATTCTCGATAAAACTGTTGAAAAGCTGAAAATCAGCAGTACAACCTCTTATGTTTGGATCCATCACAATTCGTTGCCAAACTTCCCTACCAATGAATACGCAAAAGTGGCAGAGACTTATTTTAAAAGTCTGGAATATGGCGGTGCTTCAAACGGACTGGATGCACCTGCAAAACTCATTCCGGTGCCATACCACATCAATGTATCAATGGGATGGGATTCTTCTCCACGTTGTAGAAATGCAACTGATTGGATGACCCGTCGTGATTATCCTTTCGGCCCGGTGATCGTGAATAACACTCCTTATCAGTTCAAAAAATATCTGGCAAAAGCTAAGGCATTAACCTTGACAAAACCTGAAAATGAACGAATAATAACCATCAATTCATGGAACGAATGGGGTGAAGGTAGTTATCTGGAGCCGGATATAATTAACGGGATGAAATATCTCGAAGCAGTAAAAGAGGTTTTTATGACTAACTAAATGTGTACTAATTTTATGATGCCAAAAATAAGTTCAACAATTCTATTTCTTGTTTTGATTTGCTCCCTGTCTATTTCTGGTTGCAACAGTCAAAACGATATTAATTCTCAAGAAAAACCGGTAGATATTCCTGGCGGAGACCAGCCAGTCCAATGGATGGTAGCAGAGCTTACCTTTACAAGTAGCAAAACTTATTCAAATAGTTTTAATGACGTTGATTTGGATGTTGTTTTTACTCATAGCAATGGCACCCAACTTAAAATTCCTGCATTCTGGGATAAAGATGGCATTTGGAAAGTTCGTTTTGCCCCAACACTGGCAGGTACTTGGGGTTATAAAACAGTTTGCTCTGATACATTGAATACGGGATTAAATAATGTGACTGGAAATTTAACTTGTGTAGAATACAAGGGGAACTTAGAAATATATAAACATGGCTTTATTAAAACAACACAAGACACTCGCTATTTTGTTTATGACGATGACACCCCTTTCTTCTATCTGGGAGATACGCATTGGAGTATGCCATCTGAGCCAAATTCCGGCAATAACTCACAGTTTCAAACTATAATAAATAAACGAGTTGAGCAGGGATTTACAGTATATCAATCAGAGCCGATAGGTGCTAAGTACGATCTAAGTGATGGAATAACCAGTCTCGACTTTTCAGGCTTTGCTGATTTAGATAATCGCTTTAAATACATTGCAGATAAAGGTTTGGTTCATGCTAACGCACAACTTTTTTTTACTTCTGAATTAGGTTATAATAGAGCAAAATACTCAGATAAATATTTGGAAAAACTCTGTAGATATTGGGTGGCTCGATATTCAGCTTATCCGGTAATGTGGACAACAGCGCAAGAATGTGACAATGACTTTTATCGTGAAAGAGGAGATCATAACTATTATGATGCCATAACAAATCCATGGAAGTTAGTTGCTGAATATATTCATAAACATGATCCTTACAAACACCCATTGACTGCTCATATGGAACATACCAGTTTTACATTGGCATCACAGTCCTCCTTTCGGAATTTGTCTGCACATACTTGGTTTGGTTCTCAATGGACACCTGAAAAGAATGATCAATTGAATTTTAGTATCCCAAAAGATTTTTGGTATAACGGACAAAATAAGCCAGTGGTCAACTATGAAGGACAATATGACCATTTGTGGACAAATGAATTTGGAGCCAGAATGCAAGGATGGACAGCATTCCTGAATGGAATGTATGGACATGGCTATGGAGCCGCAGATATATGGCTTTATAATAGCACTTATGATATGGATAAGGCCACCGTAAGTTACGGCATTACGATTACTGTGGAAGATAAGAAAACAAAATGGGATAAAAGCCTTGAGTTTTCTTCCGGCTATCAGATGGGGTATATGCATAACTTTTTTAAATCAATAGAATGGTGGAATTTAACGCCTCGTTTTGATGACACAGCATGGTTTAGCCGCTTTGGGTCCTGGTATTCATTAGCAAGTAAAAACAATGACCTTTATGTTGTTTATCTTTATAACAACACCAATAAATACACGGGTACTCTAAAGAATCTGTCAAACACACAATACATCGTGCAATGGTATAATCCAAGAACCGGAAAATACAACGCAGAAAAAACCGTAACAATTGCAAATGGAAGTTATTCAATTGGAGAAAAGCCCGATACTTATGATTGGGTATTATTAGTTAAAAAAAGATAGTTCGGCAAAATATTTTCTGAAGTCTCAAATTCCCCTCGCTGGCAAGAATTTGTAATTCGTGCCAGCGATAGCATATTAAGATATCGTCTTCCGCATTCCTCTGTGTTTTCTTTTCTCTTGTCCGGTTGTTTCTTGAATGCTTTTTGATTTCCAGGTTTCTTAATCAAACTTTTGTTTGTTTAAGCGGCCTGTTCATAATTCTGTTAATAAATAATCGTTGTTAAGTATTGACTTTCTCATTCGATTGCCCGAGCTTGTATATGTAAAAAACAATTTATCCTTATTTTTTCATCTTTAAATCACAAGTTTATGACTAAAAACAGGAATTACAGTTACAAGGATGTGGACATGTTAACCGCAACCCAAATCGTTGCCGGGAACTTTAAATCGAACATTGGAGAATTGTCAACAGTTCGCAGCGACTGGACAGAACCGTATGCAACCAACCTGGTTTTGCGCATCAATCAAGCCATCGAAACCCACTTGGGCGTCGATGTAAAAAAAGACCTGCGCAGTGCAACTTCCGGCTTGTCGGCTATCCAGACCTCTGCCAAAAGAGACCTTTCCTTCTTCAAAACTCAGATCGACGAAGACTTCAAGGCCGAATCCGCAACACGCGATGAGATACTGAACACACTTGGTTTTTCAAAACATTTGAGAGGCGTTCAGAAAGACAGCCAGGAATCGTTAATTCAATTGCTGTATGCGTTCAAAAAGAACATGACCGATCCGCTCCGGAATCAAATTACGGCAAAAGGGCTGACGGCAGCACTGATCGACAAAATTATTGGCTATGCCGGTACTTTTACGGATGCCAACGTCAGCCAGGAAAGCCTCAAACTATCGACCAAAGAAATTTCGCAGGAAGTTATGGATGCTTTTAATGCCATTTACGACGAGGTAATCGGCATCTGCAAAAAGGTTTCCAGTTATTACCAATACGATACCATTAAGAAGGACCAATTCACCTTCAGTAAAGTGATCAGCAATCTGGGATCAGCTCATAAGACTTCTGAAGAACCAGTCCCGGTTGCCGCTTCCAACGTTTAAACATTCAAAAGATTACCAATATAAGCTCCTGCCTGGATCAGCACTCCCGGGCAGGAGTTTTTTCGTTTTCAGGCAGTAATCCAATATTTGGGAGATACAATTAGGAAATGGCCCTTGGGCGTTCTATCGATTGGGGACTCTGTCTGGCAAACAGGGGAGCCGAATCTCAGAGCTCGAAAGTCATCCGGCACAGTGGGGACATGATTAGACAGAGATAGTTACTCATTCGGCAGACAAGGGACTTTATTCTCAAAAATAGTTAAATGTCCGGTAGGCATAGTTGGTCAGTTGAAAAAGAGGGGAGCATATCCGGCACAAAAGGGAGCTTAATCTCAGAGATCGAAACATATTCGACACAGTGGGGACATCTTTCGGCAGAGATAGTTACTAATCCGGCAAACAGGGGATTTTAGTCTCAAAGATAATTGCCGGTCAGGCTGACATAGCTGGTTTGTTGACAGAGAAAGGAGCTTGTTAAATGTAAAAGGGAACAGATTTTGGCGATGTAATTCTGCTTTTCTCATGTACCCTGTCTTTGCCGGTTCGAATATATTTTAACAAAGACGCTTTGTCAGGATTAATCATCAGGATGGTTTTTTAATTTTGTCGTTCATGAGAAAGATCAAAAATATTCATCTGAACGACGACCCTGAAGTGTACCAGTGCTTTGGGTGCTCGCCATACAATGATTCCGGGCTGCACCTTGAATTCTGGGAGGATGGCGATGAACTGGTTTCGTACTGGAACCCCTGTGTAATTTTGCAAGGTTATCCCAACGTGGTTCACGGCGGAATTCAGGCTACCTTGCTCGACGAGATTGGCGGGTGGGTGGTTTACGTCAAATGCGGAACGGTTGGAATGACGGTGGATATGAAAGTCCGATTGCGGCAACCTCTGTTAATCAGTCAGGGCCAGGTGACCATCAGGGCCAGATTGCTGGAACGGACCACACGGCTGGCAACCATTCAATCGTGGTTGATTAATTCAGCAGGGAAAACCAGTGCCGAGGCCGAATTAAAGTTCTTCCTGCTGTCGGAAAACGAAGCCCGAGAAAAATACCACTATCCTGGTGTCGAGGCCTTTTTCGAATCTTAAAATCCATATATAATGAAGAAGATAGTTCTGTTGATTGCTGTTTTGCAGCTTTGCTTGTCAGGGTTTTCGCAAAACAAACTTATTCCGGCCAATCATGAAGCGATCCGTTACGTTGGCCGTTTCGATTTTTCAAACCCGCAGGAGGTGCGCTTCGACTGGTCGGGCGTTTACTTCCAGTTTAGTTTCAGGGGAAGTGAATGCGCCTTACGAATGAGCGACACCGGCCATAATTATTACAATGTTTTTGTCGACAACCAGCCTTCAAAAACTTTTGATGTGAAAAGCGACACCACGCTGGTTATTGTCTCCGGTCGTGGAAAACAAAATCATAAAGTGCAGGTTTTTAAACGGACCGAAGGTGGTCTGGGAACCGCAACATTCAAGGGGCTTCTGATATCAAAAGATGGGGAAATGCTTCCCTGGAAAGATGTTCCGGTCCGAAAAATAGAGTTTATAGGTAACTCGATTACCTGTGGTTATGGAACCGAGGGCCTTTCAAAAAGCGAACGCTGGCGTCCGGATACCGAGAACAATTATATGAGTTATGCGCCCATCATGGCACGGGCTTTCAAGGCAGATTACCATATTGTCGCTCATTCGGGATTGGGAGTGGTTCGCAATTACGGGTACAAGGAAAAAGTGTCGCCTAGCGCCATGCCTGATCGTTTTAACCGGGTTTACGATGAAAAAGAACAGCCTTTGTGGAATTTCGGACAATGGAAACCCGATGTGGTGGTCATTAATTTGGGAACCAATGATTTTAGTACTCAGCCGTTTCCCGATAAGGATGTGTTTATAAAAGGATATGAAAAACTGATTGGCGAAGTATGTAAGCAATATGGTGATTTGCCAATTTTTTGCGTGGTTGGTCCAATGATTGATGAACCCTGTTACTCGTATGTGAAGGAGATGGTTCAGGATTTCAGAACTGCAAACCAGAAAAAGAATGTTTATTTTGTGGGCATTCCCACTTACCTGATGGATCCAGAAAAAGATCTGGGCTCCGATTTTCACCCCAATTATTCGGGGCAACGAAAAATGGCTGCTCATGTTTTGCCGGTGATTGCCAGTGTGCTCAATTGGGATTACTCGAATATGGAACTTGAACAGTCGGGAAAGTAGCCTGTTGCAAACATTGCCTAATAAAATAAAAACCGTCTCAGATATAATTCTGGGACGGTTTTTTTATGCGTTTTAGGGGTGTTTAGGGATCACTTGACATTATTGTGGGGAATGGTATTAATTTGAATCTTTGTTGAAA
>CAZAVU010000039.1:0-39062 GCA_964488805.1 uncultured Odoribacter sp. | reverse complement strand
GGCACTGGTAACCGTTGGGTTCGCCATACTGGTAATCGGTTCGCCAAAGCGGAGCACTTCGTGATGTAGTTTCCAGATCAATCCGTCGGCCACCACTCGCACAGTTGTCGATCAGCAGGTTCGGAAAGTTCCGGAGCAAACCGTCCCAATAGGCATACAGTCCTTCAATATGGCGGATTTCGGAAATACCCTGGCGGTCAGGCTGATCGTTACCCAGCCAAAACGGAAGCGGATCCATATTAAAATCCTGGCGATAGTAATCAATACCCTCATTTTTAATCAAATCCGACATATAGTTGATCAGCCAGTTACAAGCCTCTTTATTCCCCAGATTGTAAAGAAAAGTATTGTTGTCAGGAAGCTTCAGCAACCATTCCGGATGTTCCCTTTCAAGTTGTGTTCCTTTCATAACGCGTTCGGGTTCGAACCAAACCATAAATTTGGTGCCGGCCTTATGAGCTGCTTCCGATACTTTTTTGAAACCATTGGGGAAACGCTCTTTATCGATAGTCAGAGTTCCGACATCCGAGCCCCAGTCTCCGTTGGGTTTATCCCAGCCACAACCGGTTGACCATCCGGCATCGAGCCAGAAAACTTCAGGAAGAACCTTAAACTGTTGGTAGCGTTCGATCAGGGCGACCGCAAAATTCTCGGTTAAACAAGTGTATTCGCCACAAGGGTAAGGATCGCCGTAATCGAATCCGCTGCTCAAGGGGTATTCTGCAAATTTCCCATCAATCATTCGCGAATGATGTTTCAGCACAAACTGACGGAACTGGTTATGACCCACCATCCGGTTTTCGCCGTTCCAGAAAAGCAGGCAAACCTTGGGGGTACGAATTTCCTCCCGGGGATAAAGCACCAGTTTCATGATTTCCATCCCCGATTTGAGGGTCACTGATTTTTCGTTTTTCTTTAAAAAGTTGGCATACCACCGGCCTGTCCAGCCTATTGACACCATTACGCCTTGTTGCCCGGGCATTTCGAGGTTAAAGAACGGAAACGCATTGGCGTCCGATGACCTGCCTCCCCAGGGTACAATGTTTATTGCCTGGTTAATTTTCAGGGTGTCGTCAATGGGCATGAAATCGGACCGTTCTGCATTACTTCCCCGTGCATGGTGAAAGATAAAATCGCCTTGTGAGGCAGAGGTAAAATCGTAGTTAATGGCTTCAGCCTTTTCAATCAGCGGCGTATTTTTGCCTGATGTGTTGACAAAATTCAGCACCCATTCTACCGCCGGGAAATCTGTAAAGCAGGTGAGCTTACATTTCACGGCAAGCCCTGTTTTCTTGTCAGTATAGGTATAGATTGATTCTTCTTCGTTCGGTTTGTTCGATTTCAGCTTTTCGGCGCTGAACTGCCAGTTTTTGATAAAAGTATCGGAATTTTTACCATCGTACAAAAACGAAAATGGCGGGATAACACCTTTGGCAAAGTGCTGGCTGACCCAATGTTTGACATCAGTTCCCGGATTCCAGGCTGCAACTGTTTCGCTGCAAATCCCACTTGATGAAATAAATAGAAAAAAGGCTAATGTTGAGAATTAAATCTTCATATTTAATTGGTTTAGACTGTTATTATTTCGTGAAAAGAACCGCCGACTTTTTAATTTCTTTTGTTTTTACCAAAGCCTGATGCAAATCGATTAGCCGTGTTTTTTGTGATTTCGCTACTTTTTTGATCATCGGAATGATCCAGGCTGTCATTACCGAATCATTAATCCCAACTGCATCAGTTGTATAACTTGGGACAGGAAGACAAAGGTATATTTGGAGTTTTGTTGGTAGTTGCTGGAATGTTGTTATCAATTCACACAGATTCGCTTCAAATTCATGAAGATAAATTCGGTCTTGTAATTTGGTATCGTTAGTCCCCAAGTTTCAGGATCACGACATCCGGATTAAACGCTTTTGCCTGAACAAAGGCTTCTTCATTCCAGTAAGGGTAATCACCTTTTTTGAGCATGGTTCGGCCACCAACGCCGAAGTTACGGACAATCCAATGATCGCCCAGCATCCGCTGAAGTTGCGACGGATACGAATCGCGCGGACGATCGGGAATCGTTGAGCCTTTGGTGATACTGTTGCCAATGCAGGCAACACGGATGGGAGAAGAATACTTTGACTGATCGACAGGTTGGGCAAAACCTATCGTAATCAGGAGCGAAAGCGCCAGAAGAAATAAGATCTGCTTCATTGTTTATTGGTTTAAGTAAGTATGAAACTATTTTATTGTCGTATAACTAAGTTATTTTCAGTTGGCATAAAACTCCGTCAAATATAGGAAACATTTCACTGTGCTGAAGTGTGCTGAATAAGTAAATATAGGGAAAACCACATTTCTCACAAGATTTACATGATCTTATGTGCCGCAACTTTTAATATTGTAATTGTGGTTTGTTCTTTTCTGTTGTTATTTTTCAAACGCAGCCAAATACAAAAGATCCTGACAGGAACACTGATCCTGACAGGAGCTTCTGATATTGATTGTAATATTAGAATGTTTGGACTACCCTCTTTGTTTTTTCTTCCAGAGGTTTATGAGGCAATCACCAAGGAACCAATCAATCATGGGTTTTGAGCAACAAATGGAGCTTTATTATCCAAAGTAAACCCGTCCTTGTTTCATTATTTATTCAAATCCTTCAACGATAATTTCTGGCCTCTTTTAATCAGTCTGTCTTTTAATTCTTCGTAACCTACTTCCTGCACTGGTATATGTTTATCAATAGCAATAGAAGCTGCCACTGCTGCCGACTGTCCTAAAATCATAAACACAGGTTCCATGCGAATCGACCCATAGGCAATGTGGCTCGACGAAACACATACCGGGACCAACAGATTACTGCATTCTTCCTTCTTCGGAATAATTGAACCGTAAGAAATGGAGTACGGGAATGGTGGCTCGACCCCAATATCACCCTCGTTTTGCACAAAGCCATCTGCTGTAACATACCGTTGTACATTGTGCGAATCCATTCCGTAAGAACCCATTCCAACCGGCTCTGGTACCTGGCGTTTTCCCAAAACATCATTTTCAGTCGTAACATATACTCCAATCATCCGACGGGCTTCGCGAATATACAATTGGTAGGGCCAATTGCCATTATCGGTAAATTCATCTTTAGCCAATCCCCAGCCTTGCATTTTTGCCCTTATTTCTGTCGGCACCCGATGGTCGTTACCAACAAAATACAACAAACCTTTCTGATAGTCCTGGTGTTCTTTGACAATCTCTTTTCTGCGTTCGTATGAGGCTTCCGGGTAATCGTAATTCATTCCAATAAAATCGCTGCTGAACGGTCCATGATTGTTAGTGTCGGTTTTCCTATTGGGGATCATATCGAATTTTACAAACCACTCCCGCCATCCGGAATCAAACACTCGAGCCAGTAATTCATATTTCGAGTGGTCATAATTATCTGGTTTCGGGAAAGGTACCCGATTGCCAGGGTGGTTGCTCATGCACATCCGGAAACAATAAGCCTGGATCTTTTGATCTCCAGTATATTCAGCAGCAATTGCTTCCGATGAAACTCCATATAATAAACCGCTCATTTTATCGCCCCGAATTTTATACGGGTCTATCTTCGTTTTAAAAAAATGGCTGTGGTGCAATGCCTTTGCCTGAACTCCATTCCATTTTTCATTGTAAACCGAACAGGCCTCACGCCCCACATGATATGAAACTCCGGCAGAGGCCATCAAATCACCTTCGTAGGTAGCATCAATAAACATTTTCCCCGAAAATGTTTTTCCCGAAAGAGTTGTTATCGAAATGATTTTCCCATTTTTCTTTTTCACACCGTCTTTCCGATCAAGCCATTCATCCCGAAATACCGTAATTTTATTTTCTGCGATGAAATCTTCAAAAACCTTTTCGGCCTCATGAGGTTCAAAAAGCCACATAGTGCGCTTATTACCATCCATCGCTTCAGTTCCAATACCTGCATTCCCATACTCCGCATGCTTCTGCCACATCCAAGTGGCCGAATCATTGTATGATAACCAAATACGATGATAAAACTCACGAGACAAGCCTCCAATTGTGGACTTATCTCCAGTATCAGTGTATCCTAATCCGCTGGAAGAAAGCCCACCCAAATGCTTATCAGGAGAAACAACAATAACTGTTTTCCCCGATTGAACAGTTTCGACCGCAGCTATTACGGCAGCTGATGTACCTCCATATATAATAACGTCAGCTTTTTTTGCAATTGTTTTTTGTTGGCCCCAGGAATTAAAAACAAAAAAAAATGGAGCAACCAAAATAATAGATTTTAGAAATCTTCGCATGATATAGAAATTGGTCAAATTTAGTATTAGAACCTATTTGCAAATTGTTAAACTAGTAATGACTCGGATCATTTGCCTTCCAGACATTTGATAATCTCAGGAGCAATAATTTTTCTTCCTCCTTCGCCATTCGGATGAAGTCCGTCTGTTACATACTTTAGGAATGCTTGTTCTCCTTGATCCAGTATTTTTTGCCAGTTGGAATAATGATCGATCAGCAACAATTTTTCCTTTTTAGCAACCTTTCTGTACACATTGTAGATATCAACCAGATTTGGACGGGTAGCCGCTGATTGGCCAATAGCCATGTTCATTACCTGAAGGATGATCTCGCATGATGGATTTGACAAACGGATGCGGTCGATCATATATTTCAGATTCAAACGAACCAATTCAGGCGACATATTGTACCGATCTACAGCATCATTAATTCCAAATTCCATGATTACAACATCAGGTTTTTTTGCAATAACGTTATTTTCCAAATGCTGTACGCCCCAGGTTGACCACTTTCCGCCTTCTCCAGCCAGGCAAAATGTTAAGTGATTGCCGTATTTCTCGTTCATGTACCGGGAAACTTCCCCCATCCAAGACTCGCCATGCCCCCCACTAGATAAGCTAGTTCCGTACACAACTACAACCTGATCTTTTCCCGCTGCAAGATTTTTAACTAAACGGGACTGTGAAAAGGCCGAAAAACAGCCAATCACCATTATAAAAAACAATATGTGCTTCATTAGTTTACGATTTTAATCTCATTAAAAACATTCATAAGTTGATTGCAAAATTCCAGAGCATGAATAAAAACCACGATTTTTCAGGCTTCATTGCTCTAATTCAGCTCAAAAGCCTGAAAAATCTATTCAATTGAATCGCTCATAAAAGGTTATTCAAGACTTTTAATCCTCAGGTTCTTAAAAGATAATGGTTTACCATGTCCCAAAAAACCAATATGACCTGATTTATTAAGTAATCCGGGATGTTGCAGATGATCTGCAGTTTCCGTACCATTTTTACTGGCTTTGGCAATATCCCCATCGAGAATCACCTCTCCATTCAATGTCACTTTAATCCGGTTCCCTTTTGCCTGGACTTCTTCGTAATTCCATTCGCCAACAGGCTTCAGAAATCCGCGCTTAGCGGGAATTACTCCGTAAACAGAACCATGATACTGGTAAGGTTGAAGACGATCTTTATAAATCCCGGCTTCATTATCCAAAATTTGCAATTCCATACCTACATAAGCAGCATTTCCATGTACTGGAGTCCGTATTCCAAGCCCATTATTGGCTCCCGGGGTTAATTTAAACTCAAACCGCAAAATAAAATCACTATATTCCTTTGCCGTATAAGTATTAACATTCATTGAATTTTCACTAGCCGGTTTATATGCGATCATTCCATCCTGGGCAAAATAATCTGTTGTATTACCAACCCAGCCATCCATGTTCAATCCATTAAAAAGGGGAACAAAACCTTCTTTTTCTTCCTCCTTACTTACCTGATATGGTTGAGGCCGTTTAATTTCCCTGATATATATATCCCGGTATGCGACTTTGCTTCCATGCGCCTGCAGTTCAATCTGTCCCAAAGGGAAAATCGGCTGGTTCCTATCCCAATAATTTTCCATAACGATATTATCAACAACCAACCGGCCATTTAAATAGACAGTGACCCTATCATCAACCATTTTTATATAAAAAGAATTCCACTCACCGACCGCATTATCTGCAACAACCAACGGTTTACTATGATTCTTCTTGTTATTATACAAACCTCCGGAGCCAACTTGCGCACCAACATTTACACGCGATATATCCCAGATTTGTACCTGAGGTGTCCCTCGCAGATAAATTCCGGCATCCGGCTCATCTCCAGGATAAAGTTTCCAATCCACATACATCTCAAAATCAGCATAATTCCTCACACTACACAGATTGTTACCCTTTCCGCTAAAAACAAGCATATCGTTTTCAACAATCCAGTTACCAACAGCCTCTTTATCTGCAACTACCTGTGCTTCGGCAAGCGCTTTTTCACTCATTGAGGTCCGGGAAATTGGATTACCAACCAGACCTTTCCATCCGGCAAGGTCTTTCCCGTTGAACATGGGTACAAACCCGCCGGCATTTGGCAATGAAGACAGATGTTTCAACAAGGCCTGTTTCTGATAATTTGCTTCATCATCCTTGTTTAAAGAAATAGCCTTTTTTACAATATCTTCAACCATCGTCCCATACAGTGAAGGATTCGCCAAAACAATAGCAAATACCGACTGGACCGCCGTTTGCTGCAAATCGCTATTATCAAAATATTTCGACGTAAAAATCAATGCAGGCAGAGTACTGTTTTTCGAGATTCCCTGCAATATTTGTTTTTGCTGATTGACTGACGTCGCAAATTCCATCGCATTTCGGAACATCAGGACTTTTTGCTCTGCTGTATTCCAAGATTTATTAATACCTGCGATATAACTATCCAACGCTACATCATGAAACTTCCCAGAGGGATTATTCCTGCTAATCCGGCAAAGTGCATCAAGCGCTGTATAATCGCTCCAGTTGGAAAGCGCTTTCAGAGCAGCCTCTTTTTGCACAGAACCGCTGGTTTCAAATTTTCTCTCTACAACCGACAAGGCTTCAATGCCGCCGATTTTAGCAAAAACATTATAATAACGGGATTGTTTGTCTCCTGTTTTTTCCATCATCGATACTACAGAGGCAACTTGTTCCGACTGTTTCCCTGAACTTTGAATAGCTGCAAACAAAGCATCCTGCAATGCTGAAATTTCTTTCTCATCAAAGGCCTTATTTAAAAGGGCGGTAATTTTCGCTTCATCCCCACTTTTTACCACAAAAGGAAGCGCTTTGGCGGCAGCCAGCTTTATCAGAGGATCGGAATTTTCAGCTTCACGAACAATCAAATCCCCGTGGCGTATAGCCTGTCGTTTGGCTATGATTTCGATCAATGCACAACGGGCGGTTCCTGAAACCTGAGGGATACAGGCAGCAGCAGCATCGGCAACACCATCATTGTCAATGCCCAGCAACGCAGTTTTGGCAGCAGCAATAACCTCATCGCTTCCTGATTTTACCAATTTAGTAATCGGAGCAATGGCTTCAGCCTGGCCCGTTTTTGCAACGGCATTAATTGCTGCAAGTTTTACTTGTTTGTTATCTGATTTCAACATTTTTAATAGCAATGGGAACGCTGATTGGTCATTCTGTGTTGCCAGTAAACGGATCAGTTCAGCCTTTAAGTCATCATTTTTTGTCGATTTGATTATTTTTTGAACCTGCCGAGAAACTCCTGGAGTGAACAACGTTCCCAACAAAGATTGTGATGCTATCCGATAATCTTTATCTGCAGACTTCAGCGCATTCATTAATTCCGGTATTGCTTTTTCACCGGCATTTTCTGCTAGTAATTGTAAAGCGGCACTTTGTATATAGACAGGAATCCCTTTGTTCTTGAGAATATTCAGGCATGTATTTTCAACAAAAGTGCTATTGCCATTTTCAGCAACCCGTTTGAGGAAAAGTAAATATGAGCCAACTGCATCGGTTGATTCAAAGGAATATTTGCTTTTTTCAACTTCTGTAGCCAGCAATGATGCAGACTGGATATCACCGATCTCGGCCAAAGACCGTAAGATAGTTTTTTTCAAATTCATATCCGGTGTTGTTGACATCATCCTGATCTTTTCAGCAAATGATGAATACCGCATTTCGCCAAGGGCTTCAACCAAAGTTATTTGCTTTACAACATCCGCTTTTAACAGGGCTTCAGATAAAGCTTTCTTCGACAATTCGGAATTAATGCGCACTAAAACACGCGCGGCCGGATCACAAAGCCGGTTATTCAAAAGGTAATTACACACTACTGACACAGCCTCGTCTCGCGCTACATATTGCAATTCCTGCAACAAAAAGTCTTTCACTTCATCGTCTTTCGCATTTCCAATGGCTTTACAAATTGCCAGCGAGCAGTTTTTCATCTGATCTATATTCTCACCCTTAGCAACATATTTAACCACACCACTAATTGCATAACGAAAAACAACATCGTCACCTTTGCCCGGGGCAACCAGGTTTTCAGCAATTACCACAAGAGCATTTCCGCCCAACGCCGACAATTCTGCCATCACCTTATTCTGGTCAGCAGTACTTTGAGGTGGTAATTTCATCAAAAGGTCAGCAATTTTTGTTTCCACTGTACGCTGGTCATTCTGAACCGGCTGTGCAAACAAGCTAATTGAAAAGACAACAGCAAATAAGAATGATATTATCGTTTTTTTCATAACTAATCGATATTTATAAAGCATAATCAAATATTCCATGGAGCCCTCATTGGCTGGTTAATTAACAGATTGGCAGCATGATCACCAATAAATTCAAGTTTTTCAGGGTCGAATTGCAACGAACGTCCAAGCCTTACAGCAATAATTGCCATATTCACCAACGTACAGGAACGGAACCCATTTTCTTCGTTTAAGGCAAACTTTTGCCGTGTCCTAACAGACTCTGAAAAATCGGTCACCTGGGGTTCCGGATCAGAAAAGGCTGCCAGTTTCTTTTCCAAATTGGGAATATCGGAATGAAAGCCCGGATACAGTTTCCCTTTAGGTCCTTCAATGTATGGAACATTCTGATCTTTGTTTTCCCCGTCTAGAATGATTTTACAGCCATCCTCATACGTTAATTCAATGCGTTTCCAGGTACCGGCAGCATCGGGATGCTGCTGTGGCGCATCTATGTCAACACGTACCGGGCTGATGTTATCTTTCCCCAAAAAATATTGGATCGGATCGAGATAATGTTGTCCCATATCACCCAAGCCTCCGCCATCGTAATCCCAATACCCTCTGAATGTGCCGTGTACCCTATGTGGATTATATGGTTTAAAAGGTGCAGGGCCCAGCCACATATTATAATCCAATTCTGCAGGAACCGGCTGTACATCGAGAGAAGTTTTCCCCACCCAGAAAAACTTCCAATTAAAGCCAGTAGCCGCATTCACCGTTACTTTCAACGGCCACCCCAACAATCCGCTCTGTACCAATTTTTTGATAGGCTCAACGGTCGTTCCCATTCCGTAAAAAGTATCAGTAAACCGAAACCAGGTATTCAGCCGAAATACCCTCCCATGCCTGGCAATGGCTTCTTTCACCCGCATTCCTTCACCGATAGTCCGGGTCATAGGTTTCTCGCACCAAACATCTTTACCGGCTTTTGCTGCATCTACGCTCATAATACCATGCCAGTGCGGTGGCGTTGCAATGTGTACTATATCAATTCCGCTATCAAGCAATAATTCCCGGTAATCATGATATGCTTTTGTTCCCTCAGGACATTTGGCAAGAGATGTTTTCAGATGATTTGCATCGACATCACAAATTGCCACTAAACGAGCTCCCGGATATGACATATGCCTCTGTCCCATGCCCCCTACCCCGATGACAGCTTTAGTGAGCTGATCACTGGGCGCAAGATTTTTGTTTCCACCCATCACATGAGCCGGGATGATCGAGAATAAACCAAACGCCGTAAGTCCCCCTTTAATAAACTCTTTTCTGTTCATAGTTATCTTTTTATAATTGATTTCCCATTGTGCTTTCCAGAAACAGGAAAATCACAATTCTTTTAATCTCACCTCGTTTTTTACATATTTGATATTCTTAAAGAAAAGAATATCGAAAATTCTATTTCTTGTGCAATACAAAGCCATACTGCCGAAGATAGAATCAGCAGAAATCCCAATCAGAAATTTTTGAAATAGTAAATCCGACCTCAGGAATATTCGTTCTTCACTCCATTTTCCTTAAAAGAATATGTATTCGGGAGAAACTAATCCTTATTTACCTTCGATAAAATCTCAGTCAAAACTGATTATGGGAAAACAGATATGTGCCTTGTGTTTAAAGGAAACGGTCTGGTCAAAAAAAAAACAAGGAACCAGACCGTCCTGCTATTGGTCTATCAGATTAAGGTATTGTTATTGTTTTACTTGAAGCATAAAATACATCGATAGCATTTGGTTGCGGCAAAAACATCGTCCGATATGATACCGGTTTTGTTTTATCCACATTCAAAAGCTTCAACGGAGTTGTTACCTCAGCATCAGCCAGCGACAATATTTTTTCCGTTCCATTTTTATCAAAATATGTGATTTCTATCCCGATTTCCTTATCGTTGATCGGACCGGAAAAAGTTAGCGACAACGAAGCATCGGAAGCCTGATAAGTAGCTGTTTTTAATACCCGATTGATAAGGGTTGACCGGAACCGGTCTCCGTAAATATTGATGATTTTTTCATACGGTATGGAAAAGTGCTTATTATTATCTTGGGTGATAATCTTTAGCGTATAATTTCCTTCACTGATCGCTTTTGTACTCAACGCACCTCCAATATAAACTTCAAATGAATCGATGGGTGATGTACGGTTTATGTCCACAAATAATGAGTCGTTGTTCGGATACCAATAAAACCCCACTCTCTTGGCACGCGGGTCGGATACCCAAAAACGTAATTTAATCCGTCCGTCGCCTGCAAAAGTTTTCAGAGAATCAATTTTCCCGATATAAATCCGTTCTCCTCCGACTAAATACTCGTCGTACATATCGTTCATATCCGAGCAACTGTTCAACGAAACTATAAAACTCACCATAAAGAATATATATGATCCTATCTTTTTCATAATCATAATTTTATCGTTTATTTTTCAATCTGTCCCCAGAAAGTCAATTCATTGATATGAAGGTTAGAGGAGCCACTCCAGGTACTGATTAGCTTAAAGCGAAGATAACGTACAGCCGGAGCGTCCAACGGAAATTCAAATTCTTCACCCTCTTTCGCGTAGGCAGTATCTTCAGTAGTCAAGGCAGCCCCGGCAGCCAATCCAGAAGGACGCTTTGATTCACCACTCATGAGTTTGACCCATGCCGGATTGCTCTGCCAATTTAAATCCTCCGCATTTGCAGCGACTGTAGCATCGTTTGTTCCATACCATTCAAATAACCGTGGATTATGAAGGGCAAAAAGATAGTTTACCCGTTGCCACAACCGAAAACGCGACAACTTAGCTTTTACCCCCATGTCGAGAGTGAAAATAGGCAAAATGATTTGGCCTACCTGGCCTGCTGCACTCAATTTCAGATAGTATAGGTTATTATCAACATTCGTGATGCCATCCCACATCTTACTTGGCAAACCTCCACCATAAGCTTCCACTGCATATCTCGACGATAATTTCAACCCAACAAATCCTGATTTTGGAATCTCCTCTTCAAAATAGGGTTTAAGGTTCATTACGAGTGTATCAGTATAATTACCATAAGTATCGCGCACAAAGATTCCAAAAGTAGCTTTTGTAGAATCCAATCCACGAACTGACTTTTGCGCCAATGCTTCTGACGAATAGAAATTATCGATGTAGCTAAACTCACCTGTGGTTTCACTTTTTTTCAAAACCCCCATAACGATATCTTCCTTATAAAAGTTTGGCCAGGAAAGCTTAAACCCACCAAACGCCTCTTGTACTTTCAAACTATCCAAAACACCATAAATAGGCGAATCAAGAGGCTCTATCTCAACACTGACAGGTTTAGATTTATTTTGGCTCCGATCTACAGAAATCAGCTGAATCGTTTGTTTCTTAGTTTTTCCAAAACCTTTAACAAGCATTGAATTACTAAATACAGAAGTTTTTGTGACTCCATTTGTTCCATTTGGAAGACCGTATAATGCCTGTACATACAACAAATCTTCTTCATCAGGTAATTGATATGAAAGTTGTACTCCCCCTGGAAGGTTATTGACTACCACACCACTAACTGACTGAGGAGCAACACTATCATTTGAATATTGGCTAAGAGAATCTTCTTTGCAGTTATTTAAGAAAGAAAATGCCAGGAACAAATAAATATATAATTGATATTTCTTCATATTTCATTTTTTTTGAGAACAAATCATTTTAATTATTCCAGAACGGGTTTTGAACCAAATTGGGATTTACCCGTAAAGATTGCTGTCTCAATGGCCAGAGGAATTCTTTTGTTGTAAACTGGAGCAATTCAAGGGTTACTACATTATAGTAATCTATTGCTGTAGTTCCTTCTACGTTCCATCCTTTAACAGATGTATTCAACACCTGATCTGCAATTTTCCACCGGCGCAGGTCCCAAAACCGTTTCCCTTCGAAAGCCAGTTCTATCATCCGCTCCCGTTGAATAATTTCACGAAGGCCTTCCTTGTTTTGCGGTTTATCCGGATATTTCGAATACGTTGCCCAGCTTTCAACAACTCCTTTCAACCCGGCACGTTCCCTGACCAAATCAAGATATTGATATACTTCTGCATCCGGTCCTGAATATTCGTTCCGGGCTTCGGCATACAACAAATAGAGGTCGGCAAGCCGAATCACGGGGAAAACCATGCGCACATAAGTAGTCCCACTTGTTGTTGCAGAAACCGATTCGAAGTGAGAATATTTTTTTGCAAAATATCCGGTTGCAGAATACCTCATTGATGAGGTTTTCCCTGATGTTTTTCCGCCTTTTGCATCAATGATCCAGGAAGTTTCGGTTGCAGTTCCTTTCCCAATATCTTTGTACCTGCCATTCCCAAACCAGATTCCCCCGTCGAAACCAAGGTTGGCATAAAAACGAGGTTCCCGCTTCTGGTTCAGGTTGGCAGTTTCCCATCCACTCGAAATATAATAAATCTGGTTTTTGGCGGCCGAGGTCGAATATCTCCCTTCATAATTATAGGAAATATCCTCATCGATTGGCACACCGTTTTCCGAATAAAACATTTCAGCAGCCATCATTGTTGGGGATAAAATAGGCTGACGTGCGGACGATTGTACATCATTAAGCGTGAAATAGGGCATAGAAATCGTCTGCATATTTGCAGTGGTATTTTTCGACATACCCCAAATCACTTCCTCGTTCCACCTCTGCCCAAAAGCATTTCGTAACGTCATAATGCGTTTGGTTTCATCGCTCAATGTATACCTGCTATCGTTAAACACATACAACCGATGATTCGCCAGCAATGCTGTATCAATAGCATTTCTACAAGCCTCCATCGCCAGTTTCCATTTATTTTCATTACATGTTGAATTAAATAGCCTAACGCCCCTCGAATCAACAACATCTGAATAACTTGTGTTCCCATTGAAAAGGGGACTTGCCGCTGTCACTAACAATTCAGCCTTGATTGCCAATGCTATTGGCTGGGTAATATGACCTAAATCAGTAGCAACATTGCTTATTTCCAATGGAAGATCAGGTACCGCTTCGTTTATTAGCTGAACAATATAATCAACACAATCATCAAAAGGTTCACGAAAAATCCGCACCTCATCAATACTTGAAGAAACCGGTAAATTTTCACGGATAATTGGAATTGCCCCATACATGCGCAGCAGATAATAATGATAATATGCTTTCAGAAATTTCACTTCAGCAATCCAACGAACACGCTCCGATTCTTCTAAATCGGCGCCAACTTTATTAATATTTTCAAGAAAAATATTACAATCCCGGATGCCGATATACAAATTTTTGCCACTATACCCCCCATCCCAGAAATTCAAAAGAGGATTGGTCACATTCTGTTGGCTCCGTTTAATGTTGTAGGCATAAAAATTGCCGGTATAAGCGCTGTAATATGAATCCTCAGCATGTAGCCAAATCTCATCACTTCCCATAATTGCAGGATCGGCGCCTGGACTGCCAAAATCGGGCAGGTAGGAATAGCAGGTCACCAAGAATTTCTCAGCCCCTACTTTGTCCAGAAATGCATAATCGAGCGTTGCCACATTGTCGGGAACAACATCCAGATAATCTCGACAGGAAGATAAGACAACCGACAATAATAAAAGTATATAATGTATTCTTTTCATGATTCGTACATTTTAAAATGAAAGTTGGACACCCAGATTAAACACACGCTGAATCGGATAACCCAATCCATTCCCGCTCATCTCCGGGTCCCATAGTTTAAATTTACTGAAAGTCAATAAATTGGTACCACTGGCATAAAACCTGAGGTTTTTCACTTTAATCTTATGTGTCAGCGTTTCAGGGATTGTATAACCAAATTCAACTGATTTCAGACGAAGAAATGAGCCGTCACGCATAAACCAGGTATTAAGCTGCGTATTATTGGCAATAATGCGATCTGCTAAGCGAGGCCAAAGCGCATAAATGTTACGGTTGCTTTCCGACCAATAGTTATCTGCATATACCTGTAATAATGCATTTTTAGAAATAATGCCGCTTGAGCCATCTGTATCAATGAACGGAGAGGTTGCTTTCGCATCTATCCAGAACGATTCACGGGCAAGCCCCTGGAAGAAACAGGAAAAATCAAATCCCTTGTAACCGGTAGAAAAGCCAAACCCGTAAATAATCTCAGGTTCAGTCGGGTAACCAATTGGCACCTGGTCTAATGAAGAAATTACTCCATCATTGTTAATATCACGGTACTTAATATCCCCCCCCATGTATTCGCCAAAAGTTTGAACCGGACTGTTATTGACTTCGTATTCATCGACGAATAAGCGTTCGGCAATATATCCCCACTGTTGAGATACAGGTTTACCTACCCGGCTCAACCATGGAGTCTCTGAATTATCAACATCCTCATATACTTCGTATTTCGCCGTTGCATACGTGAAATTAATTCTGCCCGTAACCCATAATCCATTCTTGAAAACCTGATTATAATCGACTGAAAGATCAATCCCTTTACCAATTGCCTCACCTATATTTGCCTGAGGGGTAGCCTGTAACCCCATCGTAGTTGGGATGCTTGCCCGAGACATGAGTATATTTTCCCTGTGTTCCCGATATACATCGGCCATTATTTCAAGCTTGTTGAACAATCCGATTTCAGTTCCCAGATTCAGCTTAGCCGCTGTCTCCCAGGTAATCTTATCATTAGCATACCGTGAAATTGAAACACCGTTTACCGTATAACTAAAATCCTGTCCATAAGTAAAGGCTTTGGTTGTTGCATTCATATTCACTTCCGAAAGATAGAAGAACCTGTCCTCTGCATCACCAATGGCATCATTACCAACCAATCCGTAGGTTCCTTTAAATTTCAACTTTGAAATGACACGTTTGAGATTATCGTTCCAGAAATGTTCATTCGATGCAAACCAGGCAATCCCAACCGAAGGGAAAAAGCCAAAACGTTCTTTTTCTGCAAAACGTTCAGACCCGTTGTACCCAAAGTTAAATTCCGAAAAATAACGGCTATCATACGAATAAGTGAAACGCCCCGAAACACCCATATTTCTTGCTGGCAGTGAAAGTGAAAGACTGCCGGCATTCGCTTTCAGATAATTCCGCATGGTTGAAACCAACAAACCACTGACCCCATGTTTGTTAAATGTACGATCATAATTAATGGCAACTTCTGAATAAGTGGTTGCCGTGATGTTTTTATCCCCTTCCTTATAGGTCAAATAATCGGTTCCGGTAGTTGGGTTCAAACTATATAATTGATAGGTATTTGTGTATTTGTCGTATCCGGTAGTACTGTAGTAAAATGGATTGTAATACCTCGAAACATCAAAATATGAATAGCGATTAGTGCTAAATAAACCACGTATATTTAGGCCTTTGGTTATGAAATCAAGTGCTTGCTTAACTTCAAATTGTGCCAGTATCATTGATTTGGTATAATCTTTATACCCCTTTACCATATCCGCATAAGGGTTTATATATTGTCCCTGATCGTAGTTTCCAAAAAGAATGTGTTTGACATATGATGTTTCTTCAGTTTTTGGGAAATATGGAGGAAACAAAACTGGATCAGTGCGCATTACTTTTTTATACAGATCAGAACCTCCGTCAATAGGACCTGTATAATCGTCGAATGTACCATGTAACCGAACGACCGCCTGGGTTGTCGGCGTAATATTAATATTTACATTCGACCGTAATAAATACCGTTTCAGGTCAATGTTATTATTGAAGTTATTTTGCTTGTCTACATTAAGGATTCCATAGTCTTGATTGTATGTCCCCGCAATATAGTATCTGGCTACTTTACCACCACCGCTCACATTGAAATTGGCCCGATGGTTTACCGTATAATTTTTGAACAAGATGTTGTACCAATCGGTTGCCGGGTAAACCAATGGATTAGTACCTCGCTCTGTGTTTTCTATTTTCTCCATCGAATATGGGACCGGGGTCATTGGATCACGGGTCAATACGGCTTCATTATTCAATTTCATATAAGTAATCGGATCGGCAAGATCAACCTCCCGAGTGGGCATCGAAAACGAGGTTTCGTAACGAAAAGATATCTGAGCTTTTCCTTCACGACCTTCCTTGGTCGTTACCATGATTACCCCATTAGCTCCACGGGCACCATAAAGAGCGGTAGCTGCTGCATCTTTCATTATTGAAAAACTGGCAATGTCATCAGGCTGTAACCGGGCCAGATCGGATGACGACATTTCAACTCCATCGATCAGAATAAGCGGACTTGAGGCGTATGCAAACGATGTTACCCCACGGACAAAAAAGCTGGCATCGTCCTGTCCTGGTTCACCGCTTCGCTGGTAAGAAATCAACCCAGAAATTCGCCCTGCCAATGCGGTTGTAAGGTTGCTGGAAGGAACTTTAAGCTCGCTGGTATTAACTGTACTGATTGAAGCTAAAACGCTCTCTTTTTTCTGTTTGGCAAAGGCTACTACCGTTACATCTTCCATTTGTTGGTTTTTCTCGGCAAGCTCGATATTAATAATCTTCTTCTCTCCAACTTTCACTGCCTGAGAAATGTACCCGATAAAAGAAAAGACCAAAATATGTTCTGGATTGGCTTCAATACTGTAACTTCCGTCATTATCAGTAATAACACCGTTTGTCGTTCCTTCCACAAAAACAGATACCCCTGGAATGGGTTGTCCTTTCTCGTCGGTAACGATTCCTTTGATTTTTTTAACAACTTTTGCCGGTTGCTTCACCGGATTAGCAGGGAAAATAATGATTTGTTTATCATCAATTGTGTAATCAAGGTTTAGATTTCTCAGTGACTCCTCCAGAACTTGCTGAACAGAAGCGTTTTTGACAGAGACATTAATTCGCTGGTCATCTTTGACCTGATCATTATTATAAACAAACCGGTATCTCGACTGAGCCTTAATCTGTTCGAACAGTTCTTTCAGGGTTACCTGCTTAACGTTAATATCCAGTTTGGTGCCTTGCGAAAACGTTGTAGCGCTAAGGTTTAGCACAAAAAAGAACGTGAATGCGAGTGTCAATCTCATAATAAGTAATAGTTTAGCAGGCTTACCCTTGGGATAAACCTTCCACACACGATTTTTTTTCATAAATTTGTTTTGTTAGCGATTAATCCTTTTTTCGTTAATGCAATTTTTTCAGACAACGGAGATGTGGGGCATTTTCGTTGTCTTCTTTTTTATAACTATCACATTTTATTAATATTACATAGGCATTTATTTTTCTATTATCATATATACTGTTCCTGTTTTCTTGTACCGGATGCTCGATCCTTCACTCAAAAAATTCAGGATTTGCTCCAATCGTTCGGTATCAAAATCGACAGTATATTTCATATTCTGAATGTTTTTATCCGGAATCTGGATTTCGACACCAAACTTCCGTTCAAGCTTGCGTGCAATGTTGGTGAGCGGTTCATTGTAGAATGAAATTCGTCCAAAACGCCAGGAATCTATATCGGTACCGGAATGGTGTTTGCAGGTAATACTCTGGGTGGCTTTTTCGTAACTAACCTCATCGCCAGGAATTAATTTCATCGTTTTATTTATTCCGGGAACTTCCATCTCAATACTTCCCAGTGCAAGATAAGTACCAACAATTGGGTCTTCGTCATAGCTACTAATCATAAAACTTGTCCCCAACACTTTCACATTAACATATTCGGAATGTACAACAAAGGGATGCTCCTGATCATGTTTCACTTCAAGATAAACTTCCCCATCAATGCGAATATCACGGCGATCTCCCACAAATTTTTCGGGATAGGTTATTGTTGACTGGGCATTTAACCAGGCTTTCGACCCATCAGGAAGATCAATGATTTTTACCTGCCCAATACCGCTCAGCGCCTGTATCATTCGAACATCTTCTCTTGAAGAAGAATAATAGTAAAGGATGCTACCAATTCCCAAAGCCAGGAAAACTACAGCGGCATATTTCATTACCCTGATCCTAAAATTTTGGGGTGGCCGGTCAGCTTGTTCTATCTTTCTGATTGTCTTTTCCCTAATACGATCTACGTTATTTGTTTTGGGAACAAGTGAGGTCCAAAAACGATCGATCCATTGAAATAACCGGTTTTCCTCATGATCTTTGGTCAGATCAGTTTTTAAAGCCTCCTGATCACCTTCTCCGGAGTAATAATCAGAAACCCGGTTGAAAAAGTCTTTTTTGTTTTCCATTTCTTTTGGCGTTGTACAATACTAAAGACGCAACCTCCAAAAAAATGGACTAGACAATTTTTCTGTTTTTTTGGAAAATTTAAGAATTTAATAACAACAGGATTCTGCCAATTTATTTTACGTTTGCATTCCGCTTCGAGACAAAAAACAAAAGGATATCGGAACGGTTGATTTTGCTGTCTTTGCCTGAAACCCCGACATGAGTGCAGATTTTCTCAAGAGCATAAGCAATATGATTTTTTACGGTCAAAGGCGATATTTCCATGATCCCGGCAATTTCTTTATACTTTAAGCCGTTTATCTTGGCCAGGCAAAAAGCCATTTTACATTTGGCCGGAAGTTGTTCGATGGCCATGTTGACTTTATCGATGACTTCCTGATCAAAAAGCTCAGTGCCATCGCTTTCCAAAGGAATAAAATTGTATTCGTTAACTTCATCGAGGCTTAATGTTCTGATGCGCTTGTTTTTCCGCAGGAAAGAAATGCTTTCATTTCGGGCCATGATAAAAAGAAACGACCTGATGTTGTTTATCTCGTGAACCTCAGCCCGTTTATTCCAGATTTTAAGAAACACATCACTTACAATTTCTTCCGAGGATTCAGCATTATCAACAATACCCCTGACAAATAGGAACAGATCATCTGAAAACCGATCCATTAAAGCATTGAATCGTTCAAGTGTCAATGGTCCCGCTAAATTAGAATTTACTGAATCCGTCATTCTTCACAAGATCTGTTGGATCAAAGGTAAAAATAAAAGCCCAACGATCAAGCCTTCTGGAATGTACCGATTCTGAGGATGCTTACTTTCTGATTGAATAAGCCTGCACCGTATTTCCTGACGCATCCACCAGTTTCATCTGGATTCCCTCTGAGGTAACACTGACATCGGTGCGCCACAAGTTCGAATTAATCAGAATCGGGAAGTTATTGTCAAAAGTGCCCTTCCCGATGTATGAATGGCTGTGCGTGTGTCCGCAGAGCATTAAATCGATTCCGGCCTGGTTTAAAACCGGTAAGAAAAGGCGATTGATTTCTGACATGCCATGCCATTTATTTTTCCCGACCGGAGGCATGTGCAACACCACAATTTTCACGGGAGCTTCTTTAAATTCTTTCGATTCAACCACCTGCTTCAGCCATTTTGCCTCTTCTTCGCGCATTTGGTCGGAGGTTGACAACCCATAATAGCGAATATCGCTGTCAGGTTTATCTTCACCACTATCCATGCAGATAAAATAGGCCGGTCCCTGCCTGAAAGTGTAGTAAGCATTGTTGTTCGAATTTGGGAAGTACTTAAAGAAATCATACGAGCACACGCCCCGGTTTTCGTGGTTTCCCCGCACCGCAAACAATGGGATGTGCGATGCGAAAAGCTGGCTGGCCGACTTCAGGTAACCGTCAACCATTTGCTGTTCCGATTCAATCTGGGTCAGCATATCTCCATTAAAAACCACAAAATCGGCTTTTCTGTTTTTCACATCCGACATCAGGAGCCTGAAAATTGAATCGTTCCCGTGAATATCATTGACCATGGTGAAGTTTATCTCCTTCTTGCCGTGATCAAGCGTGGTGACAGAAAAGGGGCTGCTGTCCTTGATATCGCTCCCGAAAGCTTCGCCAAGTACCACCCGCTTGTTCCCTTCGTTGAGCAGCACGGCCTGCTGAAACAGCCGGTAACGGTAAGTCGTGCCCTTTTCAAGTCCGCTAATCCTGACGTGATGAAGCTTGCCCATCAGACGGCGACCGTATTCCGACTCGTAATATTTGGGACGTTCCTTCTGGTAGAAGTTCGTTCCGTCGTTGGGAGCCACCTCTACCCAAACGACCGCATCCGGAACGGTAGTCCAGACAACCGTAAACTCATTCTCACCGACAGCCTGAAGCCACGGGCCGCAAGCAATCCGGGCCGAAGGAATCATTGAAGATTCAAGCCTGACACCTGTTGCCTGGTTTTGAGCCACGACTATTTCAAAACAAAAGAGGAACAAGAACAATGGCAGTAGTTTCATTTCGTTTCCAAAAAACGGTTTATAATTCGTGTATTGCTTACCTAATAAATACATTTACTCCGGCCTCAGGTAGGCGCCCTTTTCCAACAGTTCCGATCTCAATTTGGCCATGTCGACTGCTGAAGGCATTACGCCATCCCGAACGGCAATTTTGGCCGCGCGACCGGCAGCTTCGCCCATGGCCATGCAAGGCGCCATCACCCGAATGGCCGACATGGCCTCGTGTGTGGTTGAAATGCTACGCCCGGCAACCAGCAGGTTTTCCACCTTCAGCGGAACCAGCGATCGGAAAGGAATATCGTAGCAGTCTCCACTCCACTCCAGGGTACATCCTCCGCCATTCGGGTGATGCAAATCGATGGGGTAACTGGCAACAGCGATGGAATCGTCAAAACGGCGACAACTTAAAATGTCGTCGCGCGTCATCACATACTGACCCACAATGCGCCTGGTTTCGCGAATACCGATAAAAGGCGCCATCCGTAAAAAGTGCGACTGTTCGAAGCCCGGAACATAGCCAATCAAATATTTGATAATCTCGTCAATTTGTTTCCGGGATTCATATTCCCCATTGGTCAGGCTTTCCGGGTCGGTCCCATCCAGACCGGAGATGCGGCTCATGTTGATCCAGGCCTCATCTTTGCGCAATCCTGTAATTATGATGGTTCGGTCAACCGGGAGTTTCAAGCCTTCGGCATTGGCTTTTTGCATCATTTTTCTCAAACCAACCAGTATGAACTGTGAATTTTGCGCGTAATATTCTGCCGGAATGAAATCAGCCGAATAGTTTTGGGGATCTTCGGCCAGGCTTCGGCGAAGTTTTTCCAGATCGACGTTACCCATGCTGAACATCAGGGTTGGAGGCTGCATCCCGCCATTTTCGTTTCCTTTTTCGCACGGAACGCCTGAACGGAAAGCCACATCAGCATCGCCTGTGCAATCGATGATTACCCTGGCAAGTATTGCTTCGCGACCGGCTTTGCTTTCAACAATACAACCTTTTAACTGATCGCCGTCCATAACCACACCGGCACAGAATGTATACAGTAAAACGGTCACACCGCTTTCCTTAAGCACATCGAAAGCCACCATCTTCACATCTTCAGGTTCGATGTAAGTGATTCCCATGTGCAACGGGCAGGGATGGTGTTTGCTTGCGCCGCCGCGAGCTTCCAGCCGGTCGATGAATTTTTGCGGAAGCCCGGCAATGATCTGATTGCCTTTCTGACCCAGGAAGTCCAGAATCGGTAGCCCGATGGTCAGGTTCCCTCCCAGGAAGCTCCGGCTTTCGACAAGGGCTACATTCAGACCATCTTCGGCGGCAGCCTGTGCTGCAATGATCCCGGCGGGGCCACCACCAACCACCAACACGTCAACATTCATCTTTACCGGCAACGTTCTTGCTGGTTCTGTTATATTCAGGATGTTATTTTTCGAATCCATTTTATTTGTTCTTTATCCTCTTTCTGTATAAGAAAAGTTTATATCTGATTTATTCATAGACTGTTTAAATTTAATTCGATTTATTCTCAAGATAATTCAACCCTTTCAGGGTTGTCATTTCATTTGTCTCATTTTCCATGGGTTAACACCCATGGTTATTCAAATTGAATCCTTTCATGATTTCCACAGAACAAAAGTCCGAAGGACTTGAATTTGAATAGCCTTCGATGAAATCGGAGGTAAATGAACCAATAAGTTTGAGAACCCCGAAGTGGGTTCAATATAAATTCAAACAGACTCTAAATTTTTGTTGGTCGTTCTGCAATTTTGGTATTAACGTTATCTTTTTTAATCACATTGCTTCCGAAATTCATTTGGAGTTCATCTTACGGGTATGACCAATTCATTCACGGTTTTGCCCGGAACGGAAATAAAGATCTGGTCTTCTGTCAGGCGGATCAGCCGCCAGTTCTCCTCATTGCGGAAAAGAGCCCCGGTTTGTACCTGAACCAAAGTTTTATCAGCGCCGCAGGGAAACTTTGAAACTTCATTTTTATGGCGGTGACCGGAAAGGATCAGTTTGACCGAAGGATTTTGTGCTAAAACAGAATAAAGTTCATTAGCCGTTCCCTGCCGAGAAATCGAATCAGAAAAAGGAACGTGCATAAATACAATCTCAAAATCAGTATTCGATTTATTGAGCTGATCTTTAAGCCAGTATAGCTGAGGCTTATCAACGTAAGGGATTGGAATTTTTTCTTCTGGCCGGAAAAGATAGTAGATATCATCCAGAAAGATAAAACGGTAGGTGGCATTTCCAACCTGAAATACTTTGCTGTAATAAGTTCCGTTCCTGAAACAATCGATGTTCCGTATCCATGATGCGCGGGACCGTTCAACAGAAAGCTGGTTGTGATGCATCCTGTCATTCTGCCAGTAGAATGAAAAACTATCGTGATTTCCAAGTGTAAGCAACGTAGGCACATGACAATCACTGAGTAACCCGGCAAATTGTTCAGCCTGCAGGTCCAATATTTTGCCGCTTTTTGTTTCTGCTTCAAAGCAATCAACCAGGTCGCCTGTTGCAATCACCAGGTTGCTTTTTGTTTTTTGGGGAACCGTCTGATAGAATTCCCGCAACCGGGCTTCTCCCTGGTCCTGTTGCTTTTGTTTGCGGTATTCTATGATGCCCGGCAGATAGCCGTCCTGATTAAAAAGCGCATGCAAGTCGGTAATGTGCAAAAACGAAAGGGTGTCTTTTTGTGCCCAGGCAGCACCCTGAATCCATAAAAATAAGAAGATTAAAATTAAGGTTTTGAAGTCTGGTTTATTCATGTTGGTTTCTTCTATTGGTTAGGTTATGTGGTTAATACGTCAGTCTTCTCAGGTCTGATCATCTTCCATAAGAGGAACAAGGCAAGCGGATGCAGGATTGCCATGATCATGTAAATCCACGTAGTTCCCATGCTGGTAAGATATTGTCCGATGAAATAGTTAAAAATGACAGCACCTGCAGCACCAAAACCACCGGCAATTCCCATGACGCTGGCTACATTATTGATCGGAAACGTTTCGGCAATCAGCACGCTCTCGGTAAAGATCCAACTCAAGGCCACTGCTGCAACTATGCTGAATTTAACCAGGGTTACCGCTACGCCCCACTGATCGGGAAGCAAAATGACCGGAGTTAAACAGGCGATGTACGTTAGCATGAGTTTACGCGAATATAAAGCCTTTTTTCCACGCCGCACCATCCAGTCGGACCAGGCTGATGAAGCCACACCGCCAACGCTTGCCATGAAAAAAGGAATCCATCCAACCATGCCCAGTTGAGAAAGGGTCAGGCCTGATTGCTCCTGAAGGAAACCTGGAAGCCAGAACAGACAAAAATACCAAACCGGATCGGTAATGAAACGGATAAGGATAATGCCCCACAAACTGCGTTTGCCCCAAAGTTGTCCCCAGCCGAAAGCAAATGATTTGGACGGATCGTTATCCGAAGAAATCGTATCCTGCGCATACCCTTTGGGCGGTTCGCGGTAAATCAGCCACCAAACCAAAGCCACCAGCAAACTGACCAGCCCGGGAATGATAAATGCGGCTTTCCAATTCAGCGAAATAACAAGCCAGGCAATAAACGGAGGGGCAATGACCGAACCAATGGTGCCTCCGGCCACTGAAATGCTGTTGGCCGTAGCCCGCAGCCTTCCCGAGAACCATCTGGTAACCGACTTAATCTGAGCAGGATAACTGGTTGGCTCAGCAATTCCCAGGACACTTCTTGATATCGTAAATTGGGCAAAAGTATGCGCAATTCCACTGCCAATGGAAGCCAACGACCAGGATATCACCCCGAAAAACATGATCTTTTTCTCCCCCAGTTTATCAACCAGCCATCCTGAAAGCGGATACATCAGCGCATAACTTACCGTGAAGATATTTATAATCAAGGCATAACCGTCATCGCCAAGCGAGAATTCGTCCTTCAGTATTGGTTTCAGAATCGAAACCACCTGCCTGTCAATGTAACTGAAAATGGTAATGGTAAAGATGATTGCCACAATCACCCAGCGCCTGCGATCAGGAATCAAAAACGGATTTTTGGTTTTTAGTTGGTTCATAGAGCTGGGGTTCGGTTGAGCGTCCTGATTTGGACGACTTAGTTCATCGAATATCTGAAAATATTTGCACGCCGCTTGTCGTCGGTTGAGCGGGAAGCAAAACCGCAATAAAGCGTTCCGTTCTTCATCTTTATCCCTTCGGGCTCCATGTAGCCGGTTGTGGTGATGCCTAAACCGGACAATTCAGATATGCTTGAGATGGCATTGACACTGGTTCGCCCGTAAATAACATTCCCTTTCATATCAAGCACAGTTACATAAGCCTTCGAAGGCAGTGTACCGGTATTATCGTTTCCGGCTCCTTCATAGAAATACACGTAACCATCGGCCACATCAAAGCCCTGAAAATCGTAATAATTAAGCTTTTCGCCCGAATCGCCAGGCCCAACCGAGAAGGAAGCAAGAGGCGTCAGGCTACCCAAATCTTTTACTTTCAGGGTCCGCACCTCCGTTTGTTCGGTAACGCCGTCACCTTCACCACCAAACTTAACCGACGATAAGGTAACCGAGGTATAAGGCAATGCTTTTGCAGCGCTCAGTTTATAGAAATAAAAATAGCGGTTAACGTCACCGTTTCCTGAAGCAGTTATGGCCAGCACATCGTTCTTCACATCCAAAGCCGGATGCACGTTGTACTTGTTTTTCAGGTAATACGTTTCGTCGGTGTACTTCTCCATGATAGCTCCCGGAATATATTCAAACCGCGAAATGGTTTGTGATGAACCATATTCGCCGTCGGAACCTTTGGAGCCGTTGCTGGCTATCCAGATGTAGCGATCGGCTCCGTCTTCTTCCACGGCCATGTTGGTCCCGTGCCCGAAATACTTCAGTTGCATGTAGTCGGTATAGGCGCTATTGGCCTCCCCACGAACCAGGAAAATATATTGAGGCAGACCGCCACCAAGCTGATCATAGAAGATCGTTCCGTTCGAATCGATGTCAAAACCCTGAATCACCGTATTTCGGACCAGGTAAATCCCTTTGCTGAATATCAGGTTGCTGGCCAGTTTCGACTCCAACGGTTTAATGGAAAAAGCTTTTACCACCAAAACCGTTGTTGTTGCCGACAATTTCCCATCCGGCGATTTTGCGCTGATTTTGGTGCGTCCAATTTTCTTTGCAATAGCAATCCCCCTGGCATCAACACTTGCAACTGATTCGTCGGCAACACTCCAGGTCAAACCATCAGGATTGGCCGAAGTGTTGTACCAGGTTGTATCTCCCTTTGCAGCCCCAGAGGTAATCTGCATAATTTTGAGCTGCAGGGTTCCATTTTGCAAAAGGTTATAGGCCGACCGGACAAAAGCAAGCGTAACGGTTTTCGTTTCCGGCTCATCGCCGTCACCCGAACCGCATGAACAAAAGAAGGGAACAACTATCCCGATAAACAATATGATTTTAGCAAACGATCCGGTCATGAGAAGGAATGTTGTGAGTTCATAAGAATAATGATTTAAGTAATAGAAACAATTTATTGTCGTATTTTTTTTAGTACTCACCCCTACGTCCGCAGGGCGGACGTCCCCCCCCTCTCTTTCAGAAAGAGAGGGGGAAAGCATCGCAGATGCGCGGGGGTGAGTCCGTATAAAAATGCAAATTCGAGTACAACATTATTTCATCCTCATTACTTAGCTATACGCTTCAACAATTAGTTTCCCGAATTCCTCCAGATCATCAACAATAATGTCCGGGGTTAAATCCGATTGTTCTGCAATTTCAAGAGTTGTTTCTCCTGATAATACCAATACACCAAGCGCACCGGCTTCATGAGCCATGCGAATATCGGTATAAATCCGGTCGCCAACCATGGCAATTTGCGATGGCTGAAGATTATAGCGCTGCAAAATACCATCGAGCATGCGGGGATCCGGTTTTCCGATCACCAGATCAGGAGCCTTGCCGGTAGCATATTCCAGGCTCGCACAGATCGAACCGCAATCGACCAGCACCACCGACTGATCAGTCGGGCACACTTTGTCGGGATTGGTTGCAATGTACAGAAGCCCTTGTGAAATCCACCAGGCAGCCCTGCAAAGGCGTGAATAGGTCAATGATTTATCGAACCCAACCACAACCGCATCAGGCGCATCGTTTGCATCATCTTCGGTCGACACAAAGCCGGCATCTTCAAACTCCTGAATCATGCTGAGCGTTCCCAGAATAAACAATCGTTTGACTTCAGGATAGTTTTTCTTCAGGTACTCAATAGTAGCAACAGCCGTGGTGTACATTTCACCGCTTGTCGCCTCAATCCCCATCTCCTCCAGATGTTGCAAATAGTCATCGGTGCTTTTTGACGGGTTGTTGGTAAGAAACGAATATCCAATGCCCAGACTTCTCAATTTTTCAAGAAAAGAAACAGTAAACGGGAATAGAGTACTTCCGTTATAAATTGTCCCATCCATATCCAAAGCCACATGTCTGATATCGCGCAATCGTTCCAGCAATTCCTCGGAAGAACTTATTCCCATTTTACCTGTATGTTTTAATGAATCCATTGTTTCTAAAATTAATTTGCTCCATAACCATCAGCTTTGGCAGGCCAGGCCATAAGGAAAGTCAACATGCCTGTTATTCCAATCCCGATCAGTACGCCAATAGCGTAGTTCCAGCCAAAATGTCCGGCCAGGTAACCCAATCCCCAACCCGAAACCATGGTGCTGGCATACCCGAACAATCCGGTGAACCCGACCGCTGTTGCAGCAGCCCGTTTGGTTGCCAGGTTAGCAGCAGCAATGCCAACAAGAGCCTGCGGACCATAAATACAGAAGCCGGCAGCCATCAGGATTAAAGTGGCCAGCCATGTTGGTGGTGCTGCCAATACCCAGAACAAAAAGATGAAAAAAGTAGCCAGTGCCATACAAAGGACGCAAACCCGCGGAGCACGACCGCCAAAGAAACGATCGGTGGCCCAACCTGCAGTAAGCATCCCAACGATTCCCGAAATTTCGAAAGCAGCTACCATCCATCCGGCGTGCTGAATGGAAATGCCTTTCCATTCGCTTAACAAGGTTGGCCCCCAGTCGAGAACGGCATAACGTATGGTATAAACAAAGAAGTTGGCAATGGCAATAATCCAGATATATGGGTTCCGGAATACCTGTTTGCGCACGAACCGCTTGAATTCAGCAGGAGTATCCTTGTGTTCGGCCTCCTCCTGAGAAACTCCCTCAGGGCGTACGGCAGGCAATCCAACCGACTCGGGCGTATCGCGCATGGCGAACCATAAACCAACAGCACCGATCAATGCCACTACCGATGGCAGGTAAAAACACCAGCGCCAGCCCATGGTCACCACATAACCACAAAAAATAACAACCAGACCTGCCCCAATCGAATGGGAAGTATTCCAGATTGACATTTTGGTAGCCAGTTCTTTGGGTGGAATCCAGTGGGTCATCAAACGGGCACAGGGAGGAAATCCCATGCCCTGAAACCATCCGTTGAGCATCCAAACGATACCAAATACCAGAACCGCTGAACTAAACCCAAAAATAATGTTGCAGATAGCTGAAAGCACGAGACCGGTAACCATAAAATACCGGGCATTAACGCGGTCGCCAATAAAACCATTTGCAAACTTTGAAACTCCATAAATTAGCCCGTGAAGGGTCAGGAAAAGTCCCAGTTCCGTTTTGGTTATTCCCAGATCGGATTGCAGGGCAGGCATGGCAATGCTCAGGTTCTTACGAACAAAATAGAACAACGCATACCCGATCATACTGGCAATAATTGTACGGGTTTGCCAATATTGAAATTTTTTCCTGACTTCCGGAGCCAATGTATCTGTATAGCTACTCATATTAATTTTATCACGAGATTTTCTTAAATGTCTGAAATGATGGCTTTAAGAAATTCTCCTGTTTTTAATTTTTAATTTCCCAGATTCCACCTTTGCCAAACAATCCGTCGAGCCATTTCTCCATGTTGTTTGTGCGCACGGCCAGGTCGAGCACTGTAAACCTGCGGCGTAATAACTGGGCACGGATGAAAGCATCGCGTAACCGGCTGCGGGTCATCCCGATATGTTCAGGTTCGGTAGGTGCTCCAACCATTTGCAACCGTCTTTTAGCTTCTTCGTAAGGGATAATCTGTTTTTCCAGCCGTGAACGGATTTCCGTCCAGTTTTCCTTAATCGTCTTTAACTGATCGGCCAAACCTTCTTTAGACACATATTTGGCTCTTGTTTCCCGGACACCAATCGTGGGAAAGTCAGTTCCGACAAACATTGCCAATGCTGTGGCATCAGATTCTTCGGGAGTTGGCCAGGCATTGCAACAAGCTTCAATATCCATTTGATCCAAAGGTGTTTTAATCACTTCGCCATAAAAAGCTGTAATGGCCAGACTCGCCAGGCTTACCTGAAAGCCATGAGAAATGTGCTCGCCGTTATTCAGGAAATGTTCCATGTTCCATAAATGACTGAACTGGTGCTCGGCTCCTGATGCCGGACGGCTGGTTCTTGACCACTGCATGGCGAAACCACCCAGCATCAATCCTTCAACTAATTTTGAGATCGCTTCAGGGTCTCCTTCGCTGACACCTTTCGGATCAGAAAGAGCATCGGCCAAACCATCCTGAACAATCGACCAGGCTTGCTGATCAATTGGTTCTACTCCAATACTGTCGGCCAGAATCCAATCAGCGCCAGCGGGTACTTTGGCAAACAGGTCGGCATAACCTGCAGCAGTCATTTCTAAAGGAGCTTTGCAGAAAATGTCCAGATCGGCAAGAATTGCCTGTGGTGCCGGACAGGTAAATGTTTGTTTGGCGCCATCAGCAGTTATGGATGCCCCGAAAGCAGTATAACCATCCATCGAGGCAGCAGTTCCGACACACATATAACTACGGCCGGTAAGATGCGAGGATAATTTGGTAAGGTCGTTAATTGTTCCGGAACCAACAGCTACCGGAATGGCATCGTGTGTTTTCAGCGAAGCGACCAACTCATCAACGAACTTGTATTCAGCATACAAATCAGGATCTGTAAAAATGAATGGTTCTTCCTGTTCAACACCTGCGGCTTTCAATTCTTCATATACTTTTTTACCGGCAACCCTGTTTGTAATCAGATCTGCGACTACCACAGCCCTTTTCCCGGGGAACTGTTCTTTGAATAATTCAGGAACCTGATTTAAAATCCCCTCTCCTATCCGAAGCGCACGAGTTTCGCTCGCTGCAGCCAACGCCTTTTCTACTCTTGTCATTTTGGAATTTTTTAATATTCTATAATCTATTTATCTTTAAAACAATCTCTAAACTAATCACACTATTGTCTTTACCTTACAGTTGCTAATACGAAATCGCCGTAGTCAAATCGGACGTAATTTCTTTCTGCGAATAAACCGAGCCAAACCGGTCAGTCGCCCTTATTTCTAATGATGCACTAGGATTCACCATGGTATGAAGATACAAGTGTTTACAAGCCGTCGTATAGTTATCCGGATCACGGTTTAAAACGCCAAGGTGATAACCCAACGCCCAGGCATCGTTCATCGATACGGGCAAAGCTTTCAGATCAGCAACTTTAACACCGTTTTCATAGGCTTCAACTTTCCAACTGCTGTCAGCGTTCCAAACATTGGCAACAATGGTATTAATTGCCTGGCCGAAGCTGTAGGAGCCATACGTACCTCCAAATGAAGCATCACCTTTATATAAACGTATCTGGAAGTCCTTACTTAGTTTGGTCGCTTTATAATACCAGTTCGAGATGGTATTTCCTTTTATCGTATAAACAGCATACCCGTTGGGTGTTCCGTCTCCGTTAATTGTCGACTTCCACCATGCGCCACAGGCGGCAGCATGAATATGCTCATAAGCTGAAATTGGCGAGGTGTAAATGTAATTCTGTGCATAATGCGTGTGTCCGCACATCAGGTGCACCTCCGCAAACCCCTGCAACGCATTGATTATTTGAGAACTATTCGTTACGCTTGAACTGTTTCGGATCGGGATATGATAATACACAATTACCATTTTATCTTTTGACACATAACTCAAATCCTGTTTCAGCCATGCGATCTGACTTGCTGAAAAACCTCCGGAATAGGTTGTTGAATTCGAGTAAACTATATCGTCCAGGCACACAAAATGGACATTGCCACGGTTAAAGGAATAATTGAGCGGACCAAAAACGATTGAATAAGTCGTTGCCGTGCAAGGTTCGGATGCATTGGAAGTTGCCAACTTATCGTGGTTGCCAATTGTGGCAAAGACAGGCATGCTGGCCGAGCCAGCCAATATTTTCATCTGCTCGTTCAACGCGGGTTTTACACCGGTCATGTCGCCCGTGGTCAAAGCATAACAGGGAGTCGTTGATGATTGAACAAATGATTTGATGTCAGCCATCGTTTCGGTATTGAAACGATTCACATCGGCATCGCTGGCCACCTGAGGATCGCCAATACACAGCAGGTTGAAATTTGTTTCAACTGCTGAAAGCTTCTTCAGTTGAAAATCATATCTTTTTCCGCCAGTAATCGCCGAATAAAACAATGCCATTTTTACCGATTGACTTTTTGTATTTACAGCATAATCGGACGGCGTGGAATAAAACACGAACTTAGCAGCGCCATTTTTTTTCATCTGGTAAATTCCTTTTGAATCGGTTGTTGTACAGGTAAAGCCGTCGCTGACAACCACATTCGGAACCGGATTACCACCCTCATCACCTATAAACCCGTACAAGTCCATTCCTGAACCCGGGGTTATCTCAACCACCGAAGACTGCTGATTTTCTGGTTCTTCAGACGATTTTTCGCTGCATTGCACGAACAACAATATCAGACATGCTAATGAAAAACACCTCCGGATCAGGCTTTGCAGATAAATGGCATTAAAATTCATTGATCTATATTTAGGGCTTAATAAAAAGTTCTCACCTTTAAAATACAATAATGCTTTCTCTAAAAAGCCTATTTAGAATGCAAGGCTTTCCAGATTTCAGTCGGGATATCCGATTCTATAATATCCGGCTTTTTACCGATTTCTTCCAGATATGCTTTCTGGCGGGCTTCAGCAGTTGCCAGTTTATCGTGGGTTGGTGCAACCGAAGTCATGCAGCGTACTCCTTTAGCATGAAGCATTTCAACAATTTTGCTGTTTTCGGCATTAATAGTCGGGCCCACATAGGCAATCATGTTTTCCCACGGAACCCCTGATTTGGCAATGTCTTCGTATTCGGCCATGTTCCGCACAAAAGCCGACATCATGATGTGAGGGAAACGGTTGTAATAGAATCTGGCCTGTTCCCCATTATGAACGGTTAACATTACATGGTCCTCAGCATGAAGTTTTTCGATGAGTGCAGCCGTCATTTTCATCGGAACGTCTTTCTTATCCAGGTTGACCACTGTTTTTCCCTTGCTCCATTTGATTACCTCTTCGAGTTTGGGAATGGAACTGTCGGTCACGTTTCCTTCGCTGTCTTTCAACCTGACCGATTTGAGTTCGTTCCAGGTATAGTCGCACACACGGCCTTTTCCGGTAGTTGTCCGTTCCAGGGTAGCATCGTGCATCAGGACAATCACACTGTCTTTGGTTAGCCGGGGATCGATTTCGAAGAATGCCGGCATTTGCCTGAGCACATTCCGGAACCCTTCCAGGCTGTTTTCGGGATAACCCTTTTCCCTTCCGCCGCGATGCCCGCTAACCAGGATCGAACCATCTCCTTTATACTTGAAATATTCCTGAGGTTTTTGGATCTTCAGGATATTCAAAGCCTTATCTTTTTTCATTGTTTTAGCAGAAACGGCTTCTCCGCTCATCAGGCAACCTGCAACAACCAAACTGATGATAAATGCCTTGCTAAATATTCCTTCGGATTTCACGGTCTGTTTGTATTAAATGATTAACAATCAGAGAGGCTGCATCAAAAAGCAAGCTGTTCTGCTGCTTCAGACGCAGCCTCTCGTTTCACTTTAACGAACTAAAAAATAATATTAAAATTACTACCAGCCAAAATTCTGGGTCAGGTTTGTATTATTGACAATGGCTGTCTGAGGAATTGGGTGCAGGTACCGGTTGTCGGTCCATACCGTTTCATTCTTCTTGGTCAGGAAGCCATTGGCATAAGTATAGTAAGTGGCCTTACTCAGGTTGATGTAGTAAATGGTACTAACCGGTTTCGAAACGGCTTTGTCAACCAGCATGATGTCGGGTGTTCCATCACCATCGGTATCGTAACCCACATTCTTTTCAGGAATATAGATACTCGACCAGCTTTTCTGCAACAAGTCGCCTTGTTTCCAGCGCATCAGGTCGTCGTAACGCAGACGGCCTTCCATAAACAACTCGATAGCACGTTCGCGACGGATTTCAAGAAGCCACTTGTCGGAAATTTTATTGTTATAATAGGCAATCATATAAGGGTCGGCAGTTGCAGGAGCCACTCCATTTACGCCGGCACGTTCGCGCAACAGCTTGATGGTTTTGTTCCAGACAGTTTCATCGCACTGACCCAATTCGGCTTTTGCTTCAGCATAGTTAAGCAAAATTTCAGCATAACGGAATACCGGAATGGAATTGTAGCTGGTGCTTACCGTTTCGTAATTGGAATCATCAATATTGAATTTGATCACCTGGAAACCGGTGAACGTGATATTCCAGTTTGGTTTGGTAAGCTTAGTTACACCACCAACCAGTTTCGAAAATCCGGGAGTGTTCATGGTCTGTTTCAGACGGTAGTCACGGTTTTTGGTTTCGTCGATGTACGAAGTCTTCTGGTAGTCAGTCTTATCGGTAAAACGCGTTCCATCGAGGCACAGGTAAGTATTTACAAACTCGCGGGTTGGCGACCAACGGTTGGTATTGTTACCGGCCGAATTGAAAATCAGGGTCACATCGTGCATCGATACAGTGGCCACATATTCATGAGCAAAAATAACTTCGGTGTAATTTACAGCCTGTTCGGTAAAGAGCTTGCGGTACTGTGTCTGAACATTTGCTGCACTTGAAACCAATGAGAATTTTCCTGCGTTCATCAAGGTTTCACTAGCTGAAACGCATTCATTCAGGAAACGTGCGCTTGCACCGGTATCAGTCCAGGCTTTTCCTGTTGATGGATTAGTTGTATGATATTTCCGGAAAGTTCCTTCAAACAAACAAATTCTGGATTTCAAAGCTAATGCAACATATTTACTTACAGAAGTTTTTTTCAGGTACTTATCGGCTGTAGAACAATTTTCACAGGCAAAATTCAGGTCTTCAAGCACCTTGTCCATCACCACTTCGCGGCTGTCGCGAGCTTTGTAAAGAGCCTCGGCATCATCCGAATTAATAGGTTCGTCGTACCACGGAACATCGCCGAAAGTGCGCACTTTTTCGAAGTAGAACCAGGCTCTCCAAAAACGGGCAACACCTTCATAGTGCTTCAAAGTTGCTTCGTTTACCGTTGTTGCTTTGTACATGTTCTTCAGGAAATAATTGATCCGGTAAAGGTTTTTCCAGTCACCGCTGCTCCACCCTGTTTGCTTGGTGAAATCCCACCCGTTAAGCAGGAATGGCTGCACAGTACTCACGGCAAGGTAATCGGCATAGTTGCCGTAATCATAAGTCAAATCGGATGCAGACGGTAACATATTCTGAATAAAGCCATTTGCATAAATAACCAAATCGTTTTCAGATGCAAAGAACTCATCGGTTGCTATTGTACTATAAGGTTCTCTTTCCAGAAAGCTCTCACAGGAAGTAAAAAGCAGGCTGCACAAACCCATTATAAGAATTATCTTTTTCATTTTTGTTGCTCCTTTCATTAGAATGTAACATTAATACCAATGGTAAATGATTTCATCATCGGATAGCTATAACCATCACCGGCGCCACCGGCAGTATTATAATAATCAGAGTCTCCGGCTTCGATTACTTCCGGGTCAAAGTTTTTAGCCCATTTCTTTAATGGAGTGAAGGTTAGCAGGTTCTCGCCCGATAAATAAACTCTCAAATCCTGCATACCAATAGCATTGGCAATCTGGGTCGGGAAAGTATAATCGATAGTCATTGTTTTCAAACGCAGGTAAGACGCATTCTGCAAATATTTATCGCAAGGATTGGATAATGTTCCGGCGCCAACTTCGGCGATGTAAGAACGCAAACGTGGCCAGTAGGCATTAGGGTTGGTAATATTGCCATTTTCATCGATTCCAGCCTGATTGGCTGCATTGTGCCAGGGAAGTGCAAAGCCGTAAGGACGACCGTATTGTCCCCAGAAATATGACGATTCTTTAGCCGGGTACCAGTCGCGTTTACCAACACCTTGCCAGAACATCGAAATGCCTATGCCATTCCAGTTGGCGCCCAGGTTAAGACCGTAACTATAGCGTGGAGTGCTGTTCCCAATGATGGTAAGGTCGCCATGATCGGCCAGGGTATTGCTACCATTGGAAATTTTTGTAACATCTGTATCCAGGTTTTTGAATTTTATATCACCAGCCTGCCATACATTTCCGGCACCGTTGTAGTTCGAGAACTGGCTTTGACTTGGTGAATTGGTTACATCTTCAGCATTCTGGAAGAACCCGGCAACACGATATCCCCAGATTTCGCCAATATGCATTCCTTCGTAATATCTGTTCGAATAAATAGTCGGCAAGGTGTTCGTTGTTGAAGTATAACGGGTGACGTAAGTATCACTGGTCCAAACCATAGCTTTTACATTATAACTAAAATCCTTACCTGCAACTTTCAGACGGTCTCTCCATCCCAGGCTAAATTCCCAACCGTCGGTTCTCATGTCGGCATAGTTTCCATAAGGAGCTTCGTTTCCATAAACAGCAGGTAATTCAGCTCCGGCCACATACATATCGGTGGTGTAACGTTTGTAAACATCAAACACGGCATTCAGGCGACTTTTGAACATGTCAATGTCAAGTCCAAGATCGTAGGTCGATGCCTTTTCCCAGGTCAACCCGTTAGGAATTGGGGTCGGAGCATTGGTGTAAGCAGCGCTCACTCCATTGATCATGACTGTTGATTTGGCAACCCCCATTGTTGAAAGGTATTTGTACGGGCTGATCAACCCATTACCAGAAGTACCTGCTGATGCACGCACTTTAAAATTATCCAGCCAGCGTTCTTTGATGGGCTGCATAAAACCTTCTTCTGAAATTCTCCAGCCCACTGATGCCGATGGGAAGAATCCCCATTGCTGGTGGGTTGGGAATTTGGAAGTTCCATCGTAGCGTCCGCTTACTTCTGCCAGATATTTACCTTTATAGGAATAATTTGTACGGAAGAATGATCCGACAAAGCCCCACGAATAACTGCCATTATCTTTCATGGTAAAGTCAACGCCGTCCATCAGGGTAAAGTTTGGTTTATCCTGAACCAAAAGTCCGCGACGGTTAATAAGGGTTGAACGATAAGTTTTGTCTTCGATGTTCCAGCCACCCAGCACAGTTAAAGAATGATTGTCGCCCAGTTTGGGAGTATATGTCAGGGTAGCATTTGCTGCAAGATATTCGTTGTTGTATGTGCGGTTTTCAAGGTAGCTGAATGTTTGGTGTGTTACAGCCGCTGTCGGGCTAACATATCCTGTGTATAAACCACCTACCTGCTCTCTGTTTGATTGATTGTAGAAATAGGTAAAGTCGGCTTTGGCAACCAATACGTCTTTCTTTAAATCAGCGGTCAAAGTGGTGGTATTTCTCAAGTCGAGCTTGTTATCTTCGCGATACGAAGTTCCTTCCACGAAACCGGCCCAACCGATGTAAGTAGCACATTCCGTCCAGGTTCCATCGGGGTTTTTGTCCAGGGTCATTGGAAAAGCCTGTTGTTCCAACTGACGCTGAATCGGGAATATTTCAGAATTGTCGGTCGAACTGTTGGAGTACATTACGATAGGTTCATGATATTTTCTGCGGAAAAAGTCGGTGCTGTTTTCCAGTTTCAACCAGGGACGCAGAACCACGCTTCCTTTGGCACGAAGGCTGTAACGTTTAAAATCTTCATTACCGGCATTATAAATCCCATCCTGCTTATAGTAAGAGCCTGATAAAAGATAGGTAGCAGATTCACTACCTCCCGATACATTCATATTGTGCTGAGTGGCCCATGTCGAGTTCCGGTAAATAACAGAATGCCAATCGGTATTTCCGAAATAGTCGTAATAACCTTTTGCATTTACCCTCACCCTATCCAGCGAGCGGTCTGCATCGCGGGCTACCAGTTCGTTGTACCAGTCGCTCCAGCTAACGGCATACTTATTAAAAACATTGTTGATTGTACTCGGAGCCAGTCCTTTATAGTTATAATATGATTCATAAAAAGAATTTGTCCACTGAAGACCGTTGTTAACAATCTGAGGTTCAACAGTACGGCTCATGATCGAAGTGCTTCCACTGTATTGAATTTTAGGTTTCCCGGCAACTGCCTTCTTGGTAGTGATCAACACCACGCCAAATGATCCTCGTGCTCCATAAACGGCTGTTGATGAAGCATCTTTCAATACCGAGATATTAGCTACATCATCGGGGTTTACAGTGGTCAGGTCACCTTCAACCCCATCAATCAGGACAAGTGCGCTACCTCCTGATCCAATTGAGTTTACAGCGCCACGAATTTGGATATCGGCGCCACGCGATGGTTTACCATCCACCATTTTAATCGTCAATCCGGGAATCTCGCCCTGCATGGAACGCACCACGTTGGGGTTTGATCGGTTCTCAAGAATCTCACCTGAAACCTGTTCAACGGCGCCAACAATATTCCGGCGTTTTTGCACGCCGTAACCTACAACGACCACCTCATCCAGGTCCTCGGTCTGTTCTTTGAGTTCGATAACAAGTTTGTTGCTATTTCCAACAACAACATCCTGTGCCATATACCCAATGAAAGATACATGCAGCACAGCTCCTTCTTTAACCGTCAAAGAGAAATTACCACTCAAATCAGTGATAGTCCCGTTTGTTGTACCTTTTTCAACAACATTTACTCCAATAATCGGTTCTCCCTTTGAATCTTTAATTACTCCTGTAATTTTTTTCCCATTTTGCTGGGGCATCGCTTCAACAACCTTTGTTCTGGAAGCTTTAAAAAAAGATTTGGAAGCAAACGACCCGGGAACAAAAACGAATAACAGGAAAACCAAAATTCCCATTATTCGAAATGAATGTCTCTGATTATTCATACGTTCTTGTTTAGCTTAAAAAATAGTTAGTATTCAATTACAAATCAAATATTTACAAATTTTCGAATATACAGATGCAATTCTTCCTTCTTACCCAGAATTGCCTTGTGACTGGTTTCACCCAAGACTTGAAAATAAAGTTCCCATACTCGGGAAACAGCAAAACCTTCCAGCGCTCTTGTAACCAATAAATCGCCGATACCGGCAGGTCAACGTTTTCAGATAATTTACCGGATCTGCTATCCATAAATCGATTTATCGACAGTACATCCTGTAATGGTGATTATTAATCACAGTACAACCCGTTTCAGTGTTAATCATCCGGTCGATTCGTTCTTCGAGAGAGAAAATCCGATCGAAGAAAACCTGAAAGAACCGCAATAAACATCAAAAACTAGGACCATTCTATAAATGGCTTCTGGTTCAAAAAAGCAACATCAACCATTTGTAATACAACATCTTGCAACTAGCACAAATGGAAACGGGCAAGCTGTAAATCAAAGCAATCTTATTGATTTGATTTACAGAAAACCCGAAAGAACAAACCTGATCACAAGCAAATATTTGTATAAATATCCGAGATTAAGCAGGAACTCACCGTCATCTTGGACTGACTAATTTGTTCGCATTCCTTTGTGTCAGGTCGGAATAAATTCGCCAGTTTCGATTTATTCACCGTACCAGGTTCATTCTCTCAACTGGACGATCTATTCCTTCATGGCTCAATTTGCCGAAAAATGGGTTCATACAGTTCTTAATGTCCGGGAAAGCTCTCTCTGTATGGTTGGTTGCATCTTTTATAATTGAAAACGAGGACATTAATTGTGCAGAATATTTTCCAACAAATCACTGGCATTTATGTATCACTACATAAATGCCAGTTAAATTTTCAGCTAAAAAAAATCAAAGAACGAATTTTCCTCTAAACTAAAATCGGTTCAATACAGCACTATAAAACATTAAAAAACCAATTATTTACAACCTTTTTCTTATCTCTTTTAACGATACACATATCAGTGTTTAAATCAATTCAACAGATAGTCGTTAGCCAGATCAGCAAATTCTTTCACCTGCTGAGCAGCCCATTCTTCCGGCTTGTTCATCTCTTTGGCC
>CAZAVU010000038.1:27679-39235 GCA_964488805.1 uncultured Odoribacter sp. | reverse complement strand
CCCTGATTACCATTCTGTCCCCACGACAATTTAAGTTTCAGGTTATTCAACGGTTCAAATGATTTCAGGAAGTTTTCATTGGTGACTTTCCAGGCCACACCGGCAGCCGCAAAATTTCCCCATTTCTTGTTGGCTCCAAATACCGAAGCTCCATCACGACGATAAGATCCGGTAAAGAAGTATTTATCTTCATACGAATAAGTTACACGCCCCAAATAACCAATATTGGCACGTTCATCAATATTCAGAGCCACTTTCTGAACAGTGGCTTTATGAAGTCCCCACATTCCCAGTGTTGTATTTCCGTTGGCGGCAAAATCAGATCCTGTTGAATTAACCTGTTCATAACGGCGAAAATCGCGGGTGGCAACAGCAGTCGCTTCAATGCTGTGTTTGCCGAAAGTGTTCTTATAATTGAGGATATTATCGAACACATAGCTTCTGGTTTTATTGTTATCAATATTTCCGTTGGCATTAGATAAAAAACCAACAACGGTTGCCGGCAAATACCGGTCAATTCCTGCACCTTCTTTGATGTAGTAGTCTTCGTAGTAAAAACTTCCTGACTGAACCTGATCCAGGTTCGAGAGCAGATTTATCCTGTAATTTAATCCTTTAATCCAGGGAACATCAACCACTGCATAGGCATACAAACGGAAATTATTCCGCAAGTCTTTATTGTCGCGGGTTCCGTCGTTAACTCCCCAAAGTGGGTTCATGGCCGACTGCGTGTAAGGATATTTTTCGAGGTGTCCCTGATCATCGCGGTACATCACCCCATAAGGCGACATGGTTTGTGCTTCACCAACATTTGCTGCAAAACCTGAATAGTCCCTGCGCGAATAACTGGCATCGGCTCCAACTTTCAACCAGTTGGTAATGGTCGCATTAACTTTACCCAACAACGAAATACGATCAAAATCATCACCCACAATAATTCCCTTATTATTGTTGTAGGCTGTTGAAACGTAGTAATTTACATTTTGGGCAGCACCCGAAACCGAAACCTGATAATCCTGAATGATCCCGGTTTGGGTTACTTCATCGAGCCAAACGGTTTCTTTCCCGGCTGCCAGGTTAGCCAATTCGCCGGCTTTCATCCAGTCGGTCGAGCCTTCGGCATATTTATTTCGGGCATTTACCACTTTGATCCATTCTTCGCCTTTCATCATCTCCGGACGGTTTTGCCAGGTCTGAACACCAGCCGAAGTATTAAAAGTAATAATCGGTTTCCCTGTTTTTCCTTTCTTGGTTGTAATAGCGATTACCCCATTGGCAGAACGCGAACCATAAGCTGCAGCCGAAACGGCATCTTTCAAAATGTCATAAGTTGCAATATCATTGGGATTGATGTCGCTTAAGCTTCCTAAATAAATCACTCCGTCGAGAATAATCAATGGATCGTTCAATCCGTAAATTGAATTCTGACCGCGAATATCCATTGAGGGCTGTCCTCCGGCGCTGTTGGTTGCACCAATATTCAAACCGGCCACATTTCCTTTCAACGATTCAAGAGCATTCATGTGAGGGATCTGAGAAACCGGAGATCCTTCCATCTTTACCGAACTAACCGATCCTGAATAATCCTGACGTTTGGCGGTACCGTAACCGATAACAATAACCTCGTCCAAATCGGTCTTTTCTTCTTCCAAAACCACATTGATTGTTTGACGTCCCTGAACTGCAACCTCTTGCGTTTTCAAACCCACGAAAGAGAAAATCAAAGTTGCATTCTCTTCCACCTTGGGCAGATTGTATGTTCCGTCGGAATCAGTGATCGTTCCGGTAGCTGTGCCTTTGATACTGACCGATACACCTGGTAGTGGACCGCCGGTAGCGTCAGTAACTTTTCCTGAGATTTTCTTCTGCTGACTGGAATAGGTTGGCGAAAGAACTATCTGACGGCCAACTACTTTGTAATTAACATTAGTCCCTTCAAACAGCAAATTCAACACCTCATCAACCGAGGCACTTTTTACATTGATGCTGGCAACTTTTTCAACATCAATCAGATCCTTGTTGTAAAGAAAAACATAATTACTCTGATTTTCAATCTGGAGCAAAATCTGCTCAACTTTGATTTGCTTCAGATTCAGGGTTAATCCTGTAGTTTGGGAAAGAACTGTTCCTGCTATCGACTGGAGAACAGTAAAGACCACGAGGAAGATCGCGAGTTTCATAATTAATAAAAGTTTTTTCAGGTTTGTACTGAAGGACAAACCCTTAGATGCATTTTTTTTCATAGTTTTGTGATGATTAATTTTTACGATTAATTAATTTTTTCAATTTCAGATGCGGGTAATGGTCCAGATTACTCGCATTTTTTCATTCATAGGCAACTCGTATTTAGTTTTTAATAGTTTTTGTCTGATCAACACTAATCTCAATCTGATCAGGAGTATAACTTCCGTCCTGATTCAGCGTTTTGTGTTTAAAATCGTATTTTATCGGCGCCGACATCGACAACAACTGAAGAATCTGTTCAAGACTTTCGTTGTCAATGGTTGCATTATACCGGTAACCACCCAATTCGGGATTTAACAACCTAATGGTTATATTGTGCTGACGCTGAAGGATGCGCAAGATGGATGACAGGGGCGTATCCCGAAACACATATTTCCCTTCACGCCAGACCGACGATACCTCAACATCGCCCTGGTTGATTGAAATGCTGTTCTTCTTCCGGTCGAAAACTGAAATCTGCCCGGGATTCAAAAACTCCTCTTTCCCGTTCAGATCGAGCGAAACCTTACCTTCAACCAAAGCAACAGACACAACGTCTTCGTCGGCATAGGAATTTACATTGAACTCGGTTCCATAAACTTTAATGCTGGGGCCAAGATTATCGACCACAAAAGGTATTTTATCCTTCTGAACTTTGAAATAGGCTTCCCCCTGTAAAGAAACAACCCTCTTTTCGTTGCTGAAAGCAACCGGATAGGTCAGTTGCGAACCCGAATTGAGCCAGACTTTTGATCCATCAGGCAGATCGACTTCGGTGCGGGCACCAATTGGTGCTACTATTTTGATTAGTTGATTTTGCTTACTCTCAAGAAGCTGGGAATACTTTTTCTCAATACTTCCGTAGCCCATAAACAACCAAACCGACAAGATCAGCACAGGAAACAGCAATATTGCCGCATACCTGGTGGCTTTCAGAACAAATAAACGCACTCCTGAGGTGGCTTTTCTCTGGTCAATACGTTCTAAAGTTTTTTTCCACAAATAATGAATGTCTGATTTATCAATTGGGACTCCCCTGAAGTTAAGTTTTTTCACCGTACTAACGGCCTCATTAGATTCGTCAACATTTAACGGATGGTATTTTACCCAGTTGCGCCAGTATTCCTCGTTGGAATGATCCTCTCCCCTGACCCAGCCAACAAACCGGTTATCGGCAATTAACTCTTCGTATGTGTCCTGATCCCACGCTCTCATTACTCTTCGTTTTTATACTAAGAGTAAATCGCGCCTTTTTATACTCAATCAGGAGAAACTTTTTTCTGTTTTTTTTGTCCGAAGACAAACCACAGCAACATCTCAACACTCTCAATGCCTGCAACTCCCTGATCTGACAAATCTTTGCGAATCTTCTCCAAAGCACGGAACAAAAGGTTGCGGACACTCTGAATATTCATTTCAAGTACCTGACTGATCTCCAAAAATTCAAGCCCATGAAAAAAACGAAGCAGGATGACTTCCCGCTGCCGGTCGGTAAGGGTTGCCAGGCTTCTGGAAAGAACCCGCGAATGTTCCTGACTTTCTTCATCCCGGATCAGGAAATCTTCAATGGAGAAGGTAAAACGAAGCATGGAATGAGGATCTTCCGAACATTCTTTCCGGATGTTGCCTATCCTGCGAATCAGCTCCCGGCGCAAGGAAACAATCAGATAGGCCTTGAAATTATCGACCTGGGCCATTTTGTACCGTCGTTCCCATACATCAACAAATAAATCCTGGACGACATCCTTCACCAGTTCAGGCATGGACACAATCTTAATTCCATAGTAATACAATTCACTATAGTAGGCCTCAAAAAGAATCCCCAAAGAAGCAAAATCGCCACTTTTAAAATCCTCCCAAGCCTCAGGATGATTGTTAAATATGTGCCCCGACGAACTCATTATTTCAGGTAAAAATGGGATTATATAGTTCAAATTACCGTGTCAAAAATAAAACTATTCTTTTCCGCAAACGGCAAAAATCTAAATATTATCCTTCACACAGCTTTATACGTCCCGGATATTCACGTTTTCAACAACAACATAAACACCAGATCAGCAGATATTTAGAAAATACTATATGAAATTTACAAAAAATAATGCCCGCCGCAAAACGAGACTTAAGAAAAGTCGCGTTCAGTTCCCGACAAAAAATTCGAGATAGTCTTCCCGAACGGGACTAAACACCTCGATGGCCACCGAGTCCTCCAGAATTTCTGCTTTATGGGGCACATCACCTGCGATGCACCAGCTATCGCCGGGAACAAGTTCCCGTGACTCATTGCCTATATACAAACGGATCTTCCCTTTCACCAGGTAGCCCGTCTGTTCCTGGGGGTGAGCATGCGCAGGGAGAATGGCATCTTTCTGGAGCAAAAATTCGGTCATCAACGTAGCCTGACCGTAGCACAGGGTTTTGATACGGATTCCTTTCAGGACCTCAGTATATCCCTCTATTGAATAAATTGAATACATAAAATTGCTTTGACAAATCAGGAGCAAGTTTAATGAATAAATCTTGTACTGTCCCCGATACAAGCGAAGGACAGCACAAGATTTATTGAATTGATTGGGTTACTTTCTATTTTACAGCCACCAGGCTAAACGGCTCCATCAGACCCAAATCCTGCAGATAGTATTCCGACGCTGCCGGAAACTTTTCAGGCGCATAGTTCCATTCGTGCGGGCCGTATATCCATCTATTGGCTTCCTTGAAGAAATAGCCGAATGTACTTTTCAGGTTTCCAACTACTTTCACGGTCACTTCGTTGTCGCCATCCTTCAGCAAGGAGGTAACATCCAGTTCGAAAGGTTGCCAGGCAATGAGTCCGGCCTGCTGCCCATTCACCAGCACTTCGGCAACCGAGCCTTTCCATTGATGCAGCTTCACCTTAAAAGCCTTACCATCGGCCATGTTCACCTTAAAGTTTTGCGAATAGGCCACCTTTTGCGAGTAGAACGGCAAGCCCATCTCGCGCCACGAGCCCAACGAATTGAAATCGCCGCCCGCAATTTCCCAACCCCGCGAGGCCGGTTTTACAAGGAAATCGCCCAGCAGGTAAATCGGAGTCACTTCGGCCAGAATATTCATACGTGGCGCTTTAATAGTTAGGGTGTTTTCGCCGGTTTTGAGGTATTCGCCCACGGCATATTGCGGAAATTTTTTCTCGATCCAATATGTATTGGCAAGCGGTGACACTTCATGTCCATTAATCAGCACCTTCCACATCTCGGGCCGCTCAACTACCGCACGGATGGCTTTCAGGGCTTCGGACTTCAACCCGGGTTTAATGCTAAAATGATAGCTGGCTTCGAACCCCGAATTGGCTTTGAAGAGCGTATCCATTTCGAGGTACGTTTTTTTATACTGAATTTTGTGCTGCCACGGATTGCCCATTGCCACTCCGTTTTCGTTAAAAAGGCCGATGAGCGCATTCATGAAATACACATCCTTTTTATTGTTTTTTGCTGTTTTCAGGTCGAGGTAATTCACCATCAAAACATTGTCCGCCTCGCGTTTAGCAGTTATCGCATTGGTTGCCCGAACCGGGATTTCTTCTCCTGAAACCAGTACAAATTCAGGCTCGTCTGTTGACAAATTGTTCACGATAAACATTGCACTTCCGGCTGGTTCCAGTTCAACTTTCATCGAAATTTTTCCGCCGCTGGTTTTGGCCGGATAGCGGTAGCTTTTCCCTGAAACCAGATCGATCATTGAAACCGACTTTCCTTCCAGCGAAATTTCGGCAGCCGCTTTCTTCTCCGGATGCGAGTTGACCACAAACAGCACCTGCCCGTCGTCCAACACCCGCCGCTGGTGATACAACATACCGTTTTTGCTCAGGTCGTTCATCGCGAAAGCCTCAGTACGCAACAGGTTCAAGGCCGAAGGATCGGTCAGGTTTTGCGCAAAGGTCCAGTTTTCGCCAGACTTGCTGATCAGCTCGTTTACAGCCGTTGAGACTTCGCCATCGAGCATCGGAATGTCATTTCGGAACGACAACACTTTGCCGCCTTTATCCAGATAGCTTTTTAGCAATTCAAACGTGTTTTTATCGATGTTCTCCATTTCAGCAGGAATGACCACCAACGAATAATCGCGCTGACCAACTTTCAATGTTTTTCCGTTTACACTGCCGAGTTCGTGCAGTACATTTTCCGACCCGAGATCGTATTCCAAATGCTGCTGCTCCATCAGGTAAATAAAGTGTTTGAAACCATCGCGAATCTTGTCGATTTCAGGCTTGTGTTCCTTTCGGGTAAAATACATCCAGGCAGTAGTGTTCGGCTGCAGCACCAAAGTTTGGTTAATTTGTTCGCCCGACGACATGGCCATCGAAATGCGGCCAATGTAGTCGCCCATCAGCTTATAATCTTCCCACCAGGGTTCGTGGTACGAGAACGATGGCGGATAATCGAACTTGCGCACCCCATTGAGCGAGTAATACGAAAGGTGCTGGTTCACAAAATTGACGCCCATCACCACTTCCCAGTCCACGAGCCGTTTCTGGGTTTCGAAAGTCATTTCCCAGCCTCCGCCACCGTAGGTTTCGCTTAACGTACGGCGGCGTCCGGACTGATTGGCAGCGCTTTGCAACTCGCGCACGGCACGCTCGTTTCCAAACTGTCCGCCCAATCCGGCCGTATCGAGCCGATTTCCAAGCATATCAATGCCCGGCTGCTGATGCCATATATAAAAAGCCGATTCATCGTACCCATGAGTTGGTTCCGGCCAACCATGTTCCCAATAATGTCCCGTCCATTTCAGTCCCTTTTCGTTGCAATATTTGTTCCATGGCTTGGCCCAGCGATCGACGAACAGCTCCAGAATCAGCTCGTAATAATCGTGACGCACTTTCTTCCAGTTGCCGGTTTCTTCAATCATTGAAGGCAGGTTCACTTTCAGGTCGTATCCCCAACGGTTCTGAAAGGCATCAAATAAATCGGGAGTCCACGTCAGGATAGTTCCTTTTTGCCGGTCGGCCTCCAGATTTGGCTCATCTGTAAAGATTCCCGGAAGAGTTTTTCCAAAGTCTGCTGTATTTTTCTCGTAACCTTTGGTCATGGTGAGTTCCATAAATTTCTGAGTCACTCCCGGATACAATAAATCGACATACGAAAAACCTCCATACCAAGGCGATTTATCCAGGTAACTTTTCCTGAAGATGGAATAGGTTCCCTCTTTTCCCATTTCCTGTTGAGCCGACGAAGTGATATCAACATATCCTGAATCCGTCTTTTTCAGGATCACGGCAATGGTGTCAGAAAGCCGAACGTTGAGTTTGTTCTGCATTTCGTAATTCAAACCGGCTCCATGCTTATACGAATCTGGCATTTCAGCCGGAACATGGCCACCTGCAAAGCCCGACGGATAGGAGTTTTCGTCGTAAATCCACACTTTCATGCCGAGTTCTTTCCCCTTCTGAACGGTGTAATCGAACAGGTGAAACCAGTCATCCGAAAGGTACTCGGTAAGCAAACCCGGACGCGGATGCACAAACACACCGCCAATTCCGGCCTTTTTAAATTCTTTCATCTGGAAATCGATGCCTTCTTCGGTGATTTGCTCGTTCCAGTCCCACAATGGCGCACTTCGGTATTCCGATGGCGGATCGGCAAACAGTTTTTTCAATTCAGCGGAAGAATGGATTCCATCCTTCGGCAGTTTGGGGGTACAGGCCCAGGCGAGTGCAATCAGTAGAAAGAATCCGAAGATTGCAGGAAAGTGATTTTTCTTCATGGTTATAGTGTTTAGTTAGTTTGTCACGTTCAGACCTAACAGGTTTTAAAAACCTGTTAGGTCTTGATCAAATCGAAGAAATGACCAAAGTAGGATTATTAGCAAACCTTCACCACTTCAATTCCTATTATTTGCCCCAGTTTTTCAATTTTGTTGGCTATATGGCCAACCCCAATAGCACAATGGTGAGCTGGGCCTTGTTTCGACCATTCGTTCATAAACCGCCTGGCCCCAATCGAAAAACGGTAGCGACTGTTGGTATTGCCAATTTCGAGCACTGGTCCGGGAACCGATTCACCTTCGGCAACCAAAAGAAATACGCCTTCGTTGTTTTCGACCACCGACAATAAAGTCACCGGACCATGCTTAACCGACATCTGGATTGAAAGCCCTTTGCCAGGTTTACCATGATAAATTGGCAGCGGAACCAGTTTTACCCGACCTTCGGCTATGGCAAAATGGGCAGGGCCATCGTGTCCCAGCATCACAATATCATCCTTGAAATCCATCAGGTAAAATTCGGAGAATGAGCCACCAGCGCCAAATTCAGCCATAATTTTCATGGCCTGTGCATTCTTTACTTCGCACTCGCCTGCCACCGGTATGTTTTTGCCTGTGAGCAAAGTATTTCCGGCGATTACCGAAGTCACAATATTTTCGTAGTCGTTGCCCGATTCGCCTTCGTAGTAATAAGCCATTGCGCCTAAATTCCGGCTCTTGACCAATTGATCTAATGCCAGCGAGGTGCGGGCCGCCCGTTCAATTTCGGTAGGTTCACATTCCGGCGATACATCAAAAGACTTGTGAAATTCCTGAATTTTAGCCTGAACTTCGGCATCGGTTACCGCATCGCGATATTTCTTCAACTCGCACATTTCGAGCAATTCGATGTGCGTGCCAAAAATGGCTGACTGTTTGGTGGTGTCGGTATAAACATCCAGCATTCCGCAGTAGTAATGACCCAGAATACCAAGCCGGTTGTTTCGCATCGCGGCGGCGACGCGTACAGCTTCGGTCCAGGCTTCGATTTCGCTCCAGGCTTCTTCATCCTGAAGGTATCCGGTCACAAAATCGTATTTTATTCCTGAACGGTTGAATACGCTGGCAATTTCTGGAACCGAACAGGCTTGGCAGTGTTCGAGCCAAACACCGGTCATTTTACCGCGATCGCCCAACTGATTGAATGACTGGTAATCCAGTTGCAAAACAAGTTGCAGATTCAGTATTACCACCGGAACTTTCAGCTTTTGCGCTACCGGCAAAACGGTTGACGACAAGGCATACGTTGAAACATATAAAAAGACGATTTCCACATCCTGCGATTTCAGAAAATCGGCAGCTTCGCGGGCTTTCACCGGGTTATCCACCATCCCGGCATCGGCCACTTCAACTCCAAAACCAGCTATGCGGTTTTTAATTTCTTCCTGATATTTTTTCAGATTGGCAAGCAATCCGTCGAACTGCCCCCAATAGGTGTCGAGGCCAATTCCAAATAATCCTACTTTGGTCATATCTTTAAAATTTTAAGCCCCCTCTAAATCTCCCCCAAAGTGGGAGACTTCAGGAGGCATATACACACAACACTTTCGTTTTCAATAAACATCTTATTCAGCTTCACCTTTTTATACCCCTCCACCGGAGGGGTTGGGGAGGCTTTTATTTTTCACTTATTAAAATTCGCACCGGTCCAATCAGTCCTGATTTTAGCAATTCGGAATCTTTCTGGTAGAACCTGGCCGTTGTAAATGTGTAACGGCCTGAAGTGCGAGGCTTATGGTTGACAAGCCATTCGGGCCATTGTCCGTTTTTGATGCCATCATCGGGTTTCTGTTCATCGCCAATCAGGCGGTTGGGCCAAAGATTGGCTACCTCAACGGTAATCTGGTTTTCGCCTGAAACAAGAGCGTCTGTAATTTTTACGCGGTAAGGAGCAGCCCAGATCACCCCCAGGTTTTTCCCATTTATATACACACGAGCCAAGTTGTACACCTCTCCCAAATCAAGATAGACATCCTTGTTTTTATCTGCCTCCTGAAGTTTGATCGACTGCTGGTATCGCGCAATGCCGGAGTAATATTTGATTCCTTCATTCGCTTCTTTTGTCCAATCGCCCAACTGATTAAATACCACTTTTTCAGGACCTCCCCATTTCGGGTCAAACGAAACAGTCCAGGCTTGGTTCAGTTCGGCCAGCACGTTGGGCTCGGTGAAGTTGGTGGCCGAAGTTTTCTTTGACACCTGAAATTTCGCATCCCGGTTGAACACGATAAAATAGCTTTCGAAAGGCTCGAATTGAAGCGGAACCTGAATGCTCCCGATTGCTTTTTTAAACTCCGAAAGTGAACGTGTTTCGCCGGTCATGGGGTTCCATAGCTCCGGAATTCCTGAATTGACGCGGAAAGTGCAGGGAACATTGACTTTTGCATTGGTCTTGTTCGACACAAAATAAATATCGCCCGACGAAACCTGTTCGTGAATGTAGCGAACAGCTTCCGACGCTTCGAAATCTTCGCGGATTCCCAATTTCCGGAGAATACCGGCTGCCGTTTCGTAATCGGGATAAAGTTCGGGCTGTTTGATTTTTGATAAAGAACCTCCCCAGTAAATCTTGCCATGTCCATAGTTTCGTTCCAAAAATTCGACCGGAGCAATAATTTCGCCCCAGATCTGACGGGCTTTCTTAGCTACCTGGTAATCGCACTTCGGATAATTTACCAGGCTTGGCGATTTCTGCGGCGGATTTCCCACGACGATGGCTCCGGCCTTGATCAACGATTCGATCTGATCGAGCAAGCGGGGGGTCATCGTTGGCGAAGCGGGTAAAACCAGCAACCGGTAACTTGCCCCCGACGGAAATACAATTCGGTGGTCTTTTACGGTTGCGGTCAGCAATTGCGAAGGAGAACAGCCATCGGTACTGAATCCTTTGCGGTCGGGCAAAACTTCATCTCCGGTAAAAGCTGTTGCTGGTGCGCGATATACATGGGGCGCTCCTTCCGGAGTGAGATACAAAATATCGGCAACAGGTGTGCCTTGTTGCAAAAGGAACTGGCAGCGGGTGATGTATCGGTGATACCCATCGGCCATGGGCCACCAGGTCTGGCTTCGGTCGTGGTGAACGCCATAAGGACCCATTGTCATGCCCGGTTTCAGGTCGTCGCTGAGGTACTGATGCTGAAATGTGTGGTAAACCAGCCGGTTGATACCCATTGCAAAAGCCCAGTCGCCCTGATTTTTCATTGATCCGGGATATTGTTTCCAGGCATCCAGATGAGCAGTGAACGACTCGGCAGCCACCACTTTCTTCCCTTCAACATGGGCAATGGAAGTTCCCTGGATGCAGCTGAACGACGAGTTGAAGCCATAACCTTTGCTCCAGAATTCGCACATAGGTACATCGGCTACCGCGCCCAGTTCCATGTCGGCTGTCGGGTTCATGTCGTAGGGCTCGATCGAAAATCCCATGTTGTACTTTTGGCCGTATTTTTTCAGGTGCTGTGCATGATTTTCGATGACCAGCTCCTGCGAGGTCTGGCGCAAATCCCAGAGGAAGCGCTCACTTTTTTCGAGACTTTCGACTACCATTCCGGCATA
>CAZAVU010000038.1:0-27579 GCA_964488805.1 uncultured Odoribacter sp. | reverse complement strand
GGAACTTTCCAGTCGAGGGTTCCGTCGGGCTTCATGAATCGGGTGACATCAATGATCTGCGCCGACGAAATAACTTCATTTTTCGAAGGTTCAGCGTAGCTGGCTTCAGTCGGGAGAAACTGTTTGACGTTGGGAGCCGAAGTGTATGGGGCCCGGTAGTAGAGCGCTTTTTCTTCAATATCTTTAATTCTGAAATTATTTTCGGGTGTAGGAAAAGCAAGAACGACCACATCTTGGTAATAATCGTTCCACCGGTTTTTAAGTTCAGGAGTAAAACTGCCTTCACCAAAATAGGGTTTCATGGGTTTTGGTTTGGGAAGGACAATGGATTGCTGCCCTTCTGTGACTTCCACCGAACTTGAGACCAGATGCTGCATCGACTGTCGTCCCTCAACCCAGGGGCCGCCGCTGCCTGTCCAGCCCGGACCAACGCCCAATGTTATGGCAATGCCCAATCGCTCGGCTTCGCGCACAATGTGGGTAAACAGTTCCTGCCATTCGTTGCTTAAAAAGTCGACTTTGCCGCGGGGAATGCCCACATTCACCTCCAGAAAAACTACATTGCCGATGCCAGCTTTTTTCATCGACTCCAGATCGGCTGTGATGGCTTCCTTCGACATGTTGCCATCCATGAAATACCAGTAAACGCCTGGTCGAGCTGAATCGGGCGGATTCAGAAACCCTGATTTCAGGCGGTTCATTTCCTGATTGTTATCAGACGGGTTGTTAAAGCAAACGAATAACAAACCAATCGCGAGGAACAGCACGGGAAGTGCAATTTCAAGTCGTTTCATAGCTTTTCAGATATCATAAAATTCTACATGCCAATGAGTTAATAAAATAAACTCCGAGCTTTTCGGAGGTTCAAACTCCCTATTCCACACTAAACTGATAATTCCCGGAACCGACCTTCAGGATCCTCCTTCCATTTTCTTCCCCAACAACCTGAATATCCTTCCCTGATATATCTTCTCCGCTTTCTTTTACCACAGAATCAGCCTTGATCGGAACATAAATCAATGCCGTAGTATTTGCCGGAATGGTAACATTCATGGTAATGCCATTACCCGACTTCGCCCATTCCGAACGGATTTCTCCGTAAGAAGACTGGTAGCTTGCTTTGGCCCAGGTCAGATCGCCCACCATTTCGGGTTTGATCACAATTTCTTTGTAGGCAACCGAATTTTCAGTCTGGCCAATTCCGCCCAGACCGGCATAAAACCAATCCATCAAATGGCCGAGCATCAGGTGATTATTCGATACATTTTCCAATGCCGGCCACGATTCGGTTAAGGCGGTTGCTCCTTTTTTCAATTGGAAACCGTATCCCGGGACATCATCGCGGGCATTCATTTCGTAAAGCAATTGTGATTTTCCGCCGAAAGTCAACGCTTCGACCAAATAACGAAATCCGACATCGCCTGCCGTCAGCGGTTTTCCCTGTGCGCGAATGGAGTCTTCGAGGTTCTGCATCACTTTGGCTTTGTATTGTTCGTCAACCAAACCTACGCACCACGGCATGGCCATCGCAGTCTGGCTTCCGGTTGAAATCACCCCGGTTGCCGGATTGAAAAATTTGGCATTGAATGCCGATTTTATTTCGTTTGCCCAGACTGAAAATTGTTGCTGCTCGTTTGACTTTTTCAGAATTGCAGCCATTTCAGACAAGAGTTTCACATCATAATAATAGATAGCCGTAGCAGTGAGCGTTTTTGGTGTCAATTGTGCTTCCCCGGGGTGGTCTGGCCCCAAATCGAACCAGTCGCCCAGTCCGTGCGAAACAATGTGTTTATCAGATTTACTTTTCAGGTATTCCACGTAGCCAGTCATCATCGGCCAGGCTTTCTCCATCACCGAAGCATCGCCGTACCACTTGTAAATCATCCACGGAAGAATCACGGCTGCACTTCCCCATTCGGGCGAGTCGCGGAAACCTCCGCCAAACGGCACATATTCAGGAGCGATATCGGGAACTAAACCATCTTCTAACTGAGCCTCCATCATATCGTTCACCTGTTTGCTGTAAAGCTGGTACAGATCAAAGTTGAAATGCACCGAGCTACCCATCAGGAAAGTTTGCTCCAGCCAACCCAGCTTTTCACGGTGCGGACAATCGGTCAGCACGCTCTGCAGGTTGCTTTTGATCCCCCAGTTGATCAGGTTAAACGTCCGGTTAAACAAATCGTTCGAACACGAGAATGAGCCAACCTGCGGCGTCGAATTCCGGTTATGTAGCAATTTCAGCCCAATCATTTGAACCGCCTCTCCGGTCGGTTTTTCGGAACCGGGAACAGCACCTTCCACTTTCACATAACGGAAACCAGTGTATGTAAACCGAGGCTGCCACGTTTCAACGCCATCGCCTTTCAGGATGTACGAAAAATAGTTGGGCGATCCTGTTGCCGACTGGTTAGGCTGGCCTTCCGGGGTAATCAGCTCCGAGGGTGTTAAACGAACTTGCTGCCCCTTTTTACCTTTGACTTTCAGTTCAATAATTCCAGAAGCATTCTGTCCGAAATCGTACAGGTAACCACCATCATCAAGTTTTTTAATGGTCTTTGCCGTAAAAGATTCCTTCAGTTCGAGCGGGTAATCTTTTTCTTCGGTAAGTTTTCCTGCCGGGGCGCTCACCAGAACCGCCTTTTTCCACGAGGCATCGTTGAAATTGGCTTTGTTCCAGCCTGCTTGTTCAAGCTGGGCATCGTAATCCTCCCCACCATAAATACTGGTGAAGGTGATTGGCGATGGCGCTGTCTTCCAATCCGGTCCGGTCACTAAAATTTGCTCTGAGCCATCAGCGTAACGGATGCGAAGCTGTCCGATGAGTTTCGGATTTCCCCAGGCAATGACCAACTTGCGGTAACGCTCGCGGTTGATGTTGTAGAAACCGTTTCCGACAATTGCCCCAATAGCGTTTTTCCCTTGCTTCAAGAGGGACGTTACATCATAGATATTGTACAAAACAGATTTGTCGTAATTGGTCCATCCCGGAGTTAAAAAGCCTGTTCCCACTTTTTGACCATTGATTGAAGCTTCGTATTGTCCCAGTCCGGTAATGTATAAAGTTGCTTCCTTGATTTTTTTGCCGACTTCAAATTCCTTTCGCAACAAAGGAACAACAGGGCGGTCAACACATTTGTCGCCCAGATTATCACCAAAACCATGCACCCCGGGAACCATCTTTTTTTCGTCGGGCATATCTTCATAGCCAATCCATCTGGCCCCTTGCCAGTCGGCTTCTGAATGCAGTCCGGTTCTGAAAACCCCGGCTTCGCTCCATGCCGATTCCTGATTGTCCTGACTCCAGACTTTCACCTTCCAATAATAGGTTTGGCCCGGTTTTAATTTGAGCCCTGAAGCCAAAACCAAATTCGACTGCCCGGATTTCATTTTCCCCGAATCCCAGAGAATTCCTTTGGAGGCCTTCAGATCATCAGGATTCCCGGCAACCACAATACGGCAGGCCGATTGCATCTGGTTCCTTGATCCGGCATCCATCTGCCAGGATAAAGCGGGGCAATTCTCGCCACCTGCTGACGAATTTTCTTTTAATGTTGATTTCAGATTTTTGACTTTCAAGGTTGCATAACCCTCCTGAAAACAGGATAAGAGCAGTACAACCAGAATAATAATCCCGAAGGAACGGTAATTCTTCATGTGCTTATTTTTACAAAATTTGATTATCCATTTTCACATCGACGTTCGACGGAAACGTTCATTCTTGTTAACATCCCACCAATGAAAAACTTCACCTTCATCAAGCGGATTCACAAAAATCATTCATCAGATTATTTTGACACAGCAACCGCCAATAACAAATTTGCCGATGGTGCAAGTTATTAATATATTAGCCGGATAAACTTTTCAGAAATGATCGAATAGCTTTGATTTTTGACACAATAAACCTATTATGCAACATACCCGAAATTCGGAAATAAGATACCTGACCAATCAGGAACGGGAAGACTTTTGCAATTTAAAAGTCAATACAATTGGTTTTGAGGTGATTCCGATCCATGCCATCTACCCCACAAGCGGGCACCCACAGGGCTATTCTTTTAACTTTGAACGGGGACGAATCCTTCAGGAATACCAACTGGTTTACATCACCAAAGGGAAAGGCCAGTTTGCTTCACAAAACACCCAACTGTGCGATGTGCCCGAAGGAACGGTCTTCTTTCTCTTTCCGGGAGAATGGCACACATACCGCCCCGATGCGGCCACCGGATGGGAAAGTTACTGGGTAGGCTTCAACGGACCATTTGCCGACAATTTACTAAAGAATAAATCCCTCCCGGTAAATACACCGGCGATCAACATTGGATACGATGAAGAAATTGTCGGCCTGTACAAAAAGATACTTGAGGTGAGCAACAGCGAACGCCCCGGATATCAGCAGCTTTTGTCGGGAATGACCATTCATTTGCTGGCCTACCTGCTCTACCGCGAAAAAGATAAAAACTGGAAAGATAAGGACGCGCTGAATAAAATTGACAAAGCCCGTCTGATCATCCGGGAAAACATAAGCAATCCGCTTTCTCCGGAAGAACTTGCGGCATCGCTGAACATGAGTTACACCTGGTTTCGCCGGATATTCAAACAATACACAGGACTGGCACCAGCCCAATACATAGTTCAGTTGAAGATCCAAAAAGCCAAAGAATTACTCTCGGTTTCGAACAAAACGATTAAGGAAATTGCTCTTGAGCTGGGATTCGAATCGTTCGATTACTTTTCAACGGTGTTCAAACGACAGACCCGAATGACTCCCAGCGAATTCAGGAACCGAGGAATTGATAAACGAACAAAAGAAATTCATCCGATGAATCTGAAGGACATCGGATGAATAACATCAATTAAAGGAAATATTGAATGGGCTATTTTTTCGCTGACATGGCTTGCCGGAGTGCATTTTCCTTTTCGGCAGTCCAGTATTTGCAGTCCAACTGCAAAAAGACCGACGAATACGCAATGGTGCCTTCGGTTTTCAGCACCAGCACTTTAAAAAGTTTCGAAGCTTCGTCAATCTTTTCAAAGACCGATTCATGCAAAAGAGTCTGAACATCAGCATCCTGAAGCACTTCTCCCAATGATTTTCTGTAAGCCTCGATTCCGGCTTCAATCTCGGGAGTGATAAAATTCAGTTCCTGATCGGTATAAATAATTGGCTTGACATGCGTGGACCGGCCAACCAGCTCCAGTATATAATTCAAAACCGGCAGTAATTCTTCGGAGGTATCCACCACCTGGATGCCAGGCGCTGTTTGGGCCGGAAAAGCTTTATCGACCACCAAAATCCAGTTTCGATGGCCTAAAAACGGAAGTTCTTTCTTTAAAATAGTCTTCCAGCACTCTTCCGGATGGACTTCATTTGATTCGACAGCAGAAAAAACAGACATACTAGAAATAATTACATTTTAAAATCCTGCATTGACCGACATGGCCGACGAAAACAATTCTTCCAGATTCTTTTCGATAACGGCAACCGACTTCAGGTTCTTTTTCTTTTTCCAAAATACCGTGGCATTTTTTGAAGTAACCATAGCTTCCAGGTTGTGGTGAGCCAACGACTGATCGCCCGGCAGATTTTTAAACCACATACTACTCACAGTCACCCGATTGCGACCTTCAACGGATTCGATATTGAACGTAGCGTTGAGCGGGCGGGTCAGGAAAGATGCCAGTTTTTTACGTTTAACTCCATATTTGTCAATATCCAACTGGAAATTGGTGATGGTTCCTTTAATTTCGGAAGCAGCAACCGAATTCAGGTTGAATACCGAATAAACCTGTTCTTTTGATTTGAATTTTTCAGCCAGTCGCTGAAGATTGGCCGTTCCGCCAAAAGCATTCTGATAGAAGACTTTTCCTGCTTGCAGGTTCATATTTCCAACCTTTACCGGCGAAATGTAAACCGGGTTAATCTGAGCAAACAACTGAGTTGTAACCAACACGAAAATAAAAATGATCAGGCGTTTCATAAGCTTGGTTTTTAGTAATTTATTTCGGATCACACTTTAAGCTCTTTGCATTCAATCCCTTTCATTCCACTTCTGACCAATCCAACACCAACCTCTGACAGGGCATCCAGTTTCCTAAAATACAAAACAAAAACAATAGAACTGGCGTCTATAAGAAGAAAAATATAAAAACAGGAGCTATCGGCATCAAACCGCTACCTTTCCCGGAATGTGTGGATGCGACTGATAACCGATCAATTCAAAATCCGAATACTTAAAATCAAAAATACTTTTGATCTCCGGATTGATTTTCATCTGGGGCAACGGGAATGGCTCGCGCGACAATTGCAGTTTCACCTGCTCCAGATGGTTCAGGTATATGTGGGCGTCACCCAGCGTATGTATAAATTCTCCGGGCCGAAGGTCGCAAACCTGCGCCATCATCAGGGTCAGCAACGAATAGGAGGCAATATTAAAAGGTACTCCAAGAAAAATATCCGCGCTTCGTTGATACAACTGGCACGACAATTTCCCGTTGGCCACATAAAACTGAATCAGGATATGACAGGGGGGCAGGTTCATCTGGTCTATTTGGCCAACATTCCAGGCGCTTACCAGATGGCGGCGTGAATCAGGATTATTTTTCAGACTGTTCACCACCTGCGAAATCTGGTCAATGTGCTTTCCGTCAGGAGTTGGCCACGACCTCCACTGATAGCCATACACCGGCCCGAGGTTGCCATTCTCGTCGGCCCATTCGTTCCAGATTCTCACGCCATTCTCCTGAAGATAACGAATATTGGTATCACCGGTCAGGAACCAAAGAAGTTCGTGGATGATCGACTTCAAATGCAGTTTTTTTGTGGTCAGCACCGGAAAACCTTCAGACAAGTCGTATCTAGACTGGTAACCAAACACACTGATGGTTCCGGTTCCGGTACGATCGCTTTTTTCAACTCCGTTCGTGATTACATGATTCAGTAAATCAAGATATTGCTTCATTTTATACAGCTTTATCGAGTTTGATTTTTAGGACGGGCAAGGTAAAAGTTTTCCGACGAAAAGCCAAGTCAGTATAAAAAAGACTCTGAACTACTTTATCCTGAAGTAACCAACAATAACGGCTCCAGCCAGATGCCTCATCCGGTAACAGAAACCGACTCTGCCTCCAAAACCGTAGTTTCAACCTTGTGTTTGTATTTAAACACGAACGGGAAAATCAGGCCAAGCAGCAAGGCATACCCGGCAAAAACGAACCAGATAACCGGCCAGTTTTTCACTCCGTCGGAAGTAAAGTAATCGACAATCCATCCGCTTCCCATCCCGCCCAAAAAAGCCCCCATCCCATTGGTCATGATCATGAAAAGGCCTTGCGCACTGGCTCTGATGCCCGGCTCGGCCTCCGATTCAACGAATAAAGAACCGGAGATATTAAAAAAGTCGAATGCCATTCCATAGATTATCATCGACAAGACCAAAAGGATCAGACCACCGGCAGGGTTGCCAAGGCCAAACAGGGCGAAACGGAATACCCAGGCAAAAATACTGACCAACATCACCTTCTTTATCCCAAACCGGTTCAGAAAAAATGGAATGGTCAGGATAAACAAAGTCTCGGATATTTGAGAAATCGACATCAAAAGCCCTGGATGTGTGACTGCAAAAGAATTGGCATACAACGCCTTGAAGTCGTGAATAAAAGGTTCTCCAAAAGTATTGGTGATTTGCAAGGCTGCTCCAATGAAAACAGCGAAAGTAAAAAACACCGCCATCTGCCTTTTTTTAAACAAGACAAACGCGTCGAGGCCAAGCGCAGAAAGGAAAGAACCTTTCTTCTTGGTATTGGCAGGAGGACATGCCGGCATGGTAAAAGCGTAAAGTCCTAATGCCAACGCTGAAGCAGAACTGATGTATAACTGAAGCGGACTTACCGACCACCCGCACAAATCGACCACCCACATAGCCACAATAAAACCAACAGTACCCCAAACCCGGATGGGCGGAAAATCTTTTACCACATTAAACCCGCCCGATGACAAAATCCCGTAAGCAACCGTATTGTTCAAAGCGATGGTTGGCATGTAGACCATGGCATTCAGCAACATCACCCAATACATCACATTCGGTTCTTTTATCGTTGAAGCCCAGAAAAGCAGGAGCGCTCCGGTGATATGGCAAAGTCCGTACAACCGTTCGGCGTTGACCCAACGGTCGGCTACAATGCCAAGCAATCCTGGCATAAACAGCGAAGCCAGTCCCATGGTCGAATAGATACTTCCCACCTGTCCACCTGAAAACTTCAGGGTAACAATCATATATCCACCAAGCGAAATGAGCCAGGTTCCCCAGACAAAAAACTGGAAGAAATTCATGATCATCAAACGATTTCGAATCCCCATCTTGAGACTTTTTAGTAGAACTTATCTTTTGAGAGCTATAAATCTACTAAAAACTACCAACCGAAGCCGAACCGATTCTCAAAAAAAATGGAAGAGGGAAAAACCTGGCAATACCAAAGATGCCACAATAAACGTGCAAACAGACATTAAACACGATAGATCCTGAGACGAGAAGAAGCTATTCCTTTTTGCGACGATTAATTTCATCACGAATGGCTGAAGCCTTCTCGTAATCTTCGTCATTAATGGCATTTTCGAGCATTCGGGTAAGCTCCGAAGATGTATATTTTTCATACTCATGCTTACCTCGGGTTGGCTCGTCGCTCACCTGTTGATGCCATTCCTCCTGGGGATGTTCGTTTTCAAACTCAATAACAATTCCGGCCCGCTGAAGGATTTCCTCAGTCGTATAAATGGGACAGCCAAACCGGAGAGAAAGAGCAACGGCATCGGAGGTGCGCGAATCGATTACAATTTGTTTCCCATCACGCACACAAATCAATTCCGAGTAAAAAATCCCTTCCTCTAGCTTATAAATAATAACCTCCAAAATGTGAATCCCAAACGAAACGGCAAGCTCCTTAAACAGATCGTGGGTAAGAGGCCGAGGAGGTTTCAACCCTTCAAGTTGTATGGCTATTGACTGGGCTTCGATTGGACCAATAATAATAGGAATCCGCCGATCACCATCTTCTTCGGCCAGCACAAGCGCATAAGCCCCTGACTGAGACTGACTAACTGAAAGCCCTAAAATATTAAGTTTTACTTTCTGCATCAAAATCCAACTGGTATAACTGTGAGTAACAAATATAATAATTGTTTTACATTTTGTTTGGAATTTCAGGCATTTCTATTCGTCATTTCTTTCCCGATCCGAAAGGAACAGCTTCCCTGAAGGAAAATTCCGGACTGAAAATATTTCAGAAAAAAGCACGTAACCCTTTGGTGGTCATTTAAAATTATATACTTTTGCAGTCCGAAAGTTTTCGAGCAGGCCCGATAAGAGGAGTCCTTCAGGAGTCACGCCTGCCGGAAGAAATATAAAAAACAGATTGAAATGTACGCAATTGTAGAGATTGCCGGTCAGCAAATGAAAGCTGAAAAAGGGCGTAAAATTTATGTACACCGTTTGGAAAATGCCGAAGGAGAAAGTGTTGTTTTCGACAAAGTTCTTTTGGTAGACAACGAAGGTGCAGTGAAAGTTGGAACTCCTGTTGTTGAAGGCGCAAGCGTAAAAGCCACTGTGATTGAACACATTAAAGGAGAAAAGGTATTGGTCTTCAAAAAGAAAAGAAGAAAAGGCTATCAGAAAATGAACGGTCACCGTCAATACCTGACCAAAATTCAAATTGAAGAAGTAATTGGATAACATTAAAAGAATTAACCATGGCTCATAAGAAAGGTGTCGGTAGTTCCAAGAACGGACGCGAATCAGAAAGTAAGCGACTTGGCGTTAAAATTTTTGGCGGTCAGACTGCAACAGCTGGTAACATTATTGTTCGCCAGAGAGGTACTTCACACCACCCGGGTTTAAATGTTGGTATGGGAAGAGATCATACCCTGTTTGCTTTGGTGGACGGAACTGTTGTTTTCAAGAAAAGAAGAGACAACAAATCATTTGTTACTGTTGAACCTGTAGTTCCTGCTACAGAAGCAAACTAACAAGAACAAAGATATTCGCTGAATAATCTCCTGCTTTTCCAAAGGCAGGAGATTTTTTATTTTAATTTTGTCGGTCTAAAAAATAAAATAAACCGAAAATGCTCAATCTGAAATTTATACAGGAAAATCCCGAGCTGGTCATTGAAAAGCTGAAAAAGAAACATTTCAATGCTTCTGAAATCGTTCTGCAAATCACAGCTCTGTCAGCTAAGAAAAACGAAACTCAGGCGACAGCCGACCGCAACAAGGCCGAAATGAATAAAATTTCGAAAGAGGTTGGGAACCTGATGCGCGAAGGTAAAAAAGACGAAGCTGAAGCGGCCAAAAAACGCACCGCCGAGCTCAAAGATTCGATCAAACAACTGGACGAAGACTTTGCCCGCATCGATCAGGAAATTTTCAACTTGCAGGTTTTACTCCCCAATTTGCCTTCCGACCTGGTTCCCGAAGGACACAGCGCCGAAGATAACCTGGTAGTGAAACGTAACGGCGAAATTCCGGCATTGCCCGAAAACAGCGTTCCTCACTGGGATCTGGCAAAGAGATACGACATCATCGATTTCGAACTGGGTGTTAAAATCACCGGAGCCGGGTTCCCGGTTTACAAAGGCAAAGGAGCCCGTTTGCAACGTGCGTTGATTAACTTCTTTTTGGATGAAGCCCGCGATTCTGGATATCTTGAAATCCAGCCGCCATACATGGTCAACGAAGATTCAGGCTTTGGAACAGGCCAGCTTCCCGATAAAGAAGGACAGATGTATCATGCAACTATGGATAATCTGTATTTGATTCCGACGGCTGAAGTTCCGGTAACCAATATTTACCGCGATGTGATCGTTGAAGCCAAAGACCTTCCTATTAAAAACACGGCCTACAGCGCCTGTTTCCGTCGTGAAGCCGGTTCGTACGGGAAAGATGTTCGCGGCTTGAACCGTCTGCACCAGTTCGACAAGGTTGAGATCGTTCAGATTGCACATCCCGACCAGTCATACCAAATACTTGACCAAATGGTTGCTCATGTTTCCGGGTTGGTTGAAAAACTTGAACTGCCCTACCGCATCGTTCGTTTATGCGGCGGCGACATGAGTTTCACTTCGGCTTTGACTTACGATTTCGAAGTATTCTCGGCCGCACAGGAAAAATGGCTGGAAGTTAGTTCTGTATCAAACTTCGAATCATTCCAGGCCAACCGCCTGAAACTGCGTTACCGCGACGAAGCCACCAAGAAACCGGTTATTGCGCATACCCTCAACGGAAGCGCTCTGGCATTGCCCCGTATCATGGCTGCCTTGCTCGAAAACAACCAGACGCCCGAAGGAATCCGGATTCCAAAAGTGCTGATTCCCTACTGCGGGTTCGATTTGATCAATTAAGATTCAATACTTTATAACAGAACAGGGCTGTTTCGGTGTAATGCCGGAACAGCCTTTTTGCTTCTGGAACAATGAATAACATTGATGTGAATGTTCAAGCCGGGATGTTTTTCTTATCTTTAGACAAACTGAAAGGACTATGAAAATCCCGAAATTTGTACAAGACGATAGCTACCTTCATCCATTCGCACAGGTAATCACAGACCGGCTACAGGCTGCAACCGATAAAGAAAATGAAATTCTTCAGGGGAAAAGTCTTTCTGAGTTTGCCCAAGGTCATAAATGGTACGGGCTGCATCGCGAAAACGGCAACTGGATTATTCGCGACTGGGCTCCGAATGCCACCGCGATTTACCTGACCGGGCAGTTTAACGACTGGAAAGAACAATCAGAATATGCGCTCCATTCCATCGGTTCGGGCAACTGGGAACTTCGGGTTTCGTCGGAGATGATGCATCATGGCGACCTTTTTGCCTTTTCCGTTCATTGGGGAAAAGGACATGGCAAACGCATCCCGGCATGGGCAAACCGCGTGGTTCAGGACGATCACACCAAAATATTCAATGCCCAGGTTTGGGCTCCGGAAGAACCTTACCATTGGAAAAACTCCGGGTTCTGCAGACCGAATGAAGCGCCCCTGATTTATGAAGCACACATCGGAATGGCCGGTGAAAGCGAACGGGTTCATACCTATAACGAATTCCGCACCGATATTCTGCCCCGCATTCAAAAAGCCGGATACAACACCATTCAATTGATGGCTATCCCCGAGCATCCTTACTACGGAAGTTTCGGCTATCATGTATCGAGCTTTTTTGCCCCCTCTTCACGGTTCGGCACTCCTGAAGAGCTGAAACAACTGGTCGACGAAGCACACGGGATGGGCATATCGGTAATCATAGATCTGGTTCATTCACACGCGGTGAAGAATGAAGTTGAAGGCTTGGGCCGGTACGACGGAACCCGTTATCAGTTTTTCCACGAAGGAGGCAAAGGCGAGCATCCGGCCTGGGATTCCTACTGTTTTAACTATGGCAAACCGGAAGTCATTCACTTTTTACTTTCCAACATCCGCTACTGGCTCGAAGATTTTCAATTCGACGGATTTCGCTTCGACGGAGTGACCAGCATGTTGTATTTCGACCACGGCCTGGGTAAAGCCTTTACCTGCTACGACGATTATTTTAACGGCGGGCTCGACCAGGAAGCACTCTCCTATTTCATCATGGCCAACCGTTTAATTCATGAATTTAACCCGCACGCCCTTTCGATTGCCGAAGAAATGAGCGGACTGCCCGGCCTGGCAACCTCCCATGAAAAAGGTGGCGTTGGCTTCGACTATCGCATGGCCATGGGAGTTCCTGACTTCTGGATCAAAATAATAAAAGAAGTCCGGGATGACGACTGGGATATGGGCTCTATCTTTTTTGAACTGACCTCGAAGCGAATGGACGAAAAAGTGGTCAGTTATGCCGAATCGCACGACCAGGCACTGGTTGGAGATAAAACCATTATTTTCCGGCTGATTGACAAGGAAATGTATTTCAGCATGAGAAAAGACCAGCCCAACATGGCTGTCGATCGTGGCATTGCCCTGCATAAAATGATCCGGCTGGCAACGTTGACCTGTGCCGGTGGCGCATACCTTAATTTTATGGGAAATGAGTTTGGTCATCCCGAATGGATCGACTTTCCCCGAAGCGGGAACAACTGGTCGTATGCCCATGCCCGCAGATTGTGGAGCATCGCCGACAACAAGGATTTACGTTATCATTGGCTGTCGGATTTCGACCAGGAAATGATTTCATTGGTCAGGAAAGAAAAACTGATCAGCATTCCCGAAGTCAACTGGGTTTACGACAACAAGGCCAACAAAATACTGGCCTACTCCAGGGGCGAATACCTGTTTGTATTCAATTTCCATCCCACCCAATCCTATGTCGACTATGGCATTCCGATGAATGCTTCGAAATACCAGATCGTGCTAAACACCGACGCGGACCGTTTCGGCGGACAAAACCGGATCGACGATCAATTGACTTATTACACCTACCCGTCAGGAGGATTATCCAGTCAGCATTATTTACTCCTTTATTTACCGGCCCGAACTGCTATCGTGCTGAAGAAACTGGAATTCAAAAAGGTCCGATGACCGGAAGAAACAAAAAAGGCAATCATCATCCTATGTCGTTTTTTACCGAAATACAAATTCCTGAGTTCCCATGGGAAATGGATTATTCCAAAAGCATGATGCTAATGGGATCCTGCTTCTCCGAAAATATTGGGCAAAAACTTATCGATCTGAAATTCAGAATCGACATGAACCCGTTCGGCATTTTGTACAATCCCGAATCGATTGCAAACAGCCTGAAGATATTACTCGAAAAACAAACCTATACTGAAAAAGATTTAATTTTTGACCAGGGATTTTGGAGTAGTTTTTCTCACCACAGCCGTTTCTCGGACGCCGATCGCGAAGCTGCCCTGCAAAAGATCAACAGCCGGATAGAATCATCAAACGAATTTCTGAAAAACGCCGACTTCCTGATTATCACCTGGGGAACAGCCTGGGTTTATGAACTCAGGGAAACAGGGCAAATCGTCTCGAACTGCCATAAAGTACCGGCATCCGAATTTAAGCGATTCAGGCTTGGAGTATCCGAAATCACCGAAGTTTACCGCGAACTGCTGGAAGAACTTTGGAAGATCAACCCCAAATTAAAAGTGATTTTTACGGTTAGTCCAATCCGCCACTGGAAAGATGGCGCCGTTGAAAACCAGGTGAGCAAAGCCACGCTCCTGCTGGCCATCGACCGGCTAAAAACGGGATTTGGCAATCAGCGTTGCAGTTATTTCCCGGCTTATGAGCTGATGATGGACGAACTGCGCGACTACCGTTTCTATGCCGAAGACATGCTGCACCTGAGCCCGGTTGCGGTCGATTATATCTTCAACCGGTTTTGCCAGTCTTTAATTTCGAAAGAAAGCCTGAATTTATTTCCGCCCATTACTAAGATTTTAAAAGCCATTCAACACCGTCCAGTGAATCCCCAATCGGGCGAATACGAAAAATTTCTCAGACAAAACATCAAGGCGATTACGAATTTATTGTCCGATTTTCCTTATCTTGATTTTTCAAGGGAAAAAACATATCTGGAACAAGAGCTGAATGTTTTTTCCGAATCGCGAAATAAAACGAATGCCAGATAAAACCTAACTTTGCATTAGCTGTTTCTCTAGGTATTTATCCCTGTTTCTCTTGATTGACAATGCAGATCCCAAAATTCAGAAACTATGAGCCATCTGAAATTTGATAAAGAACAACTGGTTAACCTGGAGTATTCCCTTCAGAGGGAGATGCTGCGTACAAATGCCGCCGGCTCCTACCTGAGTACGACTCTCTCCGGATGCAACACCCGCAAATATCACGGTTTGCTGATTTGTCCGTTAAACGAGTTTTCGGGAGAAAAACATGTTTTACTTTCATCGCTCGACGAAACCATCTTCCTGTACGGATCATCATTTAACCTGGGCATTCACAAATACGATGGCGATCATTACGAACCGCGCGGTCATAAATACATCTCCAATTTCGAAGTCAACATCATTCCCAAAACAACATACCGCGTAGGAGAAGTCACATTGGGACGTGAGCGCCTGCTGGCCGACAACGAGCAGCAATTACTTGTAAAATACACCATTGAGGATGCCCACTCGGACACGATACTGAGGTTCAGTCCATTTCTGGCGTTTCGCAGCATACATTCGCTTAGTAAGGCGAACTTAACCATAAACACCCATTACGATGAGATTGAAAACGGGATCAAAGTAAAACTTTACGAAGGATACCCGTTTTTGTACATGCAATTCTCCAAGGAAGTTGAATTCGTTCCTGCACCTGACTGGTATTACGGGATTGAATACCCTAAAGAACAGTCGCGGGGATATGATTACAAGGAAGACCTGTTTGTCCCCGGCTACTTTGAAGTGTCGGTAAAAAAAGGGGAATCGATTATTTTCTCGGCATCGACCCGGGAAGATTCACCCTCATCGTTAAAACAAAAGTATGCACGGGAAGTAAAAAGGCGCACCCCTGCCGACTCACTCCTGAATCATCTGTACTCGGCAACCCGGCAGCTATATTTAAGAAAAGGCCAACAGGCATTTTTCCTTGCCGGCTTCCCATGGTATGGCCCGATTACCCGGCAATCGCTGATTGCACTGCCTGGACTGACTCTCGGTTATGAAGAAATGGATATCTGCGAAAAGGTATTGGACACCCAGATCAGTTCACTAAAAAATGGGCTGTTCCCTAAATTTTCAGACAAGCAAGACTCGCTATGCGATTCGATTGATGCGCCACTTTGGTTCTTCTGGACCGTTCAGCAATACTACCGTAAAACAAAAAATTCAGAGAAAATCTGGAAACAATATGGTCCGGCCATGAAATCAATTCTTTCTGCCTATAAAAATGGAACTGACTTCAATATCCAAATGCTAGACAACGGACTGATTTACGGCAAAGCTAATGACACTGCCCTAACCTGGATGGACTCCTATGCTGACGGGAAACCAGTCGTTCAACGCGGAGGAATGCCTGTAGAGGTTAACGCCCTTTGGTACAATGCCATTTGCCTGGCACTCGAATTAGCCAAAGCCGAAAAAGACCGTGAATTCATCTCCGAATGGGAAGACCTGCCGGCGTTGGTTGCCCAATCATTCAACCAATCATACTGGTGCGAACAGCGAGGATATCTGGCCGACTGCATCGACGGCGATGAAACCGACTGGTCAGTCAGGCCCAATATGCTGATTGCAGCAGCGCTTGAATTCTCACCTCTCGACAGTGAACAGCAAAAAGAAATAGTAAGCCTGGTGAAACGGGAATTGCTGACTCCACGAGGGCTACGAACATTATCGCCACGCGATCCCCGATATACGGGAAACTGCCAGGGAACCATCAACGAACGCGAGACGACGATTCACCAGGGAGTTGCATGGCCGTGGTTTATATCATTCTTTGTAGAAGCTTATTTAAAAATACACCGGCAAGGCGGAATACCTTTTATTAAGAAGATAATCGAAGGATTTGAAGACGAAATGACCGAGCATTGCATCGGCACCATTTCCGAAATGTATGATGGAAATCCGCCGCACAAAGCACGGGGTGCAATTTCGCAAGCCTGGAGTGTGGCGGCAGTTATTCGTTCGTTTAAAATACTTGAAAACTACGAGAAGTAATTCCGGGAGAAAAGACTAAATAAATGCACAAACCTTTACCCCTGAAAAGAACTCCTTTTAAAATTGACCGTAAAAATGCAGCACAAACCTTCTGCATTTTGATTTTCCTTACTTTTAAATGACCCTGATTATGAAGGTATTTATGTTTGGTTGGGAATTTCCCCCACATATTTCAGGAGGGCTGGGTACCGCCTGTTATGGGTTGACCAAAGGATTGGCTGAATTTACCGATGTCGAGGTCATATTTGTTGTACCAAAGGCATTTGGCGATGAAGACCAGCCGGGCATAACCCTGGTAGGCGCCAACAACGTTCCCGTGTCGCGGAAAGAGATTCAGTTTGCCGACCTTCAAAAAAAAGTGGAATACTATGAAGTTGAATCGGGCATTGTTCCCTATATAGATCCCGAAGAATTCTGGAAGCTGCATTCCCAAACGTCTTCAGAACAAATACGGTTTGTTGAAACAACTTCGGACGGAAAAATTAATTTCTCCGGAAAATACGACCACAACCTGCTCCAGGAAATCTACAATTACTCAATAGTTGCCGAAGTTATAGCCCGCGACAACGAGTTTGACGTGATCCATGCGCACGACTGGCTGACTTATCCATCAGGAATTGCGGCCAAACGGATTTCCGGGAAACCGCTGGTCATTCATGTTCATGCCACCGATTTCGACCGCAGTGGAGGAAGTGTGAACCCACAGGTATATGCCATCGAAAAAGAAGGAATGGATGCGGCCGACAAAATTATTACGGTCAGCAACCTGACCCGCAATATTGTCATTGAAAAATACAACATCGATCCCGAAAAGGTAACTACGGTGTATAACGCTGTCGAACCTGTTTCAGAGGAAGAAAAAATCAGGCTGAAAAAGGGAGTCAACGACAAGATTGTGACTTTCCTTGGGCGCATAACGATGCAAAAAGGCCCCGAATATTTTGTAGAAGCCGCCAATCTGGTGCTTCAGAAGATGAGTGGGGTCCGCTTTGTAATGGCTGGCAGCGGCGATCTGATGAACGCCATGGTAAAACGCGCCGCCGAACTAAAAATAGCCGACAGGTTCCATTTTACCGGATTCCTGAAAGGCGATGATGTTATCGACATGTTCCGCATGAGCGATGTTTTTGTGATGCCATCAGTATCTGAACCGTTCGGAATTGTGCCCCTGGAAGCCATGCAGGCCAACGTTCCGGTAATAATTTCTTATCAGTCAGGGGTTGCCGAGATTTTAAAATATGCCGTCAAAATCGATTATTGGGACACCCATGCCATGGCCGACGCCATTTACGGCATGTTGAACTACCCCGCCTTTCACGACATGTTTAGTAAATACGGAAAAGAGGAAGTCAACAACCTCCAGTGGAAAAATTCGGCAGCCAAAGTTCGGGAGGTTTATCTCGAAGCGATTTCAAATGCAATAAAAAAATAATACCAGATATGAAGTCAATCTGTTTATGTTTTCAGGTTCATCAGCCATTTCGTTACCGCCGCTACCGTTTTTTCGATATCGGGAACGATCATTACTATTACGATGATTACACCAACGAATCGATACTTCGTAAAGTGGCCAAGCATTGCTACCTGCCGGCAAATAAACTGATGCTCGAATTGATTACCAAACACAAGGGCAGGTTCAAAATTGCCTTCTCCATGTCGGGGCTAGCCATCGAACAATTTGAATTGTATGCACCGGAAGTACTCAACTCGTTCAAAGCCCTGGCCGACACGGGTTGTGTCGAGTTTCTATCCGAAACCTATGCCCATTCGCTGGCTTCTTTGAAGAATAAAGATCTTTTTAAAAGGCAAATTGAGGAACACGACCAATTAATCGGGAAATACTTTGGGCAAAAACCATCGGTTTTCAGCAACACCGAGTTAATCTATTCCGACGAAATTGGCGCCATGGTTGCCGACATGGGATATAAAGCTATGCTGACCGAAGGGGCAAAACATATCCTTGGATGGAAATCGCCCAACTTTTTGTATGTAAACGCCATTAATCCAAGGCTCAAACTATTGATGCGCAATTACAAATTAAGCGACGATCTGGCTTTCCGCTTTTCGAACCGCGCCTGGAACCAATTTCCGCTAACCTCCGAAAAATTTGTCAGTTGGCTTAACGCTCTGGAAAAAGATGATTTCAGCAATGTATTTATCAACTATGAAACCTTTGGGGAACTTCAGCGCGCTGAAACGGGAATATTCAGGTTCATGGAAAAATTACCCGATGTAGTTTTTAAGCGTTCGGGGATAACCTTCACCACGCCTTCCGAAATTGCCGCCCAATTTCAACCAGTTTCAGTAATTAGCGTTCCGCACCCCATTTCGTGGGCCGACGAAGAACGGGATCTTTCAGCCTGGCTCGGAAATGAATTGCAGACAGAAGCATTCAATAAAATGTATGACCTGGCCGTGCGGATGAACAAAGTTGCCAATTACGACATGCAAAAAGACTGGAATAACCTGCAGGCCAGCGATCATTTCTATTACATGTGTACCAAGTTCTTTTCGGATGGTGAGGTTCACCGGCATTTCAATCCCTACGGAAGTCCTTATGAAGCATTCATCAACTACATGAATATTTTGAGCGATTTTGAACTCAGACTTAACACGTTGATGCCAGAGACCGAACTTGAAATGGAGATTGCCGATCTGAACAGGCAACTGAACGAAAAAGAACTCAAACTCAGAAGATACGAAGATGAACTTAAATCATTACAGGCCAAGGAAATAAAACATCCTGCAAAGACAAAAAAGAACAAGATTGTCGTAAAACGATAAATAAACCACGGCAAAAGTCCTTTCAGTAAAATGATTTTCCTGAGCCTGAAAGCAATAGAATATTAACCTAAAATTCAACATCTGTTCACATCAGAAGTTTCATGCAGATCATTTTTTTGACTTCTTTTGTAGTTTACGCGTTAAAACAACCTTGCTGTAAACTAGCAAGATATACCTTGACGAACACAGATGTTAGATTTATAAAAACATTCAACCGTGGAACAACCAGTTTGGAAAAAATTATTTGTTGAGTCAAACATCCCAGGGAAACTGACTCCGCTAAGAGAGCTAAGCCGCAATTTGTGGTGGACATGGAATACTGAGGCCCGCGATCTGTTTCAATTTATAGATGCCGATTTATGGGAAGAATGCGAACACAACCCCATTCTATTACTCGAAAGAGTCAATTACCAACGGTTTCTGGAACTTGAACAAAACGACGAGTTTGTCCTGAAAATGAACCAGGTTACCGCCCTCCTGCATAAATACCTCGCCGACAGGAAGGAGTTGAAAAAACCTTCGATTGCTTACTTCAGCATGGAATACGGGCTGCACGACAGCCTGAAGATCTTCTCGGGTGGACTTGGCATCCTGGCCGGCGACTACCTGAAAGAAGCCAGCGACTCGAAAGTAAACCTGGTTGCAGTTGGACTTTTATACCGCTTCGGATATTTCAGGCAAAACATCTCAATTACAGGAGAACAGCTCTCGAATTACGATCCCCAGCAGTTCTCGAAGATCCCCGTGCAGCCGGTTTACGACAGTGAAGGGAACTGGGTGATTGTTCAGGTTGAATACCCTGGCCGAAACATTTTGGCCCACGTATGGCAGGTTAATGTTGGCGCCGTAAAATTATTCCTGCTTGATGCCGATTTTGATGCAAATTCGGATGAAGACCGTTTTGTGACCCACCACTTATATGGCGGCGACAACGAAAACCGTCTGAAACAGGAGATGCTTCTGGGACTTGGCGGAATTCGTGCCCTGAAAAAACTGGGCTACGAAATGGATATCTATCACTGCAACGAAGGTCATGCTGCCATGATTGGCCTTGAACGAATGGCTGACCTTGTTGCCGAAAAAGGGTTGCACTATGCCGAAGCAAAAGAAGTTGTCCGGGCTTCGACCTTATTTACAACTCATACGCCTGTTCCTGCAGGCCACGATTCCTTCCATCAGGATATGTTTAAACACTACATGCACAAATACCCCGAACGGGTTCATATCAGTTGGGACGAATTTATCAACCTGGGAAAAGCTGATGTTTACGAAGATCATTTCAACATGAGTTACCTGGCTTGCAACCTGTCGCAGGGAATCAACGGAGTGAGCATGTTGCACGGCGAAGTTTCGAAAGATGTTTTAAGCCCGCTTTATAAAGGCTTCCTCCCTGAAGAACTTGAAGTTGGATATGTAACCAATGGGGTACACTATTCCACCTGGGCAGCTAAGGAATGGAAAGAACTGCATCAGAAGTATTTCGGGAAAAAATTTCCTGAAGACCAACTCGACGCCGACCTGTGGAACCTGATTTATAAAGTCCCGGATGAAGAAATCTGGAATATGCAACAAGCCATGCGCTTAAAAACAATCTCGTATGTCAAGCAACGGTTTACCGACAACTGGATCAAACGCAATGAAAATCCAAAATTGATTTCAGAAGTCCTGGGAAAACTAAACCCCAATGCTTTGACGATTGGCTTTGCCCGCCGGTTTGCAACTTACAAAAGAGCCTACCTGCTGTTCCGCAATCTCGACCGGTTGTCAAAACTGGTAAACGATCCGACTCGTCCGATACAGTTTCTTTTTGCAGGGAAAGCACACCCGGCAGATAAAGGAGGCCAGGATCTGATCAAATACATCGTCGAAATTTCGAAACGGCCCGAGTTTGCCGGAAAAATACTTTTTGTTCAGAACTACGACATGAACCTGGCTAAAATGATGCTTCAGGGAGTTGATGTGTGGATGAATACCCCGACCCGTCCACTGGAAGCTTCGGGAACCAGCGGAGAGAAGGGCGTAATGAACGGAACGATTCACTTCTCGGTACTCGACGGATGGTGGGTCGAAGGCTACAAGAAGGATGCAGGATGGGCACTTCCTCAGGAAAATGCTTACGATGTAAATGACCTTCAGGATGAATTGGATGCCGAAACCATTTACAACATCCTTGAAGATGAAATATTGCCGGCATTTTATGACCGAAATTCGAAAGGTGTTCCCGAAAAGTGGGTTTCGTACATCAAAAATACGTTTGCTCAGGTTGCGCCTGATTTCACCACAGCCCGCATGATCCGTGATTACCAGAACAAGTTCTACGGCCCGCAGGCTGAACGGACTGCCCGTCTGGTAGCCGACGACTACAAACTGGCAAAAGAAATGGCCCAATGGAAATCAGGTGTTTCATCGGTTTGGAACCAGATTGAAGTGAAAAGCACCCAGATTACTGATGGAATTACCAATGTGCTGAAAATCGGCGAGTATTATCCGGCCCGGGTTGTTGTTGATTTAAAAGGATTAAAGCCCGAAGACGTAGGTGTCGAGATGGTGATTACTGAGAATAAGGATCAAATGCCAACATTGATTGAATGTCTTCCTTTCGAGGTTGAAAATGTGGAGGGAATGCAGGTCACATACAAACTGGATTTACAGTTGATGGATGCCGGAGCTTTCGGCTATGCCATCCGTATGTATCCCAAACATCCGGAGTTGCCTCACCGACAGGACTTTTACCACGTAAAATGGGTGTAATCAATTGATGAAAATATCAGGAAAGGTGGCCAGGTGCCACCTTTTTTTATTTTCTCAAAGTGCCTTTCCAAAACCCTTTCCCCAACCAAGGTAACATTTCCTTCGCCAGTCTTGAAAATCACCGTTATGCTTTGGACTCTCCTAAAGCTTAAAAAATTACTGTCAAACAACATTCCCGGTTTATTAAGGTTTACCTTCTTTAATTGCTAATTTCAACACCTACAACTAACGTTTAAAATTAATTGTTAACCGCAACAAACGTTGCATAAAACTATAACCATTATGAATCCCATTTTTTGGCTGGTGCCCGTCAGTTCTTCCTTGGCACTGTTTTTTGCCTGGTTTTTCTTTAAACAAATGATGAAAGAAAGCGAAGGCACAGATACGATGAAAAAAATCGCCAAGCATGTTCGCGATGGGGCTATGGCGTACCTGAAACAACAGTATAAAGTTGTTTTCAGAGTCTTCCTGATATTGACTGCCTTGTTTGCTATTATGGCTTATGTTTTGGGAATTCAGAATCCCTGGGTTCCTTTTGCTTTCCTGACTGGAGGTTTCTTTTCAGGGTTAGCTGGTTTTTTTGGTATGCGAACAGCAACTTATGCTTCGGCCCGCGCTGCCAATTCGGCCCAACGTTCACTCAACGACGGACTAAAAATAGCTTTCCGTTCGGGAGCCGTAATGGGGCTGGTGGTAGTTGGCCTGGGATTGCTTGACATATCCATCTGGTTCTATGCCTTGCAGTTCATTATTGGGGCTTTGGATAATACAACCAACAGCATCATTGCTTCAGACCCCAGCATGAAACTGATTGTCATCACCACCACTACCCTTACTTTTGGAATGGGGGCATCAACGCAAGCCTTGTTTGCCCGTGTTGGCGGAGGTATTTTCACCAAAGCAGCCGATGTTGGCGCCGACCTGGTTGGAAAAGTGGAAGCCGGCATTCCGGAAGACGATCCGCGTAACCCAGCAACCATTGCCGATAACGTTGGCGACAATGTTGGCGATGTTGCCGGTATGGGAGCCGACCTGTATGAATCGTATTGCGGTGCTATTTTGTCAACTGCTGCTCTTGGAGCTACTGCTTTTGCCGGTCTGGGATTCGAGACTCAGTTCAACGCGGTTATTGCTCCTATGATTATCGCGGCTGTAGGCATTATCCTTTCCATATTGGGTATTTTCATGGTTCGCGCACACGAAGGCGCTTCACAAAAGCAACTGCTTAGCGCCCTTAGCAGGGGTGTTAATGTGAGCTCTGTAGGCATTGCCGTTTTATCTTTCATTATCCTGAAGTATCTGAATATTCCGAACTATGCAGGAGTCTGGGGCTCGATGATGGCTGGCTTAGTCGGTGGCATTTGCATTGGGAAAATAACCGAGTTTTATACTTCATCTGGATTCCACCCAACCCGTAATATTGCGCATTCCTCAAAAACAGGCCCTGCAACCGTGATCATCTCAGGCATTGGCACGGGCATGATTTCGACGGCAATTCCGGTACTTATTGTCGGAGCATCCATTATTCTGGCATTCCTTTTTGCATCTAATTTTGATTTCTCAAACATCAGTTTCGGCCTGTATGGGATTGCCATTGCTGCCGTAGGAATGCTATCAACATTAGGCATCACCCTGGCAACTGACGCTTACGGCCCAATTGCTGACAATGCCGGAGGAAACGCCGAAATGAGCGGCTTGGGAGAAGAAGTTCGCAAACGCACCGACGCTTTAGATTCATTAGGCAATACCACTGCTGCAACAGGCAAAGGGTTTGCTATTGGTTCGGCTGCATTGACAGCCCTGGCACTTTTAGCCTCGTATATCGAAGAAGTTAAAATTGCAATAGCCCGAATTCCGGAAAAAGCTGAATTGTTTTTGCAAACCATGAATGTTGATGTTCATAAGGCAACAATTCCACAAATGATGCAATACTTTCACCTCGACATGATGAATCCGCGTATTCTGGTCGGGGCATTTATCGGGTCAATGGCTGCATTCTTATTCTGCGGTTTGACTATGAATGCCGTTGGCCGGGCAGCCCAAAGCATGGTCGAAGAAGTTCGCCGTCAATTCCGCGATATCAAAGGCATTTTAACCGGAGAAAGCGAACCTGACTATGCCCGTTGTGTTGAAATCTCAACAAAAGGCGCTCAGCGCGAAATGTTATTCCCCTCACTTCTGGCTATCTTCATCCCGATTTGTACAGGTTTGATTTTCGGCGCTGCCGGTGTTACCGGACTGCTTCTAGGCGGTACTTCTACCGGTTTTGTACTTGCAATCTTCATGGCAAACTCCGGTGGAGCCTGGGACAATGCAAAGAAATACATTGAGGAAGGCAATCTGGGTGGTAAAAAATCCGACTGCCACAAGGCTGCCGTTGTCGGCGACACGGTTGGCGATCCTTTTAAAGATACCTCAGGCCCGTCATTAAACATCCTGATCAAATTAATGAGCATGGTTTCGATTGTGATGGCAGGAGTGACTGTCGCTTACAGTTTGATGTAGAAATTAGCTACCGATATGCCCCGGATAGTTTAAAGGGGTGATTAAAGAGCCGCCGCGAATTAAATCGTGACGGCTCTCTTTTTTGATTTTAATTTCTGGATTGTCAAACTCAATGTTAATTAATTATTAACAGATGAAATTCTTGTTTTAAAACAGATTTTAGAAATTATGGGAGGTAAGTAATTGATAAATAATAAAAACAAACAGATTTGTAGCCTCGTGAAAACGTAAGATTTTTGACAACATGTTTTAGAAACTAACCGACGTATTTGGAAGAACTTACTTTTAGCTTGGCAAAAATTTATTGTTGCAATCAATAGATAGTTAGTTGCAATTTGATTTCTTTTATAGAAGTAACGTGGATTTTTGTCAGGAATCATGCTCATTGTGTAGATAAACTAATTAAAACGATAAATTTCACTAAAACCAATTCATCTATTTTATGAAACACTTAAAACGTTTAATTCTATTTTTTGTATTCATGATTAGCTCCGGGGTTCTTTTTGCCAGCGAAGCTGATCTAAAAATACCCGACCTCCACGAAGGTCACTTCCCGTATTTCTTTAACCTGACTGCCTGGCAGTTGTTATTTTATGGATCTTTTGTAATTCTCGGAACTTTGGGGATCAGTCTTTATCTGCGCAAAAAAATCCAGGAGTTACCTGCCCATAAGTCAATGTTGGACGTGGCAGAAACGATCTATCAAACCTGCCGCACTTACTTGATTCAGCAGGCTAAGTTCCTTGCTATTCTGTTCGGGATCGTTGCAATAGCCATTATCTTCTATCTGATAATGGCTAATCGAAATCCCGAAGGTGCGAATGCGATTCCAACAGTTGTAACCATTATTCTTGTGTTGCTTTTCGCCATAATCGGTATGGGCGGATCGTATGCGGTGGCCTGGTACGGAGTTCGCGTAAATACCTATGCCAATGCCCGCACTGCTTTTGCTTCACTGAGGAAACGCCCGTGGGACGTGGTAAATATTCCGCTTCGTTCGGGTATTTCCATTGGTTTGTTCCTGATTTCACTCGAACTGGTGATGATGGTTGTCATCCTGCTTTTTGTTCCACGCGAAATTGTCGGCTTCTGTTTCCTTGGATTTGCCATCGGTGAATCGCTTGGGGCATCGGCGTTGCGTATTGCAGGTGGTATCTTTACCAAAATTGCAGATATCGGTTCTGACCTGATGAAAATCGTATTCGATGTAAAAGAAGACGATCCGCGTAACCCCGGAGTTATTGCCGACTGTACAGGCGACAATGCCGGCGACAGCATTGGCCCTACTGCCGACGGTTTCGAAACTTACGGTGTGACCGGCGTAGCGTTGATTTCATTCATTACCCTGGCTATCGCTGATGTTCAGCTTCAGGCTAAACTGATTGTTTGGATCTTCGGAATGCGCTTCCTGATGGATATTTTCTCTGGAATTTCATACTTTATCAATCAGGCCATCTCGAAAAAGAAATACGGCCATTTACTTGAATTTGACTTTGAAGAACCGCTGACCCGCCTGATCTGGATTGCTGCCACAACCTGTATTGCAATCAGTTATATCATGAGCTATTTCCTGATTGGAGATTTACCTCAGGGGCTGTGGTGGAAACTGGCATCCATTATCAGTTGCGGAACATTGGCTGCTGTACTTATTCCTGAATTCACCAAAATTTTCACCAGCTCGAAATCGAGACACGTAAGAGAAATTGTCACTGCTTCAAAAGAAGGAGGTTCTTCACTGACTATTCTTTCTGGAATTGTCGCCGGTAATTTCTCGGCTTACTGGATTGGTATATTGCTGACCGGCTTAATGACTGCTGCTTATTTTATCAGCCAGTTGCCCGGCATGGACCAGATTCAGTTTGCAAGCATTTTCTCGTTCGGATTGGTTGCTTTTGGTTTTCTGTGTATGGGACCGGTTACTATCGCGGTTGACAGTTACGGCCCGGTAACCGACAATGCCCAATCGGTATTTGAACTTTCACAAATCGAGCAGATCCCCGGAATCAAAGAAGAAATTAAACGCGACTTTGGTTTTACCCCTGATTTTGAACAAGGCAAACATTACCTCGAAGCTAACGACTCGGCTGGGAATACCTTCAAAGCCACAGCAAAACCGGTTTTAATCGGTACTGCGGTCGTGGGCGCTACAACAATGATTTTCTCAATCATTCTTCTCCTGAAAAAGGAAGGAATGTTGAATCTGGAACTGACCCAGGCTCCCGTTTTGTTAGGCTTCATCACCGGTGGAGCAATGATCTTCTGGTTCAGTGGCGCTTCTATTCAGGCTGTTACAACCGGAGCATACCGCGCAGTTGCCTTCATCAAGAAAAACATGAAACTGGATAAAACGGAAGCTGATATCAACGACTCCATTGAAGTAGTTAAAATCTGTACCCAATATGCCCAGACCGGGATGTGGAATATCTTCATTGCGCTGATGACAAGTACTTTGGCATTTGCATTGTTCAACCCGAATTTCTTCGTTTCGTACCTGATTTCGATTGCCATTTTCGGTTTGTATCAGGCTATTTACATGGCCAATGCCGGGGGCTCGTGGGATAACGCTAAAAAACTGGTTGAGGTGGACATGAAAGAAAAAGGCACTGAACTCCACCATGCAACAGTAGTTGGAGACACTGTTGGCGATCCATTCAAAGACACCACTTCAGTGGCATTGAACCCAATCATCAAGTTCTCCACATTGTTCGGCCTTTTGGCTGTTGAAATCGCTGTTTCAATGTCAACGGTCGTTGACGGGGTAAAAGGCTATCGCTTGTCGCACCACATTATTGCAGCAGTTCTGATGGCCGTTTCGATGTATTTTGTATGGCGTTCGTTCTACAAAATGCGTATTAAAAAGAAATCACAGATTATTGGTCATTTAGATCACAAACCGCCGGTAGC
>CAZAVU010000037.1:0-40146 GCA_964488805.1 uncultured Odoribacter sp. | reverse complement strand
ACCAGCCATTCGTTGTTCGTTTTTTTAGTTCCGCGAACAAAAGGGAACTCTCCGGGAAGGCTGTTCAGGAAGCTTACTTCGTCCATGTTTTCGGCACGATAGAAAGGCTGAACCTCAAATCCCTCGTTTGTTTTCCATACCAACTTCCGGTTGAAGTCGGCTCCTTTCAGGTCAGCAGTAATTTTGTCCATCCACTGCTGGGTGCTGACAGGAGGAAATTCTTCAAAAAGTTTGTTATATTTCTCTGCCATAATAATGTAACTGTTTTAGAAAATCGGGGCAAAATTAGTGCTTTTTACCCACGGCAGCGCATATCCCGGCAAGTTTTTAATTATTCGGTAACATTTGTGTTTTTCTGATTTTCAGCAACTTAACAGAAGTGTTTCTAAACGCCGGACAAAAGAAACCAAAAGGATGATTTTTATCAGGAATTTTAAATCGATTTACGGAGAGTTTGACAATCCTTATTTTGAGCCGGGAATCGTGAAACCTGAAGGTTCCGGAATTTGACCAATCATTTGGAAACCGGCAGACTGAACGAAAACGACAAAACAACCGGATCGGAAACGTTGGTGGCCAGATCAACCAGCTTGTAATTTACCGTGTAGGTTCCTGAAGGTAATTTACCAATCGCGATGGTGTCGTTCTTCTGTACACAAGGCTGTTTCATCATGCTGTTGAACTGCTTTTCGATGGTAATTGTCTTTCCCGAGCGTTTGTTTTGCGACAACTGGTTGTATGTGCAGTCATCGAAAATAATCAGCTTGATTTCGTCTTTTGTTGTGGGCTGATCGGGGATAATCTTCATGTTATAACCACTCAGATCAATCGATTCATCTTCGGCCTTTTGTTTTTGGCATGCAGCAGATATCAACCCCAAAACAAGAAATACGAAAATATATTTTTTCATACCTCGAGAATTATATACTTTATAAACGATTGTGATTCAATAAGGTTGCGTCTTATTTCAAACGGTTTGGAGCCAAAGGAGAATTTGCCCTGATTTTTTTACCTATTTTTTCAACTTCGCGGAAAACCCGAAGCAGGTTCCCTCCCCATATTTTTTGAATTTCGGCTTTGGAATAGCCTCTTCGGAGCAATTCCCTGGTGATATTGGGAAACTGGCTTACGTCTGTGCAGTTGCGTAACCCGCCGCCACCATCGAAATCGCTTCCAATCCCCACATAATCGACACCAACCAGTTTCTTCACGTGGTCGATGTGGTCGACCAGATCGCTTACGGATGGCAGTTTATCCTGATCCATCGCTTCCACTTCGCCCCATTCTTTCGACAGAGCTTCTTTTTCGGCATCGCTCATCTTATCCATTCCTTCCTTGTATCTTTTGTGGAGCTGTTTCATTCGTTGGTATTTAACAGAAGTGGTGTCCGGTTCTTTTAGGTATTCGTCGACCATGCAAATCTGGATAACTCCGCCTTTAGCGGCCAGCTTTCTGATCATTTCATCGGTCATGTTCCGGTTGTGGTTGGCCAGGGCTCTGACCGAACTGTGCGAAGCAATCACCGGGGCCTGGCTCAGCTCGAGCACGTCGAAAAATGATTTGTCGGAAGCATGCGATACATCAACCAACATTCCAAGCCGGTTCATTTCGGCAATCACCTGTTTGCCGAATTCGCTCACTCCGTTATGCTCAGCCGGTTTATCGTCGCTCGACGAGTCGCAGATGTCGTTGTGAAACGAATGACAGAGCGTGATATATCGTACGCCTTTTTTGTAAAATTCTTCGACCCTCGAAAGGTCCTTCGCCAGAGGAAAGCCATTTTCCATTCCGATGTAAATGGCCCGTTTCCCGGTTTTCTCAATTTTGGCCAGATCGTCGGCTTTCAGCGCCAACGTAGCCACATCGCTGTTGTGCCTGATCATCGAATGAATGGAATCGAGCATCTGATTCGCCAGTTTATAGGTTTTCCGGTAATTCTCTTCGGTGCGTGGCTTTTGTCCGGTAAAAACGGCAAAGAACATGGCATCCAATCCTCCTTCTTTCATGCGGGGCAGATCGACCCGGCTTTGCGGCGATTTGTTTTCAGTCCGGACCGAGAATCCTGGATTTACCATGAGCATGGGTGTGTCGCAATGGGTGTCAACAGTCAGACATTTGTTGTGAATTCGGTTGACTTTTTTCTCCAGCTTTTTATTTTCTCCGGCAAAACTTACCAGGGCACCTAAAATCAAACAGCCTGTCAATATCTTAGTAATCATGGTTTCGTCTTAGATTGGAAAGTGTCAAATGTAGCGAAAAACCGGAAACCCCACCGGACTAATTTGTATCGGCTTTCATTTAGGAAAATGATGACAGCATCTTCCTTACCCATCGAAAAAACAGCGACATTCATCGAATAAAGTTTCTGATCGTGTTTATTCGGCCTACCTTCGGTTCAGTAAATAAAATCACGACTATGAAACACCGTAAATTGCTCATTATTATCGGAATTATTCTGATTCTTTCCGGCTGTTCCGATTTCATGATGATTTGTTCGTTGAATCCATTTTATCTGGAGAAAAACATCACGCTTTCTCCTGAAATTGAAGGAACCTGGAGCGCTCGCCCAAGATATTCGAAAACTGATTCGGAAAACAAAAACAGTCCTCAGTGGGCTAAAGCCGATACTGCGCTCATTTGGCGGATTAACAGGTTTATTTCAGTTGAAAAGATAAAAACCAAACAAGGAAAAGATTCGACGGTAAACAAGCCTCAAAATTTTTACACGGTTGAACTTACCAGTGCGACCAGCGATACCGTCAAGTACCAATTTTACCTCTATGTGTTCCGTTTAAATGGCATGCAGTTCGGTGATTTTTCTCCAAGGGAAGTTCCAGCGTTTAAACAGAGCAGTTTAGCCAAAGAGAATTTTTTTTCAGTACATACACTGGCCCGGATAAGAACCGAAGGAGGTCGGCTCAGCATGTCGTGGCTGGGTGCTGATTATGTGAAAGAGATGATCGAAAAGAAGCGTGTAAGGATTAAATACCGCTATGTGCCCGATGCCAAACGATTGCTACTTACGGCCTCCTCAAAAGATTTGACCGATATGCTTGACCGATATGCCGGACAAAAGCGTTTTATCGACTGGGAGAACCAGTCTGCCATGATGCAATTCACTCCTATAAACCAATAGCCATGAACCCAATGCGTGTCAAAAAATACATTATCCCGTTTATTCAGGTTGCTTTCTGGTTCGTCTCGTTTAATTTCTGGAATGTAATTTTAAATCCCGGAGTTGAATCGCTAACTGTCATTCAGGGAGTAGAGGTAGGATGGGATATCGTCCTGCTCCTCAATTCTATCTTCCTTGGTTATTCTGCTTTGCCATTTATTTGGCTTATCAAAAGGAGAATTTTCTGGTTGAAAATCTTGTCTTCAGTTTTATTTGCAGCTCCAATTCTTTACCTGCTGATAGCTGGTACAAAACCAGCAGGGCAAGAAGATGATATAACCGTTATTGCAGATTGTTTTGTGCGAAATTTCCTATACGTGGTTTTATTCCATCTACCCATTGTATTCGCGGTTTACTTCAATACAAACTATCTGATAAAAAAGTACTTGAATCCGAGTAATTTTGGTGTTTATGTGGGTGTTGTTTTTGCCTTGTGCATTGCGACGGCAGTAGTCGGTTATTCTGCTTTTAACTACGTTGTCGATGAGATTTTTCCTGATCTTTATTACATTTCCTACTTCAAAATTTGGGAATTGATTCTGATTACTGCCGGATATATCCTTTTTACCAGTTTTTTATACCTGATCTGGCAATATGCCCGAATGCTGGTTGAGCGAAAAGAAGCTGCTCAAAACGAATTACTCTCGTTGAAAGCCCAGATTAATCCGCACTTCCTGTTTAATAACCTGAATACCATTTATTCGATGGCTGCGCGAAAAGAGGAACGGACGTCGGATGTTATCCTGCAACTCTCTGACTTTCTTCGCTATGTACTTTATGATATTTCCTGCGAGGCGATTCCGCTTGAAAAGGAAGTTGAAATCATCCGAACTTACGTGGGACTGCAAAAAGAACGGGTGAGTCCTGAAGTGGCCCAAGTGATGCTCACTACAGAAGGGAACTTTGAAGGGGTGACTATTTCCCCCCTTCTTTTGCTTCCGCTGGCAGAAAACTGTTTCAAGCACGGAATTGGCAAAAATCCGGGGATCATTCAGATATTCATTGGATTTGACGGAAAACAGTTGCTATTTAAAACGGAGAATAACATTGCCCTTCGGGAAAAGACGAATGCTGAAGAGAACGGCGGTATCGGCATCAAAAACGTTGAAAAACGCTTACATTTGATCTATCCCGAACGTCATTCGCTGGAGTATGGTGTGAAAGCCGGAATTTTCAGGCTCGAAATGAAGATTAATCTGAGACGATGATTGAATAACTGATGGATAGAATGACAGATAAAAATAGAAGAGCTGTTGGCTGAGCTTATCGAAGCCGGAATTTTTAACCTGGAACTTAATACATGAACTGCATCATAGTTGAAGACGAACCCGCGGCCCAATCGATACTGGAGCACAACATTTCACTTTGCCCTGACCTGCTGTGTTGCGGCACCTTTGCAAACGCTTTTGATGCTCTGGCTTATCTTGATTCGAATGCTGTCGATCTGATTTTTCTTGACATTAATCTTCCCGAAATGTCGGGGGTGAGCTTTTTACGTTCGCTAATTCATCCTCCCCTGATAATTTTTACCACCGCATATACTCAGTATGCTGTTGATGGCTTTGATCTGGAGGTTGTGGATTTCCTTTTGAAACCCTTTTCATTTGAACGCTTCCTGAAAGCGGTTAACAAAGCCCGTGAGAAATTAAACTTCAGGGAACAACTGTCCTTGCCAGCCAAAATCAGTATCAAATCAGGGAAGCGGATTTATCAGGTTGCAGTGGAGGAAATTTGTTCTGTTGAAGCCTGTGGCGACTACGTTACCGTCTATTGTTCGGATAAAAAGATCGTCGCACATGGAACGCTTAAAAGCTGGGAAGAAAAATTAAAAGGCTTATCATTCCTGAAAGTCCATCGGACTGCCATTGTTAATCTTCAGAAAATCGATCACATCGAAGGTAACCTCATTCAAACCGGCAATCATAAAATCCCGGTTTCAGAACAGTATAAAGAACAATTATTAAAACGGATATTGGGGGTAGATGAAAACTAAATTGCTATATTTTGCCTCATCTTGAATGTAAGATTTTTATGTCTTATTTATGCAACAGCCATCAATAAAGTTGGAATATTTTGCCATTTACAGTGGATTTTTAAGCTGATCGGAACGATTATTGTTGTTTAGCATAGTATGTAAAGTAAAATTCATTGTAATGGACCGCATTCAATTTAATCGTTTTATTCTGTTTTGCTTTCTGATGGTAGGTTTCAGCCAGTGGGCCAACGCAAATATCCTGACGCCTAAGGTTGATTCTATTCAGATTGTATTTGACAAGCACCACCTGATCCTTCCGAACGAAACGTTCCCGATTGGGGTTGTTTCTTACTTTCGAAACGGGAAAGTAAAGAAAACCGTTGGGCTGGCAGGAGGAAATGTTTGGTGGTGGCGTTATAAAGTCGATGTTTCAGGCGGAACTTTTTCTTCCGGAGATGTTTGGGTAAACGACAAACTGGTGCCATCAATGGGAAAGTACATCGGATTAAAGGTTTGCCCGAGGAAACAGCCCGAACTGGTTAAAGAACTTTTGCTCCCACTCAATTATGAAACTAAAATTGAATACCGGCCAATTCCCGGATTTGATAAAGCTCCCGGAAGCCAGATAATGGGTGAACTATTCACTGAGTTTAATGATGGCAGTCAGCGAATATGCAAGGATTTGCGTGATGGCCCTGAATCCGGTTTTTTCCGCTTCTCGGGTAATGGAGGCACCTGGAAAAACGGGAAATTCATCATTGACACAGACTTTACCCGGATAAATCATCACTGTCCGTCGTTGATTATTAATTCATTGCGGAATAAGTCAGTCGCTGATACATTTTCGGTTCAACTGGATTATAAACGCACCTATAATTTGCGTTTCTGGGGCAGCTCGGGTATGCCAGGATTCTCCGGTTCTGACGGCAGTTCGGGATCTTCCGGGTGTCATGGAGGTGATGGACAGATCGGGCAGAATGGTGAGTTTGGCGGTGATGGCCCGGAAATTGGCTTGTGGGCAGACCTTTACCGAGACTCGCTGCTGAATTGTGATTTGCTTTATGTATATGGCCAGAACAGAAGTACGCGTGAGGAATTCCGGTACCTGATAAATCCCGACGGCGGAAAGCTTGTTGTCAGCTCGGTTGGGGGTTTCGGAGGAAATGGAGGAAATGGTGGTAATGGCGGAAGCGGTGGAGCAGGAGCGGATGGGCAAACATGGATTGAAAAACATCTGGAAAAACGTATCATAAAAAAGCCTGTTGTCAAAAAGAGCATCCGCAAGGAGAAACAAAAAAGAGTTGATGCTTCGGGAAAAGAATATGAAGTAGAAGTTGATGTTGAAGTTACAGAAACCGTTTATGTGGATGAGGAAGTTGAAGTAGAGGTTGAAGTGGTGAAGCAGGGGCCTGGCGGCGACGGTGGTAATGGCGGCGACGGCGGTCCGGGTGGTTTGGGCGGCCCCGGTGGATACGGTGGCGATATAACACTTTATTTTACTGAAGATGCGATGCCTTATAAGTACCTGATTGTGCCCCGAAGTGAAGGCGGATCGGGAGGGATGCATGGATCCGGTGGTTTTGGCGGGACAGGAGGTCGAGGTGGCTCAGGAAACCCAAGCGGGAGCAGTGGCTCAACCGGGCAAAGCGGTCCTTCAATGATCGGATGGGCCGATAACGGTGGGAGTGGGCGGATCAGAATACTGCCAACCGAAGAATTTTTTCAGTATAAGGTGTCAGAAAAGGAATAATACGGATTTTATTGTTGTCTTTTGATTTTCAGGATATTTAGTCTTCGGCGAGTGGATCTGTCTGTACAATCCTAAAATCCGCTTCATGCAGAAGCATAACCAATTATTATGAAATTTATCTGCAATAGGCACAAACTAAATTGCTATATTTCGCCATCGCTTTGAATGCCGGATTTTTGCAGCACGTTTGTCTATTATCCAAATCAAAGGTCATCAATTAACCAGAAAGCACATGAAAAGAAAGCTATTACTCATTTTCGTTTTTTTTAGTTGTATTATCCTTGTCAGCGGACAGGAAATCAACGTAGTTGAAAAAAAACAGTTGACGCCCCCGGCTGAGGGACAATTCTTTTTCCCTCAGTTCAGTCCCGATGGGAACAGCATCCTGGTGACCGCAGAAAACTACAAGGGACTAAAAGTTTTCAACCTCCAAAATAAGAATTTGCTGACCATCTCCGAGAACGAAGGTGCAGGTTATCAGCCTGTTTTTTCGCCCGATGGAAAGAAAGTCTATTACCGCGAAAATACCACGAGAGGACTCCAGAAATATTCGAATTTAAATGAATACAGGCTTTCGAAACGGAAGAACATCGTCATTGAACGAAATAAACGCAGCGTGTCGCCCGTGCAGGTGGTCAGCAACCGTATTGTTTACTCGGTGAACAATGCGCCTAAGAAAAGTAGAATCTCCGGGATGAAAGCGCTTAAATCGGCTCAGCCGGAAACCTATATCTGCATTGAAGACCTTAAAATAGTACTCTATCAGAATGGCGAACGAAAAGTGCTTCCGCTCAACGGTGACGGTAACTACATCTGGGCTTCCCTTTCGCCCGACCGGCAAAAGATTTTGTACAATTTCAACGGACGGAGCACCTATATTGCCGATTTAGCAGGAAATGTGCTGACAAACCTGGGAAGGATCAATGCTCCCAAATGGCTCAACGATAACTGGATCGTCGGAATGAACGATAAAGACAACGGGCACGAGGTGGTCAGTTCGGATATCCTGGCCGTTTCAGCCGACGGCAAAATCAGGAAGAACCTGACAAACACCGACGACCAGATGGAAATGTACCCCGAAGTATCTACTGATGGCAAAAGGATTGTTTTTCACAACACCAAAGGCGAAATTTTTTCCATGGACCTTGAAACTAAGTAACGTAACCCGGAAACAAAAAACCAATAAACTTCAATCATCCGACCTTCGAAATGACAAAAAAATTATATCTCCTTACTTTGCTTTTGTTCTTCTGTTCCTTGCTCAACGCGCAGAAGAATGATTTCACAGGAATCAAAATCTTTATCAACCCCGGTCATGGCGGGCACGACAGCGACGACCGGCACATCACCGAAACCGATTTTTGGGAGTCGGAAGGCAACCTGTCCAAAGGGTTGTATCTCCGGACATTGCTGAACAAACTTAATGCAACGACTTTTATCTCCCGCACCACCAATACCACCGATGATGATTTGGCGCTTTCGGCGATCAGTGCCATGGCCAACACGGCCAATGCCGACATCTTTCTTTCGATTCACAGCAACGGATACCAGGGAAATACCAATTATCTGCTTATGTTGTTCCGGGGTTATGATAATGGCCCGGTTTTCCCCAAAGCCAAGGAATTTGCAAACATCATTTTCCGAAAACTGTTTGAAAAAAGCAACTACTGGACCAATACCAATACATACGTCAAAGGCGACTGGACCTTTTACCCCGATTGGGGAACCCAGGGACTGGGAGTTCTGCGCAACCTGACTATGCCCGGAGTCCTGTCTGAAGGTTCGTTTCACGATTACATCGGAGAGTCGTGGCGTTTGAAAAACAGTGATTACCTGAAACATGAAGCCGTGGCATTTACCCGGGCATTTATGGAATACCACGGTGTGAAAGGTTTTCCGCATGGTGTTGTTGCCGGGGTGGTCAGAGATCCTTCCCGAAAACCGTCCTATTATTATGTCGCGGGCAGTGCCGACGAAAAACTGCCGTTAAACGATATAAAGGTTACTCTTGGAAATACCGGTAAAAAATACACCACCGACAAGTTAAACAATGGATTCTTTTACTTCGATAGTATTCAGCCCGGCGATTACAAGCTGTATTTCGAAGGTGGCAACAGCTTTCTCAAAGATTCATTATCTGTTTCGGTTGTAGCCAACAAAACAACTATTGCCGACAAAGAATTGAAGGCCAATAACTCACTGGTCCCAACTTTGGTTTCCAGGACACCGTCGATTAGTACCGATGTTCCGCTTAATCAGGAATGGCTCTTGACGTTTGACATCCCTATGTTGCCCGACTCACTTGCCAAAGCGATTACGGTCACTCCTTCAGTAAAACTGGCATATACCTGGAGTAACAGCAACCGTTGTCTCAGTATAAAAACGGAAACTGCTTATGCCAAAAACACCGAGTACACCATCAAACTGAGCACAACCCTTTGTTCGGAATGGAAAGTCAAAATGCAGCAACCGTATGAATTTAAATTCAAAACGATAGACCGAAAGACTTTGGCTTTTGAAGGTTCATATCCTCAGGATAAAAAAACAGAACTATCGACCATGCCCCAGATTCGGCTGTTCTTTGATGCTCCGCTGGATGCAGCCAGTGCTGGCAGCAACATCCTTTTAACCGATGCTTCAAACAATAATGTTGGTAAAATCAGGGAAGAACTGGTGACCAAAGGCCTAAAAGGGGAATATTATTTCGAACCATCATCAGAGCTGAAAATCAATACCGATTACCAGATTGTGCTGAAAAGCGATCTGGCTGACATCACCGGGACGAAGCTGGGACAGGACGTTGTCATCCGTTTCAAAACCCATGCTAATTCATACCCCAAAGGCAATGTGGTAATTAACTACGACGATATTACCGGTTTCTGGGACCCTAATCAGAGTGGCAGTACCATTGGTACCGATGCCGATGCCACAACTTTTACCCTGGCAACCAACCGAAAGGTTTCAGGAACAGGTTCTGGCAGACTGGATTACAAGTTCACCGGTACTTCGGGAGGTGTTTGCCGGGTGCACAACAGCAATAAACCGTCTGTCGGATCGGATGCCAGGAACAAAATTGGGGTCTGGATTTTTGGCGATTTAAGTTATAACAAGCTGGAATACTGGTTCTACTGGTACAATCCTTCGACCGTCAATTCGATGGTTGTCGTCGACACCATCGATTGGGCCGGATGGGAATTAAAAACCATTCCTTTCTCTGCTATCCAAAGCTCGGGAAATACCCAATTCCACAGCATTGTTGTTACTCAAACGGCCAATGGTGCAACCAGCGGTTCGATCTATTGCGACGATGCCCAACTCATTCTCAATACCGGAACTTTAGATATTGATGATGTTTCCACCGATTTTATATCTTTCCCGAATCCGTTCAAAGATATCAACTACCTGCGCTATTCGTTGACCGAAACCTCGCTGGTGACGATTGATGTGTATAATCTGATGGGACAAAAAGTATGTACCTTGTTTAACGGTGTACAATCCGAAGGCCTGTACTCCCAGCAATGGGACGGGAAAAGTGCTGACGGGACGCGTCACCCCGGAATGTATCTTTACCGGGTTGAAGTAAGTCCGAATACGCATTCCACGAAGCGTTTTGTGAAAACCGTCAGGTGTGTGGTCCAGTAAATGAAAACAACTTAGTACTTCTCAATATCAGCGAAGTCTAAAGTGAATGAACATGAGATATTTCAGCAAGAGAATAAAATATCCATTTCAAAATTCACTTTAGGCTGGATATTTTCTGCGGAGTAAGAAAAAATTCTTGCATTTCCATTAACTTTCTCCAAAACTCCGGGTCATACTCCTGAAGAATGGGAAAATTTACTGACGAGGAATATTTGCTGGTTCTCCTTCGCGACGAAAAAAGAAAAGCGGAAGGAATAGGTGTCTTGATAAAAACTTATCAGGAGCCGTTGTACTGGCACATTCGGAAACTGGTAATTAACCACGACGACAGCAAAGACGTTCTTCAGGAAGTTTTTCTCAGGGTATGGCGAAATATTGGTCAGTTTAAAGGCGATTCAAAGCTATTTACCTGGCTTTACCGAATTGCCGGTAACGAATCGCTTCGGTTTCTGGAACGAAAGCAAAAGTATCTTGATCGCCAGATGAGTATTCGCGATATGCTCGAGACTGAACTGGAAGCGTCGGATTTTATTTCTGGCGAAGAAATACAAATCGTCCTGCAAAAAGCAATTCTGGAATTAACTGAAATGCAGCGATTGGTATTCAATATGCGCTACTTCGACGAAATGAACTATACCGATATTGCTGAAATTCTTGAATCCACAGTTGGTTCAGTTAAAGTACTTTACCACAATGCAAAAACACAAATTGAAACACAAATTCAAAACGAAATATGACATCGCAAAAAATAAAACATCCGTTTCAGGCTCCTGACGATTTTTTTGAATCGTTTGCACCGGAAATGTTGGATAAAATAAATCAGGAACCTAAGGTGAATAAGAACAAATTAGTGATTCTAACGGTCATGAAATATGCGGCTATTGTTGTGCTTTCGTTCCTGCTTGGCCGCATTAGCATAAGCCTGAATAAATCCAATGCCGACTCGTCTGAAAACAAAGATCTGTACACCGTTGATGCTGTCTATTCACAAGTCTCTGACGATGACATCAACGACTTTATTTTGGAAAATGCTTCGAGCGATTTACTGAAATGATTTAAATTTAAAATTATGAAGACTTTGCAATATGTTGGTTTTACAGTCTTGTTTCTGCTGTCGTTGCTAACGGCTCAGGCACAACGACTGACCTACCGCGAAATTACCGAAAAGCGGATCGAGTACATTGCACCGAGGATAAATCTCACTTCCAGCGAATCGGAAAAATTCTGGCCCATTTTCCGCGAATTTTATGAGCAGCGTGAGCAAATAGCGCGCAAAACCAAGCAGCGCAACAACCAGTTCGACGACAAAGCGCCGACTTCAAACGAAGATTACATCAATGCCATCAATTTCATGATTGAAAATAAGGCGGATCAGGTGACCCTGATGAAGGAATACCTGAAAAAGTACCTGGAAGTTCTTCCGCCCCAGAAGGTATATCAGTTGTATCAGCTCGACGAAGATTTTAACAAGGAACTTCTCAATAAGTTAAAACAATCGGGCGGACAACAGGGGAGACGACGCGAGTAAGCAGCATTTCCATTTCGGAATAAATTTATTGTAACTAATACTTTTTCAGGTATGAAGGCTATTGTTTTGGCTATATTTTTGGCTTGTTTTTCAGTTTTATCCGCTGTTTCACAAACGTTTAGTGAAATATTAGGGCGCCCGACACCTTCGTCGGTCACGGTAAGTGTTTTATCCGATCAGGACATGGAAGCCTACTGGGAATGGGGCACAACTTCCGGAAATTATCCGCAGAGTTCGGCAAAAGTTGTCCTGAAAAAAGATGTTCCGTTTGAAACTGATCTCACCGGGCTTGCAGGCAATACGGCTTATTTTTACCGGATTCGCTACCGTGCAGGTGGCTCCGATGCCGCATTCTCGGCCGGAAAAGAGCACAGCTTTCATACGCCACGGCCCGCAAGTAGCAGCTTTACTTTTGCCATTGAAGCCGATCCCCACCTGGATTCCAACTCTCTACCCGAAGCCTATTCGCTGACTCTGCAAAATATCCTGAATCAAAAACCTGATTTCCTGTTTGATTTGGGTGATACCTTTATGTCGGAAAAGCAAACCGAGAAAACTCAGGAGGTGATTACCAGCCGTCATATACTCTTTCGGCCTTATTTTGGAAGTGTTTGCCATTCAGCACCGCTTTTCCTTGTCATCGGAAACCACGAAGGTGAATTGGGCTGGGGACTCGATGGAACGGCCAATAATCTGGCCGTGATGGCCAGCAATACCCGCAAATTGTATTACCCAAATCCGCTGCCAAACTCATACTACACCGGCAATACAAAAGAAGAACCCTTTGTTGGTCTTCGCGAAAATTACTACGCTTTTACATGGGGTGACGCGCTTTTTGTGGTGCTCGATCCGTATTGGTACACGCAAAAAAAGCCCGACTGGAACTGGACTTTGGGTACAGATCAATACAATTGGTTTGCTAAAACACTTACCGAAAGCAAGGCCAAATACAAATTTGTTTTTTGCCACAACCTGGTTGGCGGCAACAGCAGCGATGCCCGTGGCGGTACTGAGTTTGCCGATTTGTTCGAATGGGGCGGAAACAATGCAGATGGTTCTTTCGGCTGGAACACCTTCCGGCCAACCTGGCAAAAACCAATTCACACCTTGATGAAGGAAAACAAGGTGACTGCCTTTTTCCACGGACACGACCATTTCTTCGGAAAGCAGGAAAAAGACGGCATCATTTACCAGGAAGTTCCGCAGCCATCCAACAAAAACATCACCAACCTTCAGGCTTCGGAATATGGCTACGTGAAAGGTGTTTTTCTGCCCGGACGCGGCTACCTGAAAGTTTCGGTTTCGCCTGAAAATGTGCAGATAGACTACATCCGCACTTATCTTCCTTCAGAAGAAAATGCTAGCCGAAAAAATGGCGAAGTGGCTTATTCCTACACGCTGAAATCGATAGCTACCGGTGTTGTGCCCGACTTGGAAGGGCCAGGTAAACTCGAACTGCAACAGAATTTTCCGAATCCGTTTTCTCAGGAAACAACCATCCGATATGCAATTCCAGAACGTACACCGGTCGAACTGAAAGTTTTTGACATGTGTGGCCGTGAAATTGCTCAACTGGTGAACCAAACTCAGGATGCCGGAACCTATTCGGTTAACCTGAACGCTGCTTCCAGCGCTCTTTCCCCCGGTATTTATTATGGCAGACTTTGGGCTGGCAATGATTCGAAAAGCTTGAAAATCATTTATTCGCCTACACGATGAAACGAACAAAATACCTTTTGCTTTCAGGATTTACCCTGATTTTTTCGGCATGGGTTTCGGCGCAAAAGCTTATACCTTTTAAGTTGCCTGATACCGGTCAAAGCACAAGCTACACAACAACTTTGGGCGAGGACGCCGATTTTGCAATTAACCCGCTTTCGTTTACCGACAACGGCGACGGAACCATCACCGACAACAACACCGGCCTGATGTGGCAGAAAATCGATGGCGGCGAAATGACATTTGAGGCCGCCTCAACGTACTGCAAAAGCCTGAATCTGGGCGGTTTTAACGACTGGCGTTTGCCCACGGCGCAGGAGTTGTTCAACATCAATTACTTCGACCAGATTAATCCGGCGCTGAATACTGTTTATTTCCCGAAAACACTGGCCGAATACTGGTGGACCAGCGAAGTGAGGGCCGACGATGCCACCAAAGCCTGGGTCGTGAATGCCGGCGGTGGAGTGGGCGCGCACCCCAAAAGCGAATCGAAGAGCGCTGGCGGAACGAAGCTGATTCATGTCAGAGCCGTGCGGAGCGCTTTCACAATAAGCTTTTCAGTTAATCATTTTACCGACAATGGGAATAGCACAATCACCGATAATTACACCGGATTGATATGGCAAAAAATTCAGCCAACCACCACCATGAGCTGGGAAGAGGCGCTGGCCTATGCCAAAACGGTTTCGTTGGCCGGAAAAACCGACTGGCGTTTGCCCAATATCAAGGAATTGCAATCGCTGAACGATGTTTCGCTGGTTAAGCCATCGTTCAATAAAACCTTTTTCCCGAATGTTGTTTCCGGAAATTACTGGTCGTCTACCACTCTGCACCTAACGACAGAAAAAGCCTGGGATTTGAATGTGGATTACGGCATCGTGTCACAAAACGACAAAACCCTGAAAGAAAACGTGATTTTGGTTCGCGGTGGCGCCGACAATTCGAACCTGAATATTGTCGAGTCGCTCGTTTCGGGAGGCGAATTTGAAATGGGCGATCATTTCGGGTTTGTCGATCCGAGCCACCCGAGCGACGAATTGCCAATTCATAAGGTGAAAGTCAATGCGTTTTACTGTGCCAAAACGGAAACAACCAATGAGCAGTTTCTCGCTTTCCTGAATGCCTCGTTTTTGAAGGGCACCATCGAAGTGAAAAGCAATGCCGTTTATCTGGCCGGAGCAACCGATCTGGTTTGTTACACCAATCAATTTGCTTCGTATTACAGCATTTCTTTTAACGGAAAAGTGTTTGCGATGGCCGATTTCCGCGGCAATCATCCAATGACCGGCGTGATGTGGGGCGGCGCTGCGGCATATTGCAATTGGCTAAGCACACAAAACGGACTTCAGGAATGTTACAACTTGAAAACCTGGACCTGCGATTTCACGAAAAATGGCTACCGCTTGCCCACCGAGGCCGAATGGGAATTTGCAGCGCGGGGCGGTCAGCTAAATCCGTACCTGAATTACCCCAACGGAAATGCGCTCGATCAAAAAGCGGCAAACCTGCCCAGCTCGGGTGATCCGTACGAAGGAACCAGCGAAACTGCCTACCCGTTCACTACTCCGGTGGCTTTTTACGATGGGAAACTTCACCAGAAAACCGAATACAACTGGCCGGGCGCGGCCGCCAGCTACCAGACCAACAACGGAGCGAACGGCTACGGGCTTTACGACATGCAGGGCAATGTGTGGGAATTTGTGAACGACTGGTACGGCCAGAATTACTACAGCACAAGTCCGTACGACAATCCGAAAGGCCCTGATTCGGGCTTTCTGATGCCCGACGGAAAAGCTTACCGCGGGATGCGCGGCGGAAACTGGTACAACGGGTTGCAGGTAAATGGCATCAGCGACGGGCATTCGCGGGTTTCGAACCGCAATCCGTCGTATTACCGCGGCCCGCAAGACCCCAATCACCCGTATTACCATTTGGGTTTCAGGGTCGTACGCAATTCAGGAGCAATAACGGCAGTTGCCGATTTGAAGAATTCGAACGAAGCACCTGTGATCCGAAGTTATCCCAATCCTTTCTCCGGAAATACCTCGATTCAGTTTACGCTAGAAAAAACAGTCCGGGTATCGCTGCAAATTTTTAGCTCCGAAGGAGTTCTTCTCACCACGCTGGCCGATAAAACCTTTGATGCGGGCACCCATATAATTCCGTGGAATGCAGAAATGTATTCGTCTGGAATTTATTATGCCATTGTCCGAATTGAAAGTCAGGCAAATACATTAAAACTGGCACTCATCCGATAAAACTTACGATCATGAAGCACATTTTAATCTTATCCATTTTCTTTTGTTTTTCCTGCGTCATCGTTGCCCAGGAAAATTTCATGATTCCGACCGAAACCCGCTACTGGGACAAAACGAAAGCATACGACGGTTATACCTTGTTTGGTTCGGGCGGCAAAACATACCTGATTGACATGGAAGGACATGTGGTGCATAGCTGGAACATAGGCACCAACCCTCGCTTTACTGAGGGTGGAACCTTGCTGGATGCCGCAGGAGGTAACCCAAGTGAGTCGAACTGGTGGAAAGAACTCGACTGGAATGGAAACATTGTCTGGCAATACAAGGAAACCCGATCGACTTACCATCCGCACCACGATTTTGCCAAGATTTATAACCCGAAACTAGGCGATTCAACTTTCATCTACATTGCCAACAAAGACCTGACAACACAGCAATGCCTGGATGCCGGCTGCAATCCCGCGAATAACTATAATGGTGCGCAGATGGACGCGATAGTCGAGGTGGACATGAAAGGCAACATCATCTGGGAATGGTGGTTTTTCAACCATGTTGTACAGGCCATTGATGCTTCAAAATCTTCCTATGGCGTCATTAAGGATAATCCCGGTAAGATCGATCTCAACATTCGGGGAAATCCGGTGAAAAGCGACTGGTTACATTGCAACTCGCTGGATTACAACGAAACACTCGATCAGATAGTTATTAATTCGGTGCATGGCGAGTTTTATGTGATTGACCACGGAAATACATTCCTGAAAGGAGATGCAGCAGGTTCGATTGCGTTGGCGGCGTCTTCCAAAGGCGATTTTTTGTATCGCTTTGGCGACCCGGCCAAGTATGCTCAGGGCGATCCGCCATCGATTCTTGACAATTGGGAAAAAGCAACTTCGGGGCATAAACAGATTGGCGGTGCGCACAATATTCAGTGGATCAAACCCGGGCTGCCCGGCGAAGGAAACTTTCTGATTTTCAACAATGGTCAAAATTTGTTTGAGACCACACCGCAGTCGTATATTTTTGAAATCAACCCATTCCTGAACTCTGCCGGAGTAAATACAGGCAAGTACGTCAATCCGCCACTGGCCGGGTACAACGTGGTGAACTCGCCGAACAACAACCTGATGAAAGAAAAGAAAAACCTCTCGAAACAGGTGGTTTGGCGGTATTCGAGTAAAAACAACACCTCATTTTTCAGCACCATTGGTTCGGGAGCCCAGCGGCTTCCGAATGGAAATACCATTGTATGTGCCATGAACGACGGTCATTTCTTCGAGATTTGTCCGGCCGACACGTCAATAGTTTGGGAGTACATCAATCCGGTAACCCGTTCAGGAATCAAGAAGATAAAAACGGATAATTACCCCACGTTTAACGCGGCTTTCAGGGTGTATCGCTATTCGAAAAGTCATCCGGCTCTGAATGGTCGGGATTTGACTCCCGGCAAGACGCTTACCGGATTTGATCCCGATTATTACACCAAAAGTGATTTGGTAACAGCGGTTTCGTCATCTTCAAAAATAAGTTCATCAGACGTTTTGGAGCAAAACTACCCTAACCCGTTTTCGAACTCAACAACAATCGGGTTTCAGCTTGAATCTGCAAAAAAAATAAACCTGGCCATTTTCGATATGTCGGGCACCCAAATAAAGGTTATGGCCAACCAAACGTATCCTTCAGGCAGTCATTCGCTTACCTGGAACGGCACTGATGGAAGCGGACGACAAATGGGCAGCGGAATTTATTTCTATGTGCTCAAAGCCGACGATCAGGTCATTGGAAAGAAAATGATTTATACCAGATAAAAGTAACGGAGGAACCTATTCATGATTACTAAGAAAAACCTCTTAACCATCGTGCTGCTGGCCATTGTCTGGCTCGCACAGTCCCAGACCAAAACGGTTGGTTTGTTCCTGAACAACACGGCCAAGGTTTACAACGGCTACACGCTGTTTGCGCCCAAGCAATATACGTCGACTTACCTGATTAACAACGAAGGTCGGCTGCTCCATCAATGGACGGCTAGCAAATTTCCTCCGGGACAATCGGTCTACCTGCTCGAAAACGGGCATTTGCTGCGCTCGTGCATGACCAAAGGCAAGCTCAGCAGTGGCGGGGGAGAAGGCGGCCGTGTGGAAGAATACGATTGGGATGATAACCTGGTTTGGGAACTCGATTTTTCTACGGAAACGTACATGCAGCACCACGACATCCGTCGCTTGCCCAACGGCAATATCCTGATGCTGGTGATTGAAAAGAAAACCTACGACGAATGCATTGCTGCCGGTTTTGATGCATCCAAATTCCAGCCCGAAATCGCTTCGAAGGGAATGATGCTGCCTGATTACATCGTGGAAATAAAGCCGACCTATCCTAAAGGCGGAACAGTTGTTTGGGAGTGGCATACCTGGGATCATCTGATTCAGGATTTCAGTTCGTCGAAAGCAAATTATGGCAATCCGAAACTCCATGCGGAATTGATTGACTGCGATGGCGATGGCCGCAACCTTCCGTCCTTTTGGAACCACATGAACTCAATCGACTACAATCCTGAATTCGATCAGATTGCGGTGAGTGTGCGCGGCAACAGCGAAGTCTGGATTATCGACCACAGCACCACCACAGCCGAAGCAAAAAGTCATTCTGGAGGGAAACGTGGCAAAGGCGGCGACTTGCTTTATCGTTGGGGAAATCCGGCCTGCTATGGCGCCGGAACAAAAACCGAACAGCGCTATTTTGAGCAGCACGATGTGGAATGGGTGAAGCCGGGCTATCCGGGCGCCGGAAACATGACCTGTTTCAACAATGGGCTGGGTCGCGGAAATTATTCCACTGTTGATGAATTTACTCCGGCGGTTGATGCCAGCGGCAATTATTCGATGGTTGCCGGAACTGCCGTAGCTCCGGCCAATTACACCTGGACCTACAAGGGAACCACCGCTGCACCCATGTATTCCGAAAATATTTCGGGAGCTTATCGGTTACCCAACGGGAATACAATAATTTGTTCGGGTACAATTGGCCGTTTCCTCGAAGTGACCACTGCCGGTGAAATTGTGTGGGAATACATTTGTCCGGTGCAGCAAAACGGAGCGATTATGCAGGGCGTTGCTCCCGACAAAGATGCAGCCCGCGCCGACGAAACCATGAACTCGGTTTTCAGGGTCTACAAATATCCGGTTGACTATGCTGCTTTTACCGGAAAAACGCTCACGGCTGGCGATTTTATCGAAAAATATACCACTACAGGAGTCACCGGACTGATTGACGAAAACCCATCGATGCGGGTATTTCCGAACCCATTTACCAACCGGATTGTGCCGGTAAATCCTTCAGGAAGCGAAGTTTTTGAACTGTTTAACGGATGTGGGCAATCAGTTTGGAAAGGAACTCAAATTGAACAGCACGATTTTTCAGGATTGACGCCAGGATTTTTTATCCTGAATGTAACCGACGGCGACAAAAAGCATGTCGCCAAACTCATTAAAAAATAGTAAGTTATATGAAATTTGTCTTTCTTATTTCATTGGTATCGTTGATTCTCAGTAGTGCTCGTGCACAAAGTTACACGGTGGTTTTGGGGCGCCCAACCGACAAATCGGTAACGGCCAATGTGCTGTTCGATCAATCGGTTGTTTTGAAAGTTGAATATGGAACAAGCTCAGGCGTTTTTTCGCTTTCAACAGCCGAAGTCAATCTCAATGCAAACGAACCCAAGGCGGTCGTTCTTTCAGGTCTGAACGCCAACACGCGCTACTACTATTGCATCAAATACAGGGTTGCCTCAGAAAGCTCGTTCAGGCAAGGAAATGAATGTACTTTTCAGACGCAACGGCCGCCCGGAGCCAGCTTCTGTTTTACCATCGAAGCCGACCCGCATCCGTACGACAAAAAGTGCTATGCGCCCTTGTGGAATATCGCCCTGCAAAATCAGTTGGCCGATAAGCCTGATTTCATGATCGATATGGGCGATACGTTTGGCGACGACCACAATCCGTTTACAATTACCAACGAAGAAATTCGCAAACTTCACCTGAATAACCGAGCATTTTTCGGACAGGTTTGCCACTCGGTGCCTTTGTTCCTTTGCATTGGAAACCACGAAGGCGAAAGCGGCTACTACTTGTTACAGACTCCGCCCAATAATCTGGCCACTTACGGCACCATCTGGCGAAAATATTATTATTCAAACCCATCGCCTGATGGTTTTTATTCAGGAAACACAGCCCAGGAAGGCAACGGCATCGGGGCCCCTGAGAATTATTACGCCTGGCAATGGGGAGATGCGCTTTTTGTGGTGTTGGACGCTTACCGCTATTACACCGCAAATGCCAAACCGGAAAAATGGGACTGGACCATCGGAAAAACGCAGTACGACTGGCTAAAACAAACCCTCGAAAACAGCAAGGCTAAATACAAGTTTGTGTTTATGCACCATGTTTTGGGCGAGGCTCGTGGTGGCGCCAATCTGGCCACACTTTACGAGTGGGGTGGAAGCGAAGGCAAAGGATCGACCAATGCTTTTGCAACCAACCGTCCCGGCTGGGAAATGCCGATTCACCAGCTTATGGTGAAAAATAAGGTGAACATTTTTTTCCAGGGGCACGACCATTTGTTTGCCAAAGAAGACATTGACGGCATGGTCTATCAGACGACCCCGATGCCCAGCGATTCGTCGTACACGCTCGGAATGATTGCCAACGCCGACGCTTTTGGCGGCATCAAACTTCCGGGATCCGGGCATCTGCGCGTAAACGTTTCTCCTGAAAAAGTGCAGGTCGATTTTGTGAATGCCGTGCTTCCGAAAGATGAAACGGCACAGAAGAAAAACGGTTTTGTAGCTTTTTCCTACACGGTTAATCCGGGAGGAACGGCGACTTCAAATTCAGTTATTCCTGAATCATTGAAGCGTACTGAAGCGATGGTGGTGCCAAATCCATTCCACGAATCTGTTCAGATAAGGTTCCGGTTAGACAAACCCGATGCCGTTGAAATCAGTATTTTCGATAGTTCCGGGAAGCAGATTGATTGTATTAATTCCGGGATGTTAAACTCCGGAATCAATTCGGTTAACTGGATTCCAACCCGTATTGTGAATACAGGGGTATACTTTTGTCGAATCCAGGGCAAATGTACAAGTCTGACAGCTAAAATGATTTATGCCGGAAGACGATGAATCAGAGTGCTTTCTTCATACAAATGGCGCTGATCGGGCAAAGTCCTGAAAATTGGGAAGTTTGTTTCAACGGTTCGGCAAAATTGTCGCGGTTGATTTGCTGATAACCGATTGATTTGAAGAATTCCGGCGCTGTATTGGTCAGCAGGTAAACTGATTTAATTCCAGAATGCCGGGCCGTTTGTTCGATTTGAGCAACTATTTCTTTTCCAAATCCTTTCCCCTGAAGTTCTTTCTTCACGGCAACCGAGCGTAAAAGAGCCTGATCTCCAAAAATTTCCAGACCGCCAACTCCGATTGTTTGTCCATTTTCTTCGAACCGAAACAGCCTGATGTTGGGCTGTTTCAGATCGGAAAAGTCCAGCTTGGCTTCGGCTAAGTGTTCAAAAACCGAATCAAACTTTTCAAAAGATAATTCATGTATCGCCATTTCAATCGATGTTTTACTGTTTACTGATCAACTGAGACTGAACACTATTTTTTTACCGCTTCGATGGTTGCCGAGAGCACATAATCGGCCAAAGTTTCTCCTGAGGTCCATTCTTTGATAAAGGACCGGCTTTCGTCTTTTGGTTGAATTCTGATTTCTGAAAATCCGGCTTCTTCAAGCATTTCGGTAATTTCAGCTACGGTTGATGCGCCCGAAACACAAGCCGAATAGAGTTCCATGTCGGCAAGCATGTGTTCAGGAATTTCGGAAATGGCAACCACATCGGAAATGGCCAGCCGACCGCCGGTTTTTAGCACCCTGAACGCTTCGTCGAAAACCTGCTGCTTTTCGGGAGAAAGGTTGATCACACAATTCGAGATAATCACGTCAACCGATTGGTCGGCCATCGGCAAATGCTCAATTTCGCCCAGCCGGAATTCCACTTGCGTAAAACCGCCTTTCTCAGCATTTTCGCGGGCCAGCGAAATCATCGAAGGAGTCATGTCCACGCCAATGACTTTGCCGGTTGTGCCAACTTCGCGGGCAGCCAAGAAAGCATCAAACCCTCCGCCACTACCCAGATCGAGTACCGTTTCGCCTTCTTTCAGCGAAGCGATTGTGCGGGGATTTCCGCAACCTAATCCCATGTTGGCACCTTCCGGTACCTGCACGAAATCGTTATCCGAATAACCCACTTTCATCGATATTTCTTCGAACGAGACAGGTTTGTCCGAGCAGCAACTTCCGGCAACAGGGGATGGACGGCAGCCACAGGATAGGTTTGACTTATTGTTTTCTGCAATGAGGCTGTAATGTTCGCGAACGGCGTTTCTGATTTTTTCTGTCTTCTTCATGATTTGAAATTTAAAAGTTACAGTTTGTTGACGGAGATGGCGTGATAATGATGCAAATGCTTCCCGAAAAATTAACAATTGGAGCAATCTTTCGGGCGGCTGTGGTAGTCGATGATGTTTCCGTACACATCCACATTGAAAGTACAGCAATCAGTCAGGTTCTTTTTCAGGAGCTGGCGTCCGCGCTGAATGCGGCTTCGGGCATTGGTGTATGAAATGCCCAATCGATCAGCAATCTCCTTTTGCGACAGACCTTTCATTTCGTACAAAACCACCGCTTCGCGATAATTTTCGGGCAAGGCTTCAACGTAATGGCCAATCCAGCCGGTTGCTTCGTTCATGGCGCTTTCGTTGGTTCCGTCCTCAATATCCTTGATCTCATTTTCCATTTCCTGAAATTTCTTCTTCCGGATGTAGTCGATGATGGCATTTCGGGTCATTTGGTACACCCAGGCCTGAAGTTTCGAGCTGTCTTTCAGCGTGCCGATCTTCGAAAGGATTTTGATAAACACTTCCTGAAGGATGTCTTCCGATTCCTCCTTGTTTTTGACCCGTTTGTTGATGAATGCCAGCAACTGATCGTGGTTCTCGCGCCAGATGGTTTCCAAAAGCTCGTTCATAATTCCAAATTTACTGCTTATCTGGTTTGTTGACGCAACGGGTTGGAAAATGATGCAGTTTAAGTTGGCATTTTTGAAGTTTAGTGCGATCAATGATTTGACGAATTGCAAAATAAATACTTACAGCCATTGACTTTTATGTTTTATTGTCGTAATTTTAATAAAATTGAGTGGAAGTTCCTGAAAATCCCCAAAAGAGTAAGGAGAGTTAGTCGAAAATCTTTAAGAGTAGACGAAACTAAAAAAATCAAATCTTATGAGAATCAAACTTATTTTCTTTATTTCTTTGTTGATGTTTGCTTTTGTTTCAAGAGCTCAAACGTTTGGTTTAAAGGGAGGAGTGAATATCGCTAGTATGAATTTTTCTGCAAGTGGACTTGATATCTCTCCCAAATCGATTTTGGGCATTCACATTGGGCCAGTCGCTGAATTTGAATTGCAGGAAAGCCTTTTCTTCAACACCGGTATTTTGTATTCGTTAAAAGGTTATAAACTTAAAATGGATTTCATGGGGGAAAGTTTGGATGAAAAAATAAGGATAAACAATCTTGAAATCCCATTTAACTTTGCCTACAAGTTTTCTCCCAATGAAACGTTGAATTTTTTTGCCCAGGCAGGCCCATACATAGGATATGCACTGAGTGGCACAGCTAAGACGGATGGTGAAAGCGAAAAGATTGACTTTAAAGAAGATGGGATGAAAAGATTTGATTTTGGACTGGGGATTGGTTTGGGAATGGAGTTTGGGCCTATCGTGCCAAGTATTAGTTATCAATTCGGACTTGCAAATCTTTCCGATGAAGATGAAGTGAAGGTAAAAAACAATGTTTTTCAGATTTCTGTTGCCTATATGTTTGGGAAATAGCATGTTTCCAATATAGAATCAACAAAATAGCAAAGCCATTCAGTTTTCGGATGGCTTTGTTGTTTATAGGCAAAGATGTGAAATCATATTTTTCGTTTAACTCTATTTTCAACTATCTTTGTCACCCTCAATAAAATCAAAAGTGCAATGACTGACTATAAACGTACCCTGATCACTTCGGCTTTGCCGTATGCCAACGGACCGGTCCACATTGGTCACCTGGCCGGTGTGTATGTTCCGGCTGATATTTATGCCCGCTACCTGCGCATGAACGACGTGGATGTGGCTTTTATTGGCGGTTCCGACGAGCATGGCGTGCCAATTACCCTGAAAGCCAAGAATGAAGGCGTTACCCCACAGGATGTGGTGGATAAATACCACAACATCATTAAGGATGCGTTTGCCCGCTTCGGCATTTCGTTCGACGTGTATTCGCGTACCAGCGCACCTGTTCACCACGAAACGGCTTCGGAATTTTTCAAAAAGCTCCACGACGAGGGTAAATTCATTGAAAAAACCAGCGAACAATATTACGACGAGGAAGCCAAGCAGTTTTTGGCCGATCGCTACATCACCGGAACTTGCCCGAAATGCGGAAACGAACGTGCTTACGGCGACCAGTGCGAAGCCTGTGGAAGCACCTTGAATGCTACCGATTTGATTAATCCGAAATCGACTTTGAGCGGAAACCCGCCGGTGATGCGCGAAACCAAACACTGGTACCTACCGCTCGACCAATACGAAGGCTGGCTGAAAGAATGGATTCTGGAAGGCCACAAGGAATGGAAATCGAATGTTTACGGGCAGTGCAAATCGTGGATCGATAGTGGTTTGCAGCCACGTGCCGTAACCCGCGACCTCGAATGGGGCGTGCCTGTTCCGGTTGACGGAGCCGAAGGTAAAGTGCTTTACGTTTGGTTCGACGCGCCAATCGGCTACATTTCGGCTACCAAAGAATGGACCGGCGACTGGGAAAAATGGTGGAAAGATCCGGAAACCAAAATGGTGCATTTCATCGGGAAAGACAACATCGTGTTCCACTGCATCATCTTCCCGGCCATGCTCAAAGCCGAAGGAACCTACATTTTGCCCGACAATGTTCCGGCCAATGAGTTCCTGAACCTCGAAGGCGACAAAATTTCGACTTCGCGCAACTGGGCCGTTTGGCTGCACGAGTATTTGGACGAATTCCCCGGAAAAGAAGATGTGCTGAAATACGTGCTCACCGCCAATGCTCCTGAAACGAAGGACAACGATTTTACCTGGAAGGATTTTCAGGCCCGCAACAACAACGAATTGGTTGCTGTTTTGGGCAACTTTGTGAACCGCGCGCTGGTGCTGACTCAAAAATATTACGACGGAAAAGTTCCGGCTGCCGGAGAACTGACCGAAAGCGATAAAGCTACTTTGGTCGAAATGTCGGTGATTAAGGCTGAAGTCGAAAAGAGCCTTTCGCAATACCGTTTCCGCGAAGCCCTGAAATTTGCGATGGATTTGGCTCGTTTGGGCAACAAATACCTGGCCGATGCCGAACCCTGGAAAGTGGTAAAAACCGATCCTGAGCGCGTAAAAACGATCATGAATGTGTGTTTGCAGATCACCGCCAACCTCACCATCATTTTCGCGCCATTCCTGCCTTTCAGCATGGATAAGCTGCGTGGCTGGCTGAACATGGACGAACTGAAATGGAGCGAGCTGGGCCGCACCGATTTGCTGGCTGTGGGTCACCAAACCAACACTCCTGAATTGTTGTTCGAAAAGATCGAAGACGATGTGATCGAACGTCAGGTGAACAAGCTTTTAGCCACAAAAAAGGCTAACGAAGTCGCCAATGCAACAGTTACTCCGGCCAAGGAAAACTGTACGTACGACGATTTCCAGAAGATGGACATCCGCACCGGAACCATTATCGAGGCCGAAAAAGTAGCCAAAACCAAGAAATTGCTGAAACTGACCATCGACACCGGAATCGACAAGCGCACTGTTGTTTCGGGCATTGCTGAATATTACAATCCGGAAGAAATTATCGGTCAGCAGGTGAGCATTTTGGTGAACCTCGAACCGCGCGAACTGAAAGGAATTCTATCGCAGGGAATGATCCTGATGGCGCAGGACGCCGATGGCTCGCTGAAATTTGTGACCCCAACCACACCGGTTAAAAACGGATCGGAGATTAAATAACCATTAACGTGTTGTAGAGACAAGGCAATGCCTTGTCTCTACGGTGCATAAAAATATAATTGCGCCAACTACTGTTGGTGCGGTTTTCGTAAGCCTCAGTGCCGCTTCGGCGGATCGGTTGCTTACTTTATTATATCGGACCCGCTTTCTTACGAGAAGGTGGGTTTTTTTATTTGGATACTTGCAGTTCTGAAAATAGAATGTATATTTGTGTATTAATAAACTAATACACCAACACTGTGATTGAAATTAAAAATCTGGAATTTCATTATCCGCGAAAACATCAGGTTTATAAAAACCTGAACCTTAACATCAAAGAAGGTTCTATTTGTGGTTTGCTCGGTCTGAACGGGGCAGGCAAAACCACGTTGTTGAATCTCATTGCAGGATTCTTGATCCCTCAAGAAGGAACTTGCAGTGTATTTGGTTATCAGTCTTCTAAACGTAAGCCGGAAATGCTCCAGGAAATATTTCTGGTGGGCGACACCAGCGAGTTTCCTAGCATGACCGTCAATGAGTTTTGCGATTTGTATGCCGGGTTCTATTCAAACTTCGATAATGAACTTTTCAGGCAGTGCATCTCTGAATTTGGGCTGTTCCCAGAATCTTCGTTGAAAAGGCTATCGTTTGGCGACAAGCGGAAAGTAGTGCTTAGTTTTGCTCTGGCAACACGCTGCAAACTGCTATTATTCGACGAACCAACCAACGGCTTGGACATTCCATCGAAAGCCACATTTCGAAAGTTGATTGCTTCATCACTAGGCGAAAACCAAACCATCATCATGGCTACCCACCAGGTGCGCGATCTGGCCAACCTGATGGATCGGATTATTGTGGAGAATAAAAGTCAAATACTGATTGATGAATCGGTTGAACGAATTGCCGAGAAGATTTCGTTTGGGGTGTCTTCTGAACAAATTGCAACTGACGATTTGATCTTTAAAGCCGATGGGTTCAATCAGAACGAAACGGTTTCTATCAATCGCTCTCTTCAACCCGGGCAGGTTGATATTGAGTTGCTTTTTAATGCGGCCATTGCCAACCCCAATAAATTATCAGCCATTTTTAATTCTAAAAACTAGATGCAATGAACCATCCATTTATAAAAATGCTAAAGTTCGAATGGAAAGCTAACCGGAAAATGTGGATCATTATCACCAGCATTGGAATGGTATTGCTAACTCTTTTGAGTTTAACTCGCAGTTCAATTAACACAATGCTGTCCTATTCTCTGTTTTATTTGCTTACCATGATTTTTACCTTACTCGGTTATCAGGAATCAACCAACAATCAATCTATGACTATGTATCACCTGATTCCGGAAGAAAGGAACATAAAATTCTGGAGTAAAATTTTCATTACTTTGATCGCTTTTCCATCGGCACTTTATATTTTCGGGAGTTTGGTATTATCTCCGCTTATGTCCGTATTCACGAGAACTTCATCGCCGAATCAATCATCTGAATTATTCTCTGTTATGGCGAATAGTTCGCAAATCATCATATTACTCATCGCTTTCTGGTTCTTCAGTCAGTCAGCCAGCACTCTAATTGCAATTATCTTTAAGAAATATAAAATCTTATACGCGATATTGGTTTATTGGGGATTTCAATTACTAATGACGCCAGTAATTCTAATTGGGTCATTTATCCCAGCACGATCCGTGTCAACAATGCATCAACCTTTCGCTCCTATCAGTTTGTATATTCTTTTGGTGATAGCCCTCACCTTGGTAATCTATGGCATTTCTTATCGTCTGTTTTTCAGGAGGCAACTCTAATGGAATTTCACAACCAGCGAGCTATATTTCTTCAGATTGCCGATCTGCTAGCTGATGGCATTCTGGAAAAGAAATGGGCGGCTGAGGAACGTGTCCCGTCGGTGCGCGAGCTGGCCGCTTCCATCGAGGTGAACCCCAATACAGTGATGCGGGCCTATACTTTTCTACAGGATAAGCAGATCATTACCAATAAGAGAGGGATTGGTTTTTTTGTTACTTCGGACGGGGTGCAGCGGGCAATCGAAATGAAACGCGAGGAGTTTATCGAAAACGAAATTCCCAGGATAGAAAAGTCCATGAAACTGCTTGGTCTCTCTTTTGAAGACTTGAGAAAACTGCTTGATCATTAACTGAATGGCTTTTATATCGAAACCGCTTTTGTACGTAAGGGCGGTTTTTTTACTCTTTAAGAAATGAAACAACCTTAACTTTGTGACAAGATTCGGCAAAAATTACCCTAACTTAACTTTATGACATGGAAGATTGACTAACCCCGAAATCAATACCATGAACCAAAAAATTTTCTCCTGGATTCTGCGCGGATTGTTGCTGCTCGTCGCCTTGTTCTTCATGTTGTTTTCGTTCGATGTATTTTCGATGGAAGGATCGTTTCTCCAAAAACTGGGAGGCTTTCTCATTCACAATGTTTTTACCATCATCTTTCTCCTGATTTTATGGCTAAGTGCTAAACGGGAAAATCTGGCCGGATTGGCTTTGCTGGCGATGAGCGTTGGTATGATCTTTTTCTTCGGGCCAACCGGAATCGGAGGCGGAACCTGGCTGATGATTGGCTTGCCAGCGTTGGTCGGCTTGATGTTTCTCGCAAACTATTATCTATTCAGTTCAAGGGAATAAAATTCAACTGTTCCTGACTTTCGGTGTTATGAAACAGCACAGTTCAGCATAGTTCTTGCATTAAAAGCGCTAACTTCGGAACCTGTTTAATCTCAGAATCCGGATCAAAAATGAAAAACCAATCCATCATTCTAATGCTGCTTGCCGTTCTGTTTCAGGCAGGCGCTTCGCTGGCGGGCGAAACCCCCAATAACTTAAAACTCTGGTACACCAAACCGGCTCAGAAATGGACCGAAGCTTTGCCCATTGGCAATGGCCGGTTAGGGGCCATGATATACGGTGGCGTTGAAAATGACCAAATTCAGTTTAACGAAGAAACGCTGTGGACCGGAGCGCCCAACGATTATGCGCACAAAGGAGCTTATCAGTATTTGGGGCAAATCAGGCAATTGCTTTTTGATGGAAAGCAAAAGGAGGCGGAAGATCTCGCTATGGAGAAATTTATGAGCGTTCCGCTGAAACAGATGGCTTACCAGGCTTTCGGCGATGTGAATATTCATTTTCTCAATCAAACAGATTTTACCAATTATCGCCGTGAGCTGGATTTGACCAAAGCCATTCATCGCGTTTCGTACCAGGCCAATGGAGTAAATTTCACCCGAGAATATTTGTCGTCGAATCCGGACCAGGTTATTGCCATTCGCCTGACCGCTGACCAGAAGAAAGCGTTGAATTTCAGTATAAAAATGAACGCGCTGCACGAACAGAAAGCTGTTAAAACTTCAGGAAATACAATTACCCTGAATGTGCAGGTGAAAGATGGCGCCTTGCGTGGCGTTGCAACAGTAAAAGTTGTTACCGACGGAACGATCAAAGCCGAAGCTGATCAACTTACCGTTTCAGGAGCACAACATGCCGTTTTATACCTTGCTGCCAACACCAATTACGTGAACTACAAAGATGTGACTGGAAAACCGGAGCAAAAAGTTGCCGCAACACTGGCCAAAGTTGAAAAGAAAAAATTCGATCAGATATTAGCGACTCATGTGGCCGATTACCAAAAATTATTTGGCCGGTTCAACGTTCAGTTCTCGGAAAACGATCGCGTAAAACTGCCAACCAACGAACGCATCATCGAATTCAGTAAAACGCCCGACGATCCGCAATTGCTGGCGCTTTACATTCAGTACGGAAGATATTTGCTGATTTCGAGTAGTCGCCCGGGGTGCCAGCCTGCCAACTTGCAGGGAATCTGGTGCGACCAGTTGAAACCCGCATGGGACAGCAAATGGACGGTCAACATCAATACCGAAATGAATTACTGGCCTGCTGAAATTGCTAACCTTTCGGAATGCCAGGAACCTTTGTACAACATGATTGCCGATTGTGCCGAAACCGGTAAAAACGTTGCCAAAGAACATTACAATGCCAGTGGTTGGGTGTTACACCACAACACCGACATCTGGCGCGGAACAGCCCCGATAAACCACTCCAATCATGGCATTTGGGTTTCGGGTGGCGCTTGGCTGAGCCGCCATTTGTGGGAACATTATCAATTTACTCAGGATAAAGAATTTTTAAGAAACAAGGCTTATCCGCTGATGAAAGGCGCTGCAGAATTTTTCACCCAATTCCTGATCAAAGACCAGAAAACCGGTTACCTGATCAGCACGCCTTCCAATTCTCCTGAAAACGGTGGGCTGGTTGCCGGGCCAACTATGGATCACCAGATTATCCGAGCGCTGTTTCGTTCGTGTATCGAAGCTTCCGACATTTTGGGAACCGACATGGAATTTGCACAAAAACTGAAAGAAATGCTTCCGCAGATTGCGCCGAACAAAATTGGCCAATATGGACAACTGCAGGAATGGATGGAAGACCGGGACGATCCAAAAAACACACATCGCCACGTATCGCATTTGTGGGCCGTTTATCCCGGAAATGAAATCAACTGGAAGCAGACTCCTGATTTGATGAAAGCTGCCCGCCAATCGCTCATTTACCGTGGCGACGACGGAACTGGCTGGAGCCTTTCGTGGAAAATTAATTTCTGGGCCCGCTTTCTCGACGGAAACCATGCCTACGAAATGATTAAGTTGCTGTTCCGCCCGGTTGAAATTGAAAATACGGTTTACACCAGAGGCGGTGGTTCATACACCAACCTGTTCGATGCCCATCCGCCATTCCAGATTGACGGTAACTTTGGCGCACCAGCCGGAATGATCGAAATGTTGGTTCAGAGCCAGTTGGGAACGATCGATATTCTGCCAGCTTTACCTGATGCTTTGCCAAACGGAAAAATTTCGGGAGTATGCGCCCGTGGCGGTTTCGAGCTGGCTTTTGAGTGGCAAAACGGCAAACTTCAGAAACTTCAGGTTTTATCGAAAGCTGGGCAAAAATGCCGTCTGAATTACGCCGGAAAATCGGTTGAAATTGATACGCAGAAAGGGAAAACATACACGTTTAATGGAGAGTTGACAGCGTTGTAAAGCGATTGCTTCTGGCGGCTGGTAACTAGCCGCTAGCTGCCTGATAAACTTCAGCCTGACGCATTGATTCTAAAAAACTTTTTCCGCAACTTTGCAAACTTTTAAAACGATATGCTATGTTTCAGGTTATCTGGGAATTGAAGGTCAAATTTAAAGAACGCGATAAATTCGAAGCATTTTACGATCCGAAAGGTGAGTGGGTCCGGTTTTTCAGTAAATCGCTCGATTACCAGGGGACCGACGTGCTCGAAAGCGGCGAAGGCGACGGAACGTTTCTGGTGATTGACGAATGGTCAACAGAAGAAGCTTTTCAGGCCTTTGTTCAGGCAAACAAACCGGCCTACGATCAATTGGAGGTGAAAGCCAAAGCCGCCAGCCGCACCAAAAAACGGGTCTGGATCAACCTGAACCCGGAAGAGGAACAATATCCAAGTTTCAAATTCCAGTTCCCAAATGGTCTGGAATTTTGATTCCGAGGATCGCAAACATTGACTTCGCTATGAATAAATAAACGTTGTTCTTCCCAACTTGGAACTTGAAACCTGAAACTTTGGACTCTTTTATGCCCCATTTTACCCATATTCTTTTCGACCTTGACGGAACCCTGACCGATCCTCGTCTGGGAATCGGCAACTCGTTGAAATATGCTCTGCGTCAAATGCAGATTGACGGCTACAGCGACGAAATTCTGGAACGCTTCGTCGGCCCGCCGCTTCAGGAGGGATTCCGCACCCAGTTTGGCATGAACGACCGCCAGATCGACCTGGCTGTTGAGCACTTTCGGACTTATTTCGGAGAGAAAGGATTGTTCGAGAACGAACCCTATCCCGGGATCTCAGAGTTGCTTGAAGAATTGCATTTTGCGGGCAAAAAGGTTTATCTGGTTACTTCGAAGCTCGAAAAGTACGCCCGCATGATTGTCCGCCATTTTGAGTTCGACCGTTACCTCGATGGGGTGGTTGGCGCAGAACCTACCGGGAAACATTCGTCGAAAGGGCAACTGATTGCTCAATTGATGGAGCAGGAACGCATTTCGGTATCTTCGTCGGTTGTTATGATTGGCGACACGCATTACGATCTGGCCGGGGCCTGCGAAAACAACATTTCAGGCATTGCCGTAACGTACGGCTTTGGCACACCCGAATCGCTGGCCGAGTGTAATCCGGATTTCGTAGCCGATTCGGTTGAAGAACTGGCCGAACTGTTGCTGGGATAAACTGCTCTTAAAACATTCTGTTCTAAATATTTCGGCAAACATTGCCGGTTTTTCGAAAAATAAGCGTAATTTTTAGTCTTGAAAGTTGATTTGTGGGAGGAACGCAATTCTGAACATCTTTTGTTTGAAAAGTTAAACATCATACAAAATCAAGACTATGAAGCTAATTACGGAATTTAAGGCTTTTGCCATGCGCGGAAACGTGGTCGACATGGCAGTGGGTATCATCATTGGAGGCGCTTTCGGGAAAATAGTCAGCTCGGTGGTTGCCGACGTTATTATGCCTCCCATTGGGTTGCTTTTGGGCGGGGTAAAGTTCACCGACCTGAAGATTATACTGAAAGATCAGGTGGTGGATGCTGCAGGACAAGTGACCAGCCAGGCTGTTTCAATCAATTATGGTAATTTTCTGCAAACAACTGTCGATTTCCTGATCATCGCCTTTGCTATCTTTATGATGATCAAAGGGATGAATGCTTTGAAGAGGAAAGAAGAAGCTCCGGTTGAAGCTCCGGCTCCGCCTCCTCCAACCAACGAAGAAACTCTCCTTGCTGAGATTCGCGACATATTAAAGAATAAATAGAGTTGTTCATGGGCCATAGATGATTGGTTTGTTGAAAAACGGTTCCGTTATTCGGGCCGTTTTTCTTTTATCCGTAATCGAAAATGTGCCGGGGGATTTTGAAGGTCGCCGCTTTTTTGCCACTTTTGAACATCGCCAATCTCAAATACTGAATCATGATCATTCCTTCCTACCTCAATCCCGGTGATCGTATCCGCATTGTTTCCCCTGCCGGGAAAGTCAAAAAAGAGAAGGTGCTTCCCGGAATTGAATTGCTTCGCGACGAAGGCTACGAGGTTGTTGTTGGCCGTCATGTTTTCGACAAGCATTTTCAGTATGCCGGCACCGACCACCAACGTGCGTCCGATTTGCAGGAAGCCATCTGTGATCAGCAGGCCAAGGCCATTATTTGCGCCCGCGGAGGCTACGGAACAGTCCGCGTTATTGAAAGAGTTGATTTTACCCCATTACTTGAAAATCCCAGATGGCTTGTTGGGTTTAGCGATATCACTGTTTTACATGCCCGGCTGAACAAACTTGGAATTGCCACGGTACACGGATCGATGCCAGGTTTTTTTCTGGAGAATAAAAAGCCAACCCGGAGTTTTTTTAGTTTGAAAGAGCTGTTAACCAGTGGGAAGTCGCAAATTTCGGTAGGTGCACACCCGTTAAACCGTGCAGGAACCTGTTCTGGAGAGCTTGTCGGTGGAAATCTTTCGTTGATCTACAGCCTTCAAGGTACACCCTGGCAACTCGAAAATGCCGGCAAAATCCTGTTGATCGAAGATCTCTCGGAATATCTCTATCATATCGACCGCATGATGCAAAACCTCCGGATGTCAGGTCTGCTTAAAGGTCTGGCCGGATTGGTCGTTGGGGCTTTTACTGAGATGAAAGACAACGACAGCCCGTTTGGCAAGTCGGTTTATGAAATCATATACGACGCGGTTTCTGATTATGATTTCCCGGTTTGTTTCGACGCGCCGGTTGGCCATATTCCCAGGAATCTGGCCCTGATGCTTGGAAGCACCTATCAACTTGAAGTTTCAGAAAATAGCAGATTAACCCGAACATACCATGAGTAAAGCATTCGAACTGGGGCGAAAAGGCGAAGAACTGGCCGTTGCGCACCTTAAATCAATTGGTTACGAGATACTGGATGTTAACTGGTTTTCGCATCATCTTGAAATTGACATTGTGGCCAAAGATGGCGAAGAACTGGTGATTGTTGAAGTTAAATCGCGCGGATCGGATTCGTACGAGCACCCTTCAGAAGCTGTTTCGAACAAAAAAATCAGGTTTTTGGTCAATGCGGCTGAGGCCTATATTCAGGAGAAAGATTTTAATGGCGACACCCGGTTTGATGTCATTTCAGTTGTTTTCGGCGGAAAGGGTTACCAGCTTGAACACTTCCCCAATGCCTTTTATCCGCCTTTGGGGTAGATTGGTCATTAAATGGCCAGTGAGTCGTAGCAGATCAGGTGCTTTTTCAGGATTGAAAGCAGGGTTTCGATTTTGATGGGTTTGGTGATAAACTCGTCGCAGCCACAGTCGATAGCATCGTCTTTTACCGAGGGGAGCGCGCTGGCCGTTTGAATAACAACCGTCATTTCAGGAATGATTTGTTTTATTTGCCGGGTTGCTTCAATGCCATCCATTAGAGGGAGCCTAATGTCCATAAGCACCAGGTCAATCTCGCTGTTTTCCTGAATCAGCTCAATGGCTTCTTCTGCGTTTTTTACAAAGAAACAATTGGCTTGTGTTTTTTTTAGCGCTTTTTCAAAGAAGAATTGAATGGCCTCTTCATCTTCAACAATCAAGATGGTTTTGCCAATAAAATTATATTCCATTGCAACATTTTTTTTCGAAGAATAGGAGTCACAAAACTAGAAAAAAACAACAAGATATATAGATTTCACAAAGCTAATTTTATGTTGTTTCTTTAAAATATCAGAAAATTGCCGGAAACACGCTCTACTTCTTCAAAATCAGAACAGATGAAATAGCCATGAGAGTCAATGCTCACACAAACCGAAAAATGAATAAATGGCTATTCCATGCGTTGGATAGCTCGACTAAAAGAAAATGTTAATACGCAGATTTTAAGATATAAAGCAAAAAATTACACACACACATGAAAATAAAAAGCCTGATAAAGATTGAATCAGGCTTTTTATAGTGTTGACAACCAAAACTAAATCTTTGGCAATATCCACGGTGCGCGATATTCGGGCACCAGAAATTTGTTGGCTTCGTCATCGTTGATGAATTGGTTTGTTTTGGAATCCCAATAGAGTCGGCGACCCGTTCGGTGTGCAATATTTCCCAGATGTGCCACACGTGCCGTGTTGGCGGCCACAGTGATGTTGGCATTCAGGTTTTGATTGCGGTTTTTCACTCCTTCGATAAAGTTTTGCATGTGCAAATCGAGACCTTTTCCCGTTCCTTTGGTGTAAGGAACCGCTTCAACCAGGTTTTTGTCTTTCTTTTTCTCCGGAATAACTTCCCAGCCTCCGCGGTCAACAACCAGGGTGCCATTGTTCCCAACGAAACCAACCCCATGGGTGCGTCCGTAGTAGCCGCCATCGATGCCGGTAGCATGGTCCCAAAGCATGGTATGACCGTCGAACTCGTACAAAGCCTGCAACGTATCGGGAGTTTCGGAGGCGTCATCGGGATAGGCAAATTTACCGCCCATAGCCATGATCGATTTCGGAGAAGGATCGCCCATTCCGAATAAACCGTAGTCGATGATGTGAACGCCCCAATCGGTCATCAGACCACCGGCGTAATCGTAAAACCACCGGAAATTGAAATGAAAACGGTTCGGGTTGAACGGGCGTTTTTTTGCCGGGCCAAGCCAAAAATCGTAGTCAACACCAGCAGGAGCTTCTCCGTCGGGTTTTACCGGCACCGGTTCCATCCATCCCTGGTAGGCCCAGGTGCGAACGGTACGGATCTTTCCGAGTTTCCCGGATTTTACATATTCAACCGCGTCGCGCCAGTGTGGGTCGCTGCGTTGCCACATGCCCACCTGCACCACTGTTTTATATTTGCTGGCCGCACGCTCCATGATGTTGATCTCTTCAATGGAGTTGCCAAGCGGTTTTTCACAATAAACATCTTTACCGGCCTGACAGGCTTCAACCATTGGCAAACAGTGCCAGTGGTCAGGGGTTCCGATAATTACAACATCTACGTCTTTGTCTTCCAGCAGCTTTCTGTAATCGCTGTACAACCGAGGTTTGGTGCTTTGCGCTTTCTGAACTTCGGCCGCGCGCTTGTTTAAAACATTGCTATCTACATCGCACATGGCGACGCATTCGGTGTTTTTTTGACGCAGGAAAGCTGCCAAATCGGCAAAGCCCATCCCGTTAACTCCGATTACGCCGCAGCGAAGTTTTTCATTTGCTCCGACACAGGCATTCATCGGAATTGGCATGGCGGCAGCGAGACTTATGCCCACTGCTGCGGTTGAGGTACTTTTTAGAAAATTTCTTCTGGTGGTCATTATTTTTGATTTAGGTAAAAATGAAATAGTGTCGTGAATTTGGTTTAAAATTCCGATTCACCCCAAGCCGCCTTCAGGCGGCTTCGCCCCTCTCTACCCGTAGAGAGGGGCAGAGCGAGCATTGCGAGCGAGGGGTGAGTCAAAAAATATTTTGAAATGCAACATCTTGTTATTCTTATAACTTAGTTGTTTGGTTCAAGACAAAAAGACGCAAGAATCAAGATCAGTAAGCAGGACCTGATACTCAAATCCTGCTGCTTGATGCTGATAAAACTACTTCTGCATGGCATCGTCGAAGGCCACGTCCGAAGGATCGAAGTCGCTGTAACGCACGAAATCGCAGGCTTCGGAAGCTCCGGCTTCGCGGTTCATTCCGCTGTCTTCCCACTCAACGGAGAGCGGTCCCTGGTATTTGATGTCGTTCAGTGCACGGATGATGTTTTCGAAATCGATCTTTCCCCGGCCTAAACTGCGGAAGTTCCAGTAGCGGCGGTTATCGCCAAATTCGGTATGTCCGCCAAAGACGCCGATCTCCATCGGGTGTTCGTTCCAGTACACATCTTTCATGTGAACATGGAAAATCCGGTCGGAGAATTCGTAAATAAATTTAATGTAATCAACGCCCTGGTAGCCGAGGTGACTTGGGTCGAAGTTGAATCCGAAAGCGGGATGGTAATTGACTGCTTTCAGGGCACGGCGGGCAGTGGCAATATCGAAAGCGATTTCAGTCGGATGCACTTCGAGTGCGAATTTCACTCCCATTTTCTGGTATTCGTCCAGAATCGGGATCCAGCGCCGGGCAAATTCCTGGTAACCTTGTTCGATTCTTTCCTGGCTCACCGACGGGAACGAATACAACATGTGCCAGATCGGGCTTCCGGTGAAGCCAACCACGGTGTCGATCCCGAGCATCTGGGCTGCTTTACCTGTTTTGATGATTTCGTTGGCGGCCCGCTGGCGCACTCCTTCCGGATCACCATCGCCCCAGATGTAATCAGGAAGAATTCCCCTGTGGCGCTCGTCAATAGGGTCGCACACGCATTGCCCAACCAGGTGCGTGGAGATGGTAAAAAGCTGAAGGTCGTATTTCTTTAGTAATTCTTTGCGATCGTTGCAGTACGCCTGATCGGCTTTGTCAATTTCCATGTGGTCGCCCCAGCAGCAAAGTTCGAGGCCGTCGTAGCCAAATTCGAGGGCTTTCTGGCACATGTTTTCAATGGGGAGGTCGGCCCATTGCCCGGTAAATAAAGTTACAGGTCTGCTCATAAGATTAGTTTTAAGAAGCCTCTCCTCCAACCCCTCTCCAGGGGAGAGGGGAGTTTGAAAAGGCGAAGATTTTACAATTTCACTTCAAGTTTTTGTTATCACGGAGCGGATGAACAAAGAATTCTCCCCCTTCGGGGGAGATAGAGGGGGCTCCTATTTAAAAGGCATCCATTTCACCTCGTCGTTATAGCCTGATTCGACTACGGCATCGATAAACTGCATTCCGCGAACGCCGTCTTCAATACCCGGGTAGTCGAGCCATTCGGGTTGGGGTTGTTCTCCGTTCATTTTAGCTCGGAGGTGATACGAGAAATTGCGGTAAATATTGGCAAACGCTTCGAGGTAGCCTTCCGGATGTCCTCCCGGAGTGCGCGTGTTGGCTGCGGAGGCCGATCCAACAAATGGGGTGCCTGTACGGTAAATCTCCATAGGTTTGCTGGTCCATTTCAAAATCAGGCTATTGGGTTCCATCTGCGACCATTCCAAACCGCCTTTTTCGCCGTAGACGCGAATCTTCAGCGCATTTTCTTCACCGGCAGCGATTTGTGTAGCCACTAAAACTCCTTTGGCTCCGCTGTCGAAACGAAGCAGTACTGCTCCATCATCGTCGAGCAAACGGCCCGGAACAAACACATTCAACTCGGCACACAGTTCAACGGTTTTCATGCCGGTAATGTACTCGGCCAGATGATGGGCATGAGTGCCGATATCGCCCATAGCACCGGCCTTGCCCGAACGCTTGGGGTCAGTCCTCCACGATGCCTGGGCATTTCCGGAATCTTCGACTTTTGCCGACAGCCAGCCCTGCGGATATTCAACAAACACTTTGCGGATTTTGCCCAGATGGCCTTCGGCAACCATTTGTTTGGCCTGTTTCACTGCCGGATAGCCCGAATAAGTGTGGGTAAGGGCAAGTAATAATCCTGTTTCCTTTAGCTTGGCCTGAAGTTGAAGCGCCTCGTCGAGAGTGAAAGTGATAGGTTTGTCGATTACCACATGGAACCCATTTTCGAGGGCAATCACTGCCGGACCAAAATGGGCAAAATTGGGTGTTACAATGGTTACAAAATCCATTCGTTCCCCTTCCGGAAGTTTGACTTCATTTTCAAACATTTCCTGATACGTTTTGTACACCCGGTTTTCAGGAAGATAGTACGATTTCCCGGAAGAAATTGAAATTTCAGGGTTGATACTGAAGCAACCACAGACCAGTTCGATTTGTCCGTCCATAAAAGCGGCCAAACGATGAACGGCGCCGATAAAAGCATCGCTTCCTCCGCCGACCATACCCATACGTAATTTTCGATTTATCATTCAGGTTTAATTTAATAGGTTTGTGAATAAAATACGTTGTTTTTAGAGTTGGATAAAATTAGGAAACTTTTTTAGAAAGCATGCTGAATAAACAGGAAAACCAACCAGACCAGAATGGCTGACTCTTATTTGGGGCTTGCATTGCGGAGAAGAGATTCTTATCTTCGGGACGCAAAGCTTCTGGCAAACAGCAGCACGCAACGTGCGAGACCTGAAGTTTTACTAAACTCAAATAAACTAAACTATACCAATATGAAAAGACGTTCATTCTTACGCAATGCTGCCGGAACCCTAGCAGCCGTTGGACTTGCCGGTTCAGCAAAAGCCTTCGCTTCGGAAGGAAAATTAGCCAACGAATCGCAGTTTAAACTGAAATACGCACCCGGTTTCGGAACTTTTAAGGAAAGCGCAGGCGAAGATCTTTTTGATCAGATCAAATTTATCAGCGATCAGGGATTTCGCGCTATTTTCGACAATGGACTGATGAAAAGAGAACCAGCCATCCAGGAAAAAATAGCTGCCGAACTGGCCCGCCGGAACATGGATCTGGGGCCATTTGTGTTGTATGCTGACTTTGCGGTAAAATCGATGGTGACCCAGGACCCGGCCATCAAAGACATGCTGAAAAAGAAGATGGAAGAAGGCATTGAATGTGCCAAACGTACCGGAGCCAAATGGGCGCTGGTGGTTCCCGGTCATTTCGACGAAGGACTGGAATGGGAATACCAGACCGCCAACGTGATCGATAACATGCGCATGTGTTGCGAGGTGGTTGAAAAAAGCGGGTTGATCCTGGTGATGGAGCCCCTGAATGCCTGGACAAACCATCCCGGACTTTTCCTGACTAAAATTCCGCAGGCCCACCAGATATGTGAAGCCGTGAATCACCCGTCGTGCAAGATTGTGAACGACCTGTACCATCAGCAAATTACCGAAGGCAACCTGATCCCGAACATTGATAAAGCCTGGAAGAATATTGCGGCTTTCCACATAGGCGACAACCCCGGGCGCAACGAACCGACTACCGGCGAGATCAACTA
>CAZAVU010000036.1:0-40448 GCA_964488805.1 uncultured Odoribacter sp. | reverse complement strand
CGACAAATATTCCTGTCGTTGCTCTTCCGTAGCGTTACCCGCGCGTCCTTTCTGAATAATATCGTGTAGGGGATGATGCATTTTCTTTAAAGTTTGTTAGTAATACGAATTCAAGTTTCAATATACTCATCCTGAAATTATATTTTTTTCATGAAATTTCCATTCCCAATCAAAAACCGCTGTTTACCAGGTGTTTTGAAGGAGATAAAATATGTGTGCAGAAACATCCAGGTGACTTTTTGCAGACAAATCGGGATGCCTTGTCACAACCGGTTATTTGCAGTGAAGAAAGAAAAACAGCAAGGCCGGAATGGAGCCGGATCCAAACTTCTCTTTTAAAAAGGATACCGCCCGGTAAAGCTGGTTTTCCACTGTCCGTTGCGAAAGGTTGAGCTGACCGGCAATTTCTTCGTTCGAAAGGCCTTCTTCTTTGCTGAGCCGAAAGATTCGCCGTCGTTGCTCGGGCATACTATTTACCAATTGCTGCAGGTTGTTGAGCATGTCGTTGTAAATAACTTCATGCCAGGTATTGTCGCCCGAAGAGGTGAGATTTTTCCCCGAATAATCGAGATATGCCTGTTCAATGTTTTTCCTCCTGATGGAATCGTAAATCAGGTTGATACAAATCTTAAAAAGGAATGATTTGATATTCTTCGAACTATCCAGGGTAGCCCGTATTTCCCAAAGTTTCAGGAATACTTCCTGAAGCAGCTCTTCAGCATCGGGTTTATTTTTCAGATAGGACAACGCAAATGCATGGATCTTCGGACCGAAAGCATCGAACAGTGAACGGAAGGCCTCTTTGGATCCCGATTTCAGTTGTTCAACAAGTTGTCTTTCCTGATCTTTTGGTTCCGATTCCATGAATGGAGCATGTTGGTTTACGCAAAGATAAATTTATATAAGGAACAACCTGCCCCGGGTTTGATTTTTTACCAGCATCGCATTGCTACTTTAACCAAATTTAACCAGAACTAAAAGAGGCTGTATCAAAAGCCAGAATAATCCCGCTTTCGATGCAGCCTTTTGGACAATTTTGCTGATCAGCAAAATGGTATGGTCAATTATTCTTTTACCTTTATCTTCGTTCCACCTTCGTTGTACTTCTGGGTGTTTTTCAGTTCAGGATTGCCAATCCCTTTTTTCATCAAGACAACCAGTTCATCCAGATGGTTTTGGTACACCCCGCGAGGATTGGTCTTCTTGTTTTTACAAACCGAAGCAGCCATACCAATCACCTCGCCCATCATCCCGGTGGTACGCATCACGCGCACAGTTCCCAGCGCCACATGCGATACGCTGATATTTCGCCCGGCCATCATCAGATTTGGTACATTCTGCGAATAAAGGCAGCGGAATGGTATCGGGTACGGATAAATGGCAATGTGTTTGGCGATCGATTTAAACTCTTTACCCCGAAATTTCTCGGAATTCTTGGGATCGGGATAATGCAAATCGATGGTCCACGAGGTTGGCGCCGTTCCATCAGGATATACTTTGTGGTCAACCAGGTCTGATTCACGCAGGATATAATCGCCAATCAAACGGTTCGACTCCCGCTTCCCGGCCACATAAGCCACCCACTGCAATTGCTGTGTGGCAAATTTAGCCTTGTCGGCGGAGTGGTTTTTCAGATACGACCAGTTCGAATAAACCACCAACAAGCCGTAATCACGGATGCGTTCAAATTCGTTCACCTGATCGATGCCCATGCCGGTTTCCCAGTTCCAGTCACCGCGGGTTAGTTTTTCAGCCTTACTTTCGTCCCACGGCAATCCCCACTGGATATCGGGGAAGGCAGCTCCTGCTTTCTGATCGGTGGCATACCACTGAACCGACGAGCCCATGGTCATCTTATCGGCTACTTCTGGCGCGGTAGTTTCACCAAACATTTTAGCGTCCTCACGGCCCGTCAGGTATTTGGCGCCGGCCAAAACACCAATGGTGGCATCGCCGGTACAATCGGCAAACAAAGGAGCCGAGAACGAAAGCTTTTCGCCGGTTTCGATATGGATTGCCTGAACATTTTCAATACGATCGCCCTTCATAGTCACCTTATTGGCGTGGTAGTTCAAGAACAGCGAAATATTCTTTTCATTACGCACCGCATTCAACTTTTTATCGTCTTCGTAATTTTCAAAAGGACGAGCATTCCCTTCTTTTGTTGGACCAATCTCGTTCACCAGGTTCCCCAGGTTTGGATACGGTTCCTGCTTGATGCGGCCCCCCAGATGCACACGAACTTCGGAGCTGTTGTTTCCGCCCAGCACCGGACGATCCTGAACCAGCGCCACTTTCACACCCAACCGGGCTGCTGAAATGGCTGCACAGGTTCCGGCCATTCCACCGCCAACGACCACAAAATCAAACTGTCCTGCCCTTTTTACCGAAGCGATTGAAGGGTTCAGTTTTCTACGTAACTCTTCCAATTGAGCTAAATTGACCGGAGGGGTATATTTCAGGTCGGAAGTAAACAAAATGGCATCGCAACGCCCGTTGAAGCCGGTCAGGTCTTTCAATGCCAGTGTTGCTTTCGTATTCCTGATGTCGATGATGCCACCGTCCTGCCAGGCCCATTCGGCAGATTGTGTTCCGAAAACGGCTCCGGCATCTTTTCCGTCGATCGCCATACGGAACTTGCCGGGGGCATCTTTGCTGTTCCAGCGGGCTACCCAGTTGCGGGTCCGCACAAACATCCGGTATTTCCCTTTCTCCGGAAAAGTAACCGTGGTTTGGGCATCTTTCACCGGAACGCCCATTCCATGAGCCATCAGGAACGGAGAGCCCATCTGATCCATAAACTGCTGATCGACCACCCAGCCGCCTTTGTTGGCAAAGCTTTCAGCCTCCACAAGAACCATCTGCTTCTGTGCAAACGAATATCCTGAAATCAGCAATAAAAGCGCAATTAAAATTCTCTTCATAGTTAATGGTTTAGGTTATTGTTCATTTTTTCAGGTAGCCATGCTTGCTTAGAAAATCATCGGTTAGTTTCCTGATGGCATAAAAATCAGCCGTCAGCTCTTTGACATAAAAGAATATGGGATGACCAGCTCCCTCGAACAAATGCAATTCACAGGGCACGCCATTTTCTTCCATTTTGTTTCGAAACGCCTCCGCAGTTTTCACCGGGATCAGCGGATCTTTCGTTCCCAAAATAAAGAGAGTCGGAGGAGCATCCCGGTCAATATTGTGCAACGGCGAAATCTCCAAATATCTTTTTTTAATATTGTCCGAGCCATATCCTCCCGGTCCGTTGTCAATTACCGGGTAATACAGCACCAGCAGATTCGGGCGGGATTGTTGGCTAATTGTGGTTCGGTGAATTATCCCGGCAGCAGCAGCCAGATGACCGCCAGCCGAAGATCCGGATGCAACGATCCTGGCCGTATCCAGGTTAAGTTCTTCAGCATGTTTGCGCAACCAGACGATGGCATTGCGGGCATCGTCGGCACTCTCGAAAGCAGAAGAATGATGAAGATATGAGATCCGGTATTCAGCAGATACAGCAACCATCCCCTTCGACGCATAATACGCACATTCGCGGTAAAACTGCAAGGGCGTTCCAACACTCCAGCCACCACCGAAGAAATAAACAATCGCCGGATGTTTTTCTCCCTTTTGTGCTTTCGTCGGCTTAAAAATGTGAAGTTTCAGTTCTCCTTGCTCTGTTTGTTTATAGCTGACAATTTCAGGATGAAAGGATTGTTCGGGTTTAGGCAAGACCTTTTTCAACGCATCAAACCAAACGGCGGCCATCCGGTCGGCCCCGTCAGTATTGGGATGAACCTTGTCGGCAATGGTATATTTCTGCCAGTCGAATCCACGGGCCTGATCGACCAATATCACATTGGGATTGTGCATATTCCGCACCATCCGGGCAATGTTTTTATTCAGCTCCGGTATATAGGAATACTTGGGCAGCTTGCCGCTGGGGATCACCTGGGCAACCAGTATTTTCACATCCGGGTTAATTGCACGTATTTTCCTGATGATCGACTGCTGTGCGCGGATAATCCCGGCAACAGGTTTTTCGGTATCGAAGTGATTATGCCCGGAATGAAGTAAAACCACGTCAGCGGGGTACAACCGATATATACTGTCGATGCGGGCATCCAGGAACTCAGCATTTTTTCCGCTGAAGCCGCAATGGTTCAATGTACCGATCCGGCATTTTGCCGCCCGTGGGCCGATGAAATCGAAATGATAGCCGCCTGAAAACAATCGTTCCCAAAGCGGGAAAAGGTAGGAACGAAAATTTTCTCCACCTTCGGTAATTGAATCGCCCAAACCCATTACTGTATAATGTTTTGAGCTGTTCTCCCTGGCGCTATTATCCTGGGCCGACACAGAAAACGACAACACAATCAGACAAAAAAAGATGATTTGTCGGCAACAGATTATTGACCGCATGTATTTGGTGTTTTTAATTCGGCAGACAGAAACAAAACCTAGACTCTAAAAGAGGACAGTCATGATTCAGGATTTACAAATCCAATCTGCTTGTACTAACAAAAAAGGCTTCCGGTAAAACCAGGGAAACCCGATTTTACCGGAAACAATGCTTTTTATTTAATCTTAATTGTATAAGAAAATGAAGTAGGTTCAGCAAAAACCTGGTATTTTGGCAGAGGCTTTGGCCCGCAACCATTTGATCCGGCACCCAGGGTTTTGTGGCTGATACACAAAACCGTCGCACTGCTTTGCGGCAGATCGATGCGGTATTCAACATTTTCCATTTCCTCGTCGGTGTATGGAATAGCTGTGAACTGCATCAAATCCTTATCGCTGGTAACTTTAAGCGCTGCTCCGCCCTTTTGCGAGATTTCAGCCCAGCGAACATCTTCGTGGTTTCCGCAATCCATCGGCTTTTCATAAGGAGTCATTAACTGAGCGATAGTGCTGCTATACAAACCAACATCGAACCCACTTTTGCGGTCGCTGTAGTTTTCCAGCGGACCACGTCCGAAGTACGAAATTTGGTCGAGCTGTTTGTTCAGCATCAGGCGAACACCCAAGCGGCCTACCACTACTTTCGGATTGCTCGAATCGAGTTTATTGCTGGCAATGATTTCGCCGTTTCCGGTTACTTTATAGGTTGCTTCGAATGAAACGGTGAAGCCTTCTTTACCTTCGCCTTTCATTTTTACTGAAATCTGCGCGTTGTTAGCGTCCAATTGGCTGGCAGTTACTCTGTCAACCGTCCATTTCAAGTCTTTCACTCCGTATTTGTTCCATTCGCGGTCGGCCCACATGTCGTCGTTGCGGTGAGGAGCGCGCCACAAGTGCAGTTTTGGTCCGCCTTGTGCAGTAAGCAATTCCTGATTTCCTTTTTTCAGGCTGCTGAACGTTCCGGCAGCTTTGTCGAATACAACAGCGAAGCCGTTTCCTTTCACAGTTACTTCTTTATCATTCTGGGTTAAAGTAACCGGAGTTTTTGCTTCGGCAATGGGTAATTCAGTCACTTTTACAGGCAGTTGAAATTGCTGGCTGGCAACTTCGAAACCTTTCTTGGCCCATTTTTCATCCTTGTTCTGGACAAACGAAACGCGCACAAAATATTCGGCTCCGGCTTTCGGGCTGGCCACTTTCACGGGCAGACTGATTACTTTTTCAGCTCCTGGTTTCAGATCGGCCAGGGTTAGTTTTCCGCTCGAAATTTCCTTTCCGTTTTCTGTCAGGATCCACGATCCGGTAAAACCATTCAGGCTGATAAACTGGTAAAGATTTTTGACTTTAATAGTTGCCGTTGCTGCATCCTCAACTGAAATATGAATCCATTGGAAAGCTTTTTTCATTTCAGGATAGTGTGGTTTTGGCGAACGATCGGAGAACACGGTTCCTTTGTGGATGAAATAATGGTCGTTAGGGAATTCGCCAAATCCGCCGCCATAGGCAATAATCGGGCGTTTCGGGTCGCGGTTGTTGTACAATCCCTGGTCCTGATATTCCCAGATAGCGCCACCCAAAATTTCAGGGTTTTGATCAAACATTTCAGAATATTCAGCTATTGAACCCATTGAGTTGAACATGGCATGAGCAAACTCGCAAATGTAGAAAGGCTTGGTAAGCTCTTTGTTCTGAGCAATTTTTGCAAATTCAGCCGGAGTTCCATACATTTTTCCATCGAAGTCAGAAGGATTTTTAGCGCCGATGCCAAAGCGTTCGTAATGCACAAAACGGGTAGGATCAATAGTCCTAACAGCTTTCATAGCCTCAACGAAGTTGGTTCCCACGCCGCCGTTTTCGTTACCCAGCGACCAGATGATAACCGATGGATGGTTCTTGAAGTTTTCGGCGTTGGCCACATTGCGGTCAATGATCTGAGCTTTCATGGTTGGTTCTTCATCGAATTCACCATCATATCCGTGACATTCTACATTGGCCTCAGCCACCAGCCAGATTCCCCATTCATCGCACAGTTCGTACCAGCGTGGGTCGTCGGAATAGTGACAGGTGCGCACATGGTTGCAGTTTCCTTGCTTGATTACTTCCAAATCGCGGATCATTTGCGCTTCGGTAATGGCATGACCAACTTCGGGCCAATGCTCATGACGGTTCACCCCTTTCAGCTTGATTGGCGTTCCGTTGACCATGAAGAGGCGGCCTTTGATCTCCACTTTGCGGAAACCAGTTTTCGACGAGAGGATTTCATTGGTTTTTGAGCCTTCGTTCAAAGTCAGGACAGTCGTATATAACTTTGGCGTTTCTGCAGTCCATTTAGCCGGATTGGTCACCTGGAACTTCAGCGTCACAGCTTGTTCTTCGCCCGGATTCAATGCCTGAACAGCCACTTCGGCTTTAGCGCCTTTCACTTCCTGAGTTCCGTCGAAAAGAGTTACTACCAGCTTTTGGGCAGCGCCTTTCGATGCTCCGTAGTTTTTCACTTTGGCAGTGACTTCAACCGTTGCATTTTCGTATTTCGAATCCAAATCGGTTTTGACGAAGTAGTCGCGAACGTGCGTTTCAGGGGTACTCCAAACCGTTACGTTACGGAAGATTCCGCTCAAACGCCACATGTCCTGGTCTTCGAGAAAACTTCCGGCGGTGAAACGGTAAACTTCGGCAGCCACCATATTTTTGCCCGGTTTCACATATTTGGTAATATCGAATTCGGCAGCGTTGCGGCTGTTAATGCTGTAGCCCACTTTTTCGCCGTTCACCCACAGGAAGAAACCCGCGTCAACGCCGTCGAAAGTCAGAAAAATACGGCGACCGTTCCAGTTTTGCGGAATTTCAAATTCGCGACGGTAACTTCCAACCGGGTTCCGTTCTTTGTATGCGGTGTAGGTTTTTGGTGGTTCGCTCATTACATGCGGAAAATCTTTCTGGAAAATGTATCCCATGTTTTTATAGTAAGGCGTTCCGTAGCCCAAAACCTGCCAGTTCGATGGAACCGAAATCTCTTTCCAGCCCGAAACATCATACGAAGGTTTGTAAAAATCGACCGGACGCTGCTGAGGCCAGGCTACCCAGTTGAATTTCCACATACCATTCAGGCTGCGGCAATACGACGAGGCATGGCGGATAGCTTTCAGGGCTTCGGCCTGATTGCCGTAAACCATCAGGGTTGCATGGGCCGGCTCTTTATTGATCCCTAAAAGTTCAGGATTTTCTATTTCCGGGGGTACCGGGGCACCGGGAACAACGGTGTCTGTTGTATTAACTGAGCTAATCATTTCCGAAAGGGCATTCTTAGCCTGGCAATCATTCTTTTTAACTATGGAAAAAAGAATCATCAGAAAACTCACAATACAGATAATTTGGTTTTTCATAAATAATACTGGTTTGTTTTTTCGTTCCGAAAAATAGGCATTAAAATTGAAAAGCTCCTGCATTTGACCAATACGTTACTCATATTTCAGCCAGGCAGTTGCCTTGCAATCTTTCACGGCCACAAACCTGATCCAGCGCGACTGGAATCCTTCCGGAAATTTGTATGCAAACACTTCCCCGGGTTTCACCGTCACTTCCTTGTACAACATCCACGGGCCATGGCCAATGGGTTCCACTTCAATACGGAAAGTAACCGGTTGTTTGGCGTCGTGCGACAGTTTCAGGCTACGCTGATCGTAAAAACCAATCAGGTACGGATCGGAAGCTACGTTAGCTTTTACTGCCGAGTTTTTCCAGGGACCTCCTTCTCCAACCGGTTTACCCATCGTCCACAAATCGTCAATTACTCCGGCCCAAACCGCAGCTTTCCCATCGGCTGAAGTGACCACGTGCGGGTTGCCTTTGGCAGTTTTCGGATCAATGCCGGTCATGATCAGCATTCCCCGGTACGAAGCGTAATCGTGGATGCGGAAGTTGTGCGAGGAGATCGGGCGAATCTTGGCAAAACCATCGGCATTTTCGGCCGGAAGTTCATAAAAGGTTCCAGCGCAGTTGAGCAAATCGCGCTCGGTAGCCACCTCACGGCAGATACGGAGCAGCGCTTTTCCGGTCAGGTCAACATACCTGGCATTTCCCTTTGGAAGTCTCCAGCGACGGCCCAACTCGTCAGTAATCAATACTGAAGCATCATCGAAAGTGACAACCTGCTGCGGAATGGCGAATTTCTCACGGATAAACGAGGCTGTTTTGGCATCATCTTTCCTGACCAGGTTCATTAACGAATCGAGTTCATAGTAACCGTTTTCAGTAAATTTCTGATCGTTTTCAGCACCGGCCAGAACACCTAATTTCCGGCGATTGTTGCCCAATCCCCAAAGCAATCCTGCATTGGTTTCCGAAGCAGAAACCGGGGCCAGTCCGGCAAACATCGGGTCGGCTTTGGTGCTGCGGTTGTCTTTTTGCGTGTACGAAAAATGCACGGTGGCTTTGGTGGCTTTATCGGTTTTTACGCGCACCCATTCGCCGGTTTCTTTTTCAGTAAAAATGAGATTTGCAGCCTCGCCTGCTTTCACCGAAATGGTTTTCAGAATTTCCCACGAATTATTCCCTTTGGCATCAACTTCCAGCGTGAATGTAACCGGTTGTGTTCCTTCATTTTTAATCCATGCTGAACGGTAATTCCATCCAGCAAAAAGGAAAGGTTCAGAAGCCTCCCCGGCTTTCACGTTTTCTGAAATCCATACCGCTCCTTCTGCGGTATTTGGACCCAGTTGGTCCGGTTTCTCAGGAGAGGTAAACCACAGGTTTGAATTTGATTGACCGGGGCCTTCGATCGAGCCTTTTACTTTTCGTTTATTCAGGAATTCTTTTTGTGCCGAATCGTCGCACCCAAAGACCAGTTGATCGTTCCAGCGGGTGAAGTCGCCAATCACCTTCAGGTAAGCCGAGCGCGGACGAATTCCGACGGAATTGGCAGCCGAAAACGTTCCGGGGAAACGCCAAAACATGCCGTGCATGGTCATCAGGTAATCGGGTTTTTCAGGTGTACCAACATTGCGGATGCGCGGCCATTCGGTGTTCCAGCCGTGGGCGCCGTCGTAGCTGTGGCTGGCCTTCGGAAGACGATAAAAATTCCACCCGGTTTGCGGGTTGCGAACGCCAACCAGAACCGATTTGAAATCCCATCCGGTTGCCCAAATCGGATCGGTAGCCGGATTGGCATTGCCATAAATTCCGCCCGGGCCGGTGATTTCGACAAACTGGTTGCGGCGCACTACTTTCCAGTCTTTGCCATTCCATTCAGCCAGAACGCCTGCTTCGATATCGAAATGTTTCAGGGCGTCATCCGACGGCTCCCCATTGTTGCTGTAAACCATTACTCCCTGACCAGAGTACAATCCTTTTCCATGTGCTCCCGGAAGCAAAGTTCCTTTAAAATTGCCTTCTGTATCTTTAGTTTTCTTCTTTATAACATTAATATCTTCATAGAGCATCTTGGGCTTCAGCGTTTGCACGTCCACTTCATAAAAACCTTCCTCCATCGTTCCGTAGTAAATTTTATTGGCCGGATCGGTTAAATGGCGGGCATTCCCGGTATGGCGACCAGGCATTTCTTTCCATGGAATTACCCGGACATTTCCGTCTCCACTGATGGCATAAGGTCCGATGAAAAGCTGGTTGCTCTCCTTGTGGATCATTCGGTTGGCAGGCGTTCCGCCAATACTTTCCGGTCTTACTATTTTTTGAAGTTCAGGAGTGATTTCATACAGTTTATCGGACGAGCCAAACGGCAGGTGCGGCCCGTATGTAATTACCCACAAACGATTGGCCCATGGAACCACTGCGCCGGTTCCGCACTCGCCTTCGTTGTTGTAATAAGCCAGTTGCGGGTAAATGCCGCTAAAGGATTTGGAGGTTTTAGCTTGTTTTCCCTGAACTGTGCAGACTACGAAAAACAGTATCGCAAGAACCGTGATAAATTTGAGCATGAAGATTCGGTTTGAATAATTCATAGTGAAAATGATTTGCATTGGTAAAATGAAAAGGGTGAGTTCAAAAATCACCCTTTTCATACAATCTGGTTGTTTGGTTTGGTTGGTTATTCGTTGATATTTAGCGGGTAACTTAAAGTCACCCGCTAAATATTATGCTGCTCACGATGCTACCACTTAGGGTTCTGATCGAGATTTTCGTTAATGAGACGGTCAGCGTCAGGGACAGGCCACAAATAATCGCGACCGGCATCGAACTTCCGCTCGCTCGCCACTACAATATAACCTGCATTAACCATACTGCTAAGATCAGCGATGCCGTTTTCATCAATTTCAGGAATACCTCCGATCGGATAGCTCCCGTCTTTCCAATTCTGGATCAACTGTTTGTATTCGGCAGATACCGTCGCCTCGTTGCCGTTCCATGATGTTGAGCCTGACCATGCGCGGCGCAGGAAATAGCTGGGCCGGTTGTACACCTTTTCGGCGAGTTTCCAACGGATCAAGTCGGCATAACGATGGCCTTCCCAGGCAAGTTCGATGAAACGTTCGGTGCGAAGGATTGTACGCATAGCGCTCTGTGTGCCAAGTGTAACTTTCGGGTATGCAATCCCCGTGCCTGCATAAGCTCTTTCACGCAACTTGTTGATTGTTGCATCCAGCACTTCCTGCGAACATCTGTCAAGTTCAATCATGGCTTCGGCATACATCAGCAGCACATCGCCATAACGCAACATGGGATACGTGGTGGGTGCGCCCTGGCGTCCGTTTTCGAGGAACGTGTTGTCCACATACTTTTTAAACAGCAGTCCGGTATAAGAGGCATGTTCGGCACGGGCTTTCGAATCGGTATTGCTCACCTGAGCCCCGTCGGAAACACGGTAAACAGTTGTGCGATTCGGGGCTGGGGAATACTCAAAGCCAAGCCATGCATAATCCTGAGGTTTATATGTTCCAGCGAGGACACTCTTGTTATGTGCCGTGGCGAAGGGCACGATGGTCATAGCCATACGCGGGTCACGGTTCTCGAAAAAGTCTTTTGGGTTGTATAGCGGCGACTCGTCAATGGGTTTACCGTCGATGCAGGGATAGGCGCATACCAGTTCATACGAGGGAGCTTTCTGTCCGCCCCATCCTCCGGCAAGACGGCCAATACAGTTTGCTACGTCGCCGGCAGCCCAGTAATACTTTTTCAATGTCACATCACCACGGAAGAAGAAAATCCATTCGTTCGACCATGTAGCGGTGAACAAATCCCTATAATTGCTATGGAGTTTATACACATTCAAATCCATGCAGGCTTTGGCAGCCGTTGCAGCCGTTTCGTAATCTCCGTTCCAAAGGGCAATGCGCGCTTTGAACGCAAGAGCGGCGCCTTTTGTAGCACGCTGTATGCCCGAATAGCTGTTCGGCAAACGCTCGGCAGCCTTATCCAGACACTCGTAGCTATATGCCAACACCTCGGCTTTGGGCGAACGCGATATTGAATAAGCTTCGTCAAGGGTCATACCTGTTTTATCAAGGATAGCATCGCCCCAATGGAAAGCCAGCATACCGTAGGCATAGCCCATATAAAAATAGGCTTCTCCTTCGTATTGCTTGATACTGGCTTCAGGTACACCCATAGTGCGGGCATTTTCCATTTTATTCAGCAGGCGCAAAGCACGGGCAATGCCTTTATAGTGATTTTGCCAGCGAGAAGCCACTGTGCCGTCCTCGGCGGTCATCGTCCCATTCTGTACAGAGGAAGTAGAGTTGCGTGCAGTAACGTCGTCACCCCAGGCCATGTCGTCGATGGGGAAAAACTCAGGGCGGTAATAATCGTTTACCGACATTTCTATCTCTTGCTGCGAAGAGTACCAGCTTTCACTTGATCCTTCTGACAAGGGATTCAGTCCGAGATCAACGCAGGCCGAAAAAGTGAGCGTTGAGAATATGATGGCAATTAAAAATATCTTTTTCATCTGTATAATTTTTTAGAATTTAACATTAACACCCAAAATGAAAGATGTTGATATGAAATCTGATGAGGAGCCCACTTCAGGATCCCAGCCTTTCGGATAGTTGCTGATGGCCGGCAGATCATTCACACTGAAATAGCAACGCAGATCCTTGATTCGTGCATGACTTAGCAAATCCTTAGGCAGCGAATAGCCCAGCGTGATATTTTTTACGCGGAAATAGGCGCCGTTGAAGAGCCAATAGTCGGATCCCGTAAAAGTGTTGGTGGTGTTGGTGTAGGTTAGGCGTGGATATTTGGCTTTGAGATTCTGTTCTGCGGTATTGTGCTGGCTCCAGTAGTTGCCCAATAAGAGTTCCGGGACAGCGCCCCATTGCTCTTTCAGCGGTTGTATCCATGCCGAATTGAACAATACGCGTTGGTGCCCTACCCCCTGAAATGCAAGGCTGAAGTCAAATCCTTTCCAACCCATTGCAATATTACCACCATAAAGATATTCGGGCAGCGAGTTGCCGAGGCGAACTTTGTCATCAGAATTGATGGTTTTGCTGTCGTTGGCATCAACATATTTAATATTTCCCGCTTTATCGTTTGCCGTAAGCGTAGGGTACTTTACACCATTTTCATCGTAAAGGTTGGCATCGGTTTGGAACAAGCCATCTGTCTTATACATATACCACTCGTAGTAGTATGAACCTTTTTCGTATATATAGTTGCCATCAATAGTGCGTTTGTCGCCCAGGTAGCCCATTTTTGAACGGTAGTCTGATAGGTTTGCAGAGATGTTGTACCAAAAATCACCAATTTTGTCAGCCCAACCTAATTCCAAATCCCATCCTTTGGTGTACATGTCTCCGGCATTTTGTTGAGGTGCCGAAAATCCGGCGTAAGAGGGAAAGCCGAGTGTAAGCAACATATCGCTGGTCTTTTTGTAATAGTAATCGCCGGAGAAACGTAAACGGCTGTCGAGGGACTGAAGATCCAGGCCGAGACCTTGTGTGGTAGTTGTTTCCCAAGTAATATCTTTGAATGCGTAATACACTTGTGCGGCGTTCTGTACGGCTGTTACGGATTGCGTTGATTTGTCGTACATGTAACTGTTGCCAAAGCTAATGGCCGCCTGATAAGGAAATTCCGACCCGATCCGTTCGTTGCCGAGTTGGCCGATAGAGCCTCGTAATTTCAGGTAATCAACTACATTATTTTTGAACCATGGTTCTTCCGACATGACCCATCCCGCAGATGTTGAGTAGAATGTACCCCAGCGGTAATCTTCTGAAAAGCGAGATGAACCATCGGTACGAACGTTACCCTGAATCATGTATTTATTTTTAAAGGAATACATCAGGCGTCCAAATACCGATTCGTAGGCATTGTGTCCAGCTTTGCCCGAATTATACTGATAATCTTCAGGACCGATATTGAGATAGGGATATTTATCAAGCAGATAGTTGGTGCGCGAAGCGCCAAGCTCTTCCCACTTATAAGAATGCCCCTCATAACCAGCCATAGCGCTAAACGAATGATCGCCCCATTTCTTTTGATAGTTACCGTAAAACTGGGTAGTGAAGCTGTTATTGTCGTTGCGCGATTCCTCCAGGTTGGTGGTCTTGTGTAACTGCATGTTGGTGGTGGAGCCGTTTTCGTAGTAAACAGGTACGGCGCGGGTAAATTTTTTGCCCTTGGTGAACGAGTATCGCGGCGCAAAGATGGCTGTCAGGGTAAGGCCGTTCAAAGGAGTGATGTCGAATTGCGCCTTGCCGCCGAACTTATAATAATCGATATTGTTCGTACCTCCTTTTTCCAGGCCTGCAAGCGGGTTGGCACCGTCCTTCACATCGGCGTAACGACCATCCTCCCATCGGGGTGTGTAATAGGGAGCTACCAGATACGCCCAGTAAACAGCATTGATTTGCGAAGGAGCGATTGAAGTTGATTTGGAAAAGTCGATGTCGAGATTTGCGCTGATCCAATCTGCTATTTTATAGTCGTTGTTGATACGGCCTGCAAAACGTTCATAAGACTTATTTTCATAATAGCCATCGCCTTTCTGGTAATTAAAAGTGGATTTCGTCCGTAGTTTTTCAGTACCTCCCGAAACACTCAGCGTATGCTGTTCATGTGTGGTCGATTTCTTCAGGATCAAATCGACCCAATCGGTATTGGGATAGTGCCAGGGATCAGTAGCGTTGTTGCTGAGCCACGAGGCAATGGTCTCTTGCGAGTATTGCGAATAAGGAGATGAAGCGCCATCATTCCATTTAACTTCGTTTTGTACATTCATCCAATCGATAACATTACCATTCTTGGGCTGCGTTGTGGGTTTGTCAATACTATATTCGTAGTTGTAATCGAATGAAAATTGGTTTTGTTTGGCGCGTTTGGTGGTAATCAGGATAACCCCTGCCGCTGCACGCGAACCGTAAATTGACGCCGAAGCTGCATCCTTCAGCACAGTCATGGTTTCCACGTCGGCTGCAACAACATCGTTAAGCGATGACGGTACGCCATCGACAATTACCAAAGGATCGTTGTTCGAAAGCGTGGTGATACCGCGTACGCGCACCGTAGCCGAAGCTCCCGGCTCCCCCGATGAGCGGGTAACCTGCACCCCTGCCATCTGGCCCTGCATCGCAGTAGAAAGCTGCTGTGCCGAACGTTTGGTTAAACTCTCGCCTTGTAGGTTTGCGACCGCCCCCGTCAAATCGCTCTTGCGGGCCGTGCCATATCCAATTGCCACTACTTCTTCCAGACCAACGGTTTCGTCTTCCAGAACGGCATTGATTTCCGCTTTGCCGTTTACCGGCACTTCAACTTTTTTCATTCCCACGAAGGAGAAAGCCAGAATTCCGCTGGAAGGTACATTACTGAGAGAATATGAGCCATCGGCATCAGTTATTGTTCCGTTCGTACTTCCGTTTACCATAACGGTAACACCAGGCAGGGTTTCTCCGGAAGAATTTTTTACAACTCCTTTTACCCTGGGGATCTGCTGTTGCCCGGAAGAGCCATTATTTTCAGAAGGTTTTATAATGATATTTTTCCCAACCACTTCGTATGTTAGAGAAAGCTCGGAAACGAGAATTTTCAGAATCTCGTCGACGGTCTTATTTCGATAGTCAACACTAATCGTTTTATTTTCATCAATCTGGCTTTTGTTGTAGAAGAAATAAACTTCGGATTGACGTTCGATCTCATCAAAAATCTGCGAGATGGTTGCATTCTTCATTTTCAGGTCGAAGCGGGTATTTTGCGCCGAAACGCTGGCGGCTACCTGCATCACAGTGAAAAGAATCAGGAAAAAGTTCAGTTTCATAATTAACCAGAATTTTTTGAATGGGCATAAATTTCCCCCATTCGATTGCCGAATAATTTTCATAAATTTGGTCGTTTTTGTATTAAAAAATGAATTACGTTTTTTCGCATTTCTGCGTTTTTTCGACAGGAACAGTTCGCAGCTGTTCCTGTTTTTTTTGAATCCGACATTTGGCCGAAACCGCAGAAATAAAAGAATTGGAGTGCTTAAGTCTTCATAAAACTTCGGTTTAGTTATTAGTTAGTTTTTATTGCAGCCAGATATCCCGGCCTTTCATTCTGTATTTCAGGTTGGTGGTACGTTCAAGGGTTTCAAGTGCGCTGAAAATATTCTGTTCGTATTCGAACATTCCGCGGAAGTGCAGATCCTTCAGAGAATCGTTATCCAGATAAATGTGAACATCATACACTTTTTCCAGTTCCTTCACAATGGTGTTCAAATCAGCATCTTTGAACACATATTTACCATCTTTCCAAGCCGTATGCAAATAAGTATCAACCGTTCCAAGTGCAGTTTTATTTTCTGAAATACTGTAAACGACCTGTTCTCCCGGTTTCAGTTCAACCGGTTTTGCTGCGCTCCCTTTCACACTAAATTCAATACTTCCTTCTTCAAGGGTGGTTTCAACTTTATCTTCACCCGAATAGGCTTTCAGGTTAAAAACAGTTCCCAGCACCCTGATTTGGGCATGTTCGGTTGACACAACAAATGGTTTATGTTTGTTTTTCGACACAATAAAATAAGCTTCGCCATCCAACTTTACGTTACGTGATGATCCTTTCAATGTCGGATCGTATTTGATGGTCGATCCGGCATTGAGCCAAACCTGGGTTCCGTCGGCCAGTACGCATTTCGAGATTTGTCCTTTGGGTGCAGTCACTTCGCACATTGCTGTTTCGGCATTATTCTGGCCAGAACCCAGATACCAGCCAATAGCCAGCATGATTGGCAAGGCCAGAACAGCCGCCACTCGCGTCAACCAAAAATTCAGACCAACCATTTTCAGGGGTCTGGTACTTTGATAGACGATTTGGGCTTTAATTTTTCCGAAGTCGGAACGGATATCTTCAGCAGAAAAGTAGGAAGGGCTCTTTTCCCAGATGCTTTTTTCCTGTTCGAAGATTTTCTTGTTGCGCGGTGACTGGCTAATCCAACGGGTTAGTTCGTCTTTCTCCGACTGATCGGCTTCTCCGCATAGGAATCGGGCAATTAACTGGTCGATATGATCGGGATGGTTTTCCATGCGTCAACTGGGATTTGTTTTATGCCCTTTTGACGATCAGAAGTTAGGATACCCTGTAATGAAATTTAATTTTTCTTCGAAAAAATAAATGCGAGCAATTGAACCATCTGATAATCTGACAATTCTTCCCGAAGTTTTCTCAATGCAATACTGATTTGCATCTCCACAGTCTTTACCGAAATGTTGAGCCGGGAGGCAATCTCGGCGTATTTCAGTTCTTCAAAACGGCACAACAGGAATATTTCGCGGCATCGTTCCGGAAGGTTCTGAATGGCGCGGTTGATACGGTCGGTCAGTTCAGCTTCCTCAATCAGGTCAGCTATTGTTTCCGGTTCGCTTTTTTCAAGCGACGATAAATATTCCAGTTCAACTTTTTTATGTTTCAGCACATCCAGCGAAGAGTTGCGCACGGCCCGATAAAGATATGCCTGAAGTAAAGTAACTTCCAGCTTCGCGCGTTTAATCCACAAATCGACAAATACCTGCTGAACCACCGACCTGGAAGCATCAAAGTCGTGCAAAATCTTATCGGCAAAGAAACACAAGCTGGAATAATACAAATCAAAAGCCTGATTAAAAGCCTTTTCACTGCCATTCCTGATTTCATCAAACAGTATTTGATCCTTCGCCTGCGTCATGGCAGTAAATATAATAACAATTTTGAGGAAGGAAATGACTTTTTTAACCAACCTCTAAACCTGGAACATTCCACTTCACCAATGAAAGTTCCAAACCCTATCAACGCTGCTTGATTTTGCTCACTCGGTCAACCAGATAAACAATGGATTGGTGCGAAACACCGGAATGCAGGCTCAGACCGATTTCGCAGGTGCGGCTGGTTGAATAGCCATACCGGATGCCTTCGGGAAGCTGATTTTTCAAATCGCGCAAACCGTGTTTATTCAGCTCCGGATACGTAAATCCGCGATCGCCGGCAAACCCGCAGCAGTTGGTTTCGGGAACAACTACCTTGACAGCGCATTTCTGAGCTAACTCCACCAGTTTGCCGTCCAGCCCCATCTTTTTCATGCTGCAAACCGCAAACACCGAAACCGTTTCATCCAGCGGTGTGATTTCCAGGTTGGACAGCAGGTATTCCAGGATAAATTCAACCGGTTCATAAAGTTTCAGACCCGACTTCATGTTTTCTTTCATGGTATACAGGCATGGACTCATGTCGCAAAGCACCGGATATTTCCCGTTTTCACTGGCTTTCAGGAGTGCGGCTTCCAGTTCATTCGATTTTTTCAGACCGGCATCAACATACCCTTTGCTCGAAAAAGCCATTCCGCAACACAAGCTGTTCAGATATCCAGGATAAATCACCTCGAACCCACCTTTATTCAGCAGTTCAAGCATTTTTTCGGAAAGCTGTTTTTCTTTGCGGTTTTCTTTCGAAACGCCCATCGCCCGGTTGATGCACGACGGGAAATAAACCACTTTATTCGTATTGCCGGTTATTTGCGTCCGGTTGGTATCAATCTTTTTGGCGCCAAGTGGCATGTATGGAGTCCATTGTGGGATCCGGTTGCCTGAAATTGCCCTCATTCCTCCGGCAATGCCTTTCATCAGTGGTGTTCCCAGTAAACGATGAAAAAATCCAACTGTAGATAACCCCTTTCTTGCAGCAGAAGTTACTCCGGCCATGTGGTCAGCAATCCAGACCGCATTTTTCTGTCCATCGCCAATTTGCGAGGTGCGCAATGACTTGATCAGCTTCCCGGTATCGATTTTCACCGGGCAGGCCGTAGCACACAAACCATCGGTGGCACAGGTTTCGTTCCCATCGTACTGATATATTTTAGCCAGGGCGGCAGCAATGTGCGGTTCGTGACCGGTTTTAGCCAGGCTGGCCATTTCGCGGTAAACCACAATACGCTGGCGGGGAGTCAACGTTAGTTCAGCGGCAACACAATTCGGTTCACAGAAACCACATTCGATGCACTTGTCGATTTTTTCGCTGGCCTCCGGAATTGGTTTCAGGTTTTTCAGGTGGGCCTCCGGATCGTTGTTCAAAATAACACCCGGATTTAGCAGGTTATTCGGATCAAAGATCTGCTTGATTCGTTTCATCAGCTCATAAGCTTCCCTGCCCCACTCCATCTCCACAAAAGGCGCCATGTTGCGGCCCGTGCCATGTTCAGCCTTCAGCGAGCCATCGTATTTCGAAACCACCATTTCCGAAACATCGGCCATAAAACGGCTGTAGCGTTCAACTTCGCTGGGGGTTCCAAAATCCTGGGTAAACACAAAATGCAGGTTTCCTTCCAGGGCATGCCCGAAAATCACGGCTTCGTGATAGCCCCATTTTTCGAACAGCCGGTGCAAATCGAGCGTAGCCTCGGCCAGCCGTGCAACCGGAAATGCGACATCTTCTATAATTACAGTCGTTCCTGTTTTGCGCATCGCCCCAACCGATGGGAATAATCCTTTGCGAATTTTCCAAAACAGCGCACATTCCGACGGAACATCGGTAAAACTGATCGGAATTTCAGAAGGAATAGCCTGAACGGTACGAAGAATTTCATCAATTTGCCGATTGAGCTGTTCGTATTGAGTGGCGCGGGTTTCAACCAGGATGGCACAGGCTGTGGAGCTGAGGGTTTTCAGGTAACCGGGCATTCCGTCCTGATCTTCCACCGAACGCAAACCGGCACGGTCCATCATTTCGACAGCAGCCACCGGAGCCGACTTCAGAAGAGAAACGGCATTGCTGGCTTTTTCAATATCCGGAAAAATCATCAGGGAACTGGCCCTGAACGGATGCTCAACGACGGTCTTGTAAGTAATCTCTGAAATAAAGCCAAGCGTTCCTTCCGAACCAATCATCAGGTGCTGAATCACTTCAAAAGGATCGGCAAAATCGACCAAGGCATTCAGACTGTAACCGGTCGTATTTTTCATCTTGAATTTCCGGGCAATGCGGGACGAAAGTTCCTCATTGGCTTTAACTTCAGCAACCATATCCAAAATACCCTGAACCAGTTGCGGATGTGTTTTCCGGAAATGTTTTTTGCTTTCTTCGCTGGACGTATCGAGGACCGAACCGTCGGCCAGAACAATACGCATTGTATCGAGCGTTTTGTATGAATTTTCAGCCGTTCCGCAGCACATGCCGCTGGCGTTGTTGGCCGCAATACCACCAATCATGGCCGCATTGACTGACGCCGGATCAGGACCTATTTTACGTCCGTACGGCGCCAGAAGCGAGTTGACTTTTCCACCGGTCAAACCAGGCTGAAGGCGGATTTTCAGGCCATCTTCATCAATCCTGAAATTTTTCCAGTGGTTACCGGCAACAACCAGCACCGAATCGGAAATCGCCTGCCCCGACAGACTGGTCCCAGCCGCCCGGAAAGTTACCGGAATGGAAAGCTTCGAACTTTCTTTCAGGATAAACGAAACCTCCTCTTCATCCTTAGCCTTGATGACAATTTTCGGGATTAACCGATAAAAGCTGGCATCGGTACCAAAAGCCAGGGTGTGGAGCGGATCGTGAAAAATACGTTTCGAATCAATATTCTTGATAAGCTGCTGATAAAGAAGCTTGTAATTTCCGGAAAGCATGATTGAATTTTAGATGGTTTGCGGACACAAAAATACAGAAATATATGGGCTGCCGAAGTAAAAACTCAGAAATGACAAGTCTTACAGTAAGCATTTAACACTCTTCGGCATTGGATTTTAGATTGTAAAATAAGTCGTAAACAAAACGAATATCGGAGTAAAACAAGCGGATAATTTGCAGGAGAATACAGATAAAAAGGTAATTTTGCCGCGCAACCGTTATTTAACACAAAATAAAAATGAAATAGCCATGTGTGCAACAGTCCGCACAAACCGGAGATGTATAAATGGCTATTCCATGAGGTTGATAGATTGTTTAAAAAGATGCCATTGATACCAAAATGGTAAAATGTTCAACAAAAATATATACGAATGAAACCAACTCTTTTAATATTGGCAGCAGGAATGGGAAGCCGGTATGGCGGACTCAAACAAGTTGAGCCAATTGGCCCCAACGGCGAAACCATCCTGGAATATTCCGTTTTCGATGCCATTCGTGCAGGTTTTGGCAAAGTGGTTTTTGTTATCCGCAAAAGTTTTGCCGAAGATTTTAAAGCCCGTTTCGAATCGAAACTTGCAGGCAAAATTCAGATCGAATATGTCTACCAGGAAATTGAAACGCTTCCCGAAGGATTTGAATTACCCGAAGAGCGCGAAAAACCTTGGGGAACAGGCCATGCCATCCTGATGGCCAAAGATGTAATCCACGAACCATTTGCCGCCATCAATGCCGACGATTTTTATGGCGCCGAAGCTTATAAAGTGATTGCCGACTTTTTAACCCATTCGGTTACCCCCGATAAATTTGCCATGGTTGGCTACCGGTTAAGCAACACGCTTTCCGAATTTGGCTCTGTTTCGAGGGGAATATGTATTATCGACAGCAATAACCTGCTGACACAAATTACCGAAACCCATAAGATCAGACAGGAAGAAAGCCGCACGTTATGCGAATCGGATGATCAAAGAACCGTAGAATTGACCGGAAAGGAAACCGTTTCGATGAACTTCTGGGGTTTCCACCCATCAATATTTGATTCGATCGAAAGTCAGTTTGTTGAATTCCTGAACGAAAATATAGATCAACCCAAATCTGAATTTTATATTCCGTTCGTAGTTTTCGAGATGATCCGCAGAGGCCAGGCCAAAGTGGAAGTTCTCACAGCCAGTTCCTCGTGGTTTGGCGTGACCTACAAGGATGACAAACCCTTTGTCATCGAACAGGTTCAGAAATTAACCGAACAGGGAATCTATCCGGCCAAGCTGTGGTAAGATGAACTTATTTATCAGGCAGGAAGCGAACAACTTTCTGCCTGATTTTTCTTGCTAAATAATTACTTCAGGAGAACCTTTTCACTCTTGATTTCCTTCCCGAGAAAGGTGGCTGCATGTCGGTCAAAAATATCCGTACTTTCTGTGGTACAATATTTTACCAATCCATTTTTTGAGCACCTCTGATCCATCTCCGGATGACGATTCAGGTATTCCATTAATTTTGAGCTAACTACTTTCCCCTGTTCCAGCAGCCTGATTCCGTCGGGCACAAATTTACGGATAACGGGTAACAACAACGGGTAATGCGTGCAGCCTAAAATAATCGAATCAATTTCAGGGTCGGCAGCCAACAGGTTCCGGATATTCTTGGCAACAAAATATTCAGTTCCGGGCGAATCTATCTCATTGTTTTCGACCAGCGGCACCCATATCGGACAGGCTTCCTGGGTAGTTCGTACCACTTTGCCACCCGACCATTTTTCAAGCTCAATCGGATAGGAATTTGAAAGCACGGTGCCCACTGTACCAAGTATCCCCACATGACCGTTGCGGGTAAAATCGCCAATGGATTCAACCGCCGGGCGAATAACCCCAAGTACCCTACGGGAAGGATCGATCAACTGCAAATCGTTTTGCTGAATGCTTCGTAATGCTTTGGCCGAGGCAGTGTTACAGGCCAGCACAACCAAAGGACAGCCCATGTCGAAAAGTTTTCGGACCGCCTGCAACGTGTATTCGTAAACCACCTCAAACGAACGTGGGCCATAGGGAGCGCGCGCGTTATCGCCCAGGTATATAAAATCGTAACCTGGCATGTCGTTTAAAAAATCTTTCAGGATGGTCAACCCGCCATACCCCGAATCAAAAACGCCGATAGGATGAATTTCAGAAGCCATTGGAAAATAAGTTTTGAACAAAATTAAAAAAGCCATCTTAAAGAAGATGGCTTTTCGCATATTTTAATGCTTTTACTATTGAATTCCCAACTTGGTTTTTACCAGTGGTAAAAGATCAAGGCTTTCTTTCGAGTTGTAAAGAATTGCTCTTGAACTCGCACTCATATCAAAAACATAGATCAACCCTTTTTCAGCGCCAACTTCTTTTATAGCTTTATCGGCCTTATCAAATACCGGTTTCAGCAATTCACCCTGCTTATTCTGAAGCTGCTGCTGAGCGCTTTGCTGGTAAGTCTGGATGCGTTCGTTCATGGCATTCAGGTCATCTTCCTTCATTTTACGAATGGTTTCTGATAAAGAATCGCGTTTGGTGGCAAACTCCAGATATTTGGTCTGAAACTCTTTTTGCATAACGCCAAGAGCATCTTCGAGTTCTTTTTGAAATGCAGTAAATTGTTTTTCAGCAGCAGCTCTTTCGGGCATTGCCTGAATAAGGGCCTGAAAATCAATATGACCGAATTTAGGAGCCTGAGCATTGGCAAAACCTGCTGAAAACAACAGTATTCCTAAAACACAAATTTTGAAAACACTTTTCATACTTCTCTAGATTTAATTTATTGCTACAAATATTAGAATATTAATTTTTATAACCAAGCTTGGCTAAAACCTGGTCGGAGAGATCGAATTTGGGATTGGTGTAAATCAGGGTAGCCCCGTTGGCCTTGTCAAAAATCACGGCATAGCCACCTTCTGTCGATATTTCCTGAATGGCATTGAATACATCATCCTGGATGGGTTTGATCAGCCCCTGTCGTTTTTTAAACAAGTCGCCTTCCCGCCCGAAATATTTACGCTGCAATTCTTTGTATTCCTTTTCCTTGGTGATAATTACATCTTCACGCTTACGTTTCATCTCATCCGAAAGCAATACGCTTTCCGACTGAAAATCTTTGTACATCTGTTCCAGTTCGGCGTGCATCGATTCGAGTTCCTTCTGGTACTGGTTGGACAACTGGTCCAACTGTTCCTGGGCAGCTTTGTAGGCCGGAATGTTACTCAGAATATACTCGGTATCGACAAAGGCAAATTTCTGTGCAAATGTGGTCGCTGTTGCCAGCAACAGGATTCCTGCAATGATAACTAGTTTCCTCATGACATCAATTTTTAATAGTTTATTTTGAGGTTTTAGCAAATACCAGACCAAATCACATTTTTAGAATTGCTGACCAATAACGAAGTGGAACTGGCTTCCGGCAGCATCACTCTGGCCTGCAACCTTGTCAAATCCATATCCCCAGTCAATACCCATCAGACCAAACATGGGAAGGAAGATCCGCACACCAACACCTGCCGAACGGTGCAGCTTAAACGGATTGTAGTATTTGTATTCGTTCCACGCATTACCGGCTTCAAGGAAACTAAGCACATAAATGGTTGACGATGGTTTCAGGATTACCGGGTACCGCAATTCCATCGAGAGTTTGTTGTACAGGTTTGACCCGTAATAATTACTCAAACTGTAATCCTTGTAACCACGCAGCGAGATAATCTCACTTCCGTACAGGTTATATCCCGACATTCCGGATCCCCCGACACGGAACCCTTCGAACGGTGATTTTCGGTTTTTATCGTAATAGCCCAAAAATCCATATTCGAATTTAGTGTGCAACACCAGGTTCCTGTTCTTGGTCAATGGTGAGAACCAGTCGCCTTTGAAGGTCCATTTATGGTATTCGATCCATTTGTAACGTTCTTCATTGGTCAAACCCGGATCGCTGTAATCGACCCCGTTCAGGAGCGAATAAGGCGGAGTGAACTGAAGTCCGAGTGAAAAGCTTGAACCACTGCGTGTATACAATGGATTATCCATTGAATTTCGTCCAAAAACAGTTTTAAAGCTGAAGTTATTAAAACCACCATCGCCATTTGCAGTTCCATCGTTCAGGAAATAGTAGTAGCTGGCCATATTCTGCAGCTTATAATGCTGGTATGAAACCTCGTGATAAAGGGTAAAGAAGTCGTCAGGCCATTTTAAACGATAACCATAACCGATGGCTGCAGTGGTTGTTTTTTGTACCTGGTCATTTTCAGAAGCTTGATAGGAAGAGGTGGAGTTGTATCCGTAACCGGAACCATAGCCATAGCTATACGGAGAATAGCCATAGCCCCCGTACCCATAGGGAGAATAGCCATAGCCGCCATAGCCACCATAGCCGCTGTAAGCATTATTGTAACTATTGTAATAGTTGTTGGCCGAATAGTTTACATTCTGGAAAGAGAACGAGAACGTAAATGAGTTAGGCTTTTTACCGCCAAACCAGGGTTCGGTGAAAGTCAGGCTGTACGATTTGTAGAATTTACCGCTTGTTTGAGCCCTAAGGCTCAATGTTTGTCCGTCGCCGGTTGGCAAAGGTCTCCAGGCTTCTTTATTGAAAATATTGCGCACCGAGAAATTCGAGAACTTCAGACCTACCGTTCCAACGAACATTCGTGCTCCCCAACCTCCGGAAAGCTCAATCTGGTCATTGGCCTTTTCTACGAGTTTATATTCAACATCAACAGTACCGTTCTCAGGTTTTGGCCTCACATCAGGATTGATCGATTCAGGGTCGAAATGGCCCAACTGCGACAACTCCCTGACCGTACGGATGATATCCGATTTACTGAACAAATCACCCGGCAAGGTTCTGATTTCACGCCGTGCCACATGTTCATTGGTTTTGGTGTTTCCTGAAATCAGGATTTTGTCGATGGTTGCCTGCCGGCCTTCATAAATGCGCATCTCCAGATCGATGGAGTCCGACTCGATGTTGGTCTCAACCGGGTTTAAATTGAAGAACAAATATCCATGATCCAGGTATTCGTTGCTCACAGCGTCCTCATCATCTTTGGTTCGTTTGTCCAGACGTTTCTGATCAAAAACGTCACCTTTCTTAATTCCCAGTACAGCGTTCAAATATTCACTTGGATAAACGGTGTTTCCAACCCATTTAATGCTTCGGAAATAATATTTATCACCTTCTTCAACCCATATATCCAGTTTTACCAGGCCGTCTTCAAGTTTAGTCACTGAATCCCTGACGATGGTTGCATCGCGGTATCCTTTTTCGTTGTATTTTTTGATCAGGTTAACCTTATCTTCAGTGTACTTCTCTCCAAGGAACTTTTTGGAGTGGAAGAAATTGGTGATTTTTTTTGCCTTGGTTTTTTTCATGGAACGATCGAGCGTAGAAGCTTTCAGGTTGTTATTGCCATGATATACAATCTCTGCAATCTTAACCTTGCTTTTCTTGTCTACGTTAATATCCAGGATTACGCTGTTGTTCTGGGTGGTATCGTCCCGCTGAATAATTTTCACCTCGGTATTCAAAAAACCCTTGTCAAGGAAAATATTCTTGATTGCCTTTTGGGCCGTATTCACCTGATTATCGGTAACCTGACTTCCTTTCAGCAGCAGAACCTTTTTGGTTATATCATCCTTTTCCGATTTTGTTACCCCGCTGTAATTCACCTCGGCCAACCTCGGACGTTCCTGCAGGACAACGCGAAGCCAGATCTTATCGCCTGAAATTTTGTCGGCCAGAATTTTAACATCCGAAAACAGCCCGTGATTCCAGAGTTTTTTAACTGAATTGGTTATGGCATCGCCTGGTACATAAATTTTATCACCCACACTCAATCCCGAAATCTGCAAAAGAACCTGTGTATCCAGATATCGTATCCCCTGCACCTCTATTCCCGCAATAACATATTCCTGGGGAGTTGTTGAATAATCGATGGAAAAGTTCGTGCTATCCTTTGCTGCTTCCTGAGAAAATACTTTTACACTGATTATCAGCAATATGAAAATAAGTCGTATTTTTTGCATCCTTTTCGTTATTGATTTAGCTTACTAATTGTTGACTCGTTTTTCCAAACCGTCTTTCCCTGTTTTGAAAGTCACAAATGGCCTCAAATAAATCTTCCTTTCTGAAATCGGGCCACAATTTGGGTGTGAAATATAATTCAGAATAAGCAATCTGCCATAATAAGAAATTGCTTATACGATACTCACCACTGGTGCGTATCAGCAATTCCGGATCAGGCATCCCGCAGGTATTCATATATTTATCTATCAGTTCATTATCTATTTCTGAAAGATCAGTTTCTCCGTTTTTTACCTGCTCTGCAATTTGTTTTACGGCTTCCACGATCTCCCATTTTGAGCTGTAACTAATTGCCAGAACAAGTGTCAGTCCGGAGCAACCGTCCAGCTTTTGAAGCGACCAGGAAAGTTTTTCCTGAACATGTGGTGGGAGACTATTCACATCGCCGATCACCCTCAACCGAACATTGTTTTTCTTCAATTCGTCGGTTTCATCTGAAATGGCCTGAACAAAAAGTCCCATCAGAGCGTCGACCTCATCTTTAGGCCGTGCCCAGTTTTCGGTTGAGAAAGCATAAAGGGTAAGGAATTCAACACCTATTTCGCCGGCGCCTTCAACCACCGAACGAACTGCATCCAAAGCATGTTCATGCCCAAAAATGCGTTCGTTTCCCTGCTGGGCTGCCCATCGCCCGTTCCCATCCATGATGATGGCAACATGTTTCGGTATCTTATCCTTTATCAGTTTGTCTTTAAATCGCATTTCAAAATATTTAAACTATACACCGTTCCGATTTTCCGGCCCAAAAATACTCGAAATTTTCACTATTTACTGTTTACGGTCTTTATTCCAGATTCCCCAGTCGAGTATATTTTTTCGAGGTGTCCGCACTTCCCAGTTCCGGGTTCCGTAAATCAGCTTGTAAACCAGATGAATCCCCATGTATGCAGTCCAGTCGTTGTTATGAAACGTGTCGGTATATTTCATCACTACACCATCGGCATTGGTATAACTGTACGGATCGTCCAGATCATCCAGTTTATCGGACAACGACTTTCTGAAACCTCCTTCAATGCCCACTCCCAGACGTTTGGACAGGTCGAACTTTACCCCAAGGCCAAATGGCAAAGTAGGCGTCACCTCCGAACCATCCTGCTGAAAATTTCTAATATTATACTTAAAACTCTGCATCCCAATTCCTCCAAACAAGAAGGTTGACCAAGGGGTTTCCTTATCCCCGACAATATATTTCATGTAATTAAACTCGAAATGGACAGAAACATCCAAGACATTCTTATTGAAGCTCCAGGGATTTGAATCGAATTCACCATCGGCTCCAATCGTTGAATTCATTACATTAAACCTCAGCGCATACCTAGGGTTAAAATTATACCTAAAAAAGCCTCCAATAGCGGGATTTATTGATTTCGAGAAATTTACCTTGGTCATATCGCCAAAATAAGTACCTGCCCCCCCGAAAAAACCAACATCAACGCTCTGTTGTCCAAACGCTTCAATTGATATGAATCCTATTAGAAAAATCGCCAAAAAATGCTTCATCTAACTTCGTTTTTGAAAGGTTTATTCACTCTATAAAACATTCAGGCACTACGATTTACATCCTGAACATAACACCTTTCAAGTGCTACAAAAGTAATACAATTCTGAAATATTCATGCCTGGTGCATCTTATAAAACCCAAATAGAGGTTAAAAATTGTTAAGCTCCGGCAGAATTAATTTCGTTTGTCAACGCCCCACATGAGTTTATTCCGCAGGGTGGTAAAGAAACTATGGTCCTTCAACCTGATAGTCTTCACCTTAAAAGGAGCCTTTCGGATTTTCAACAGGACTGAGAAGTATTTTGCTTCGGAATGGGAATCAACCGAGGTCAGGAAATGAAGCCCGCGGCCTTCTACCTGTAAGGTGATCGAATGATGATCGGGGACCACCAATGGCCGAACCGTCAGATTATGAGGCGCTATCGGACTAATTATGAAATTTTCGGAATCCGGCGTCAATATCGGACCTCCAACGCTTAACGAATAAGCCGTCGATCCCGTAGGGGTGGCCACAATCAGCCCATCGGCCCAGTAGGTATTCAAAAATTCGTTGTTGATGTAGGTATGGATATTGATCATGGAAGACGAATCGAGTTTGGTTACGGTTATTTCATTGAGGGCATAATGAAATTCCGAATGATTGTCGTTCTCAATTTCAAGTTCCAGCACGGTCCGTTCATCAATGATGATATTCCCGGCCAGAATATCATTTAAAGCCTTTTCAATTTCTTCGCGCGAAATGTCGGAAAGAAACCCCAGCCTCCCGGTATTGATCCCGACCAGGGGAATCGACCGGTTTTTTGCTGTGATAAACGATTTCAGCAATGTTCCGTCGCCACCCAGACTAAGCAAAAAAGCCACATCATCGGGCAAATCGCTACCTCGTTCAAACAAACCGGAAACTACGGGACGAATGCCATGCTCCCGCTGCAGGTATTCAAGAAACGGACGGTGAATTACAATTTCAATTTTTTTCTCCTGGAAAAGATCAAACAACTTCAGCAGTTCCCCAACAAAATCAGGACTAACAGTAAGTCCGTAAAGCGCTATCTTCATGAATTAATGTTTGAAGCCGAATTTAAATGTTCATATATTTCATCAACTGGTCGAAGCGGTCGTCATACATGTTCTGGATCATCGAATCATCCATATAAACCGCTTTGATATTGTAATCGTAACGAACAAAGGTCTGAATAATTGCTGATAAATCGACCACATTTATTTTCAAAGTTACATTCATCAGCTTTGATTCTGGCTCCTGGGTAATGTAGCAACTCAGAATCTTGGCATCGTTACCCTCCACAATCTGCGCAATTTGCGACAATGAATAATCGATAGAACTCATTTCCAAAACGATAACCCCACCTGGTTCGTTAACTGCAACCAGGTCGGCAAATTTCTGGGCCAAATCAGTAATCGTGATAACCCCGCAGTATTCGTGATGAAGATTAAGCACAGGAACTGCGGTCAGTTTCAGCGCCGAAATCACTGAAAATACTTCGTAAATATGCTGATTGGTATGAATATGGGGAGAAAGTAAATGATCAACATAATCACCAACAGACCTGTCGGCAATATTTAAATCATAAATAATCTTGTCTGATATCAACCCCAGCAGTTGCTTTCCTTCCACTACCGGCAAGTGTGAAATCCTGAAAATCTCCATCCAATTCAGGGCCTTCTGACCGCTATCAGTCAGTCGCAATGGAGGAACAACTTCAGAAAGAAGATTTTGAGCTATCATTTTTTTAAGTTTTCAATATATCCCGAATCAAATCTAAATCGTAACTTGCGCCCATAAAAATCAGATCATGACCAGACTAAGTGTAAATATAAACAAAATAGCAACACTACGAAATTCGAGGGGTGGAAATACTCCTAATGTTCTGGAAGCAGCCATAAACTGCCAAAAATTTGGAGCTCAGGGAATTACAGTTCATCCACGTCCCGACGAAAGACATATCCGCCGTCAGGATGTTTTTGATATTAAACCTTATATAACCACCGAATTTAATATTGAAGGTTATCCTGATGAAAATTTTATCCAGTTGGTTATTGCCGTAAAAGCTGATCAGGTAACTCTGGTGCCCGATTCAATCACCCAAATCACTTCTGATCATGGCTGGAATACAAAGGCCAACCTCTCGTTTCTGAAAGAGGTGGTCGCCCGGTTCAAAGCCGAAGGTATCCGCACTTCCATTTTCGTTGACCCGGATCGGGCTGCCATTGAAGGCGCCAAAGAGGCCGGAGCCGACCGTGTTGAATTATATACCGAACCTTTTGCCAACCTCTACCCCATCGACCCGATCCGCTCGGTAGCTCCATTTAAAGATGCAGCCAAACTGGCCCACGAGCTTAAACTGGGAATCAATGCCGGTCATGATCTGAGCCTGAAAAACCTTCGCTTTTTCCATGATCACGTCCCTTTCCTTGATGAAGTTTCGATTGGACATGCCCTAATCGCCGACGCCCTTTACCTGGGACTGAAAAACACCATTCAGGAATATTTATCTTGCCTCGATTAATACTGTCCCGGAGCAAACCGAGGCCGGATAACACTGATCTGCACCCGCTCCCATAAGGAAAGCGGGATTTTTTTTGTTTTTCCCCTCCAGCATATCAAATTTATAATCTTTCAGTCACAGCCGGAATCTCTTTTTGATAACTTTAGCCCAGGTTATTCAATCAACAAAAAGATTTTCCCAATGAACCCAAAGTATTTATTTGTTCTGACCGTAACCTGTTTGTGGTCGCTGTTCGGTCTGTACGCCCTTGCTGATAACCCGATGATCAAACGCGGGAACGGACAAATCCAGCTTTCCAACGAAAACATCAACCTGTCGTTTGCCGATGGCACAACATTCAAACTTATAGATATGTCGGGTAAAAACGGGTCGTGGCTCCCGGCCAATGGTTCGTTTGCCGCACTTTGGCAATATACCCTGGATGGCCCCAACGGAAACAATCCGGAGTTATTACCATCCGACGGAGTGTATGAAGGAGTAACAGTAAAAGAGGACAAACCAGAACGGGCAAGCCTGGTTTTCACCTGGAAAATGCGTTTATCAAAAGAGGTCTACTATCCGGTGAGGGTAACCGCAGGCATATACCGCGAGTCCGGCTTGTCGGAATGGGGAATTGAAATAGATCTGCCCACCGGGTGGAAGGTTGAATCGCTGAAATTCCCCTGTTTAACCCTGAATCGCTCCAATGCAGCCAGGCTGATTATGCCCGCCGGGTGGGGATTTGAATATCCTTTAACTGAATATTCGGAATATGCAGCCCATTATCCCTCATACAACGGAACCATGCAGGTAATGTGTCTGCACAACAATTCGGAAGCCCTTTATTACGCCACGCACGACAAAAGCGCTTCGCTGAAAACATTCCGGACCAAATCCCAGGGCAATTACGCCACCATAAGTACCGAAATTGTTGCTTCTCAGGCATGGACACCTGACAATGGAGGCACGTTCTGTTTGCCCTGGACAACCTCAATTGGGCTTTGCGCCGAAGGATGGCAGCAGGCGGTCGTCAAATGGTACCGCCCGTTTACCTTCAACACCATCTGGGGAAGTAAACCATTTGCTTCGCGCAACCTGCCTCAATGGCTTCTGAATGCCGATATGTGGCTTCGTCCGCACTTTACCACCGAAGAAACCCGCCAAGCGCTGAAAGATGGGATTAATTTCTTCGGGCCGGAAACTGCCTGTCACTGGTACCGCTGGCACCAGAATGAATACGACGTGGATTATCCTCAATATTTTCCACCAAGGAAAGAGTTCATCCCCATGCTGAAAGAAGTCCAGCAAATGGGTTCCCATGTTATTCCTTACATCAACGGGCGGCTGTGGGATCCGGCCAGCGAGAGCTACCGCACCAATGGCGGAGCCGAAAGTTCATGCCGGAAGAAAGACGGTTCCCTGTACATTGAAGTCTACGGGTCGATGGTTCCCAACTCGGTAACCTGTCCGTCAACACCAATCTGGCAGCAAACCATTCTGGACCTGACCAAACGCATTCAAACGGAGCTAGGCACCAACGGAGTGTATATTGATCAGGTCGGAGCTGCATCGGGGGTTCCCTGCTGGGCCAGTAACCACAACCATCCTAGGGGAGGCGGCGAATTCTGGCACGAGTCCTATCGCCAACTGATCGGGAAAGTGCGGCAAAACCTGTTGCCCGGGAACATCCTGATCACCGAAGAAAACTCGGAATGTTACATGGACCTGTTCGACCTGATGCTAATGGTAAATTCGCCCCAGGGAGGCGGCAACCTGGTCCCGCTGTTTTCACTGGTTTATTCCGACCGCATGATGGTCAACTGCTTCCTGTATTATCCAAAAACAGAAAAAGTAAACAGCATGGTTTTCCGCATGAAAAACGTGATGGGACTGCTCTGGGGTGCTCAATTGGGATGGATAAAACCTGAACTGATCATGGCTCCTGAAGCCCGCACCGAAGCCGACTTCTTACGCGAGATGGTACGCTTCCGCCGCAACCAGCACGACCTGATTTATGGCGGACGATTCATCCGGGAGGTTGTACCCAGTGGAGACAATCCTGTTCTACAGATAGAAAATCTGGGAAGTTCGCCGGCAGTAAGGGGCGCCGAGTGGATTGGCCCAGCCGGCAATAAAGCCATCCTACTTGTCAATATGGACGATAAGCCTCACCGGGTTTCGCTTTCTGATGGCAAAAACCTGGAAATGGCTGCCAAACAATGCCTCCGGATCAACGCAGCAAAATAAAAACCAGGAAAAGACAACCATATTCAGCGATATTTTACAAATGCCGCATAAGGATGCCTTTTTCGGGCTACTTTTGCGGCATTGTTTTTAACATCAGCTTCACTAAATATGGAATTGTTTTTTCGCCAGGAAGGGAATGGATTTCCAATTGTTATTGTTCATGGGCTGTACGGATCGTCGGACAACTGGCTAACCATAGCCAGGAACCTTTCGCCGGACTACACCGTTTACCTGATCGACCAGCGCAACCATGGCCGGTCTCCCAATTCCGACGGGCATAGCTACGAGCTGATGAAAAACGATCTGGCCGAATTTTTCGATCGGCACAAAATCGAAAAAGCTGTCGTAATGGGGCACAGCATGGGCGGAAAAACGGCCATGAACTTTGCCTCCGATTTTCCCGAACGGGTTGAAAAACTGATTGTTGTTGACATTGCGCCCAAGGACTATTTTCTGTTGAACGACGAAAATCAATACTTCGAACACAAAAACATCCTGAGGTCGATGCTCGAAACCGACCTACACAAGGCCGAATCGAGAAAACAGGTCGAAGATTTTCTCAACCACCGGATCGGGAACAGGCAAGTTGTTCAGTTCCTGATGAAAAGCATTCACCGAAGCCACGAAAGCCACCAATTTGAATGGCGTTTAAACCTGCTGGTACTTTACAACAATCTGGATGAAATCATTCGCGGGGTTCATGCCAACTGCTTCGACGACCGACTGCCCCAATCTGCTTACCCGGTTTTGTTTATCAAAGGGGCAAACTCGAACTATATTCTGCCCGAAGACTTTGCCGCTATCCACCGGATTTACCCGGAAGCTCAAATTGTCGAGATCCCCCATGCAGGACACTGGCTTCATGCCGAGCAGCCGCAACTATTCCTGGATACCGTTCATGATTTCTTAAACCGGAAACTTTAGCCCGGAAATCCGGTGCCAGAGCTTGCCGAAGCCAGTATTTAACTACCGGTTGTACTTCTCGGTTATTTTCTTCAGGAAAACCTTTTGATTGGACCGGACCTGGCTCCACGAAAACCGCCAGTCCCAGTTACCGGCAGCAACTCCCGGAGTATTCATCCGGGCTTCCGAACCAAGACCCAAAACATCCTGCATCGGAACAATGGCCGTATGAGCCGCCGATGCCCAGGCCTGTTCCATAAAATTCCGGACAAACTGTTTACCACTTCCGGCGACATAGCGGTGCAAAAGCCGGCGTTCCTTTTTATCAATCGAAGTGAACCATCCCAGCGAGGTATCGTTGTCGTGCGTGCCGGTATAAACCAGGAAATTCGACGAGTAATTGTGCGGCAAGTTGGCGTTCGTCTGATCCGAACCATAGGCAAACTGGAGCACCTTCATTCCCGGAAGGCTAAAATCGTCGCGGAGTTTTTCCACTTCAGGAGTAATCACACCCAGATCCTCGGCAATCACATTCAACGTTCCGAGGTGTTGTTTCAGCTTCCCAAACAAATCATGTCCTTTGGCCGGAAGCCATTTCCCCACCACAGCCGTTTCTTCTTCAGCCCGGATAGCCCAGAACGATTCCAGACCCCGGAAATGGTCAACCCTTACCAGGTCGAACATGCGAAGATTAAAATGAAGACGGGCAAGCCACCAGTCGAAATCGCGTTCGGCCACACGTTCCCAATCAAAGACCGGGTTTCCCCACAACTGGCCGGTTTCGCTGAAATAATCGGGCGGCACACCGCCAACTTTGGTGGGTTGGGCTTCCTCATCGAGCATGAAGATATCCTGATTGGCCCAGACATCCACGCTATCCAGAGAAACATAAAGCGGAATATCGCCAATGATGCGGATACCTTTCGAATTGGCATAGGCTTTCAGTTTAAACCATTGCCTGAAAAAAAGAAACTGCAAAAAACGATGAAAATCAATTTCTGCATGTAACTCCTGAAAATATTTGTGAAGGGTTTCCTTATCCCGGTTAACCAGTTTCTTTTTCCAGGTATTCCAAACCGTTTCGCCGTTTTTCGATTTCAGCGAGCGAAACAGCGCGTAGTCGTCGAGCCACCATGCATTATGCTGCATAAAAGTGTAGTACTCATTCTTAAACCGGTCAAAATTCTTCTGAAAACCGGCAAACGCTTCCCTGAACAATCCCATTTTCCAAACCGCCACCCTCTCGAACTCAACCTTGCCCGATTTGAAATGCTGATCAGTAACCAGCTTTGAAGAAATCAGCCGGTCGGCAACCAGTTGCTGCAGATCAATAAACATGGGGTTTCCGGCAAAAGCCGAATAGCACTGATAGGGTGAATTACCGTAGCCAACAGGGCCAAGAGGCAAAATCTGCCATATTTTCTGTTTGGCCTGAACCAGGAAATCAACAAACAGGTATGCATCTTTCCCGAAACAACCAATTCCGCCATCGCCCGGGAGCGAACTGATGTGCAACAATACGCCACTACTTCTTTCCATAATGCTGAATTAAATCCCTGTAAACTTTCAAATGATCGGCTGTTTCGCGAACCACGCGCTGAACCGCAAGACCGTGTTTCAGATCAGGAATATATGCTTTCGGATCGTGGCCTCCCAGGAAAAGGTAGTGTGCATGAATCATCGACCGCAACCAGCCCGGAGGAACATGTCCTGAAGGGAAACTGGTTATCGGTGCATAGTTGCTGCCCACAATCTGCCGCGTCCATTGTCCGGTTTCTTCCTGGTAATACTCGAAATAATCAACCGAATGCGACGAATACCGAAGCATTCCCTTTTCAGCATAAATTTCGAGCGAAACCAGATCGCCGCTTCCCGAACTGATCCGGCTGGCCGACATCGTTCCTGCAGCCAATGTTTCAGGATGAACCAACGACAAGGAACTGAACAAGTCAGAATCGGCAGGAACATCCTCAAAATTTCCGGATTGAAAAGCGCTCGTAATTTTAAGATCTTCACCAAGAAATGCCATCAGCAGGCTGATTCCGTGCGAGCCTAAATCGGCCATTGCGCCCCCGTCGGGAGCCGGAGTCAGGCGAGTGACACGTTTCTCACGGTACGATTTCTGCAAATAATCGCCGTGATAATATTTCAGATCAAAATGTATCGGATTTCCCAGTTTTCCGGTACGCCAAAACGCCATCGCCTCACGTACCGAGGCCGTGAGCAGATACTGAAAACCAACCTGAATTTGCTTTCCACAGGTTTTGGCAATCCGGATCATTTCCTGCTCTTCGGCCAGATTTGAACAAACGGGCTTTTCAAGGTAAATCCTGGTAACCGACGGCATCTCCAGGGCCAGTTTCAGATGTTCAAAATGAACTTTGTTAGGCCCCAAAACAAAAACCGTATTGATATCAGCGTTGGCTTTAAACTCATCGATGGAGAGCGATTTCCCAAAGCCGAATTTTGCAGCAAACGCATCGCTGCTTTCCTTGCGCGAGGCACAAACCGCTTCAAACACAATTTGAGGAACTTCAGAATAGAAATATTTTAGCGAATTTAACGCATAGGCATGTGAACGGGCAATTCCGCCAGCACCTAAAAACCCGATGACCATTTTTCCCGGAATCATAAAAATGAAATGCTTATAAGACCCCCAAAAGTAAACGATTTAACAAGACGAAACAAATACAGCAAAAAGACAGAAGGCAGAAGTTACTTACGACCTTCTGCCTTCTGTCTTTTAACGATACCTTGTTCGCCTATTCAAGCTCCAAAACTACAATAGCTTTGCCCGGAATGGTTACTTCCAGCTTGTTGTCGGCGAGTTTCCTGACATTTTTAAACGGAGCTGGCACTACCGTTTGAGGCTTTTCGAAGGTATTTACCGAATTGAATGCCTGTGCTGTTAATATAGTTCCTGAATTAATTTTGGAAATGTTCTTTCCTGAAAAATTAACTTCCAGCTTAATTTCTTTCGATGGGTTCAGGTTACTGATTGACACATGAATTTTGCCGTTCTTATCGACCGAAGCCGAACTGCTAATGGCAGGAATCTGATCAGTCCCAAGTTTATACGGTTCACAAATCAGGTTTGACGGCAACAACGTTGCATTCTGATGAACGTTGTACATTTTGAAAACATGATATGTCGGAGTCAAAATCATTTTATCACCCTTTGTCAAAACCATCGACTGCAACACATTGACAATCTGTGCGATATTAGCCATTTTAACCCGATCGCAATGTTTGTTCAGGATATCGAGGGTCGATGAAGCGATCAACGCATCGCGCATTGAATTCTGCTGAAACAGGTGTCCCGGAATTGTGCCTGGCTCAACATCGGTCCAGATTCCCCATTCGTCAACCAGCAGATCAACCCGTTTATCCTTATCGTACTGATCCATGATAGCCGAATGACGGCTCACCAGTTCGTCCATATAAAGCGCTTTTTTCAAGCCTGAAAAGTAAAGATCTTCGCCAAAACCGGTGGCTGCCGATTTGTTGTTCCAGCCTTCTCCGGCAATGGTATAATAATGAAGCGACAAACCGTTCATGTGGTTACGGCCTTTTTCCATCAGCACTTTGGTCCAGTTAAAATCGTCCGAATTTGATCCGCAGCCAATACGTTCGAATTTATCGCCACCATACATGTTGGCATAATTCGAGTATTGTCTCATCAAATCGGCATAAAACTCAGGAGTCATATTTCCGCCACAGCCCCAGCTTTCGTTGCCAATGCCGAGAAATTTCACATTCCATGGTTTTTCGCGACCATTTTTACGGCGAAGGTTTGCCATCGGCACATCGTCATCCGAAGTCATGTATTCAATCCAGTCGACCATCTCGCCAACGGTACCAGAACCAACGTTAGCCGAAATATAAGGGTCGCAGCCCAGCAACTCGCAGAGGTTCAAAAACTCATTGGTACCGAAGCTGTTGTCTTCAACCGTTCCACCCCAGAAAACATTCTTGATTCTTGGTCGTTCATTTGCCGGACCAATGCCGTTTTTCCAGTGGTAAGTATCAGCAAAACATCCTCCGGGCCAGCGCAACACCGGAATTTTCAAAGCCTGAAGGGCTTCAAGCAAATCTTTGCGGTAACCGTTCACATTCGGAATCGGAGAATCTTTGCCCACCCAGATGCCATCATAAATGCAGCGGCCAAGGTGTTCGGCAAACTGTCCGTAAATATTCTTGTTGATTTGAGTTTTTCCTCCGGCAGCATCAATTTCCAGCACATTAACCTGTGCTTTCAACCAAAGGGAGGCCAGAAAAAAGAATGACAGAAAAAATAACTTCTTCATTTGCTTAGAATTAGTGGTAAATTTGGTTTGTAAAAATTTCATGGGCTAAAGAAGTAAAAAATAATTGTCTTTCAAACACTTTATTTTTTATAACACAAAATATCACTGTGCAAAGCGTACATTTCCTGCTGTCCCCTGAAAAAACGAACGAACAGCAATGTCTTTTTTAGTTGCCGTCGATTTTTTCGCAAGACACAACTCCCTGAGTATTATCATTTAACAAAACAAATAAAAGAACAGGCGATCTTTTTTCTGAAATTTTATTGGGCTTCCTATTTCATCAAAAGTAAAAATGTCTATATTTGCTGCGCTTTTAACGGAAAGCAGAATGCCCAGATGGTGAAATTGGTAGACACGCTAGTTTCAGGGACTAGTGACCGCAAGGTTGTGCAAGTTCGAGTCTTGTTCTGGGCACCAAAAAAGAGAGTCAATAAATTGGCTCTCTTTTTTGTTTTATAAAGCCAAATTTTCTATTTTTCTAAAAGAGCGTTAACGCACCAGAGGTACGGAGCCTGACCGTGGTAGTCGCCTTTGCTGCGTGGACGGTCGAAGTAGTACTGTTTGTCGTTCTTCTTGTTTGTACCTACACAAACTTCCGATACTGCGCCTTTGTCGTCGACATAGGGAACCAAAGCCAACCATGCTTTCCGAGCCAAAGGCGCATATTCTTTCGCGTTGAGCCATCCTTTTTTCACCCCTATAATCAATGCGTAGGTAAACATGGCCGATCCGGATGTTTCAGCCCAATAGTTTGGCTCATCAATCAATTGATTCCAGATACCACTTGAGGCCTGGTATTTCTTCAGACTTTCCATCATCTTTTTGTAGCCTTCCAGAATGCGTGGACGATCTTTATGGTTCTTTGGCAAGTAACGGAGTAACTCAGTAACCCCGGCAGCCATCCATCCATTGCCGCGCAACCAGTAGAACGGTACATCCGGGGCATGGTAGAAAAGTCCGTTTGGACGTTGCAGTTCGTCGAGGTAAAGAGCCATTTCCTTAGCTGCCCGGTCGATGTATTTCAGGTCGCCTGTTACTTTGTAGGCCTGGGTCTGAACGATGGTAATCATGTACATGTCGTCGATCCACAAACGGGTCTGCCAGGAGAATCCTTTTTGAGCCCAGTCTTTTTGCTCCGATGTTGCGTCGACTGGGACTTCCCATTGCGTATCGGCATAAGGCAGCGCCAAATCGAGGTATCGCTTGTCTTTTGTTTGATAGTAGAATTCAAAAGGCAAACTACCAAACATGTTCAGGTCTACATGATTTTTTATGGGAAGCAACTGGCTTTCGTTCGAGAGCAGAAAATCAAATTTTTTCTGAACGGCTACAAAAAGCTCTTTGTCTTTTGTTAACGATGCATACTGAAGGGCACCACGCCAGTAAAATGTTTCGGGGTAGCTAATCCACTTTCCGGCATGAAGTGCGTGTTTGGCATCCACAAAGCGGTGAGCAATCAGCTTGCCAACTTCTTCCGGCTTTGATCCATTCGGGAAGTTGGACAACAGACTTTTTTGAGCAAAGATGAACTGAAACGGTAAAAGGATGAATAATGCAACTAATAATTTTTTGCACATAAGGTTATTTTTAAATGTTTAGTTTGATCATGGGTAAGTTCTCTATTTTTGCCGAAGAGACTGTCCTAATTTTTTCTTCTTATAAGGACAGCCTCATCGTTTTTGCATGGTATTCTTATCCCGAATTATTGCAGCACCACTTTTTTTACATTCATCTCTTCAAGTACTAACTGTGCTTTTGCCCCGGTTTTATTTTTAGCTACCTCAATTTGTACCGTTTTTGTTTCATTCGGAAGAAGCGAAAAATAGTTGTCGCTGTAGAATGCCGGTGAAATCAATGAACCGTTCTGATCAACCAGTTTTAACCGGGTGAAAAATGCTAGCATATTGCTTTTGTTGCTTAGCAGAACCGAATAAACTGTTTGTCCATTTTTGGTTTCTGTTTTTACCTGATAGTTCAATTGTGTTTCCGGAAGGTCCTGAAGACTCTGGAAACCGCCGTGCAGCGGTCCGCCAACCGTCCACGGGCCTTTGTACTGATCGGTTGAGCGCCAGTAGAAGGTGTCTGAAATCAGGTTGCCTTCCTTGTCGTAAAGCTCAAGTTTGATGAAATGTACAGGACTCAATTTGTCCACCGGAATATCAATTTTCAGCACATCGTTGGCAACGGCATCCTGGTCGAGATTCAGGTGTGTTTCTTTTTCAACGATGGTTTTCATGTCCATATTTATCAGTCGGAAGTTCACACGTAAACCTTCAAATCCGCGATAAAGCTCGTTGTAAACGCTCACTGTATTTTTCAGAAAATCGAATTGAGCATGCAATGGCTCAAGTGCATCCTGCGTGAAGTACAGAGCAGCTGTTGGTTCGAGATACCAGTCCCACATGCGCGAACAAACCTGGGGAACCGGGCTGTTGTGATACCAGAATAATACCCCCGATGCAAAACGGTCGCCAA